>JAUZOA010000067.1 GCA_030706685.1 Bacteroidota bacterium
CCCGTGTTCCGGCGGAACACATCGTGGGTAGACAAGTGAGAGGGTCGGCGAAGCGTTCGGAACGCTGCGTGCAGAGTACCGGGATAAGAAGATTTCTAAAAGCAGGCCCCCATTTATATCAGCATGCTCAAGACCTTGATTGTACTGGTTTTTAATAATACACATTCATTTTTCCCGGACAGCAATGATTCTGAATCGCCTGTTTGATCTCTTTATTGCTCATATTATTTTACTGCCAGATCAGCCAACTCATTATCACTGGCGAAACGTAAAGCAATAACCTGGCTCATCGTCAGACCTTTATTCAATAACTTTCCCGTCATCGAAAAATAGCGGAGATTTTCCCCGGTACTGCGCATCTTAGAAAAAATGAAAAAAACGCTATGGCGCTTTATACCAGTATCACAGATAGCAGGTTCACTATTATGAAAAGATTAATAATGGATAGTATCACTAGTGCCCCAATAATACCGGGGAGTACGAAGTGAAATAGGGTGTGTACCGGGCATGGTTTTTAAAATTTTGTTCCGGCATAGTCATTTTAGTTTTAGTTGGAAAAACAAAATCATTTTTCTCTCAGTAAATGAATTGCTCCTGCACGATTTTACCATCTTTTACTTCATATACACAAACTTCTTCAAAAAGCTGCCTGCCCCTGCCTTTAAAAGTGGCATCAAGGGTCATCGTAATGCTAAAATAACGGCCGGCTACCAGAGGGTCTGAAGTTGCGCTGCCATGATGCTCTTCAATCATAGACGCGAATTGCTTTCCCTTTTCGGCAACTGCTGCCTTCCCTTTGGTAAAATGTTGTGTCATGGTTCCTTCCGGTTCCAGGCAAATAATATCATCCGCATATAATTCTGCCTGGGCTTCGGTAATTTGTCCTTTACGCATATAGGCCACTAATTGGGCGGCTACTTCCTGTGTTGTCATTTTTTTAGATTTAATTTTTTAAAATAATTGAATGATACCCTTATGACGGATGAGTTTGCTCAATCGGACAATTTCAGGAAATTTTTTTCGGATGAAGGGCAGTACCTGATCCGGCAACGGACTGATTCTGACCGATGATTATCATGCCATGCCCGGCTAATGCAAATATTTTTGTCAGAAGATGTGCTATTGTCAGTAAAAGGCGGGTAAGTATGCTTTGCCGGTGCGGTTAATCCCACCAGCCTGCAATTTTTAAAGTATTTCCCGTTTTTCGAAATACCAATTCCGTATACTCCCGTCGACCACGGTAGCTAAAACCAAGCATACCAATATAGGGATCATTTTCAAGATTTAAACTTCTAAGAATCCTGTCGTGAGCCTCATCATACCCCCTGGTTTTAAGTTCAGATGACTTATATATTTTTAATTCAAATAGTACAGGTATATTCTCATCAGGACTTCTCATGGTAGAATCAACAATTTCCGCCGGTATATAGCGTGCAGTTATGGAAGTATAAGATGCCCTTACATCCGGCAGTGAGTTTAATATCCTGGAATCGGCATAAAAGGGGAGGGAGGAACTTGCTACCAGGCCATCCACATTTCTATTTTTGAGATCATTGCACCATTGGTTTGCCATATCTGTTGCAATACTATCATAATTTATTATTGTTGCCGCCGGGGGAATAAGGTCGTTATGACTCGTTTTAAAATAAGGCTTAATTGCCAAAATGAGCCCTGTAATGGCCGTAAGCAAAGCAGTAATTTTTGTTATGGTGCCAGTTGTCGTATCCCAAAACGATTTCTTTTCTTTTTCTCCGGATGAGGTGTCATTTGTCATAACGGTTGTTTTATATCAAAGGAAAAGTTTAACTACAATCTGATTGGGGTAACAGACAGGGCTAAGGCAGGATTTCCGTGTTATCCGAAATTACTGATTTTTAAAATATTTGATTTGTAATCCCTCTGGGCAAGCCATTGCTCCCTAACTTTGAACACCATCAAAAAATGAGCGCTATGAAATACACAGATGCAACGCAGCCTGAGATTGAAACAGCTATGCAGGATGCATGGAACGCTTTCCATGCTTACCGGAAATTGCCGCTAAAGCAGAGGGCTGATTTTATGCGGGCTATTGCCGCGGAAATAGAAAACCTTGGCGATGAATTATTAAAGGTAACCGGTGAAGAAACTAACCTGCCCGAGGCAAGGCTCAGGGGTGAGAGGGCAAGAACGATGTTTCAACTGACTTCTTATGCCGATGCCTGCGAAAGAGGCGATTGGCTCGAAGCCCGGATTGATACAGCCAATTTGCAGAAGACACCGCCCAAGCCGGATATAAGAAAGATGCTGATCCCATTGGGACCTGTTGTTGTTTTTGGCGCCAGCAATTTCCCTTATGCGTATTCCACCGCCGGCGGCGATACCGCCTGCGCTTTGGCAGCCGGTTGCCCTGTCATTGTAAAAGCACATCCTGCGCATGCTGCCACTTCTGAAATGGTAGCGGGCGCTATTTTAAAAGCAGCCAATAGATGCAATATGCCCAAAGGGGTATTTGCCCATATACATGGGGCAGGTAACGAAGTAGGCGAGATGCTTGTAAAGCATCCTTTGGTGAAAGCGATCGGCTTTACAGGTTCCTTTTTAGGAGGCAAACAATTATTCGACTGGGCCAATCAACGCAAAACACCTATTCCCGTTTTTGCGGAAATGAGCAGCATCAACCCCGTTATCCTGTTACCGGAGAAGTTAAAGCAGTCAGTCGCTGAGGTAGCCAAACTCTATGCATCATCCATTACCCTGGGTGTGGGACAGTTTTGCACCAATCCCGGTCTTATCATTGGAATAGAAAGCGAAGGCTTGCAAAATTTCATTCGTTCACTGGGAGAAGAAATTAAGAAAATCTCCCCGGGTACCATGTTGCATCCGGGTATCTTTAAAAATTATGTGGAACGAAGAGCTAATTCATTATCCCAGCCGGAAGTGGAGACTGTCGCTGTGGCTGAAACAGAACCTCAATTGAACCAGGGTTCGCCTACCGTCGCTTCGGCGAGTGCTGAGGCATTCCTGAATAATCCCGTTCTTCACCAGGAAGTATTCGGCCCTTATTCCCTTGTTATTCGCTGCAAAGACATGGCTGAAATGATCGAAGTGGTAAAGAACCTTGAAGGGCAATTGACGGCTACCCTGATGGCAACTGAGGGCGACATAAAAAATAATGATCAGCTTACAGAAGCAGTAAAAAATATTTGCGGGCGCTTTATATTGAACGGAGTACCCACCGGCGTGGAAGTTTGTTTGAGCATGCAGCATGGCGGCCCTTTTCCGGCTACTACCGATTCACGTTTTACATCGGTGGGCGCTGATGGCATCAAACGTTTCGCAAGACCGATCGCCTACCAGAACTGGCCGGATGAGTTGTTGCCTGACGAACTAAAGAATGGGAACCCAATCGGAATCTGGCGAACGGTCAATGATCAACTGGCAAAAGAAAAGATCACTATATGATGAAAATTTCCTGGCTCATCCTGCTGTTACTTTCCACGGCTATATCCTTACCGGCGCAGGAAAAGAAATCAACCGGCAATATTGTCATAGAAAAGGCGCTGAAGGAAATAAAGGATTTCAAAGAGGATGAAAGAAAACGCGACAGCATAGCCGGTCACCCGCTTGGTTCCCATAAAGAAGAAGATTTTTTGCGGCACTATACTTTTTATAAATCAGTGGATGCTAAATTGAAAGAAGTCAATAAGACTTCTTTATCATTTGATGACGAGATAAATATTGAGCTGCTGGAATATGATATGGAAGATGAAATCTCTGGTTATACTTTTAAATCTTACCTGAATCCCATTTTATCTGATGAAGGTTTTCACACAGGACTGCCCTCCATGGCTTCGGGTGTATTGGTGTCAAAAAAAGAATTTGCGGATTATATAAAAAAGCTAAAAGATATTCCCCGGTATGTGCAGGAGAATCTTGACCTGATGCGTAAGGGGCTTGCACTGGGAATTTGCCAGCCCCGCGCCATTTTAAACGGTTATGAAAATACGTATGAACGTCAAATTGCTGATAGCGTTGAAAAAAGTGTTTTCTGGAAACCTTTTTTGAAAAAACCTTTTTCGGTGGAGGATGACGATTGGAATAAAATCAGGGAAGAAGGCAGGGAAGCAATTAAAAATGACGTGATTGAATCTTACAAACGGATAAAAACTTTCTTTGATACCGAATACCTGCCAAAGACAAGAACTACGATCGGCGTTTCCCATTTTCCCAATGGGCTGGCTTATTACGAGGACCGGGTTCATCATTATACTACTACGGATATCAGTTATGAAGAAGTGTACCAGTTAGGGTTGAAGGAAGTGGAAAGAATAAAAAAGGAAATGCTGGATGTTTTGAAAGAAGTGAATTTCACCGGCACATTGCAGGAGTTCATTGCTTATTTACGGACAGATCCGAAATTCTATGCCACGACGCCTGAGCAATTGCTCAAAGAAGCTTCCTATATCGCGAAACAAATTGATGGAAAATTGCCGATGCTGTTTGGCAAACTTCCACGCCAGCCTTATGGTGTAGAGCCTGTTCCGGAGCACCTGGCGCCTACCTATACCGCCGGCAGGTATTCCGGTGCGCCGATCAATAGCAAGAGCGCCGGTCACTACTGGGTGAACACCTATGACCTGAAAAGCCGCCCCCTGTATGCGTTGGAATCTCTGACCATGCATGAAGCGGTACCGGGGCATCATTTGCAGATTGCATTGACACAGGAGCTGACTAATCTTCCTGAATTCCGCAGAAATCTTTATGTAAATGCATTCGGGGAGGGCTGGGGTCTGTATTGCGAATACCTGGGAACCGAGATGGGCTTCTATAAAGATCCTTATTCACGTTTTGGAAAACTTACTTATGAAATGTGGCGCGCCTGCAGGCTGGTGATTGATGTTGGCCTGCATGCAAAAGAATGGACAAGAGAGCAGGCTGTTCAATATCTTGCTGAGAATACCGCTTTGTCGTTGCATGAAGTAAATACGGAAATCAACCGCTATATATCATGGCCGGGACAAGCGCTGGCTTATAAAATGGGCGAACTGAAAATAAAAGAGCTCCGGGAAAAAGCAGAGACCCGGCTGAAGGATAAATTTGATGTCAGGGAGTTTCATGACCTTATCTTATCGCAGGGAACTGTAACGCTGATGATTTTGGAGAAAATGGTGGACCGGTATATTGCCGATAAGCTGAAAGTTGTTAAATAGAAGTCAGAGGTCTGAAGTCAGACTTCCGGCTTCTGACCTCTGACTTCCTTCTTACTACTATGTGGACCTGTCCCAAATGCAAAAGAAGTTTCAAACGAAAAGACCAGAACCATTCCTGTGTCCTGATCACGAAAGAGTCTTTATTTGTCAATCGCCCGCCGGAGTTGAAAAAAATCTATGAACAGGTAGTAAAGATCGTTCAGCGATTTGGAGAATACCGGGAGGAAACGGTAAGACCGGATGTTATTTATTTTAAGACTAAAAGCACGTTCCTGGCGGTGAAGGTAAAGAAGGATCATTTGGAGATAGAGTTTTTTTTAGATCATTTGGAAAATGTACCGCCTGTTTCCAACTATTTACAAACATCAAAGAACAGGGTAGCTCACGTGGTGCCGGTTGACAATGCAAAAGATATTGACCGGCAGCTCAGCGGCTGGATGAAACACTCCTATGACCTCATTTCAAAGTGAAACAACGAGTTTACGGTCTTCTTTGTAATGCTGGTAAACAAACGACGCAGTGATTATTGTTGAAAGAATGAAATAAGCGACAAGGGCATAACTTATCCATGGCGAATATGCGCTTGCCCCGAACCAATCTCCCTGCCGGTAAATAATGGCAGCGCCGAGTATATTTTTGGCGAGCTCCCAGCCAATAGCATAGCGGTTCCGGTCCATCAATTCTGTATAGGCATATACGCTGAGAAAAACGAAGCCGCCGTAGATATAGATATAGGAGCCATTTAGTTTATGTATGGCGGCGATATTGCCAAACAGGTAGCTGATAGAAAGTAATATCAATACTAATTGTACCCAGCTCCACGCATTTAATGCTTTGGAAGCGGGCGGCGCGTATTTCTCAAAATGATAAACGTCTTCGATCTTATAAACCGGGTATTTTGCCGCTACATCTGGCGGGCGATAACCGGTAGGTTTGAACCAAAGGGTGAATTTTTCTTTCCAGCTATTCGTTCTCCAGGCATCTTTTATCAGCAACCAGAGGTGCTGGAAATTTATTTTAATGGGGTTCCAGGTTCTTGCCGGTCTTGTAATGCCATAAACCGGCGGGGCTTCTTTCAATTCCTTTTGAAAAGTGCCAAAGATTTTATCCCAGATAATGAAAATCTGGGAAAGGTTTTTATCCAGGTATTCTTTATTGATAGCATGGTGCACCCGGTGATGAGAGGGGGTGACGATAATGTTTTCCAAAAACCCCATTTTATTGATATGCTGTGTATGATACCAGAATTGCGCAAACAATTGCAAAGGGCCTACCGTTGCAATCACGTTGGCAGGCACACCCAGCAAAGCGGCCGGAAGTAAAAGAAAAGCGAATGGGTTGAACAATAACGAGATACTTTGGCGGAGGGCGCAGGCCAGGTTAAAATCTTCGCTGCTGTGATGAATAATGTGCAGGTTCCAGAAAATATTGATATGGTGACTCCAGCGATGTATCCAGTAGCCGGCAAAATCGATAGCTACAAAAGCCACCACGTAAGTAAGCCAGGTAGCCTGGATATGATAAAGAGCCACTCTTTGTACCAGCCAGCCGTAAGCGAGGATCTGGATAGTGAGACCCAGTACTTCTTTGGTCACATTGGTGACGCCGGAACTGAGGCTGGAGATCATGTCCATATTGCGGACGGTATCTTTATTTTTGTACCAGCCGTACCACTTTTCAAATAATACCAGCAGGAGAAATGCGGGCATGGCAATAAGCAATATCTTTCCGTAGGCTTCCATTTGGGTAAAATGTATTCAAATTTACAAAATCGTTTCAAGGAAATAAAAGAACTTTTGTGATGGGTTTTCGGGGGTATAATCTTCCCGTCGCTGAATTTTCGGTAATGGGTCAGTTTGAAATATGTCCACTGAGAACCGCAGAGATAAAGAGTGCCACAGAGAGACTATCATGGATGCTCTGAGATTCTCTGTTTCTCCGCGGTCCTCCGTGACCTACATAAGTATTGAAATTGACCCACTACTGAACTTTCTATTTACTCCGCTGTTTGTACCTTTATCAAAATCATCTTTATGAAGAAAATAGCTTTCCTGTTTGTACTATCCGTCTTCTTTCTGAAGGCATCTTATGGCCAGCAGCACGAACTCGTAAAACTCTGGCAAACGGATTCGGTATTCAAAGTGCCGGAATCCGTTTTGTTTGATGGCAATAACACTTTATATGTATCCAATATCGACGGCACCGACCCCTGGGGCAAGGATGGAAAGGGTTCGATTGGAAAAATGAATGCCAATGGGAAAAATATCGTGGTGGAATGGGTCACGGGTCTCAATGCGCCTAAAGGAATGGGTCTTTATGACGGCAAACTGTATGTCGCCGATCTTTCAGAAGTAGTGGTAATAGATATTGCCGCCGGCAAGATTGATAAGAAGATACCCATTCCCAATGCGGCGGGTTTAAATGATATCAGCGTGGGTAATGACGGTGTGGTTTATGTGTCCGATTCTAAGAACAACCAGGTATACCGGGTGAAAGATGGAGTAGCCGAAGTGTATATTTCAAATATGAAGGGAGCCAATGGTGTACTGATGAGAGGGAAGGATTTTTACTTTCTTGATGCCGGGGGTATCTATAAATTGAACAGCGATAAAACACAGACGAAGATCGCTGATGGCATGGAAGGGGGAACTGATGGTATTGAGAACATACAGGGGAATGACTTTATCGTGTCCTGCTGGGCAGGCGCTCTCTGGTATGTCAGCGCCAATGGCAGCAAACAATTATTAAAGGATACCCGCGCCGAAAAAGGGAATACGGCTGACATTGGAATTGATCCCAAAAAGAAAATAATCTTTGTTCCGACATTCTGGAGAAATTCGGTAATCGCGTATGAGGTAAAGTAACGTTAATTTTGAAGAGTGAACCCGGGGTCAACGCAACTCTTTTTATTTTTACTTTACACTTCGTAGCCATGGCGAAGGAGTGTGTTTTTTAATTTAATATGGATTGTATATCTACCCGCCTGCCTTACCGGCAAACAGGGGCTTTTACCAAAATTGCTGTAGATTATATTGACCAGGCCAATGCCCTAAAGCCATTTTATGTCTATACGCCTTCCCTGAAAGGCATCCAACAATCCATCGACACCAGAAAACGATTCCCCACCAACCGGGAAGTGCTCGTTCAGGAATTAAAAAAACAATATGGCGACTTGTCAAAGGATAAGGTGGCCAAAAACATCAATGCCCTATTATCCGCTGACACATTTACTGTAACTACTGCTCACCAGCCCAATATTTTGACGGGGCCATTATACTTTATTTACAAAATACTCCATACCATTAAGCTGGCGGAGCACCTGAAAACATCCCTGCCGCAATACAATTTTGTGCCTGTTTATTATATGGGCTCTGAGGACGCGGACCTGGATGAGCTGGGCCATATTTATCTTGACGGGAAAAAATTAACCTGGGATACGAAGCAAACCGGCGCTGTGGGAAGAATGAAAGTGGATGCGGCATTCCTGCAATTGATCAATACAGCAGAAGGGCAATTAGCCGTATTACCATTTGGGAAAGAGATAGTGGGTCTTGCCCGGGAATGTTTTAAGAAGGGAGCCCTGGTACAGGACGCCACTTTTCAATTGGTGAATGCTTTATTTGCCGGCTATGGGCTTGTGGTTCTGCTGCCAGATAACGCGGAATTGAAAAAACAAGCCATTTCGATCTTTGAAGATGACCTGCTGCATCAAACGCCATCGGATATTGTAAGCAAAACAATTGAAAAAATACAGGCCGCGGGTTATAAGGTACAGGCCAACCCCAGGGAGATCAATTTGTTTTATCTCGGGGATGGAATAAGGGAAAGAATGGTGAAGAAGGATTTGGCGTTTACAGTAAAGAATTCAGCGTTGACTTTTTCTGAAAAGGAGCTATTGAAAGAATTAAATGATCATCCGGAACGATTCAGCCCGAATGTGATCCTGCGGGGAATTTTCCAGGAAACAATATTACCCGATGTGGCTTTTATCGGTGGGGGCGGGGAGATCGCTTATTGGTTGCAGTATGGCGAAATGTTTGCTCATTACAAGGTACCTTTTCCGGTGCTATTGTTACGCAATTCATTTTTGGTAGTTGAAAAAAGCTGGCAGGAAAAGATCGCCCGGCTTGGATTTACTGCCGGAGATTTCTTTTTGCCCGGGCAGGAATTGCTGAATAAACTGGTGACAAGAGAAAGCAAGAATGAGACAAAGCTGAACGGCTCGCTGGTCCAGGTAGAACAATTGTATGAGTCGTTTAAGAAACAGGCCGGGGCAGTGGATATTACATTATTAAAGCACGTGGACGCTTTGAAAATAAAAGCGGTTCATCGTCTGCAGGAGTTGGAAAAGAAAATGCTTCGTGCGGAAAAAAGAAAGTTTGCCGACCAGCAGCGCCAGATATTGACTATTCAGGCAAAGTTATTTCCCGGCAATGGCTTGCAGGAGCGGTATGATAATATGCTTTACTATTATGCAATATGGGGAAAAGAATTCATCCGGGAACTCTATGAGCATTCGCTGACCCTGGAACAGGAATTTGTGGTTTTACTGGAAAAATAGATCAGCTCTGGATATAACTATGCAGGTGATCAATTGTTTCTTTCTGCGCCAGGATCGTTTCTTTTACTACATCGCTCATCGAAATAATGCCAGCCAGTTTATTATTGTCAAAAACGGGCATATAGCGGATATTCCTCGTTGTCATCAGTTCCATGCAATGGTCGATAGTGTCAGAAGGTTTTACTGATGGCAGGTCAGCCGACATGATCTCAGCTACCGTTGTGTCAGCGGAATTTCTTCCTTTCAGTATTACTTTACGGGAGTAGTCCCTTTCGGTCATAATGCCGAGGTAACGATCGTTATCCATTACGACGACGGAGCCGATATTTTTTTCAGCCATGATTTCGAGGGCTTCTGCAACAGGAGTGGAAGCCGGGACAGAAGCGACCGTGGCGCCTTTACGGCGGAGCACAGCAGATACACTTTTCATAATGGCAATGTTTTGTATGCTGAATTTACGGAAAAAATATCAATAAGGGAGATATAACTGGTATGGTTCAATAAGCACCCCATCGTCCGGGTCATAAGGGCCCTTCAGGGCGGGGATTAGTCAAATTTATTCTCCCACCCATCTTTCTTCATTTTCTCCACTTTTTCAATGACTTCGTTCCTGAGAGAACTTTTATAGTCCGTGATCTTTTTGGAAACCGCTTCGTCAAATGATCCAATGATTTCAGCGGCCAATATCCCGGCATTTTTTGCGGCATTCAGAGCAACGGTGGCTACAGGAACCCCGTTCGGCATTTGCAGAATAGAAAGTACAGAATCCCATCCATCAATAGAATTGGATGATTTGATCGGGACGCCAATTACCGGCAACGGGGTAATAGAAGCAACCATACCCGGCAGGTGAGCCGCGCCACCAGCTCCGGCAATGATTACTTTCAACCCCCTTTTTTTGGCTTTCTGCGCGTACTCTACCATACGCAAAGGAGTGCGGTGAGCCGATACCACGGTTACTTCATGGGGTATGCCGAATTGTTTCAACATATCCGAGGCAGCCTGCATAACGTTCAGATCGCTGTCGCTGCCCATGATAATGCCAACAAGTGGATCCATTTATTCGGTGTATTTAAAACAAAGAAACAGGTTTTTCGTGGCAAAGGGTTGGCAACCTTCTAAAATTTTTGCCAGGGTTGTCAACCTTTCCCAAACCAGGGGGCTCAAAATTTTTAGAAGGTTGACAACCTTTACAGCCGGTCATCATTAAAATGCTATTAAGGTGGCAGGGTTGTTCTATTTTCATCGTCTTATCGGGGAGCATTTTTATGTCTGAAACCCGGCAAACTATTAAGAACAAAAACTTTCTATATTTGACCTATTTTCAAAAAGGAATTCATGCACAGGACCCGTAAATTGTTTACCGTTTTTTTCTATCTCATTTTTCCCGTCATTTTTTGGACCGCCTGCAAAAGAAAAGCCCCGGATCAGAAACCAAAAGGCAATCCCCCGACAGTCGTGGATGTAATGGTTGCTTCTTTGCAGCCAGTCACCAATATTGTTGAAGCCAATGGTACAGTCATCGCCAATGAGTCGGTGGAACTGCGGCCCGAGGTCAGCGGAAGGCTCACTTACCTGAACGTACCGGAAGGAAAAAAAGTAGCGCAGGGAACTGTGTTGGCAAGGATAAACAGCGCTGACCTTGAAGCACAGGTACAAAAAAGCAGGGTACAACTGGACCTGGCAGAAAAAACACAACAGCGTTTGAAGCAACTGCTTGACGTTAATGGAATTAACCAGAGCGACTATGATGCAGTCGTCAACCAGGTCAACAGTCTTAAAGCAGATATTGTTTACACACAGACGCTGATAGATAAAACGGTTATTCGCGCTCCTTTCAGTGGCGTGGTCGGTTTGCGGCAGGTAAGTCCGGGCGCTTACGTATCCTCTACTACGGTTCTTGCTACCATACAACAGCTTGGAAAACTAAAGATTGATTTCACCCTGCCCGAGCAATACAGCGAGCTGGTAAAAATAGGCGGAACCGTGGAGGTAGAAGTGGATGCAACCAGTGAGGCCCGGCAAAAAGCTACAATCATCGCCCTGGAACCGCAGGCGAATGCACAAACACGCAACCTCATGATAAGAGCTGTGCTACAGGATGGCGCACCTAATCCCGGCGCTTTTGTAAAAGTATATGTGGGCGCTTCAGGGAATGACAAAAAAGCGATTATGGTTCCCACCAATACCATCATCCAGGAGGACAGGAATAACCAGTTGATATTGGTCAAAAAAGGTAAAGCAACTTTTGTGAATATACAAACCGGGGTGAGATCGGCCAATAATGTAGAGGTGACAAAAGGGGTAAATGCCGGCGATACAATCGTCGTGACCGGTGTGCTTTTTGCCAGGCCCAATACACAACTGAAAATAAAAAGTGTAAAAACCCTTGAACAATTAGGAGATACAAAATAGAACACCACGGCCATTAAACTTCCAATAACCTGTAACATTTTGAATCGCATTTTTTAAATGAGCAATACGATTGAATGAACATTTCTGAATTAGCCCTTAAGCGACCGGTATTTGCTACGGTGATGAACCTGGCGATCATCTTATTTGGAGTTATCGGTCTTACCTTCCTGGCGGTAAGAGATTACCCGGCTATCGACCCGCCGCTTATCTCGGTCAGCACTTCCTATACCGGGGCCAATGCGGATATTATAGAAAGCCAGATAACAGAGCCATTGGAAAAACAGATCAATGGGATTCCGGGCATACGCACTATTACTTCTTCCAGTTCACTGGGCAATAGCCAGATCAGCGTGGAATTCAATCTCGGTGTGGATCTTGAAGCGGCAGCCAGTGATGTTCGTGATAAAGTAGGCCAGGCCGCCCGCAGCCTGCCACAGGATATTGACGCGGCGCCCATAGTAACTAAATCTGATGCCAACAGCGACTTTATTTTGATATTGGCCGTGCAAAGCCGGACCAAGAGCTTACTGGAGCTAAGTGATTATGCGGAAAATGTATTACAGCAGCAATTGCAAACCATCAACCAGGTAAGCGCGGTAAATATTTTTGGTCAGAAGCGTTACTCCATGCGCCTGTGGCTGAATCCTGATAAGATGAATGCTTACGGAGTGGCTTTTACTGATATACGTAATTCCCTCAATAATGAAAATATTGAATTGCCCCCGGGAAAAATTTATGGTAACAATACTGAACTTACTATCCGTGTACTCGGGCGGCTTACTTCAGAAAAGCAATTCAGGGACCTGATCATACGGGAAGATAGTTCCGGCATTGTACGGCTTGGCGATGTGGCCAGGATAGAATTAGGTCCTGAGCAATTGGAGCAAAGCTGGAAATATAACGGCGTGAATGCTGTTGGATTAGCCATTATTCCTCAACCCGGCGCCAACAACATTGAAATAACGGATGAATTTTACAAACGTATAAAGCAAATAGAAAAAGGAACCAAATCGGATATTCAGTTACAGGTATTGATTGATAATACAATGAATATCCGCCAGTCTTTGGCGGAGGTGGAAGACACGCTGATTATTGCATTTATCTTAGTCGTGCTGGTGATCTTTTTCTTTTTCAGGGATTGGTTGATCGCTATCCGGCCCCTGATTGATATTCCTATTTCTTTGGTGTCCACTTTCTTTATCATGTACCTCGCAGGTTTTTCGGTAAACATCCTGACATTGCTGGCTATTGTTCTCGCAACGGGGTTAGTAGTGGATGACGGGATCGTTGTGACAGAAAATATTTTCAGGAAACTGGAACAGGGCCTGCCGATCCGCAAAGCGGCGGTTGCCGGCAGTAAAGAAATATTCTTTGCTGTCATTTCAACATCGCTGACATTGGCCATTGTATTTCTCCCGGTTATTTTCCTGGAAGGTTTTGTGGGACGATTATTCAGGGAATTCGGGGTATCATTGGCAGCAGCGGTATTAGTATCTGCTTTTGTTTCGCTTACCATTACACCCGTACTGAATGTACTACTTCATCGCAAGAAGACCGGTCATGGCTGGTTCTATAGAAAAACAGAACCCTTTTTCAGCGGTATGGAAAATGGTTACCGGAGATTATTGCGATCATTTATGAAAGTGCGTTGGATGGCCTGGGTGATTATTGCTGTTTGCGGCGTTATTATGTGGCTTGTATTTGGTAACCTGAAAAGCGAATTGGCCCCATTGGAAGACAGGAGTAATATACGTTTTACTGTTACGGGTCCTGAAGGAACAAGTTATAGTTATATGCAGAGTTTAGCCGATAACATTACTAATTACCTCTATGATTCGGTTTCAGAACGCGATTTCGTTTTCGCCCGTACGCCGGCCGGCGGTGCCAACAACAGCACGCAACCCCGTTTGGGCCTGGTGCCGCGCGGGGACCGCAACCGGTCACAGAATGAAATCGCGAATGACCTTCAACGGAAGTTGTCCCGGTTTAACCAAGCCAGGATATTTGCCGTGCAGGAACAAACTATTGCTGTAGGGCTTGGTTCCCGTGGCGGTTTGCCTGTCCAGTTCATTTTAGAAAACCAGGATCTTGACAAGCTCAGGGATATTATTCCGAAATTCCTGGATGAAGCAAGAAAAGATAAAACATTCGCCAACGTAGATGTCAATCTTAAGTTTAATCGTCCGGAACTTCAACTTACCGTTGACAGGATGAAGATAAAAGACCTTGGTTTATCAACGCAGGACGTGATTGCCACTATCCAGGCTGCATTTAGTGGCGGCCGGCTGGCCTACTATATACAAAATGGCTTTCAGTATTCCGTGATAGCCCAGGTAGTGCGAACGGATCGCAATAAACCCGGCGACATTGAGAATTTGTATGTAAGAAATAACAAAGGAGAAAATATCCCGCTGGATGCCGTGGTCCATTTGCAGGAAAGCACTAATCCTGCTACTTTATTTCACTATAATCGTTATAAAGCCGCTACTATTTCCGCTTCGCTGGCGGAAGGATATACTATTGGCGACGGTATTGATGCTATGCGCAGGATTTCTTCAAAACTATTGGATGAAAGTTACCAGACAGCTTTATCGGGCCCGTCAAGGGATTATTCAGAAAGTTCATCCAATATCGTTTTCGCCTTCGTGCTGGCGCTGGCATTGATTTACCTGATCTTGTCGGCCCAGTTTGAAAGTTTCCTGGATCCTTTCACGATCATGCTTACAGTACCATTAGCGCTGGCGGGAGCTTTACTTAGTCTCTGGATATTCGGGCAAACATTAAATATTTTCTCGGAGATTGGAATGATCATGTTAATAGGCCTGGTAACGAAGAACGGAATATTGATTGTTGAGTTTGCCAACCAGCGGCGCAAGCATGGTTTAAAGAAAATGGAAGCAGTAGTGGATGCGGCATCGCAGCGTTTACGGCCCATCCTGATGACCAGTCTCGCGACTTCATTAGGGGCTTTGCCCATCGCCCTGAGTTTGGGAGCATCGTCTACCAGCCGCATACCATTGGGTATCGTTGTTGTATGCGGTATCATGTTCTCGCTCATCCTGACTTTATTTGTGATACCGGCTGTGTATACCTATATTTCGGGGAAGCATAAAGTGGAAGAAGAGGATGATAACGTAAAAGGGAATGGAGGTATTCCTGCGAAAAACACAACCGGTCATAATTGATAATTGTCATAAATGAAGAGGTTTTCTTTTATACTGTTTCTTTTTATAATCAGTGGTTCAGCATTTTCGCAGACACTTGGCCTGCAGGACGCGATCAATATAGCTTTGAAGAACAGTCTTGACCTGCAATTGCTGAAGAATAATAACGAGATCGCGAAGATCAACAACAATATCGGGGTAGCAGGCGGCTTGCCCGTGGTTACTGCCGGGGCATCTGACAATGAGCAGGTGATCAAGGTGCACCAGAAACTAAATACAGGAACGATCATTGAAAGAAACGCGGCGCCGGGGAATAACTTGTCGGCGAATGTGACGGCAGGTATGTTACTGTATAATGGCTCAAGAGTAATGGCCACCAGGAACAGGCTGGAACAACTGGAAAAGCAAAGTGAAAATTATCTTAATGCACAGGTGCAGAACATTATGGCATCCGTCATGACAGCTTATTATGATGTTATCCGGCAACAGGCGTATATAAAGACCATTGATCAATCCATTGATGTCGCGCAAAAAAAACTGGACATCGTTAAAACACAGCAGAATGTGGGGATGGCCAATAATGCCGATCTCTTCCAGTCGCAACTTGATCTGAATGCATTACTGCAGTCAAAACAGTCGCAGTTGCTGGTAGTGGACCAGGCCAAAACGGACTTACTATTATTATTGACACTGAAACCTGATTCCCTTATTTCCATTACGGATACTATTATTGTTGACAAGGCAATTACCTTAGGCGATATTTTAAGCCAGATCGGGAAGAATGCTGATATTATGGCAGCCAGTGACCAGGTAAGGATCAACCAGTTTATTGTAAAAGAAGTAGGAGCGCAGCGTTATCCGACCCTTCGCGCCTCGGCCGGGTATAATGTGACCAGAAACCAGGTTGCAGCCGGGAATGTATTATTGAACCAAAATTCTGGTCCGTCTGCAGGGCTTACCCTGGGAATACCTATTTATAACGGAACCGTTTATAAGCGGCAGGAAAGAGTAGCTGAAATCAATGTGAAGAATGCGGCATTACAAAAAGATATATTGATGAGGGATTATACAGCAGGCGCCGTGCGCACTTATCAATCTTATACTTCCAATCTCCGGCAACTTGAAACGCAGCAGAAGAATGTTGAACTGGCACAGAAATTATTGGATCTTGTTTTATTGCGTTTTCAACTGAGACAGGCAACGATCGTAGAAGTAAGACAGGCACAGCAAAGTTTTGAAAATGCTGCTTTCACCCTGACTAATTTGAGTTTTGCGGCTAAATCTTCGGAGATAGAACTGAACAGGTTGATTAACCAGATTAAGTTCTGATTGTTTGATCGTTTAATCGCTTGATCGTTTAAGGGTTTAAGAGTTTAAAGGTTTCTTTAAGCGGTAAGGTATTTTATAGTAATGAAACAGCCCGCTATAAGAACCCTTAAACCGTTAAACGTAAAACATTGAATCGTTGTCAAACACTTCCAACCTTCAACGTATGCTTTACAATATTCGCTTTATGAGTAAGATCCTGTTTTTCGCGGCTCATGATCGTAACATGACCCATTTTGCGCCCGGGCTTTACCAGTTTTTTGCCATATAAATGCACGAAAGCGTTTTCCATTTTCAGTACTTCATCCAATCCTTCATATTTGACTTTGCCGTCGTACCCGTCAGCGCCGACGAGGTTGACCATGATCGAAGGAAGAATATTCTCCGTATTTCCGAGAGGATAACCAAGCATGATGCGCCAGAGCATATCAAATTGCGAACTGTAATGCGCTTCGATAGTGTGATGACCGCTGTTATGCACTCTTGGCGCTGTTTCATTGACAAAAACATCACCATTTCTGTCAATCAGCATTTCTACGGCAAATAGTCCCGGTGATTTAAAATTTCTTACAACCGACAGGGCAATCGCTTCTACTTTCCATAATATCCTTGTCTCTATTTCGGCGGGGCATATCTGGAAGTCGAGCAAATTTAATCGCGGATCGAATACCATCTCCACCGGCGGGTATAAAGCCGTATCGCCTTTTTCATTGATCGCTACCATTTGCGCGATCTCCTTGTGAATAGTGATCAGTTTTTCCAGTACAGAAGGCTTGTCAAATCCTTTGTCAAGATCTTCTTTTGATTGCAGGATCTGCACCCCACGGCCATCATAGCCACCTTCACCTAATTTATGCACAGCCGGTAAAAAATCCTGCTTCTGTTTCAACTCTGCAAGATTTTGAGTGATCCTGAAATCCGCCGTGGGTATTTCATTGGCTTTATAATATTCTTTCTGGGAAATCTTACTGGTGATAATCTTTAATACAGAGGGTCGCGGAAATATCTTCACACCTTCCGCTTCGAGTTTCTCCAATGCTTCCACATTTACATTTTCAATTTCAATAGTCAGTGCATCCAGTCCTTTCCCGAATTTATAAACGTTATCAAAGTTCTTGATGTCGCCTTTAGTAAAATGATGACAAAGATGAGCAGCCGGGCATCCGGGATCGTTTTCCATGACAAAAGTCTCGACAGGATAATTGGCTGCCTGTTGCAGCAACATTCTTCCCAATTGCCCGCCTCCGAGTATACCTATTTTTTGCATGGCGCAAAGATAAGGGGGTCTTTAAGACGGCAGCCATTGGGAAGAATTAATAATTATTGCCTGGCCCGCTTTTCAAAAAGGTGGTGGGCTAACTGATGTCCAGCCTCCATCAATGATGAGGCTTTGACCTGTAATATGCCTCGCTGCCGGTGAAACCAAAAATAAAGCAGCATTGACAATATCGTCTATCCCGGCTGTACGCCCCATCGGTGTTATGGCGTCCCATGTTTTTTTATATTCAGCATCATGAAGCGTACGTTCGGTTAATGTGGCGCCGGGGGCAATCGCATTTACGGTTATTCCGAATGGCGACAGTTCGACTACCAGGTTTTTTGCCAGCATTTCAATAGCCGCTTTGGTCATACTGTATGCCGCTAAGTTTTTATGCGCCTGGTGGCCGGTTACGGAAGACAGGAATAAGAGCGTCCCTTTTTCTTTTTGCAGCTTCATTTGATTAGCAGCCTGCTGCGCCAGGAAGAAAGTGCCACCCATGTTTACATTCATTACCCGTTGTAACTGTTCGGATGTATAGGTAAAAAAGTCGCCAAATAATGTAATGCCTGCATTGGCAACGGCGATAGTTAATTTCCCGAATCTTTTTACCGCTTCTTCCACCAATTGTTTTACAAAATCCGCATTGGCTACATCACCGCTGAAGGGCAGACAGACGCCACCGGCTTTTTGAATTTCATCAGCGGCTTTCATGACGAGCTTTTCCTCGATATCATTGAGCAGGACTTTGGTGCCTTGCAAACTCAGCTCTTTAGCAATGCCAAAGCCAATTCCCTGGCCTGCGCCGGTAACTATGGCCACATGATCCGTGAATTTCTTATTCATTATAAGGTTGTAAAGTAAATCTTTTACTGTTTATATCCCGGTTTTCCAGTATCCAGTCATCTTCCTTTTTGTTTGCGGTCAACCGCGTCATTTCTTTTTTAGCGGGGTCATAAAAGATCCCTGTTGCTTTTTCATCCCCGGCATATATTCCCAGGAAAATTTTATTCCAATCCATCCATTCCGTTGATTGTGCCAGCCCGATATGAGGAATAATGCTGCCGGATCGTATCAATAGTATTCCCGGAATATCGTCACTATCAATAGTTACCCATGCATTGCCTTCATAAACCGTATGACTAAAATAATTAATCCATTTTCCTTTGGGCAAATAAACTATTCTCGACCTTGTATTTTCCAGCAGCGGAGCTACCAGCATATCACTGCCAAGAAAATATTGATCTTCTATCGTCCATGCAACGGGATCATGCGGGTATTCAATGGCCAGCGCTCTTAATAAGGGTAAACCATTTTCACTGCTCCATGCAGCCTGTGAATAAATGTAAGGCATAAGCCTGTACCTCAACTCAACGAGATTCCGGAAAGTATTTAAGAATAGAGGACTGAATTCCCAGGGTTCCCGCGGAGGAAAACCATGTACGCGGCTATGTGAGGACAGCAGGCCAAAGAATGCCCACCGCAGAAATAATTCTTCTTTTGGCGCTGCAAAAAAACCGCCGATATCGTGACTCCAGAAGGAGAACCCGCTTAATCCTAATGAAAGCCCGCCTGATAATGTTCCTGCCATTCCGATATCTGATACTTCAGGATCGCCTCCCCAATGAAGGGGATAACGCTGTGAACCCGCCCATGCGCTTCTTGCCCAGATGATATGTTCTCCTTTTGTTTCATAAGTTATATCATGAAGAATTTTATTATAGCGAAGAGGATAGAGATTGTGTTCATGAAACCCGCTTCTCCCGGAATAATATTGCCCTTCCAGGGGGGCGGCTTCCCCAAAGTCTCCTTTTATAACGGAAACTCCCAGTTGTAAAAGAGACCTTATTTTATCCCTGTACCACTCAATGGTAGCGGGATTTGACAGATCAAGAATAATGTCGTCTGCCGGAATATTGCCCTGCTGATCCTTGATACAAAGTTCTTTTTCCGTTATTTCTTTAAATAAACTATTGGAAGAAGTGAAGTAAGGTAATTGCCATAGAGAGATACGAAACCCATGTTCTCTGGCTTCATTCATCATCCCTGCCGGGTCATGAAAGTTTTGCCGGTTAAATTCATAATCGCAATTAATGCCATCATTGAACCAACCCGCATCAATATGGATTACGTCGCAGGGTATATGGTGCTGCCTGAGCCCTGCAGCAATATTTCTTACTTCCTCTCCTGACCTGTAAGTAAAGCGGCTCATCCATAAACCAAATGACCAGAGAGGCGGCAGAGGACTGCGTCCTGTCAGGGATGTGTATTCATGTAATATTTCTTTGGGTGAACCCAGGAAAATAAACAGGTCCAGTTCATCATCTCCTGAATAAATCGTATTGCTTCCACGATGCGTAAAACCAAGATCCATCGTTACAGGCGCGGAAGTATGTACAAACAGGCCATACCCTTTATTGCTGAGAAAAAAGGGGATGGGCTTGTACATTTTTTTAGTGGCCGTACTTTGCGCATCGGTGGCGTATAAAATTAATTTCTGTCCCGATTTATCCAACGGGGTGAACGATTCCCCGCAGCCAACGATCTTTTCGCCGGGAGATGAAGCGAAGGATGCCGCCACACTTTGCGTATCATCTGCAGCTCTTTTTAAAAAACAAAAGGGAATTGATTTAGGGTGTGGCTGATCAAGCCAATCAAGCGCAAGGGTGGACATGACAGGTCTGCCCCGGTTATCAACTATTTCCAGTTTCCATGGCTCTTGCTGAATAATTAAGCTTCCTTTCGCACCTGAATAAATGATCCTGTTAGTCTCCTTCGTCATCTTTCCTATACCCGGATTAACCGGTTCATTGACCAACATGAAGGAAGGCTGGTTTTTATTCCCGGTCTTTTTTGTTTTCATCCGTAACCGGATAGTGTTTTCACTGATAAAGAAAACAGAAAAATCCAGGACCGGGTTCACTTCCTGTTCCCGCCAGAATTCCTCTCTTTGCTCTGTTTTTTTTAAATGCCTGCCGCCGGTATTGAACGCGCGGTCATTGATCCACCGGTGATATTGCCATTGTAATAATCCTTTTCCGCCGCCAGGATCAAATTCTTTCAGATGACCTGCAACAAATAATTCATTTTGCCATTGAAAAAAATCTTCACTTATATCCAGCGGTTCGTTGATCAGCATAGCTATTATTCATTGAATTTCCAGATATATACGCCGTAGGGAGCGAGGACAATATCCCCGGACAATGATTTTTCAGCATTCGCGGCAGGATACAACTGTACGGCTTTTGCTTCCTGTCGAATGCCTGTGCCATTGATATCCGTCGCCGCTTTTTGTTCTGTTGCTGATAAATTAAGAGCGATAAAAAGTTTTTCTTTTTTCGTATATCTCATAAAAGTAAATACCTGTTCATTATTGTTTGAAACTGCCTGGTACTTTCCTTCAGACAGCGCTTCATGTGATTTCCTTAACCGCAAAAGAGTTTTATAGAAATTATATAGCGATGCGGTGTCAGGTTTTTCTTCTTCCAGTGAAATGCCGTCATTCGCTTTAAGATTGGTACTATCCCACCAGGGTCCTGTATTCTTATACCATAATGCCATTCCTTTACTGCTATCATCTTTGTACCATTCAAAGGCTTCACGCCTGGGAATATCATTGGCATCCGTCATACCAAATTTTCCAAAGCCTCCCGTGCCCGGCATACCCAGTTCCTGTCCATAATAGATCGAAGGAATGCCGCCTACCAGCAGGTTTAATGCAGCGCCGGCTCTTTCTTTGCCGGGATCCTTTCCAAATTTCGATGCGGAGCGCTCCATGTCATGATTTTCCAGGAAAACTACCTGTTGGTTGGCAGGAGGGGTTGCTGAAAATGTTGAATCTATTATTATGCTCAGCTTGTGTTTATCAAATGATACAAAAGCATTTTGCAGTTTAAAAGCAAATACCCTGTCAACTCCTGCTTTTTCAAAATAATCTTTGCCATAATCAGCCCAATTGGCCTGTTCTGCTACGATCATCAGCCCGGGATTGATTTGTTTCAACCTTGTAAGTAAAGGATGCCAGAATTTCTCAAACAGCCCTGTCCATTTCCCTTTCCAGTCAAGGTCGTCCATGGCATGATCGAGACGAAAGCCATCTACGCCGTCTTCGAATTTCCCATCGTTATTGGGATCCATCCAATGTTTGAAAAGGGTATAATTGTATTCGAGGACATCTTTGTTGCTGAGGTTGACAGTAGCTACTTTCCTCTTAACGCCGTTATACCCGGGCAGCTCTTTCATGTTAAAAATGATAGGTTCCGGATCCGTATTATCCTTACCGTTATAAACGATATAGTTACTGTATTTGGAAGACGGGTTTTTGTAGGAATCTTTCCACCAGGCGTGATCTTCTGTAATATATTGTGTCTCCATATCGAGGTAGAACTTCATTCCTTTTTGATGTACAGCTTTCATAAGATCACTAAAGGACTGGTCGTTGCCATAGGCAGGGTCTATCTTTTCAAAGTCGTCGGAGAAATAATTGTGATAGTATTTCGAAGAATTGACGGGCGTTACCAAAATAGCGGTAATTCCCAGGTCCTGCAGGTAATCTAATTTTTCCTGTAAACCTTTAAGATCGCCATTTCCATCTCCGTCGGAATCATAAAAACTGCGAAGGAAAATATGATAGATTACTTCGTTGGAATCATTTACTGTTGTTTCCTGCTCTTTTTTTGAATGACAGGCCATTAAGAGGAGGATGAATGGAAGGACCAAAAGAGGACGGCAAGCTTTAGGGATCATATTCTTTGATTTATATAGCAAAATTCTCATTATTTTTAAAAGGGCGACTATACTCTATTATCCTGGCTGTCTGCCCGGTTGCCAAAATGATTATGAAAGCATTATTGGAAAAAGTCAGTATTGCGGGTCAATCCGCTATCAAGGTAAGAACCTATACCAAGTACCGGCTGGATGTGCCGTATCATTATCACCCTGAATTTGAAATCGTATATATATTGGAAGGAAAAGGGAAGGTCATGATCGGGAATGCTTCAGATGATTTTAGAAAAAATGACCTGTACATTATCGGGAGCAGTATTCCGCACCTGTTTGTCAATACCTATTTCAGGAACCGGAAACTGGAAAGTAAAACAAAACTGTTGGTGGTTCAGTTCAGGAAAACACTGGTAGAACCCCTGTTGCATATTCCTGAATTCAATTCCCTTAGTCCTTTTATAAAAAAAATAGATCTCGGGGTGAAAATATCAACAGGGAGTAAGTTATCCCGGCAGCTCCTGCGCTTAAAGAATGTGCATGCGGTCAGACGTTTTAACGCTCTTGTAGCTTTAATTGACGCTGTGGCCAGGAACCCTAAACAGCAAACGATAGCCGCGCTACCCAGGAAAGAAAGCCATTCAAGACCTGCTTTGCAAAGGATACAAACGATCCGGGCGTTTATGCTGGAGAACTATCACCGGGCCATTTCGATTGATGAGCTGGCCGCTCATGTTCACCTGACCAAAACTTCCCTGTGCCGGTTTATGAAGGTCAATATGCGCAGTACTTTCAGTCAGTTATTGAATGAGGTAAGAATAGAGCACGCCTGCAGTTTGCTGGAAGAGACAGGCGATACGATTCAAAAGATCAGTCTTGAAGCCGGGTATAATAATTTAGCTTATTTCTACCGGCAATTTCAGAAATTAAAGAATTGCTCTCCTAACAGCTATAAAAAAACCGCATGAGTAAATAGATGGAATGTTTTTTCTAATTTTACACTGTTCTATGCGCCCGGATTATCCTCATAAATTATTCAATGACCATCGCAGGCACTTCAATCTGCTGATGGAAACATTGGCGATGGATACCCCTCAATCCGCCTGATGCGGAGAGCTATAAAGCTTCTCTTACGTACGGATTTCCGGGATAACAAATTATTTTACTGTGAAAGTTTATTAATATGTCAACAACACTTAAGACGGATGTAAAACAAACCGGTTTTGTCGATTTTCTCCCGCTGGAAGGAACGGATTATGTAGAATTATACGTGGGTAATGCCAAGCAGGCTGCCCATTATTATATGAGCGCTTTCGGTTTCCAGGCCCTGGCTTATGCCGGACCCGAGACAGGGATGAAGGATAAAGCCAGTTATGCAATCAGGCAACACAAGCTGACCCTGGTTTTAACGACACCTATCAGGCCGGGTAACCCGATAGCTGATCATATTTATAAACATGGTGATGGAGTAAAAGCTTTATCACTCCGGGTGAATGATGCTGCCAGTGCATGGAAAGAAACAACGAAACGCGGCGCAAAAAGTTATATGGAGCCCCTCGCTTTAAAAGACGAGGATGGAGAACTGGTCATGAGTGGCATCGAAGTCTATGGCGAAACAGTGCATTTATTTATTGAAAGAAAGAACTACAGGGGGGCTTTTATGCCCGGCTACCGGCCATGGAGTAACCCTCATTTTCAGCCAACAAGCACAGGGCTGCTGTATGTAGATCATTGTGTCGGTAATGTGGGCTGGAACCAGATGGATCCCTGGGTGAAATTTTATGAAGAAGTGATGGGATTCAAGAATATATTAACCTTTGATGACGAGGATATCTCTACGGAATATTCTGCGCTGATGAGTAAAGTAATGAGCAGCGGGAATGGCTTTGTAAAGTTTCCCATTAATGAACCGGCTGAAGGAAAGAAAAAATCACAGGTGGAAGAATACCTTGAGTTTTATAATGGCGAGGGGGTTCAGCATGTGGCGATGGCTACCGATAATATCGTAAAAACCGTCAGGGAATTGATGAGCCGGGGTGTTGAGTTCCTGAAAGTACCTACTGCTTATTATGATGATCTTTTAGACAGGGTAGGGCATATAGATGAGGATCTCGAACCGCTCAAAGAGCTTGGTATCCTGGTAGACCGGGACAACGAGGGCTATCTTTTACAATTGTTCTCCAAGCCGGTAGAAGACAGGCCCACTTTATTCTTTGAGATCATTCAGCGAAAAGGGGCAAAAAGCTTTGGAAAAGGAAATTTTAAAGCCCTGTTTGAAGCTATTGAAAGGGAGCAGGAAGCAAGGGGGAATCTGTAACTGTTGCCGGAACTACGGAAATAGGGATTCGGAAACCCGGAAAGACCGAAAGAAAATCCCCATTTTTGAGCTGTTTCCGCGAGACTTCTGATCTTTCCTGTATTTTGAAATCGTTTTCCGGCTAACTTTACGGATAATTATAGAATTTGCAACATAAATCCAACAATACCTCCATTACCCCAAACGTTTGAGTTTAGCATGAAAAGCCTGATTTTATCCATAACCCTGGTTGTAGGCCTTGCAAGTGCAGTAATAGCTCAGCCATCTGCTCAGAATTCGGGTGCTTCCTTTGCCAATTTTACCGACTACCAAAAGACCTTTGCCCGTGCGGATGAATCTTTCAAGCGCAAGGAAGATACCCTTCAAAAACAATTTGCCGATAAAGGACTCAAATGGCCGGCGAACTATATCTACCTGCGGTCTTTTAAATACGACAGCCAGTTGGAAGTATGGGTAAAAAGTGAAATATCCGAGCCTTTTAAACTGTTTAAGACATATAAGATCTGCGCCCTCGCAGGCACACTGGGCCCCAAAAGAATGGAAGCTGATTACCAGGTGCCTGAAGGATTCTATTATATCAATGAATTCAATCCCAAAAGCGATTATTATTTAGCCCTCGGAATAAATTATCCCAATATTTCTGATAAGTTATTGAGCGATTCTCTTCGGCCGGGCGGTGGCATTTATATTCATGGCAGTTGCGTTACAGTGGGCTGTATCCCTCTTACCGATAGCCAGATAGATGAAGTATATATCCTGGCTACGACAGCCAAAAGCCAGGGACAGGATTATATCCCTGTTCATATTTTCCCGGTAAGGTATAATGTGCCCAGGAGTCTTAATTACCTTAATAACCTGGCCAAGGATGATCAGTCGCTCAAAAAATTCGCTGCAAGACTGGAAGATGCTTTTGATTATTTTGACAAATACAAGCAATTGCCGGTGATCATGGTAAGTGATAATGGCGAGTATATTATCAATGGTGAGTCGGGTGTTAAAACAAAAGAGGTGAAAGAAGAAGTGGCGACAGTAAAAAAAGACCGGGTTCAGCATCGTGAAAGAAAGATTACGGATCTTGCTGAATCCGTTCATCAATGGCCCCAATATCCCGGTGGCGGAGATGCGTTTATGAAATATCTTGATAACCTTGGAAAAGATATGGTTGAGTATTTACCAAAGGGAACCAGGAAAGCCTATGTGCAGGTGGAATTCATCGTGGATAAAGATGGGGTGCCGGTCAATTTTAATGTACTTCGCGGTACGAAAGATGATGATTTTATTGATGAACTGATAAACAGGCTGGAAAAAATGCCCTCCTGGAAGCCGGCGCTCCTGAATGATAAACCGGTAGCCAAGAAAATGGTACAAACAATTGCTGTCGAAACACCGGAGCCCGTAGCCGGCAGGTAATTATTGCACCAGCACCTGTATGGTATCCTGGGTTTGCTGGCGAAGCAATATCTTTTTATCTCCTGCTAATTTTTCAAAAATCTCTTTATTGTAGTGCCGGATCGTTAATAGCGACAAGTCCTTCATCACCGTCACATTAAATATTTCCGAGGCTTCCAGCGCCAGTTTTTCAATTTTTTCAGGCCTGTCATCCAAAACACAAAGAAAACTAATAGCGCCATTCTGGGTGAGGTTGGGTTTTATTTTCAGTTTTTCAAACAAATGATATAAATGCCCGACATGGTGTTCCCCTACAAAAGAAAAATCCTTTGAACTCATTTCGAGCAGTACCTGTTTTTCTTTCAATACGATAATGGGAGGAAGATGGTTGAGCGCCTTATCATGAATAACAGTTCCTTCAAGGGAAGGATCGAGGAAACATTTTACATACAACGGGATGCCTTTATTTTGCAGGGGTTTGATCGTTTTGGGGTGAATTACCTGGGCCCCGTAATAGGCCATTTCAATGACCTCATTATAATTCAGTTCATGGATGGGAAGCGCATCGGGAAATTGTTTGGGGTCCGCATTCATTACACTTATCACGTCTTTCCAGATGGTCTGGCTTTCCGCGTTCAGCATATTGGAAAAAACAGCCGCCGTATAATCGCTTCCTTCTCTTCCAAGTGTTGTGCTTTCGTTCTCATCTGTAGCCCCGATGAATCCCTGTGTTAAGACTATAGGAATATCGTTGAAGAGGGGAGCGATGGAACTTTGAACTTTTGACCTCGTAAATTCCCAGTCGATATTCGCGTCGCGGAAATTATCATCTGTCCTGATTATATCTCTCACATCGATCCATTTATTTTCGATACCTATCTCGTTTAAATAGTGACTGATAAGGGCTGTGGAAAGTAATTCGCCGATACAGACCAACTGGTCGTAATAGTAATCGAATCCGCGGACAGGCTTATCATGCAATAGCCATTCCGCTTCCGTAAAGAAGTTTTTTAACTGTACCGCGCACGGCAGGTAATTAAGGACCAGCAGGTATTTGGCTGTTGACAGGTGCTGTTGTTTTACCTGCTCAAACAATTGAAGGGCTTCTTCTTTTTTGCCCTGGAAAAAGGCTTCTGCGACTTTTTCCAATGCGTTGGTGGTTTTGCCCATGGCGGAAATGACTACCAGGAGTTTTTCGTCGGGATAGCGCTTCAATATTTTACCGAGATTTTTTACCCTTTCGGTGTTATTTACGGAGGCGCCGCCGAATTTGAAGACCTTCATCTTAGTTTAATGGTTGACAGGTTTACGAGCTAGTTTGCAAAAGTCGGAATATTCTGGTCAATTTACGATATCGCGCACTTTTCGGTAGTGGGTCAGTTTCAACACTTATGTGGGCCACAGAGGAACGCGGAGAAACAGAGAATCTCAGAGGATTCATGATAGTCTCTCTGTGGCGCTCTTTATCTCTGCGGTTCTCAGTGGACATATTTCAAACTGACCCGCTTTCCAATTTCAAAATAACATACTTCCCCACTTTCGAATTTATAAACTATTGAACTTTCCTCTTACATTTGTCTTCACCTAACATGCTTGTATGAATGTCAACCGCAAAGTATTAACCTTAGATGAATTTACGATCCAGCAGCTTCGCGATATTCCCAATGCCACCGGTGAACTGAGCAGTTTGCTGAGAGATATCGGTCTTGCTGCCAAACGAGTGAATGTAGAAGTGAATAAAGCCGGGCTGGTGGATATTCTTGGCGATGCCGGCAGTGTGAACGTGCAGGGAGAAGACGTAAAGAAACTCGATGTATTTGCCAATGATCAATTTACAGGTGTGCTGAAACATGGTATCAGTTGCGCGGGCATAGCCAGTGAAGAACTGGATGATTATATCGCTTTTGATGATACTGAAAGCAAGAAGTCAAAATATGTTTGCCTGTTTGACCCGCTGGATGGCAGTGGCAATATAGATGTGAATGTTTCCATCGGGACTATATTCGGGGTATATCGCCGGGTATCTTCCAGGGGGAGCATTGCTACCAAAGATGATTTTCTGCAAAAAGGAACGCAGCAGGTAGCCGCGGGGTATATTGTATATGGATCTTCCACCATGCTGGTATATGCGACAAGACGGGGAGTCAATGGATTTACATTGGATCCGTCCATTGGAGAGTTTACCCTGAGTCACCCGGGGATTAAATGCCCGCCCAAAGGAAAGATCTATTCTGTAAATCATGGTAATTTTTTCCAATACGGTGAAGAAGTGAAAAAGTATATTAATATATGCCAGAAAAAGAATAAATCCGATGGCGGCCCTTATACACAACGCTATATCGGGAGTATGGTGGCCGATGTACACCGCAACCTGATAAAAGGCGGCATCTTCATGTATCCCGGCACTATTGATAAGCCGAAGGGCAAGCTGCGTTTATTATATGAATGTAATCCATTTGCGTTTATTGTGGAAGTGGCCGGGGGCAAAGCGACGGATGGTAAAAGAAGGATCCTCGATATTCAACCTACAGAGTTGCACCAGCGCACTCCTTTATTTATCGGCAGTAAGGACATGATGGAAGAATTAGAGAAGGAACTTGAAGGCTAAGACTGATATGAAATTATCCTCATGGTTTGAAACCGGCAAAAGCATATCCGTAAACGATCTTTTTTAGTTAAACTGATATACCCTGACTTGCTCCTTCTGATACATATTTTATAAAATAATCTTGCTTAACCTTGCTCCTGTTTTTTAATTAAATTAACTGACAGGTGGAAATAAAAATCATACCATACCGCAAAGAGCATCATGCCAGGTTCAAAGAACTGAATCTTGAATGGCTGGATCATTATAACCTTACGGAAAGCCATGACCTGATGGTGCTGGATGATCCCGAAGGAACGATCCTTCACCGCGGCGGTTATATCTGGATAGCGGAAGCCGGCGGAAAGCTCGTTGGTTCAGCCGCATTGATGAAAGAGCATGAAGGGGTGTATGAACTGGCAAAGATGGCTGTCACGGAAGCTTATCGCGGGAAAGGAATCAGCAGGTTACTTATCGAAAGATGCATAGCCAAAGCCAGGGAGATCGGGGCTAAGAAGCTTACGTTGTTCTCGAATCACCAATTGCAGACAGCGATCGGCTTATACTCAAAATATGGATTCAGGCATGTCGCCCTGCATGATTCACCTTTTGAAACGGCTGATGTAAGAATGGAACTATTGCTATGATTTTAACGGCCGGCATCTTCGATTTTTGTTATCTTTTTGTATTTTTAGAATAAGGAATAATTCAACTTTTGTTTAAAAACTATTGGCGGAAAAAGCCGTAACCCCGACCTGATCGTGGCGGGACGAGTACCTGACGCTGACCTGATCTCCACCTGACCCTGACGAGAACCCGACCTGACCATATAGCAGTGATATAGTGGTTATATAGCGGCGATATAACGGCAGGATGGCTATCATTGTGCGACAGGTATACCGGATATAGGCTATTATTTGGTATAAATTTTGGCTATAGTAAAACTCATTTTGACGGTAATGAAAACAAACTTCTTATTTAGCTATTTTATAAGTTTAACCATTCTTAGCAGTCTTGCATCTTTTTCTCCTCCACCGGCTGCCGGTATTGCAGACGATGTTTTGAAATACACTAATAATTTCAGGAAATCAAAAGGATTAACGACGTTGATCATGCGGGATGATCTTAACTCGCTGGCCCAAAAGCATAGTGAAGATATGGCCAGGGGCCGTGTGGGATTTGGTCACAGCGGATTTAACCGGCGGTATAACGAGGCCAGCAAAATGATCAAAGGCTTTAAGAATTTTGGAGAGAATGTAGCCTATGGCGCGCGCTCAGGAAAAGAGGCAGTGACCATGTGGGAAAATTCAACGGGTCATCGCCGAAACTTGCTTGGCAACTACAGGTATATCGGCATTGGAACTGCAAAAGATCGTCATGGAATTATCTATTATACCCAGGTTTTTGCCAATTAAACTACCAGGGTATTACTGCAACAGGCCGTTTTGCTGTAAATTGCCGCATCATGGAAAGGAAAACTATTATTTCAGTTAAAAACCTGGTCAAGAACTACGGGAATTTCCAGGCGGTAAAGGGAATTTCTTTTGATGTAAAGGAAGGTGAGATATTTGGTTTGCTTGGCCCGAATGGAGCCGGTAAGTCAACAACACTTGAGATCATTGAGACACTAAGGGAAAAGACCAGCGGTGAAGTCATTGTTGACGGGCTGAACCTTGATAAAGAACCGGGTGAAATAAAGAAGATCATTGGCGTCCAGTTGCAAAGCAGCGGTTATTATCCCGGGTTAAATCTCCTGCAACTGATCGAATTGTTCTGTGGATTATACAATCGTGAAATACCCCCCACGGAATTACTGGAAATGGTGAACCTGAAAGATAAAGCGAAGGCAAAATTCAAAGAATTGAGCGGCGGACAAAAACAACGTTTTTCGGTTGCCACTACATTGATCAATGAACCAAGAATAATTTTTTTGGATGAACCGACAACCGGTTTGGATCCACAGGCGAGAAGAAGCTTATGGGAGCTGATAACAAATATCCGGGCGAGGGGAACGACCGTTATCATTACCACGCATTATATGGATGAAGCGGAATATTTATGTGACAGGGTTGCTATCATTGATTCCGGGAAAATCATTGCATTGGATTCTCCCGACCAGATGATTGATAAATTAGTGGCCACAGGTTTTGAAAGACCTAAAGAAGTAAAGAAAGCCAACCTCGAAGATGTATTTATTAATTTGACGGGTCATGCGTTGAGAGAAGACTAGACCTCCCTCTTCCCGGCGCGGGGGTGACTTAAGTTGCCGGTTACTTCTTTTGCCGATGAACCCTTAAAAGCCGAAAAATGCTTTGATAAAGTATGAGTATTCAAAATAAATTAAAAGATTTCATGAGTGGAAAAATCACTGCTCAAAAAGAAGCCGGTGCAGTCTTCTTAAAAGCAAATAAAGAAAAGGAAGGAGTAGTGGAGCTTGCTTCCGGGATACAATACATAGTTCTGAAAGAAGGCAATGGTGCGCAGCCTTCCGTCAAAGATGCTGTAAAAGCGCATTACAAAGGCGCTTTGCTGGATGGGAAGGAATTTGACAGTTCATTCAGAAGGAATCAGCCCTTCACGGCTCCCTTACGTTCACTTATTAAAGGCTGGCAGGAAGTTCTTCCGCTGATGAAAGAAGGCAGCCATTGGCGCCTGTGGATCCCGTCCGATCTTGCCTATGGTGACAGAGG
>JAUZOA010000068.1 GCA_030706685.1 Bacteroidota bacterium
GAATGCAGCGTTGGCGCCTGCATTTACCAGTCGCCCGCATTGGCCAATCAATGTATTGCCATCCGTTCCTGTGGCTACCTGTACCTGGTAATTGCCTGTAACCAAGATGGGAGCTGAGAATTGTATGGTGATCGTATTCGTTTCACCATTGGCATCACAATTAACGGCTGCCGCGGAAGTAACCGTAACTCCGGACGCGCCTGTCACTACAAAATCAGATCCGTTGGCTGCAATGGAATTGCATTTTATCAAGTCAGCGAATGTCAATGTTATTGATTGAGGCGTACAGGGTGGCGGCGTTATTGTTCCCATTGCAATAGCTGGCTGGGCAGGAAGGGTGAATGGCGCCATATTACCAGGAACTATTTGCCTTAAACAATTTCCCGTTAATGTATTTCCATCGGAACCTGTTGCTATTTGCACCTGGTAAGTTCCGGTAACAAGGATGGGAGCGGCCAATTGAAGAGTAATGCTTGTTGTTTCTCCGTTAGCCGTACAATTGACGGCGGTAGCAGAAGAAACAGTAACAGCAGAAGGCCCTGTAATAATAAAGTCAGATCCATTGGCTGCAATGGAATTGCAATTGATAGCCTCGGCGAATGTCAAGGTAACGGAAGAAGGGGTGCAGGAAGGTTGTGTTACGGTGCCCATCGGGAGAGGAGGTTGTATGGCTACCGTGAAAGGAGCAAGATCACCATTCGTTACCCGCCTGTTGCATTCCCCGATCAGGGTATTGCCATCAGTTCCTGTGGCCACCTGTAGCTGGTAATTTCCACCGGCCAGTATAGGGGCTGAAAGCTGGATATTTATTGTATTGGTTTCACCATTGGCGTTGCAATTGACCGCAGTAGCGGAACTAATGGTAACAGCAGAAGGGCCTGTAACCAGGAAATCACTTCCATTCGCCGCAACAGAATTACATTTTATCGGATCCGTAAAAGTTAAAGTAAGAGCAATAGGCGCGCAGGGGGGTGGTGTAATCGTACCCATGGGTAAAGGAACCGGCGGATTTATTGTAAATGCCGCATCATTTCCTACCGAAATAGCCCTGTCGCAATTATCGAGTAAGGTATTGCCATCCGATCCATTTGCTGCAGTTACCGTATAATTCCCGGGAGCCAATGGTCCATTTAAGGTTAATAGAACCGAATCCATTTCAAAACTTGTGTTGCAGCCATAACCAAGCACGGATGAGATAGTAGCGGCAGGCGAAATAATAAAATCGCTTCCATCTAAAGCCAGGGAACTGCATTTAACAGGTTTACTAAGATAGATGGTTATTTGTGTGCCATCGCAGTTGGCGCCTGCTGAACTCATTTTAGGAATGGGATTGGCAGGATCGGTAATGCCTGCTGTGCCACCTGTGAAAGAGAGTTGGTAACCGCTTTGCGTATCGGTATAGTGACTGATCATTAGGAGATAATCATGCCCAACAATCAGCGTAGGCATACTGCTGAATATGGGGAAATTGCCGGCGCAATTAATAAGACTTGTTCCGGCATTGGACGCGCCAGTGATACCAGAAAAACCTGACCAGTTGCAGGCAACGAATAAACTTGCATCAGTATAGACATCATTGGGATTACGCCCGGTAACATCAAATAATTGCCAGTCATAATCATCTCCGAGATTATTGGGCGTGATCAGGAATCCAAGAGTGCCGCCGATATAACAGGTAAAATGATACCAGAAAGGATTTTTATCAGCGAGCCCTGCGCCGCAGGGGCCGGGAATAGGAGATCCTGCACAAATGGGAACAGAAGTTTGTGTAAAGGTAGCCGTGCCGCAAACAGGAAAAGAAGAAGTGGGGTTTTGACCGAGGGTAGGACAATTTTGCGTATGACCTTTTACAATGCCGGACAAAAGAATAATTAATAAAAATAAGCTGTATTTAACCCTCATAAGTTAGCATTAGGTGCGCATAAAAGGCGATCCGGTGAATCACCGAAATTCGGTAAAAAAAATAAGATCGCAATACAAGACAGGACAGGGTAGTGTTTTAGTATGAAAGGTTATTTCAACCCTTCAACGGTGGGGCAAAGAAACACTACGAATACAGAGAGTTTTTGCCACTTTGCCAACCCGGGTTCTTTCCGTGAAATGAAATGGATATATTTCCCGGGTCAGAAATAGAGTGTTATTGAAGAGAATATCTTTTACCGGGATGACTAAAGACTATATTCTGCAATTCAAGGTTCAATATAGCGGCGGCTGTCGCGCTGCTGCTTAACCCGCTTCTCAGGTTGATCTCATCAATATGGACTGTTTCTTTTTCTTTGAGAATGCTCACGATGATCTTTTCATCTGCGCTTAGTTCAATAAACAATTCTTTTTGCTTTTTGCCCCGGGCCTGGCGGGGGGTCTCCTTCCAGTTCATTAATTCAAGCAGTTCGCCGGCTTCCGTGAGTAAAACTGCTTTATTGTTTTTAATAAGATAATTACAGCCGCCGCTTTTACTGTCGGTTACTCTTCCGGGAAAAGCAAACACATCTTTATTATAACCGTTTGCCAGTTCTGCAGTGATCATGCTTCCTCCTTTTACTCCTGTCTCTACGACGATTACCGCGTCGCTCATGCCGGCTACCACCCGGTTGCGTGCAGGAAAATTATGTTTATCGGGATTTGTTTTACTTCTGAATTCAGTGAGCAGGCCCCCGTTTTGCCGGATCATATCTTTTGCCAGTCCCGTGTGCTGCGGAGGATATACCAGGTCGAGGCCATGCGCCAATACGCCAATGGTTGAAATATTATTTTTAATGGCGGCTTTGTGGGCGATGCCATCAATGCCATAAGCAAGCCCGCTCAGGACCATAATATTTAAGCCAAGCAGGTCGTTTATTAATTTTTCAGTCAACTGTCTTCCATACTCCGTATGATTCCTGGTGCCAACGACAGCAATTATTTTTGAAGCATTGAGATCGGCTTCGCCTTTGAAATATAAGAGAGTGGGAGAGTCATAACAATTCAGCAATCGTTGAGGATATTCTTTGTCGGTTATAAAAACGGGCCTGACGGTATATTTTTTGATGAAAGCCATTTCTTCTTCCGCTGTTTTGAAATCGTCAAAATGGTGGATACTGTTCGCCCGGATGCTGCCAATGCCTTCTATTTTCTCCAACGATGATTTTTTGGCCCTGAAAATTTCTTCCGGTTCGAATTGTTGTAATAATATTTTTGCCTGTACGGGGCCGATATGGGGGATCAGGGTAAGCGCGATCCTGTATAATAGTTCTTTATTCATTTCTCACTGCAGAGAGAAATAAAAATAAAGAAATAAAATCTCAGGAATAAAAATACAAAAGGTTACCGGGCCACTATTTTCAACTCTGTCCGGCGGTTTTTTGCCCTTCCTTCTTCGGTTTTATTATCGGCTACCGGCTGTGTTTCACCGAATCCCTTTGCTGACAGTCTTTGCAAAGCAATGCCTTTTTCGACAAGATAATTGACAACAGCTTTTGCCCGGTTATTGGACAAAGTAAGGTTATCTGCCGGTTTACCAACATTATCTGTATGCCCGCCAATCATGATTTTGAGCGTGGGGTTATCTTTCAACAACTGAACCAGTTTATCCAACTCTACCTGGGATACAGTTTCCAGGTCAAATTTATTTACCGCAAAGAATATATTGTTGAGAACGATAGTCGCGTTCACTTCCAGCGGTTGCAAAGGAATATCTTTTTGGTACGAAGAATCGGGTGAATTGCGGCTCAGGGAAAAATTATCCGAATAGAATAAATAACCGGGGTGATTCACATTAAAGGCATAATCTTTTCCTACGGGTAAAGTAATCAGGTATCTTCCGTCATCATCGGTCTGTACTTTTGAAATAAGTTGCCGGGTGGAAAGATCAACCAGTTCAACGGAGGAGAGCAAACCTTTGGTTGTTTTTTTATCAAATACCTGCCCTTTTACCCATAATGTCTTATGTGGCCTCACATCTTCTCTCAATTCAAAGCTATAGATATCCGTGCCACCCTTGCTATCGCTTTTATCGCTGGCGTAGTAAGCGGTCTTGCCATCAGCCGCAATAAATAAAGTGCCTTCGCGGCTGATCGTATTGATAGGATAACCAAGGTTTACGGGTTTGCCCCATTTGCCATCGGCCCCTTTCCGAACATAAAAGATATCCTCATCGCCATAGCCCTGCCAATAGGAAGAGGTGAAATACAATGTTTGATTGTCTGCATGAATGAAGGGGCATTGTTCATCTTCGGGCGAGTTGATATCGGGCCCTAAATTTTCCGGTTCGCCCCATTTTCCGTCGGGCTGCAGGTGTGATACATAAATATCACTGCCTCCATAGCCTCCAAATCTCCGGCTGGCAAAATACAAGTCCCTTTTATCCGGGGATAAACAGGGTTGCGATTCCCATTGGTCAGAATTTATTTTACCGCCAAGATTATAGGGTTCGCTCCAGCCCTGGGGTGTCCGGTAAGAAATATAAAGATCGAAGTCGCCATAACCTCCCGGCCGGCTATCGGCAGTAAAGACCATCCATTGACCGTCCTGGGAAATATTCTGGGCAGCTTCGTTGCCGGGAGTATTAATATTCCCTTCCATGGGCTTAGCTTTTTCCCATTCACCGGCATCATTTAATTTACTGGAATAAAAATCTTCGTTAATCTCGTTTATTCTTCTTGTAAAAACCAACTCCTTACCGTCAATACTGAGCGAAGGAAAATATTCGGATTCGGCAGTGTTGATAGCGCTTCCCAGGTTTTTGGGAGCAAAGACATAGTTGGCCCCGGCATTCTTTTTTGCATAGTCCACTGCGAATTCATAGCAACGCTTGCGGTACAGGCAGGCCTTCATCGATTTATCATTTTTGGGAGGCTTTTTATCCAGCAATTCGTTAACGGCCTTCAATGCTTTTTCAAATTCACCCAGTCCCGCCAATTGAATAGAGTAAGAGAGTTTAAATTCAATCGTATAATCTGTATCTATGGCAAAAGCTTTTTCATAATATTCAACACTGCTTTTATACACATTTAGTTTGCCATATACGCTTGCCAGGGCCAGGTAAGCATCCACATATTTATTATCCGTTTCGATACATTTTAAAAAAAGACCGGCTGCCAGGGTAAGATTACCATCCTGCGCCCTTTCGATGGCCTGGTTATAAAGTTGAACTGCTTTTTTATTCACTTTACTGGGGTCGTAGGGCTGGGCGGAAGAAAATGAAAAATGGAAAATGAAAAATATAAAATATAAAAAGAAGGAAGGGTGTTTCATGAAATCAGGATTGTCAGTTCATATAACGCAACTATCCGGGTTTTATTCCTTTTACCCGGCTGGTTTTCTTTTGGATAGACGCTTATAAAACAACAGGGGATGCATGCAAAGATATGCCGTACAACTATTTTGCTTAACTTTCATAAAGTAACCCGCACCTTTTTCAGCCCCGACACTAAAACCAACTTGTATATGAAAAAGTTCTTTGCAGAATTCATCGGTACATTTTCATTAGTACTATTCGGATGCGGCGCAGCCGTAGTAGCCGGCATTTCATCCACCGGGCCTGATGGTATCGGGTTGCTCGGTATTTCATTAGCCTTTGGCCTTGCCGTAGTAGTCATGGCTTATGCTATCGGCCCGATATCAGGTTGCCATATCAACCCGGCAATAACCGTTTCCATGCTGGTAGCCGGAAAAATGAAAGCGGGTGATGCTGCTGGTTATATCGTTGCACAACTTGCCGGTGCGGTAGCGGCAGCAGCAGTATTATACCTTATTCAAAAAGGAATGCCCGGGTATGTTTTAGGAGAATGGGCGCTGGGATCCAACGGATGGGGAGAAGGATACGGAGGGAGTTATTCTACCACTTCAGCGTTTATCACTGAAACCATTTTCACTTTCCTGTTCCTGTTTGTCATATTTGCTGTCACTTCAAAACAGGGTAATAGTAATATGGCAGGTTTGGCTATTGGTTTAACACTGGTGCTGATACACCTCGTAGCTATTCGTGTTACAGGCACTTCAGTAAATCCTGCCCGAAGTTTCGGGCCTGCTGTTTTTGCAGGAGGAAAAGCATTATCCCAGCTATGGTTGTTCGTTGCTGCGCCGTTACTCGGCGGTATTTTGGCTGCTGTTACCTGGAAGGGGGTATTTGAGAAAGAGTGATTAGAATATAAAAATTTGATAAGAACCCGGGTTGATAACTTTCAAAAAAATGTCAACCCGGATTTGTTTATGGCACATGAATATATTTATGTATCTGCAGGCTCAATTCCCACTTGGGATGGGCTTTAATATAATCAATGATCAGGGGCGTCATTTGAGAGGCTTTATCCCATTCAGGCTGGAGATATAATTTACATTCCGGCGAAACGAATGCCGCGTATTTTTCGGCCCAGTCAAAATCAGTTTTGTTAAAGACGACCACTTTTAGTTCATTGGCGCGGGGCAGAATTCCCGGTAGTGGCGCTTTGAATTTCTTCGGGGATAAACAGATCCAGTCCCAGTTACCGCTTAATGGATAGGCGCCCGAAGTTTCGATATTGGTTTTTAATCCCGCGTGTTGAAGCTTCTTTGTCCATTGATCTAAATTATACATCAGGGGCTCTCCTCCTGTGATAACGACTATTTCCGCCGGAGTTTTTTTGATAGCAGACAGCAGATCTTCAATCTCTACTAAAGGATGCTTACCCGCTTCCCAGCTTTCCTTTACATCACACCAGGTGCAGCCTACATCACAACCTCCAAGGCGAATAAAATAAGCTGCTTTTCCCTGGTGAAATCCTTCACCCTGGATGGTGTAGAAATGCTCCATTACAGGAAGCGCGGTTATTGTATTTTTAACGTCAACCATTTTGCTGGGATAAGTTCACAAGTTTGCGGGTTCACAAGTTTATGGGTTCACAAGTTTACGGGTTCGCAAGATTACGGCTATTTCTCACAAAGCCACCAGGCGCACGAAGGGAAACACTTCGTGGTCTTTGTGTCTTAGCGGGAAATTGACAAAGTATGCTTAACATAACGCTGCTGATTCAATTACTCATCTCGCAGGATCTGAACGTATTTTTCATCAACGCGGCTATTGTCATGGGGCCCACGCCGCCCGGTACAGGTGTTATCCAGGAACATTTTGGAGAAACATTTTCAAAATCAACATCGCCTTTTAACCGGAAACCGCTTTTCTTAGTAGCATCTTCTATTCTTGTGATCCCGACATCTATCACTACAGCGCCATCTTTTACCATATCTGTTTTTACAAACCCGGGAATACCGATAGCGGCGACAATGATATCGCCCTGCAGGCAGAGTTCTTTGATGTTTTTTGTTTGTGAATGACAAATAGTAACCGTACAGTTGCCGGGATTGCTGTTACCACTCAATAAAATGCTGATAGGCCTTCCCACGATATTGCTGCGGCCGAGCACGATCGCATGTTTCCCTTTCGTTTCTATCTTATAATGTTCCAATAGCAGCATAATGCCATACGGAGTAGCGGGTATGAATGCCGGAATGCCTTCTACCATTTTACCGACACTTACCGGGTGAAATCCGTCTACATCTTTGTCCGGGTCTATAGCGTTGATCACTTTTTTATCGCTGATATGTTTTGGCAAGGGCAGTTGTACTAATATGCCATCCACATCGGGGTCATTGTTCAGCTTTTCAATTTTTTCGAGCAATTTGTTTTCTGAAATATCCTGCTCCAGCCGGATAAGCGTGGATTTAAAACCTGTTTCTTCGCAAGCTTTTACTTTGGCTGCTACATACGTCTCGCTGGCCCCGTTATTTCCTACCAATATGGCTGCCAGGTGGGGCACTTTTTTTCCTTCAATTACTCTTTGCGCTACAGTGATCTTTAGTTCATCTTTGATTGCCTGGGCTGCTACCTTGCCATCTAATATTTGCATGGCGCAAACCTACATAAAGTTTTTTTGTCTGGCTTTTAAGATTGGGAACGCGGATGGAAAAAAAACTTTTTACCAGTGTTTTTCCTGATACAGTCTAATACAATGGTGCATTAGCTTGGATCCATTAAATTATTTTGTTTGAGAATAAAAGCTGTCCTTGTTTTATCATTAGTCATTTTGCCGGCTATTTCGGTAAAAAGCCAGGTACTGCGCGGGCCGGTAGCAGCTCCTTATACCGGGTTCGGGGCTTATAGTATCCATCATGCGGATGTTTTCTCCTTTACTTCCAACCAGGCTTCTTTAGCAGAATTGGAAAGCGGCGCTGTTGGTGTATATGCCGAAAGAAGATTTATGCTGAGTGAACTCAATGAATATAACGCAGTGATCGGGATAACCGGGCATCCCGGAAATTTCGGATTGAAAACAAGCTATTCCGGGTTTAGTGATTATAATGAAACGCAAATCGGTCTTGCTTATGCCAGGAAGCTGGGAACTAAAGCGGATATCGGCGTTCAGTTTAATTATAATGGCATCCGCATCGCCGCTTACGGAAATGCTTCGGCTATCAGTGCTGAAGCAGGAGTTATATTCCATCTTACAGAAAAACTGCATGTGGGTTTTCATATCAATAATCCGGCAGGAGGAAAATTGGGTAAAGATCACCAGGAAAAACTGCCAATGCTGTATACAGCGGGATTTGGTTATGATGCTTCGGATAAATTTTTTTTCGGCACTGAGATAATAAAAGAAGAAGATCAACCGGTAAATGTAAACGCGGGGATACAATACAAGTTGATTCCGCAATTATTGGCAAGGGCCGGTATATCATCAGCTACATCGTCGGTATGGCTGGGTGCAGGATTATTATGGAAATCTTTCCGGCTCGATATCACCAGCAGCTATCACCCGCTACTTGGAATAACACCCGGTCTTCTTTTACTAATATCCTTAAGCTCTAAAGGAGAATTAAAAACAAACGATAATTGACCAGGCTGTTTATTATACTGATTTTTTTCCTGCAGGCAGATCTTATTTGTCCCCCCGGGAGCTGGGGCCAGGATTTACCACCGGCTACAGAACAGCAGTTGGAAAATCTTACTGAGGTGAACCAGGCAGAGCCTGAAGATGATTCGTATTGGCAACAGTTAGAACAGTTTCGCAAAAACCCTGTAGACCTTAATACCGCCGAAGCAACTGAATTAAAAGATCTGCGTATTCTTACTGACCTGCAGATTGAGAGCCTTATTTCTTATCGCAGGTTGCTGGGAAAATTAATTAACATATATGAACTACAGGCTGTTCCTGCATGGGACCTAAATACAATCCGCAAACTGCTTCCTTTTATAACCATTGGATCACCCGTTTCTGTAAAGGAGGATTTTGGTCACCGGATGAAAGCCGGCGAACATAGTTTATTATTCCGTATTTCACAGGTATTGGAAAAATCGAATGGCTTCGATCACAGCACCCCGGGTACAAAATATGCCGGTTCACCGCAACGGATATTTTTCCGTTACCGGTATGCTTATAAAAATTTATTGCAGTTTGGAATAACCGGGGACAAGGATGCGGGAGAACAATTTTTTAAAGGCGCGCAAAGAAATGGGTTTGATTTTTATTCCTTTCATCTTTTCGCACGAAAAACCGGGAGCCTGCAATCTTTGGCCATCGGGGATTTTACAGTCAATATGGGGCAGGGCCTGGTACAATGGCAAAGCCTCGCTTTTAATAAAAGCGCCGATATCATGAATATCAAACGGCAATCCCCTGTATTACAACCTTACAATTCAGCCGGGGAATTTAATTTTCACCGGGGCATGGGCATTACAATTAAAAAAAACAGGATCGAAGCGACAGCTTTTATTTCCATCCGGAAGATCAGCGCCAACCTTACCGCTGATACAGCAAGCAAGGAAGATTTTATTTCTTCTTTTCTCACTTCGGGGTATAACCGGACACCGGGAGAAATAGCCAACCGGAATAATTTGCGGCAAACCGCGTTGGGTGGTACTATAAAATATAGTACGGGCAATTGGCATATCGCTGTCAATGGTATTCATTATGATTTTTCTTCACCGGTTAATAAAAGGGATGAGCCCTATAATTTATTTGCATTAAGCGGCAATAAATGGCGGAACCTGAGCGCTGATTATAGTTATACCTGTAAGAACACTCATTTTTTTGGCGAAGCCGCTTTAGATAAAAATTTTCATAAAGCATTTATTAATGGAATGCTGGTAAGTGTTGATCCGCGGATTGATCTTTCCTTATTGCACCGGCATATTGATAAGGAATACCAGGCTATCAATGCGAATGCATTTACTGAAAACGCATCTCCGTCCAATGAAAACGGTATCTATGCCGGCATAACTATTCGCCCGGCGGACAACTGGCGCCTGGATGCCTATGCGGATGTATACCGGTTCCCCTGGTTAAAATATGGAGTGGACGCGCCAAGTTATGGAAGAGATTTTCTTCTACAAATGACTTGCAGCCCGTCTAAACAAGCAGAGATATATATAAAATACAGGAATGAGGCCAAACAAGGGAATCAAATGATCAACCTGCCTCCCGGCGAGACGGGAACGATAGTTACGAATTATCTTGTTCAATTGCCCCGGCAAAACTGGAGGATGCAGTTAAGTTATAAGATAAACAAAGTAATAACCTTTCGTAGCCGGTTGGAGTTGACCTGGTATAATAAAAATAGTTATAATAGTGAAAAGGGATTTCTTACATGGTTAGATGTAATGTATAACCCCTTATTGAAACCTTATTCCTTTATTACGCGAGTGCAATATTTTGAAGCAGACAGCTACAATTCACGCATTTATACTTATGAAAACGATGTACTATACAGTTTTTCGATACCGGTTTTTTTTGATAAGGGTTACCGGTATTATATTGTTTTTAATGATGATATTACAAAAAAAATTTCCCTGTGGTGCCGGTGGTCAATAACTATTTATAGTGATAAAACCAGTATTGGATCAGGGTTAGATGAAATTGCAGGGAATAAAAAATCAGAGATAAAATTCCAGGCCCGGTATTTATTTTAGTTATGAGTTGCACTATAATTATTTGAATACTTACTTGGATTTTACTAAAAAAAGCTGAATCTTGCCGCAGCAATTTTAAAACTTTGGTTGTCTCAACTTTTACCAAAACTTACAAATTGCATTAAGTTGATGACTGGTGACCCACCTAAGACCAGTCGAAAACGACTTCTGCACAAAAACCGGCTTCTAGTACTGCGACTCGTTTTTCCGTTACCCGGAGAACAATTTTTTTATTGATGATTCTTATTACGTAAACACTAAACCGAAAATCACATGAGAAAGCATGCCTCATTGCTGGCAGTGCTAATGCTTTGCTATGCATTTGCATTCGCCCAGACCCGCACTATTACCGGACAGATCAAAGACAGTAAGGGAGATCCTGTTCCATTTGCCAACATAACAATTAAAGGAACGAACACCGGGTTAGCTGCCGATGCTTCCGGTAATTTCAAAATTGATGTTAAGCCGGGTCAGATCCTGGTCATCACTTCTACCAGCTTTATAGAGCAGGAAATAAAGATCGGCACTCAAACGACACTTGTTGTAACCCTGCAATCGCAGGGAAATCTCCAGGAAGTAGTTGTCACGGCACTGGGTATCCGCCGTTCACGGAACCAGGTCCCTTATGCCGCCCAGCAAATCAACGGGGATGAAATATCCAAAACAAGGACTTCTAATTTTCTCAATGGCCTGGAAGGTAAAATTTCCGGTCTTGATATTAAACAGACCAATACGCTGGGTGGCTCTACCAATGCGGTTATCCGGGGATTTAAGTCAATTACAGGAGATAACCAGGCATTATTTGTAATAGATGGCGTTCCTTACAATAACGCCAATACCAATACGGCCAATCAAAGAACCGGGAGAGGAGGCTATGATTATGGTAATGCCGCTGCCGATATCAACCCCGATGATATTGAATCTATCACCGTATTAAAAGGCGCAGCAGCCAGTGCCTTATATGGCTCCCAGGGCGCCAATGGCGTAATCCTGGTTACTACTAAGAAAGGTTCAAAAGGTTTGGGAATCACTTTCAATACAGGGGTTAGTCTCGGAGCTATTGATAAGTCAACATTCGCCAAATACCAAAAACAATATGGGGGAGGTTATGGACTATATTATGAAGATCCAAGCGGTAATTTTCTTTACCGTGACCCATCAGCCGGATTTGTAAATAATGGTTCTCCAAACAGCGCCCTGGTAGTGCCCATGAGTGAGGATGCTTCTTATGGTCATGTGTTTGATCCCAGCCTGATGGTTTACCAATGGTATTCGTTTGATCCTACTTCACCCAATTATGGTAAAGCAACACCCTGGGTGGCGGCTGCCAATGATCCCACTACATTTTTCGAAAAACCGGTATCGTACAATGAAAGCGTCTTTGTGGAAGGTGGTTCTGACAAAGGCACGTTCAAGCTTGGATATACCAGGAATGGCGATAAAGGTATTCTGCCCAACAGCAGTGTTGATAAGAATCTTGTCAACTTCAATGGTACGTTGAACGTCACCGATAAATTAACGGTAGGGTCTACATTAAATTTTTCCGATATCCAGGGCAAAGGCCGGTACGGAACGGGATATGACGACAAGAATATGATGACCAATTTCCGTCAATGGTGGGAAATGAACGTGGACTTGAAAGAACAAAAGGACGCGTATTTCCGCACAGGAAAAAATGTTACCTGGAACTGGGCCGATCCGACAGATCTTACGCCTATTTACTGGGACAATGTCTATTTCTCCCGTTATGAAAATTATGAAACAGACGGACGCAACCGTTATTTTGGAAATGTATATGCCAATTATAAATTGACCAAATGGGTGAGTGTTCTTGGAAGAATCTCCCTCGATTCCTATGACGAATTACAGGAAGAGAGACAGGCGGTAGGAAGTGTAACCACTTCTTCTTATTCAAGATTCAATCATTCTTATCGCGAAACGAATTATGACTTATTGCTGAACTTTGATAAAAGTATCACCAGCGATATAAGCTTTAAGGGACTACTTGGCAGCAATATCCGCCGGCAACACAATTCAAGCCTGTTCGCGGTAACAAACGGCGGCCTGATCGTTCCCGAAATTTATGCGCTTTCCAACTCACTGAATACGCCAAATGCCCCGGTTGAATTTGATGGTATCCGCGAAGTAGTGGGTGTATTTGCCGGAGCAACTTTTTCCTGGAGAGATATGGTAACGCTTGACGGAACATTAAGAAGAGATGCGTCTTCTACTTTACCCAAAGGGAATAACGCCTATTATTATCCTTCCGTTTCGGGCGGATTTGTATTCTCTAAATTGTTGCCGGCTGTTACCTGGCTATCTTATGGTAAGCTGAGAGCCAACTATGCGGAAGTGGGTAATGATGCCCCGATATTCAGCGTGAATGATGTATATGCGGTTGTTCCTCCTTTTAATGGAAATCCTCAATCATCCGTTACGGGTACCAAGAATAATCCTAACCTGAGACCTGAGCGTACAAAGAGCAGTGAAATAGGGCTGGAAATGTCATTTTTTAAAAGCCGCCTGGGTTTTGATATAAGCTATTATAGTGCAAAGTCATTTGACCAGATTCTGCCGGTTATCGTTTCAACAGCTACAGGTTATAATTCTAAATTCCTGAATGCCGCTACTGTCAATAATAAAGGAGTAGAACTTTCACTTTACGGCACCCCGGTTAAAAACCATGATTTCTCCTGGGATGTAAATGTGAACTGGTCACGCAACAGGAATAAGGTCGTTAAGTTATTTGAAGGATCAGATAATATCACCTTAGCTACTTTCCAGGGTGGTGTATCCCTGAACGCAACTTTGAACCAGCCTTTTGGTACCATTCGCGGATCGAACTTTGTTTATACCAACGGACAAAGAACCGTTGGCGCCAATGGGCGTTACCTGATCTCTACTACTTCCAATGAAGTAATTGGCGATCCTAATCCTGACTGGATCGGAAGCATCAACAATACATTAAAGTATAAGAACTTCTCACTGAGCTTCCTGATTGATACAAGACAGGGTGGTGATGTATTTTCGCTCGATCTTTATTATGGATTGGCAACAGGTCTTTATCCTGAGACAGCAGGTGTGAACGATAAGGGTAACCCTTCCCGCAATACTATTGCGAACGGAGGCGGAATTATTTTAGACGGAGTAAAGCAGTCTGACGGCAAGCCCAATGATATCCGGGTAAGCAATGTCAACTTCGGCACTTATGGCTACCGCTATAACCCGGCTGCCTGGTTTGTGTATGATGCCAGCTATGTTAAATTAAGGGAAGCCATTCTTACCTATTCTTTGCCTAAAGAAATGATAGCGCATATCAGGCCGTTTAAAGGAATTGATTTTTCATTGATCGGCAGAAACCTCTGGATCATTCATAAAAATCTTCCTTATGCAGATCCTGAAGAAACGATCAGTTCCGGTAACCTGCAGGGATACCAGAGCGGGGCTTATCCTACTACCAGGACCTTTGCTTTCAATATTAAATTCAGGTTTTAACCACTAAATAAAGAGACTATGAAAAAAATAATAATAATTCTGGCGGGATTTGCGATGCTGGGAGTTACTTCCTGTAAGAAAGATCTTACTACCCTGAATGTGGATCCCAAGAATCCATCCACTGCTCCGTCGTATGCCTTTTTTACCAATGCGCAGCATACCCTGATTAACACGCTTACATCAGCCAATGTGAATTTGAATATTTTCAGGCTGATTGTTCAATACTGGGAGGAGACTACTTATACGGATGAGAGCAATTATGACATTGCTACAAGAGACATCAATGATGCCATGTGGAATTCCTTATACAGCAGTGTATTGCGCGATCTGCAGGAAGCCAAAAATTTAATTCCTAAAGACGTAACCGACCCCAATATACAGAAGAATGAACTGGCAATCGCCGACCTCATGCAGGTAATGGCCTTTTATTACCTGGTTACATCGTATGGAAACATTCCATACACCGAAGCGCTGGACATCAATAAGCCCTTCCCGAAATTTGATGATGCCAAAACGGTGTATAATAACCTGCTTGTCCGTCTTAACACGGATATTGGAAATATGAATACCGCCAATGCAAGTTTTGGAGATGCCGATATTCTTTATGGAGGAGATGTGGCTAAATGGAAAAAATTCGCCAACTCTTTCAAATTGAAAATGGCGCTTACTATTGCCGACGATGATAATGCTACTGCCAAGACTGCAGCGGAAGCTGCTGTTACCGCAGGTGTATTCACATCTAATAGTGATAATGCCGAATTCGGTTACCTGTCATCACCGCCCAATACAAATCCTATCTGGGTTGACCTGGTACAAAGCGGCCGTAAGGATTTTGTGGCCAACAGCACGATCATCAATACAATGATGGGGCTGAACGATCCGAGAATGCCCGCCTATTTTACCCTGGATGCAAATAATGGTTATTCCGGTGGAGATCCGGGAGCCAGCAGCAACTATGCTACTTTTTCCAAGCCGGCTGTTGCCATAACAGCGCCTGATTTTCCTGCTTTATTTATGGATTATTCTGAAGTGGAATTCTTATTGGCAGAAGCGTCAGCAAGAGGATATTCAGTAGGAGCCACGGCCGCTACTCATTATGCGAATGCCATTACAGCTTCTATTGAATATTGGGGAGGTACAGCGGGAGACGCGACTGCATACCTGGCCCAGCCTTCTGTTAATTACGCCACGGCGGCAGGCACTTATAAACAAAAGATAGGGATCCAGGAATGGCTTGGCTTGTATAATCGCGGTTGGGATGCCTGGATTGTATGGAGAAGGCTCGATTATCCTCAACTGGCGCCTGCAGTGGATGCTCTTTCAGCTATTCCCCTTCGTTTTCCTTATCCCGTTAATGAGCAGAACGTAAACGGAACGAATTATAATGCTGCAGCAACGGCTATTGGCGGCGACCTGGTCAATACTAAATTGTGGTTTGATAAATTTTAAGTACAGGAAATGTCATTTATTCAAGGCTGCCAACCGGCAGCCTTTTTTTATTCACTGAATCTTTGTAGTCTATTCAAAAAGAGGGCTTACGGCTCATCCGGATTTTTTTGGTGAAATAACATTTTGTTAAAAATTTCTTTATCTTGCCGGCAGCATTTGGTGGGGTTGGGGTGTCTCCAAGGAGGTCCTTACCTCTTGAATTAAAGGTTTCGTTCACATTATTAATAACTAAATTAACGCTCACATGAGAAAAGTCGCATCACTGTGTACAGTGCTGATGCTGCTGTCAGCATTGGCTTTTGGCCAAACCCGTACGATCACCGGGCAGGTCAGAGATGACAAAGGAGATGTTATTCCCTTTGCTACAATCCTTGAAGCCGGAACCAGGAATGGTACAAAGGCTGACGCATCAGGAAATTTTACAATCAAAATCAAAGAAGGCTCCAAACTGACAATTTCTGCAACAGGCTTTACTGAAACTACAGTAACGCCGGCAGCCAGTACAACTCTTCAAATCTTTTCACTTGCTACCAAGTCTGGCGAATTGCAGGAAGTATTGGTTACAACAGCTTTAGGTGTTAAAAAGCAAAAAAAGGAACTTGGATTTTCGACTACTACGGTTGGCGCCAAAGAACTGACCACCGGTAAAGCTTCCAATATTGGTAGCGCTCTTACCGGTAAAGTGGCGGGTTTGTTGATTCAAGCACCTAACTCCAGTGTAACGAACGATGTACGTATTACGCTGAGAGGTAACCGGTCTATATCTGGTAATAACCAGCCGATCCTGGTTGTAGACGGTGCAATACTTGGAATCGGTTATTTAAACCAGCTTGACCCCAATGACGTGGAAAGTGTAAACGTTCTGAAAGGCGCTTCTTCCACCGCTATATATGGAAATGAAGCTACCAACGGCGCTATCATTATTACTACTAAGAAAGGCAGCCGCAGCAACCCGGTAATTAATTTTACGAGCAGCGCTACAATGGAAACCATTTCATTGATGCCTAAACTGCAAAATGAGTTTGGTTCCTACGGTGGTGAGGGTTTAGATGCGCAGGGGCACTCCAGCTATATGCCTTATGAGAACCAGAGCTATGGCCCGCGTTATGATGGACATATGGTACCACTCGGAGACCCCGTTCGTATTTTCAACGCGGATGGTACTTTTTATGATACAGCCATGATGGTGCCATATTCGGCTTTGCCCAATGAAAAAAAGAAATTCTTTGATAATGCGATGACTTATCAAAACGATATATCCTTCTCTACCGGCGACGCATCAGGCGGACAATTCTATGTATCTGCCGGTAATATGAAAAGAACAGGAACAGTACCGGGTGATAAAGCCGACAGGAATTCCGTTCGGTTTAATGCATCGAAGGATATTCGTAAAGTGAGCATTAATTTTAATGTTAACTATGTTCGATCCACTTATGATGTGGTAGGCCCGGACGTAAACCAGGATCGTTCCGTGTATTGGTCTGTACTGAATGCTCCCGCTCATGTGCCCTTAACAAAATTGGAGGATACTCAAAATAATCCATTTGCCACGCCATCGGGTTATTTTAATGCTTATTACGGCAACCCCTGGTGGACAATTCACAATTCACGTCTAAACGATCTCAGGGATAATGTTATATCAGGACTTAAACTTGATTTTCGGCCCTTAAGCTGGCTTTCGCTTTCCTATAATGTTAGTTATAGCGCTGTTTTTGATAAGTTCCAGTATCACAGGAACAGTATTCATTATGAAAGCTGGGCAAAAGCCTATGCGGATAATGGCTTTGATATTTATCCAGCTTCCGGTGGTTATAAAACATCCAATTACCCGGGGGTTACACAGACAGGATATCGTGAAAGTTCCAGTAACACACGCTTGCAGGGAGACGCCCTTATTGATATACATAAGACTTTTAAGAAATTCAATACAAGATTGCTTCTTGGCAATTCTGTTTATCAAATAACGACCAACCAGAAAGATGTAGGATACGATCCTAATACGGGAAATATAAATTCGTATGATGATATTACTGTTTGGGGCCCATCTTATGCTATAGGTACGCCGCTTTCTTACAATGCGGATACCAAAAGAAGATCTGTAGGTGTATTTGGTGACCTTACCGTCGGGTTCAATAATTATTTGTTCGGGCATGCAAGTTTGAGAAATGACTGGGATTCAAGACTGGAAAAGAGCAACAGGAGCTTCCTTTATCCCGCAGGTGATATCGCATTCGTCTTTACAGATGCCATTCCGGGCTTAAAGAGCTTTAAGCCATTGACTGCAGGTAAACTCCGTGTTTCTTATGCTAAAGTTGGCCAGATCAATGTTGGTACTTACGGAACACGTGATGTTTTCGCATCTCCTTCTGGTTTCCCGTTCTCTAACGCTTCCGGTAGTATTTCATCTTATATTGCCAGCGGACAATTTGCTAACCCGGATATCAAACCTGAGTTTACAGTTGAGAAAGAAGTAGGTTTAGAGCTGGCCTGGCTTAAAAACCGTTTATTGACAGACTTTGCCGTGTTCCAGCAGAATACGACTAACCAGACATTGGCTTTAAGCATTTCCAGTGCTGCTGGTCGCTCAACGGCTTTGTTGAACATCGGTGAAGTACAGAACAGGGGATTTGAAGCAGATGTAAAAGGAACCATTATTCAAACCAGGACTCTTGCCTGGAGAGCCGGCGTTAATTATTCTTATATTAAAAATGAGGTCCTTGCTATTGATCCGACTACTACAAGCCAGCAGCTTACTGGTGGTGGATTTGGCGGTGGTGGTATATATGCCATTACAGGTATGCCTTACCCTTATTTGCAAACTACCGATTGGGTGAGAGATCCCCAGGGAAGAATCGTTGTAGACGGCCAGGGATTGCCCACCAGGGATCCTAATGTAAAAGGATTCGGGACTACTCAGCCGCCAACACGTTTAGGAGTAAACACATCACTTACCTGGAAAAACTTTACTTTCAGCGCAGTCGCTGAATACAGGGGCGGTGCAGTTATTCTGAATGCCATCGGCACCGATCTTGATTTCACCGGGGTATCGCAAAACAGTACCCGTTTCAACCGTGAAAAATTTGTAATTCCTAATTCTTCTTACCTGGATAACAGCGGAAAATATGTCGCCAATACAGACAGGGTAACCAATACGGATGCCTGGAATTTCTTTGGAAATATTTACAACCAGGTGGGTTCCAACTACGTCACCAGCGCTGATTTTTGGAAGATCAGGGAAGTCGCTATCGGGTATGATTTTCCTACCAGCTTATTGCGCAAAACAAAGATCATAAAAGCTGCTAATTTATCATTGGTAGGCCGCGACCTGTTCATATTTACGGTGAAGGAAAACCAGTGGACAGATCCTGAGTTCGCCAATACAACGGGTAATGGTATCGGTATTACTACCAACGGGCAAACTCCTTCTACCAGGAAATATGGCTTAAGCTTAAACCTGACATTCTAAAAACAAATAATTGAATATTATGAAGAAATATATTTTAATCATAGCGACGATAGGTACTGCGATGGCAGGTTGTAAAAAGGGATACCTGGATCTCAATGAGAACCCTAATAACCCTTCCTCGGTACCTGCTGCTTCCCTTGTTGCGGCAGCGGAAGTAAGAACGGCGAATATAATGGTAGACCCCAATCTGGCGACAGTTAACGTTTGGATGGACCAGTGGGCGTACAGTCCTAACTATGCCGTGAACCAGGATAGCCGTGACTATAAGTTTACTACAACGTTTGCAGCAGGTGCCTGGACCAACCTGTATGCAGTTGCTTTTGATTACCAAAAGATCATTGATTTTGCTGTTGCGCAAAACAACCCCGCTTTAGAGGGTATCGGCAGAACTATGAAATCCTTGTTAATGGGATATGTAGTTGACTTGTATAATAATGCCCCTTACACTGCAGCGTTCAAGGGCGCCGTAGGCAAAACGCCTACCTATGATAATGGCCAGGCGATCTACGAAGCCATTTATGCTGATCTGACTTTGGCCATAACCAAATTCAATATTCCCAGCGCTGTATTTCCGACAGCTACGCAGGACATCATGTTTAAGGGAAATAAAGACCTTTGGGTAAAATTCGCCAATACGGTCAAGTTGCGCCTCCTGCTTCGCCAATCAGGCAGGGCCGACAGGGCGTCTTATATTTCATCCAAAATTGCGGCTGATTTCCCTGCAGGGTTGAATTCATTTTTGCAGGCTGGTGAAGGTGCATTGATAAACCCGGGCTATATTAATGCTGACACAAAGCAAAATCCTTACTGGGCTAGTTTTGGGTACAATGCTGCCGGAACCAAGACAGGTAATAACGATTTCTTTAAGGCGGCTACTTATGCTGTAAACTTTTATACGAGCCAGCAGGACGACCGGGTATTTTATATGGAAAAACCGGTAGGTGGAGGTTCTGGTGTTGGTTCCATCTTCGGCTGGCTGTTCCGTGGCAACGAAATGGGATCCCAGGGAACCGGTTCTTTGACCTATTCAGACAACCTGGATAATGCGAGTATAGGGGGTTCTGTTTACAGGTCTCCGACCTTTGATCAACCCATCATTTCAGATTTTGAATCTTTATTCCTGCAGGCGGAAGCGGTACAAAGAGGTTGGTTTACCGGTAATGCCCAGACCATCTTTGAAAGCGCGATGAGCCAATCTTTCACTTATATGTTTGACAGGGTGGATGGCGCCGGTTCGGGTGCTTCTTATTATACAGGTGATTTGATACCGGATGCAAGGAATAGCTGGCCGATGGCTGCTAATAAGATCCAGTTGATTATTACTCAAAAATGGGCTTCAATGAATACTCTTAATTTCTATGAGGCCTGGGCTGACTATCGCCGTACAGGATTTCCTGCTGTGCCGCTTTCTTCCAGTCTTAGCCGCGGTCCCAATATCCCTCTCCGCCTGAAATATCCCCAGTCAGAATATGACCTGAATGGTGCAAATGTAGGTGGCCAGGGTACTATTGATCAGTTTACCAGTAAAATATGGTGGATGCCCTAATTAATTGGTAAATATTCAATCACTAACTAAAACAAAAAAATTATGCGATTAATAAAAACAACGGCCATGTTTGCAGCCTGTGCTTTGCTGCTGTCGGGGTGTCTTAAATCGAAGAGTATAAATTTTGCGAAGATGGATTCTCCTTCACCCAATACGGTTGATTTCAATAACCAAACTGAAACAGCGGCTTTGGATATTGTAGCTACCCCTACAATCTATACGTTTTATGCGGAGCTCAATTCCTCGAATAAATCATATCCCGCCACTACGGTTACTATTGCGAAAAACGCCGCGGCTGTTACGGCTGCTGGTCAGGAATTTTTGCCCGATTCTGCTTTCCAGTTGTTGAATATAACAGCTACCCCTGATCCTGCAACTCACCTGGCAGCATTCCAGTTGAAAATTTTCACTACGAAGATTGACCTGGCGCACAACTTCGCAGTTGCTTATACTATAACTTCTGCAACCGGCGGAGCTGTTATTGCTTCCAACAAAACGGATGACCTTATAACTGTTTCTGCAAAGAATAAATATGATGGTCACTATAGTGTTACAGCGACAGCGCCTTTTGTGGATTATTCCAATGCGGCATTTACAGGAAGATACCCGTTGGATGTTGACCTCCTTACTGTAAATGGTACTACTGTATACATGATTGATAATGCAATAGGAATTCCTTCTCATTCTTTCTTAAACAACGGCGGCCTTTCTTATTACGGCAGCTTTGGACCTGTATTTACTTTCAATACAGCAACGGATGCGCTGACAACTGTAGTTAACTATTATGGTCAGCCTTCGGGTAATGGACGATACGCTAACATAAACCCTGCCGGTCTTAATAAATGGAATTCGGCAGACAGGAGCATTGATGTAAAATACTGGATGGATCAACCCACTGTCATTACTCCTCATCGAGTTGCTTTTAGTGAGCATTTTACTTATTTAGGGCCGAGATAAAAGAGACACCGATATATTTATTTAAAAAGCTGTCCTGAAAAGGGCAGCTTTTTAAATGTGCGCATATAACAACACCAGGAAAGAAAGAAAATAACAGGGAGCAAAGAAATCAAAACATTTTCTTCTTTTGTAATATTTGTATTTTCCGGAAGATCATTTTACACAATGAGGGATTATATTTTGATTCTGTTAAGGGCAAGCCAATAATCAATCATTAACCTGCCTGGGGGGTACCAAATATTTGGGAAACGTATGGATACTTTTTAATTTTAGTAGCTTTCTGATTCAAGACTAATAATAAGCGATCATGAGAAAATATCTTCTTACAATAGCAAGTATAGGCCTTTTATATTGCAGTGCGCAGAACCAGACTATCTCTATGCAAAGCGATTTTCAGCTTTTTGCACAAGGAGCTTCAACCGGCCTGAATTCTTCAAGTCTTGTCTCTTTCACCCGAAAAGAAGAAACGGTAGGCTGCCAGTTTTTATTTAAAAATTGGGCAAAAGGGATGGTTACTAATAAACAGGGAGTTAGTTTTTCAAACGGGCTGTTTAATTATGACAAAATAAATAAGAATCTATACATCCTGAAAGGGGACACTACTTTTCTCGTAGATAAATACCAGATACAGTCAGTTATGCTCCATGATGATGCGAATACTGATAATTACGTGCTGGAAAAAATCCCATCACTTAAAACGGATGATTTATACATTGTAATTTCAAAAGGCGCTAAATATTCGTTAATGAAATCGGTTGAAACAAAATTGGTTCTGGCTGATTTTCACACAAATGGCCTTATTAGCTCGGGTAATAAGTATGATGAATTTAAAGACGAGTACAAGTACTTTGTCGTATTCCCGGATAGTGCGAGCCACGATGTATCTCTAAAAAAGAAATCTATCAAAAGCATATTTGACACTGAGAAAGAAAAGGTAGATTCATTTTTCAAAGAACATTCGGGCGATGAGTTAAATGAAAATTTCCTTTCCCGCTTAATTACTTCACTCAATCAATAGATGCCGGCTGCTCTGTTCTAATAGCTGCAGGTTGTTCTGGTGCCGGGCGCTGCCTTTTTGCTTTGTCGCAACTACTATTCATGCCCGATCGACTTCGTATAGAAATACCGCAAGGACCGGGCAAGGAAATCCACCCATTGCAAGTGGAAAAAATCAACCTGTTTGAACATAAATAGGATTAGTAAATATTTGGTAAAAGAATGGATACCTTTTAAATTTGAAGATTCTATACTATAAAATATCAAAGCTGGAATAATATGAAAATGAAACTTTTTTTTGTGCTGACAATCATGGTTCTTTCTTTGTTTGGAAATGCTCAACATACCGGTACAACAGGGGATATGCGAAATTTTGCGGCACAGACCCAGGTGGTCTATGAGCTGAACCCTTTTGGAAAAAAAGGCAATGTAGTAGGAAGCCAGTTTTTATTCGCCGACTGGGTCAAGGGCAAAGTGATCAACCGGGAAGGCGTGGAATTTACAGCCGGGTTATTTAATTTTAATAAGATGAGCCAAAGCCTTTTTATACAATTAAATGACACCAGCAAAACGGTAGCTTTCCAGGTGGACAAAAGGCAATTGAAATCTATATATCTTTCTGATGAAACAGGAAGTTATCTTTTGGAAAAAGTCGCCGCCTTAGATACAAATTCTTTTTACAGGGCAATAGCGAAGGGTAGTAAATATTCACTCTACAGCCTGATAAAAACAAAATTTATTCCTTCTAATTATGAATCGAACGGCATAGTTTCTTCCGGTAATCTTTATGATGAATACAAAGACGAGGTTACCTACTATGTTGTTTTTGCCAACGGTTCAGTACATGAAATTTCCCTGAAGAAGAAATCGGTTAAGAGTGTATTTGAAGCTGAAAAGGAAAAAGTGGATCAGTTTTACAAAGCCAGTGCCGACGATGAACAAAATGAAGACTTTCTTTCCAGGTTAGTTACATCACTTAATCAATAAAGATTAATTGCTTACTTAATGATAATAAAGGCTACCCGGCCAGGTAGCCTTTATTTATTCAGGAACTGCAACCGATCCAGCGGATGGTTTATTTTAGCAGCCGTTTTGTGCCGTCTTTTACCTTGCCTGCATCTCCATCTTTATCTTACTTTTGCCTCAAATAGTATTTATGCCCGATCAGCCGCAGCCACCCAATCAACTCAATATAGAAATATCAGAGGAAATAGCGGAAGGTGAATATGCCAACCTTGCTATCATTACCCATTCCCATGCAGAATTTGTCATTGATTTTGTCAACGTAATGCCGGGTACACCCAAGAGTAAAGTGAAATCGCGCATTATCCTGACACCCCAGCACGCCAAGAGACTGATGAAAGCAATTACCGAAAATGTCAGCAAATACGAAGCCTTAAATGGCGCGATCAAGGACCTGGAAGATATACAACTGCCATTGAACTTCGGGGGACCGACGGCGCAGGCATAGTCTGAGGAGGCGGGAGGCTGGATGCTGGATACGGGATACTGGATGCTGAAGAGTCTTTTACTTTGGAGACTGATGTTCTTTTTCAACAGTGTTGAGAAATCCATTGATCATCTTTCCGAGTTTTTCAATCTTATTTTTCAGTGTGATATATACCGGTTCTTCCGTCAGGGATTTGGTATCCCATAGATTTTCGAGATGATCCATCGTCTCATCATTGGAGGAAAGGGCATATACAAGGAATTTTATCCAGTCTTGCTTATACCTCCTTCTTCCATAGCCTTCAACGATAGTGGCTTTGGTTGTTTTACTTGATCTCCGTATCTGCGATCCTTCTTCGTACATCTCAAACTTTGGCAACTTCATGGTCATTTCATGCACTTCAATAACAACTTCTCTTGCCAATATCCATATTTGTAATTTTTTATAACTCATCTTCAACTTTTATCATCCAGCATCTCGTATCCAGTATCCCGCATCCCGCATCCCGCATCCAGCATCTCGTATCCAGCATCCAGTATCCAGTATCCCGCATCCCGCATCCAGTATCCCGCATCCAGCACCCCGCATCTCTAAATCATCCCCCCATCCGCAAAGCTATAGTACCCGCTTTCGCTCACTATGATGTGATCGAGAACGCTGATATCGAAAAATTTTGCGGCTTCCTTGATTTTCAGGGTCAATTCCTCATCTGCCCGGCTGGGCTTGAGGCTGCCCGAAGGATGGTTGTGGCAGAGTATGATACTGACTGCATCTTCATCCAGCGCTTTTTTTAGTATGATTCTTGGATCGGCGACAGTACCGGTGATTCCGCCTTCGCTTACGATCTCAAAATGCTTTACTTTATTGGCCCTGTTCAGGAAAATGACGGCAAAGACTTCGTGACGATAGTCTTTCAGGACAGATTGAAGAAATTCCGCGATATCGTGGCTGCTGCTTATCACGGTTCTTTCCAGTGATATCGTACCCTGCCTTCTTCTTCCCAGTTCCAGGGCCGCGGCGATGGTAATAGCTTTGGCTTCGCCTATGCCTTTGATTTTCATCAGCTCCTTTACCGTAAGCTTCCCGAGTTCGTTGAGATTATCCTTTCCAATCCTCAGTATATCCTTGGCGAGGTCTACCGCCGATTTATTCCGGGTACCCTTTTGGATTAATATTGCCAGTAATTCCGAATTGCTGAGGTTTTCTGCGCCTTTTAATAGTAGTTTTTCTCGTGGCCTGTCGTCTTTTGCCCATTGCTTAATCGAGTACTTGTTCTCTTGCATAAAACAAGTTTAGCAAATATTTTTATGACAACAATACAATAATCCAGTATTGCGACATCGACCTTAGAACCAATTTTTTGAAAAACCTAAATTTCTGGACTATGAAGACCAAAACCGTTACCACTATGGGCGCTCTGCATCCAATCCTTTTCTTTGCAGTGATGTATGTAGTTGTACTTTTCTTTTCCATTTTTATTTGTTCGTCACTTTTTTACAGTTGCAAATCAAGCCCGGCTAAGATGGCTAAAAAGACTACTGCGCCGGCTCCAAGACAGGCAGAGCCTGCTGTTTCAACTGCAGCTGTAGTATTGCGCTAAAACCATTGCCCTAAGGCATATTTTATTTCAGTATGGCAGGGTGCTGATTGCGATGATAGTAATATCTTCGCGGCTCCAAAGAAGTCCTTTGGACACATTTTCCTGCTATGCACTCAGCCAAAATTTTCTCCGGGACTGGTTCACAGAAGCTAACTGAGCAGATATGCAAAAGATACGGCACACAGCCCGGAAAAGTCAATATCCAATGTTTCAGTGACGGCGAAATCTCGCCGGTTTTCCTCGAAAGTGTCAGGGGAGATTATGTTTTTTTAGTTCAAAGCACTTATTCCCCCGCTGAGAACCTGATGGAACTTCTCCTGATGATAGATGCAGCCCGCAGGGCTTCAGCATATAAAGTAATTGCTGTTATACCTTATTATGGATACGCCCGCCAGGATCGAAAGGACAGGCCAAGGGTAGCCATTGGCAGTAAATTGGTTGCCAATATGTTAGTTGCGGCGGGTGCTGACAGGATCATAACCATGGACCTTCATGCCCCCCAGATCCAGGGCTATTTTGATATACCGGTTGATCATCTTGACAGCCATGCGGTTTTTATCCCCTACATTGAAAATCTGAGGCTGGAAAACCTTACCTTTGCCGCCCCCGATGTGGGAGCTACCAATCGTATCCGGGAAATCGCCAGTTATTTCAATGCAGAAATGGTGATTTGTGATAAACACCGTAAAAGAGCAAACGAAATAGCCAGCATGGTAGTAATAGGAGATGTGACCGGGAAGGATATCGTAGTGATTGACGATATCTGTGATACAGGAGGCACTTTGGCAAAAAGCGCCGGCTTATTAAAAGAAAAAGGCGCCAGGAGTGTAAGAGCATTGATTACCCACCCGGTGTTGAGTGGTAAGGCTTATGAGAATATCGAGAATAGTGAACTGGAGGAGCTGATAGTATGTGACACGATCCCGATAAAAAAGGAGACATCGAAGATTAAAGTAATATCGGTAGCGGAACTCTTTGCGGTAGCGATACGAAATGCGTTTGAAAATAAGAGTATAACAAGTTTATTCATTCATTCGCAACGGAGACAGGGATTATAGCAACAAGGCATGCCGGTCTCAACAAAAAATTAAAATATAAATTTTAAATAATAATGAAAACAATTACAATCGAAGGACAACTGAGGACCGGCTTTGGCAAAACAGCCACCCGCCAACTCCGCTCTCAGGAACTGGTGCCTGGTGTAATTTACGGGGGTGCACAGGAGATCAATTTTTATGCTCCTGCTGCGGCATTCAGAACCTTAGTATACACACCGAGTTTCCAGTTGGCAGAAGTAAATGTGGATGGCAAAACCTACAGGACTATCCTGAAAGATCTGCAGTTTGACAAAGTGGATGATAAACTTATTCACGTTGATTTGCTGGAACTGGTAGAGGATAAAAAAGTGATTGCCGATATTCCATTAAAATTCACAGGTGTATCGAAGGGTGTAAAGGATGGCGGTAAACTGATCACAAAGATGAAGTCATTGAAAGTAAAGACTTATCCAAAGTATCTTAAGGAACAGATCGAAGTGAATGTTGATGATCTTGAATTGAATGGTAATATCCGTGTAGAAGATGTAAAAGAGGCTAATTACGAGATACTGAATTCACCGCGTATCCCTGTTGCATCTGTAGTATTGACAAGGCAATTGAAACAGGAAGAAGCTGCTCCTGCTACGGGTGCTGCCGCTCCGGCAGCTGCCGCTGCCCCGGGTGCTGCTGCAGCCACTGCTGCTCCAGCCGCCGCTGCCCCGGCAGAGAAAGGAAAAGGAAAAAAATAAATTTTCATAATAAGCGATATTTAAAACCCGTATTACCATGCGGGTTTTTTATTCGCAGACTTTTGTTAATAAGTGTTATGAAATTTCTGATTGCCGGTTTGGGAAATGTGGGTAATGAGTATGCTCATACAAGGCATAATATAGGCTTTGATGTAGCCGGCGCTTTTGTAATGAAACATAAAGCCAGCTTTAGCGCCGGCAGGCTGGCCTACCTGGCCAATATAAAATGGAAGGGTAAGACATTTGTTTGTATTTGCCCCTCCACCTACATGAACCTGAGCGGTAAGGCTGTAAAATATTGGCTGGATAAAGAAAAAATCCCTGTTGAGAACCTGCTCGTGATTGTGGATGAACTGGCTTTGCCTCTGAGCAAATTAAGGCTTAAACCCGGCGGCAGCGATGCCGGGCACAATGGTTTAAAGAGTATCCATGAAGCGCTTGGTACCTCGGAATACCCGCGACTCAGGTTTGGAACAGGCAATAATTTTCCCAAAGGAATGCAGTCAGATTTTGTACTGGGTAAATGGAAAAAAGAGGAAGAGCCGCTGGTGAAATTGAAGATAGACAAATCGGTAGAAGTTATAGAAATCTTTGCTACTCAGGGGATAACGACGGCTATGAACTGGATAAATAATCAGGAATTTTCTTTATGATAAATCAAATGGATTACTTACTTTAGCATCTCTGGCCCACCTTTTCCGAAAATCCAATTGACATATTGATTAGCTGAATATATAGGATGAACAACCTGTAGTTTATGTATGTATCCAATGTATTTAATTAACAACCACCACTTTTTATGAAGATCTTTTGCGTAGGTCGTAATTATTCAGCACATGCCAAAGAACTGGGCAATGAGGTTCCTGACGAACCCATCATTTTCATGAAGCCTAAAAGTGCCATGCTGCAGCCCCATACCCCTTTCTACTATCCTGAGTTTACCAACGAATTACATTATGAATGCGAGCTCGTACTTCGGATCAGCAAGAATGGTAAGTATATCCAGGAAAAATTTGCCAGCAAATATTATGATGCAGTGACCGCCGGCATAGATTTTACTGCCCGCGATATTCAGAACGAGCTGAAAGAAAAGGGACTGCCCTGGGAGAAGGCGAAAGCCTGGGATAATTCTGCTATTATCGGCAAATGGGTACCCTTTACCAATATTAAAAACAAAAAGGACATTAATTTTTGTTTGTATAAGAACAAAGAATTGGTACAGCAGGGTAACTCGGTCAATATGATCCACAATTTTGATTCCCTTGTCGCTTATATCTCTAATTATTTTTCCGTCAATATCGGGGATGTTATATTTACCGGTACCCCTGCGGGCGTGGGAGAAGTAGTAGTAGGGGATGAACTGGAAGGATTTGTCGAAGACGATAGCATGTTCACTTTAGAAGTTAAATAGAATAGTTTGCCAGCCTGGGCCACAGGCACTAAAACCAACTGTACAAAGCCATCTGCCAGGCAGATGGCTTTTTTGCTTCGCTCCGCTCGCAATGACGTTTTTGCTTCGGCTCAAGCGGAAATTTTAATATTGCAGGTAGCTTCAAACAGGCCTCGCAATGACCTGCTTCTCTTCGCTCGCAACGAGCTGCTTCCCCTTCTATGTCGGGGTCGGAATGACCTGCTTCGTTCCATTCGCAGTGACGTATGGAAAGAGTAAATGGATAAGGCAAGTTGATATTATGCCTGTTGATTCACCTAAATTTGCTTTTTTCATTGCCTGTCATTCATGATCGATAACCACTTATTGCTAAAAGCCTACTGCCTGATGAGCCAGGCAAAGGCAATGGCTGAAACCTATGAAGCCAATCGCGCCGTTTGTAAATACGTTCATTCTACCTCAAGAGGGCATGAAGCTATTCAATTGGCTGCCGCTTTTCACCTGCAAGTACAAGATTATGTCAGCCCTTATTACCGTGATGAAAGCATGCTTCTTGGATTGGGGTTTACCCCTTATGAACTAATGCTTCAATTATTGGCGAAGGGCAATGATATTTTTACCGGGGGACGTGAATATTATTCTCACCCGAATTATAGAGGAACTGATAAGCCGGGAATCATTCACCAGAGTAGCGCTACGGGTATGCAGGCCATACCTACTACGGGTATAGCGCAGGGAATCCGGTATTGGGAAAGGATCAATTCTCCTCTCCTGCGAAAAGGAGAGGGTGGGGAATCGCCGATTGTCATTTGCTCATTAGGCGACGCGAGTGTTACAGAGGGCGAAGTGAGTGAAGCTTTCCAGTTTGCGGTATTAAAGCAATTACCTGTCATTTATCTTATCCAGGACAATAACTGGGGCATCAGCGTTACAGCCGGTGAAGCGCGGTCTATGAATGCTTTTGAATTTGCTGCAGGGTTTAAAGGGCTTGGTCGTATACAGGTGGATGGCAGCGATTTTGAAGCTTCACATGGTGTGATGAAATATGTTTGCGATGTTGTGCGTAAAGAAAGAAGACCTTACCTGGTTCATGCGCAGGTTCCTTTGTTAGGTCATCACACCAGCGGGGTGAGAAAAGAATTTTACAGGTCGGATGAGGATTGGAAAAAACATCTTCAGCATGATCCGAACCCAAAACTTCGAAAGAAGTTATTGGACAGGGGAGTGAAAGAAGAAGAGATTGTAAAGGCAGAGTCAGAAGCTGCCGCCTTAGTCGCCGGTGATTTTGCCAGGGCCATTGCATCCCCGGAACCGGATCCTGCTACAGTGGCCCATCATGTATTTGCTCCTTCGCCTATACATGAAGAAAAGGGAGAAAGGAACCCGCGGGGCGCGGAAAAAGTGATCATGGTGGATGCAGCCCTGTTTGCTATCCGGGAATTGATGGAAGCTCATCCCGAAATCGTTTTATACGGGCAGGATGTTGGAAAAAGATTAGGCGGCGTATTCCGGGAAGCCGCTACGCTGGCGGAAAAGTTTGGTGATCATCGCGTATTCAATATGGCCATCCAGGAGGCTTATATAGTCGGCTCTGCCGTGGGTATGAGCGCTGTCGGGATAAAACCTATTGTTGAAGTTCAGTTTGGTGATTATATCTATCCTGGTCTTAACCAGTTGGTAACTGAGATATCAAAGTCCTGTTACCTGAGCTGTGGAAAATTCCCCGTGTCGATGATTCTTCGGGTTCCTGTTGGCGCTTATGGTGGCGGCGGGCCTTACCACAGTGGTTGCGTTGAAACAACTTTGCTTTCTATAAAAGGTATTAAGGTCGTTTATCCCTCCAATGCTGCAGATATGAAAGGTTTGATGAAAGCGGCATTTTATGATCCCAATCCTGTGGTGATGCTGGAGCATAAAGGACTTTACTGGAGTAAAGTTCCGGGAACGGAGGATGCTAAAACGCCGGAGCCCTCGCGGGATTATATATTACCACTGGGCAAAGCCAATATTATTGTACAGGCCAATGCGGAGAACATAGGTAATGGAGAATCCTGTGTTGTCATTACCTATGGCATGGGTGTATATTGGGCGAAGGCTGCCGCCAGGAAATTCAACCAGCAGGTCGAGATTATTGACCTCAGAACTTTATATCCCCTGGATGAAGCATTGCTATTTGAGCGGGTACGATTGCATGGTAAATGCCTTGTTCTTACCGAAGAACAACAAAATAATTCTTTCGCGGAAGCATTGGCAGGCAGGATTTCTTCAAACTGTTTCCGGTTCCTGGATGCCCCGGTGGAAGTGCTGGGCGCCCTGGATGTGCCGGCCATACCCATGAATACAGGGTTGGAAAAAGCGGTGCTTCCTGATGAGGAAAAACTCGCTTTAAGGCTTGATTATTTGCTTAAATCTTAGCGATAAAAAAGGGTAAATCTTATATCTTTGCCGCCCGAACAACCGGCGCGGTAGCTCAGGTGGTTAGAGCGTTGGATTCATAACCCAAAGGTCTCGGGTTCAACTCCCGATCGCGCTACAA
>JAUZOA010000069.1 GCA_030706685.1 Bacteroidota bacterium
AAGTCGACGGTGTCTTTATCGAGGTCATCAAGCATATGCTCAGCCAGTCTTTCCAATCTTACTTCCGTGTACCGCATGGCTGCGGGGCCGTCACCATCCTGGTTACCAAAATTTCCCTGCCCGTCGATCATGGTGTATCGCATGTTCCAGTCCTGGGCCAGGCGAACCATCGCATCATAGACAGATGAATCTCCGTGGGGGTGATATTTACCAAGAACTTCACCCACTAAGCGGGCGGATTTTTTATAAGGCCGGTTGTAATGCAGGCCCAACTGATGCATCGCGTAAAGGATGCGGCGATGTACGGGTTTCAACCCGTCTCGTACATCCGGCAAAGCGCGACCTACGATCACCGACATTGAGTAGTCAATGTAGGCGGTCTTCATCTGCTCTTCTATGTTTACGGGGATAATGCGGTTGTGGTCGCTCGTTTCCAGTGGTTCAAAATTCTCTTCCATGCGTGTTTGATTCTTGACTCTTGTTTGTTGGTTTTGCCGATCCGGGAGCTATTGCCGGATCGACCTTTTCGTGCCCGGAAGCCGGGTTTTTATAAGGCTTGCAAATCTACTTTTTTCATACCTTAAAACCTGATAAAAGGGCTCCTTTTTCAGGCTTTTTTTCCACTCTTGTGGATTGAGCTTCACCCGGTTTTAAAAGCTAAAGGAAAATATAAAATTCCGGTAAGGAGGAAAGGCGGAAAGAGGTGGTTTTACGTTGATCTTTTTCTTGCCGGATTACCGTCTTTCCGGCAAATGGTAGTGGGTCAGTTTCAATACTTATGTGGGCCACAGAGGACCACGGAGAAACAGAGAATCTCAGAGGATTCATGATAGTCTCTCTGTGGCACTCTTTATCTCTGCGGTTCTCAGTGGACATATTTCAAACTGACCCACTACCCGGCAAATATGTACTTTAGATGAAAGGTTGTCGACCTGAAAATGGCTTTCTTATAACAACTTTTTGACACCGAACGGCATAAATTTTTCGTTGCTTTGCAATAGCTATACGAAACCTATGGATCATGGCAAATTATCTCTTACTCAGAAATAATAAAGAATCCGGTCCCTACACGCTTGATGACCTGGTCGGCCTTGGCCTGAAACCCTATGATCTTGTATGGGTGCAGGGTAAAAGCGCTGCCTGGCGTTATCCAAGCGAAGTAGAAGAGCTCAAGGCTTTTGCTCCTGTGGTAGAAGAACAACCTTTCGACCGGTTCTTTAAGAAACAAGACGATGAAAAAAAGCAGGTCCCTGTCGTGGCAGCCGAACATGAAAAATATATCCCTAAGAAATCCGTTTATGTAAACATGCCCGGGCAAAAAAACAACCCGGTTAAACAGCCTGTTAAAGAAGAAATTTTACCTATTACCCCGGTTCAGCCCACTATCTCTGTTTCCGAAAATCCCGTTACGGCAGAGGTCAAATATTCCCAGCCCCTCGACGAGATCAAAGAAATGTATGTAAAGACCCTGCACGACAGGAAACAAAGAATTGCCAGGAAGGGTTTCTGGATGCAAAGCCTGAAAAAAGCAGCCATACTTCTTTTGCTTGTCGCTATCGGTGTTGTCGCCGGCTTTGTCTTAAAATCGAATAATAATAATAGTAATCGTGGTAACAAGGGAGAAGCAACTGTTCAAAAAGCAGCGGAATCACAACCGGTAAAATCAATGTCTCCCCTTGTCGAAAAAGATACCGGTACGCAGGTACAAAATGATATAAAAGTGATAGCTCCGCCACAAGGAGGCTATGTGAATAAAGAGGTACTGGAAGAAAGAAATTCAGCCGCGCTAAAACAATCCGCTAATGCCAGTGTGAAGAAAGAGCCTTTATCCACTCCTGCCGGAAATGAAACCAGGAATAGTCTTGTTGCGAAGGGTGTTGAAATAAATCCTGCGACCGGCGAACGTGATCGCAAAGTGCGTAGTCTGGATGAGGAAACCAGTACCGGAACTTCGAAGAATACAACCAGCAAAGAAGTAAAACAAGTTTCTGCCAATGAACTCTATAGCCAGGTATCTGTAGCAAGCAATGAATATAAAAAGGTGGCTTTTGGCGGTATCAGGGATCTTCAACTGACAGTTACTAATGATTCCAAATATATATTGGATAATGTGACCGTGGAATTGCAATATCTTAAACCAAGTGAACAAACCTTACGAACAGAGAATATCCAGTTTACCTCTATTGGTCCTAAAGCTACTTCTACGATAAGAGTTCCGGATACCAACCGCGGGATTAAAGTTATTTACCGGATTGTAAGTATAAAAAAGCATCCGGGAGATGGGGACGTGGCGGGGAATTAGGGTTTGCGTTTAAGAGGTTTAAGAGGTTTAAGAGGTTTAAGAGGTTTAACGTTAACCTTTAAACGAACCTAATCATTGACAGTTCATCTATTTTTTTACTTACCCAGCGGAAAAGAAATTCCAACCTGTATCACACTATTCTTAAAATCCGGGTTAAGGCCGGCAGAGGGTTGAAAATTTCCCACTTTCGATAAGCCGAGGAGATAACGTGCGCCAATCCCTAAGCCTCTTTTTGTTTGAAATCCAAGTCCTCCTGCTGCCGACAGGTCGAGGTCTTTGGCAAAATCGCCAATTGTCTTGTTACTGATGTCTTCGCCTAATTTAAAACCAACCTGCGGGCCGATCTCTACATAAAACCCGCCGTCAGCCCTGTATTTCAGCATGACAGGTACTGAAAGATAAGTAAGCTTGAAACTGGAATCAGCGTTCTTATATTTTGCACCGGCTGTAGAAACGAGTACCTCAGGTTGCAAGGAAATGGCTCCGAACCTGAGATTCAGGAAACCACCGGCATTAAAGCCAACCAGCGCTTTTTTGTCTATGTTATTGAGACCGGGACCGGTAAAATTGGTAATGTTTACACCTGCTTTTAAACCGCCACTGAGCTTTTGGGCATGAAGACCATTGACGGATATGGCCAGGATGAGAAGGGGTAATAGCTTTTTCATAAAATTAGTTTGAGGAATTATTCTGCAAGGTAAGAGAGCAGAATAGATATGCCAAAGGGTTGGTGATTTTGGAATGTACAATTGGTCCCGCCATTGGCGGGAGAAATTGCCGTGTTAAAGGTCTTTTGTTGCTTTAAGAATAAGTTTCTCTCCCGATAACTATCGGGACCATCTTTTTCCAATTTCTACCCCGAGGCATTACCTTTATCGTTATGAAGCAAGTACTTCTTTTTGGCGCGGGCAAATCAGCTACGGTACTGATTGATTATTTAGTAAAGAATGCGGCTTCAGAATCCTGGCGGGTTGTGGTCGTGGATGCGAATATAGAATTAGCCCGGTCAAAGATCGGCCAGTCTTCTCATGGAATCGCTGTATCCTTTGATATCCTGGATAATGATAAGAGAGGACAATATATCAGCGGGTCCGATATGGTTATTTCCATGCTCCCTCCCACCCTGCATTTTTTAGTAGCTAAGGACTGTATTCAATTCTCCAGGCATCTTTTGACGGCTTCTTATGTGGATGAACAGGTAAAGAGTTTGCAGGACCAGGTAACTGAAAAGAATCTTCTTTTTCTCTGTGAGATGGGACTTGATCCCGGCATTGACCATATGAGTGCTATGAAGCTCATTGATGAGATTCATTCGCGGGGCGGAAGGATCACTTCTTTTAAATCGCACTGCGGCGGGCTGGTGGCGCCGGAGAGCGACGATAATCCCTGGCATTATAAGATAAGCTGGAATTCCAGGAATATTATTTTAGCCGGTAAAGCCGGCGCGCAGTATAAAGAAAATGGAAAAGAAATAAAGCTGCAATATGAAGAGTTGTTTTCGGGGGATCATTTTGTTACTATCCCGGGTATTGGTTACCTGGGCTGGTATCCCAACCGCGATTCATTAAGTTATACTTCTTTGTATGGCCTGGAAAATGTAAACACATTTATCAGAACCACTTTGCGGCACCCGGATTTTATGTATGGCTGGAAGAACGTAATTGAACTGAAGCTGACAGATGAGTCGCCGGTTTATGAAACGGATGGAAAAAGCCTGGCCGCTGTATTTAAAGAGCATATGGATAAAAATAATTTCGGGGCATGGCTGCAGCAAAAAATGTCGTCACGGCTCGAAGAAACGAAGACCATGCTTGAAAATCTTACCCGGTTGACCGAAGCGGAACAGGAAGCTGAAGAAGAGGGCGAAGAGATACCCGGTTCGTTTATGGCGGCTGATGATAAAGGTAACCTGGAAGAAATTGAAATTGATGATATGAAAACAAAAGCAGCCGCTTTTGTAGCTCATAAAATGCATGAGGCTAATCTTATCCTGAAACAATTAATTTTTCTTGGGATGGATGATAAAGAAACGCTCGTGAATAAAGGTCTTTGCAGCGCTGCTGATATTTTACAGTTTGCCGCGGAAAAAAAGCTGGCGCTTCAGCCGGATGATAAGGACATGATTGTGATGTTGCATGAACTGGAGTATGAAGACGGAGACCGGAAGTCAGCAATCAGAAGTTCATTAGTCGTTAAGGGCGAAAATAGTTTGCACACGGCCATGGCTAAGACTGTTGGCCTGCCACTCGGAATAGCGACAAAACTTATTTTGAACGGTGATATTAAACTTACCGGGTTGCATATCCCGACCGTCAAAGAAATATATGAGCCTGTATTGAAAGAATTGGAGTTGAATGGGGCAAAGTTTTCGGAAAGTAAAGAAGGATAAGTTTAAGTAGTGATCCGGGATAGTAATTTTGAAAAGCCGTCCCGATTGCTATCGGGAGGGAAATTTGTTTAGAGTAGTATAAGACTCAGGATAGTGCAATTTCTGCCGCCAATGACGGGACCAATTTGGATATTACTTCACTTCCATGTCTTTTGTTGAAAGTATTTTGTAACCGATATCCCGCAATACAATTTTATACCTGCCTTTCCTGAGATAGAGGCAATAGTATCCATCGCTGTTGGCAATATAGGTTTGGTCGGCGGGTACGAGGAATTTTAATTTGTCGGCCTGATATTCATTTTCATAATAAGCCTGTACAAAGAAAAGGGACCTTTCTGTAGGTTGGATGAGTACGGGTTGCCGGTCGCCACCTAAGGAGAGCCAGGAAGGGCGGTTGTTTTTATAAAGGGTCGGCGGATGCACGACTATTATATCATATCCTTTTGCTCCAAACGGGTTGAGTGACCGCTTGTTTTGAAAAATAACAGATGGCTCCGTAATAGAAAATTTAGAAGTAAAATATTCATAGAATAGTTTTCCATATTCAAAATTGCTTCCTTCTGTCAAACTTGTTTGTTCAACGGTGAAAGGATCTATGCCGCTTATTTTTTTAAACCAATAACCCATCGGGATATAACCGGTCGTTTTTTCTTCACCGATATGCGCAGAGCCGGCATGCACCAATATTTTAGCCGAGGGGTCTTTTTTTATGACCGAATAAATATTGGCAGCCTGTATGGAATCTCTTTGCGTATTGGTATGCCTGTACGCGAGGGTGTCTTCGTAGGATACCAATGTATAGCCGGTTTGCAGCGCTTTTCTTATCAATTCCCCGGCAATGGGCTCATTGGTATAAAAACCGGTGAAAACATTCAGCGAATCCAGGCAATGATTGGCGAGATTATTCAGCATCTCCATTGCCAGGTAATGGTAACCTTCTTTATACAGGTCTTCCAGCAGGCTATAGGTAAAGGCGCGGTGTACGGGTTTGGCCCGGTCTTCATTGATCATTACTACGCGATATTGTTCCGCATTGTCTAAAATAGAAGTTTTGGCAGGGGCATATTGTATATCCTTTAACTGGCCGACGGCATCAGCGAGGTTTTTGGCTATGCTGTCCGGCAGGGCATCAAAACTTTTGGAAACGTATTCGGAAGCCATTCCATAATCACCCGCGAAAGAAAGGAACTGGCTGAAATCATCATAAAAAGTTTTATCCCCTAGTTTTTTCTTGAATTTTTCTTCCCACCCTATTGCCTGGTATAAGGGATAGAGATAATGGATCTCGATTCCCAGCCGGTTGGTCAGGTAGGTTAAGGAAGAGTCATAATGATTCGGTTTTTGGTTGCGGGTATAATTCTGGATTTGTTTGAAAGGCAAGTAGACCTGCGCTGACAGGAATAAGGAAAGAAATAAAATGACCGGCAGAAACAAATATTTTTTCACGGGAAATATTCGGCAATGTTAGTTCCTATCCTGTTACTGAAAACTTAAAGTTGTTTTTGGACGGGGATTATTTTCCCGCAAAGGCCTTTGCTCTTCTGCGTTCTCTGTGTGAAATCTTTTTTATTACAAACCATATTTCACGCAAAGGGCGCAAAGTTAAAGCAGCGACCAACGTTAACGCAGCGACCGCAAAGAGAGTCTTATACTTTGCGTTCTTTGCTCCTCTGCGTTCTCTGCGTGAAACCTTTTTATTATAAACCATATTTCACGCAACGGCGCAACGTTAACGCAGCGACCGCAAAGAGAGTCCTATACTTTGCGGTCTTTGCTCCTCTGCGTTCTCTGCGTGAAACCTTTTTATTACAAACCATATTTCACGCAGCGGCGCAACGTTAACGCAGCGACCGCAAAGAGAGTCTTATACTTTGCATTCTTTGCTCCTTAGCGCCTTTGCGTGAAATAAAAACCTTTTGAGAAAATTCTCGCAAAGAATAAAAAGAACGAATGAAGAGATGTCTTTCAAACTTTGTATCCTGGCGTATTTTAAGAATAATATCCTTTGAAGCCCGGGGATTATTTTACGATCTTAAATAACCTGCTTCATCCCGTCCCGCCTTCCCATTCATCATTTCATAAGAATTTTGAGCAACTCTTTTACTCCTTCTGTGGCCGGTTTTTCGATAACGGTAAGATTAGACAATGATGAAACGTAAGGAATCTTTTTATCAATGATGTATTTGGGAACGTCAAAGGCGGTATAGTTCACTAGCCCTGCTGCGGGATAAACGACCAGGGATGTGCCAACAACAATAAAAATATCGGCGCTATACACGATGGGAATGGCTTCTTCTATTTTGGGCACGGGTTCTTCGAACCAAACGATATGCGGACGTAATTGCGCCCCGTCTTCGGCACGGTCGTTCCATTTTATATCACCGCGGATATCATAAATAAGTTCTTCATTTCTTTCGCTTCTCATTTTTAATATTTCGCCATGCAGGTGTAATACTTTGGTGGATCCTCCTCTTTCATGCAGGTCATCAATGTTCTGGGTGATAATATGAACATCAAATTTCTTTTCTAATTCGGCGAGGCCGGTATGCGCAGCATTGGGACTTGCTTCCAGCACATTTTTCCTGCGCATATTGTAAAAGTCAAGTACCAGTTGGGGGTTTTTCTTCCAGGCACGCGGCGTGGCTACATCTTCTATATTGTATCCTTCCCAGAGACCATCGCTGTCACGAAAGGTTTTTAAGCCGCTTTCGGCGCTGATGCCGGCACCAGTCAGAACGACTATTTTCTTTTTAGGCATAAGGCAAAGATAAGTATGCCCTATTTTAAAAATAGGGCATACTTATTATACCCGCTCATGCTTTTGCTTTTTGCCCACGGAATCTTTTATACAAAATGAATGCAACCAATGAGCCAAGCAATAAGGGCCATAGCGTGATAAGGACAACGATCAGGTTGCTGATGATCTCCCACCCTGTTTTCAAGCCGTCTTTAACCTTTTCACCGAAGGAAGGATTCTTTATTCCCTCTGCGTCTTTGGCGGATGAATTCAATACCTGGTAATAGGTAAGATTGATCGTACTAAAGACCGAAGAATGAGTAAGGTATTCGATCCTGCCTGCGGCAGATTCGATTTCTTCCTGTATGCCATTGATCTCGGACTGTACGCTTAAGATATCCTGCATATTTTTTGCCTGCCCAAGCAATTCCATATACCGTTGCCTTACCTGCTTTTTGGCTTCCATCCGGGATTTGGTATCCACCACTTCTGTTGTTACATCCTGTGACGTAATCTTTCTTTCATTGATCTTTTGCGCATTGCCCGTAAGTTGTACGACGGCATTATCGAACTGGTCGACAGGGACCTTAATGATCATGCTGTTCTCAATCTTATAATCAGACTGGGCCTGTTCTTCCTGCGCGATATAGCCTCCCATGCTTTTAACTTTTTCCCGGAGAGAGGTATAAAAGCTGTTGTAGTCTTTTACTTCCAGGTTGACGGAGGCTGTTTTGATTATTTTCTTATCCCAGTCGGGATTGGTTGTGGGCTGACCTGCAGGCTGTTTCTTTTGTTTTACCTGGTCAGCCGTTTGTAGCGCCGGTATTTTAAAGGAGTCCGCATTATTTTCCGGGGGTGTGTTGTTGAACAGTTCATCTTTATTTTCATTTCCTGATGAAACTTCCTTTGTTTCTTTGTTCTGGTTTAGCCGGTCAAGTTTTTGTGTTTCATTCTTGCCGTTACAGGCACTGGCGAGTAGTATAACGCCGGTTAAAATGGAGAGTAAAAATTTCATGGCTTTTGCATTAATGATTAAAAGATGCGGAAATGTTTTTTTTGCATATAGAAAATTTCCCGCAAGAGCGCAACGATGCGACACCAGCGAATTATCTTGTTATTCTTTGTATTGTTGCGCCTTTGCGGGATTTTTTTCAAACAGCTTTATCGCCCATCATTTCAACTTTGTGAAAACGAATACAGCGCTGTCTTTTGATTGCAGCACAAGGCTGTCATCACCCAGTTTATTGACGACGAATCTTTCCCCGGTGGAATCTTTCGGGGCCTCTTTTAACAGCAAATCGCTTTTGGGGGTCCATTCGTACCAGGACGTGTCGGTTTTGGCCTGGCCTTTCTGTAATTGAAGAATAGTTCCGTTCTCCCGAAAATCGTAACGGCACCTGATACGATCAGAATCGGTGAGAGCCAGTATACCGCTCAGGAAACGGGAGGATGAGTCTGCGGAAACAGCATAGAGGGAATCCAATTTCCATTTACCGGTCAATAATTCTTTCCGGATACTATTGTTCACGGTTTTTTTCTTTTGCAGGAAATAAAAGGCTCCTGCACCGGCTGCTATGACCAGCAGCCCGATGAATAATTTTTTCATGGCTATACTTTTATTGGTTAAAAGAAAATCAGGTATTGATTCCTGCGCCGGTAAAAAAGTAACCCTGTGGAAATGTTAAAGAGAATTGGATAGATGCTGTGAGGTATTAGCTGTGAGCTGTTAGCTCAGAGCTTTTGCAAAACATATTTAAGCGATTCCGGTACCTGTGTAAGATGGGTCTTGCCGGGATGGCAGCGCTTGTACACCCAATAGCAAATAGGAAAAAGGCTTTCCTGTTAATCATTTTAACTTAGTTAATCCTGCTCATTCTCCGGCCAATTCCATTATTGTCTTCCATTCTTTATCCGCGACAGGCTGAACGGATAAGCGCCCGATCCTGACCAGGGCCATATCACCAAGCCGTTTATCTTTTTTGATGGTATCTAATGTGACGGGTTTCTTTAGTTTTTTGTGAACCTTTAAATCTACGGCGACCCAGCGATCATCTTCTGTCGTAGGGTCATGGTAGGCTTCTTTTATTACTTTGGCAATTCCTACGATATCGGTGCCTTCATTGCTGTGATAAAAGAATACTTCGTCACCTTTCTTCATGGCTCTGAGATGAAGGCGGGCGGCATAGTTGCGGACGCCGCTCCAGACCGTTTGTTTGTCTTTTTCCAATTGCTCCCAGCTATAAGCGGAAGGTTCTGATTTGACGAGCCAGTATGCCATACGATAAAAAATGGTTTTGGGATTTCAAATATAACTGAAGTTGAATAAATAAATAGTGGCTTCAAAAAAAACCAAAACTTCTCCTGCTAACGTATTTGTATTCGTTGGATGCATGTAACGATACCGTGACCCGCGAAAATCATTAAAACATTAATCAATTTTTTAAAACAACCTCTAAAGCAATTAATTTATGAAAAGAATGAAATCAATTGGATTGATGATCGTATCGGCCTTAGCGCTGAACATATCATTTGCCCAGAAAATGATGAATGAAAAGACCGTGGAAGTAGGCGGCGCTCCTATGTATGCCTCTAAGAACATTATTGAAAATGCCGTTAACTCCAAAGATCACACCACATTAGTGGCTGCTGTAAAAGCTGCCGGCCTGGTGGAGACCCTGCAGGGAAATGGACCTTTCACTGTATTTGCTCCTACAAACGAAGCTTTTGATATGCTTCCCAAGGGGACAGTAGAAACCTTACTTAAACCTGAAAATAAGGCAAAACTGACGGGCGTGCTTACCTATCATGTTATTGCCGGTAAGCTGGATACAAAGGCTCTTGATGAAAAGATCAAAGCCGGAGGCGGTATGGCCGAATTAACCACGGTAGCCGGTGGCAAATTGTGGATATCGAAGAAAGGCCCCAAATACTGGCTGAAAGACGAAAAAGGCGGTATGGCCAGCATCACTATCAAGAATGTTTACCAGAGCAATGGAGTGATCCACGTAATTGATCATGTAGTTCTTCCTAAATAAGACGGCGGCATGCAATGGTGCAATTGTGATCCTGCTCCGTGCGGGATCACAATTTTTTTTAAAAAAATTAAATCCGGGAAACTTTCAGCCTCGTAGATACCCTGAGCCGCCCCGTCTTTTATCCGTTAAACCCAAAGATCTTATTTCAGTCTGACCTTTAACTGAAAATTTTTCCATTTAGGGCAAACCGGGCCGGTTCTCTTTTTTGGAGGCCGGCTCTTTTATTGTATCTTTTCGAAACTTCTCCCCCGGTAAACCCGTATTATACCTGATATGAAGAAAATAGTAAAAAAGCACCCCCTTGCTATCCGTTGGTTTCATTGGGTCAATTTCCCGGTATTGGCGATCATGATATGGAGCGGTTTGCTGATCTACTGGGCCAATGACGTGTACAAGGTCGGGTTTGGGGATAAAACCCTGCTTAAATTTTTCCCGGATTCTTTTTATAAGGCATTCAATATCCCTTTCCGGCTCGCCGAAGGCATGGCTTATCATTTTGTGTTCATGTGGCTTTTTTTTATTAACGGGTTCGCTTATGTACTCTATACGGTCATTTCGGGGGAATGGAGATATTTGTTGCCCAATCGCCACTCATTCAAAGAAGCCTGGCAGGTGTTGCTGCATGATCTTCGTATCCGGAAGGCTAAACCTCCACAGGGAAAATATAATGCGGCACAGCGGGTAGCTTATTCAGCCATTATCGTTATGGGGATCGGCTCTGTCATTACCGGTCTCGCTATTTACAAACCTGTTCAGTTATGGTGGCTCTGCGCAATCTGCGGGGGCTATGCTTTTGCCCGGATCATTCATTTTGTGTTAACGATCGGCTACAGCCTTTTTTTCGTTATTCATATTATCCAGGTTATCCTTGCGGGATGGAATAATTTCAGGGCCATGATAACGGGCTTTGAAGTGGAAAAAACAAAAGATGATATACCCGTTGTGCCTTCAAGCCTCAGCGAAGCTGTACCGGTTGCGCAAGCAGTACCGGTTACGCAAGCAGGCCCGGATGAGGAGCAACCGGCTAATTAAAAGAAAGACTATGGCAAATTTTTTTAAAAACCTTTTTGTAAGAAACAGCAAACTGACAACCGACCAACTGATCGTAAAGAAGACCATTATTTCATTTTTCTTTTTCTTTTTGCTTTCCGGCGCCGCTTTTTGGGGATGGAAATGGCTCCAGGGCCAATCATCCGACGGCGCTTTTGGAAGCGGTATCAAACCACCTTTGCGTACGGTATTGAATAAAAATGAAAAGTTTTTTAATAATTGGCTATCGGATAAGCATCTTGCCAAAGCATTTCCCCTGTCTGCCGCGGCAAAGAATGTAAGAGTAAACGGCGACCTGGGTTTGGGTAATAATTTTGACCCGGCGACCTGGAAATTATATGTAATAAAAGCAAAAGGCGATACACTTGCTTTAACCCTTGACGATATCAAAAAACTTCCTAAGACCGAGATTATTTTTGATTTCAAATGTATTGAGGGTTGGAGCCAGGTCACGCACTGGGGAGGCGTAAAGTTTTCTGATTTTGTAAAAGCATACGGGTTAACGGCGGAGACCTCCATGAAATACCTGGGTTTAAATACCCCCGATGAAGAATACTATGTGGGTATCGACATGCCAAGCGCTATGCACCCGCAGACATTATTATGTTATGAAATGAATGGTCAGCCATTGCCGATGAACCAGGGTTATCCTCTTCGGTTGATCATACCGGTAAAGTATGGGATCAAAAGCATCAAGCGTATCGGTACAATGTATTTTGATAATGAGCGACCACCGGATTACTGGGCGGAAAGAGGATATGATTATTTTTCGGGGTTGTAAAGCCCCCTGTCCCCCTAAAGGGGAGACTTAGGGCAATTATTCTTTACTGTTAAGTTATATTCTAAAAGCAGAGAGCCCATAATCAATATATGGACTCTCTGCTTTAAATAAAATACAAAATCAAAAGTATTTTCGATCTAAGTTCCCCCTTTAGGGGGACAGGGGGCTTACCACCCACTCGCCAGTACATCAGCCAGGTGAAGCGCCTTTAAGGAATAGCCTTTTTGCCTGATATATCCCTGCAAATGCATAAGGCAGGAAAGGTCGGTGGAAATAAGGTATTCAGCACCGGTAGCCAGCGCGTTTTCTACTTTCTGTTCTCCCATGCCGATAGAGATGGATTCAAATTTTACGGCAAAGGTTCCGCCGAAGCCGCAACAGGTTTCCACATCATTCATCTCGGCTATTTCCAATCCTTTTACATGAGATAATAGTTTTCGCGGCTCTTGTTTTATCTTACATTCCCTCAGCCCGGCGCAACTATCATGGTAAGTTGCTTTTCCTTCCAGTGTTGCTCCAAAATCTTCTTGCTTTAGGATATGGATAAGGAATTCTGATAGCTCAAAGATCCTTTTTCCTATATCAGCCACTTCATGGTGGAGGGAAGAGTTTTCAAAAAGCGTAGAGTAATAATTGCGGACAAAGCCTACACAACTTGCGCTGGGGCCCACGATATAATCAGTGCCTTTGAAATCTTTAAGGAATTTGGTGCAAACCGATTTTGCTTCATCCCAGAAGCCGGCATTAAAAGCCGGCTGGCCGCAACAGGTTTGATCTGTATTATAGCTGACCGTACAGCCTGCTTTCTCCAATACTTTTACCATATTGAATCCTGTCTCAGGATAAAGCTGATCCACAAAACATGGAATGAATATCTGTACGTTCATACCTCTGTCTCCGCCAGCCGGCAGAGAACTTGATTTTTTAAGTTTAATAATATGCGTGAGCCGATTATCCGGGATATTATCTTCAATGGTATCATTAACTCTATTTTCATTTCATGTTCCGGCATATAAACTGTTCTGCAGCAAAACTATTTCGACTTATGTTTCCCATCAGCGGACAGCGCAATCATTTTTAAAGCGGTAACAGCAGCTTCCACACCTTTATGCCCGTGCTTTCCACCTGTTCTTTCCTTAGCCTGTTGTTCGTTATCCACCGTCAATACTCCAAAGATAACAGGAACAGGCAATGTTAAGTTCAATTGTACGATCCCGTCTGTTACAGCTTTGCATACATAATCGAAATGAGGGGTATCTCCTTTTATCACGCATCCAAAAGCTATGAAGGCATCCGGTTTTCTTTTTTTGCCGGTATTTTCCCAGTAATTCTTTATTCCAAAAGGAATTTCAAAGGCGCCCGGAACGGTCAGGGTAATGATTTTTTTTACTCCCTGTTTTTGTAATTCAGCCATACACCCTTTTTCCAACTCATCCACGATGGCGGCGTTCCATTCAGTCTTTACCAAAACAATACAGGCATCCCGGTCTTTCAGAATGCCTGTATCAATATGTAATAGCTTACTGTTGGTTACTTCAGCCATGATCAGTTTACATTATAAACACCCAATTGGGCAAGATAATTATCGGCGTCATAGCCTTCTTTTGTCGATGGAAATTTTTCTTTAATCTCTTTATACAGTTCAATGGCTTCATTCGGCTTTTTCAATACCCGGTCTGTAAGATAGGCTGCCATGAATAATGCTTCGGCTGAACGGGCCTTGTCTTCTTCAAACACATGGGCCGATTTTTTATAATAATCTACCGCGTCGGAACTTTTGCCCAGGTCGGCGCTGGCATCTCCGAGTAGTTTATACGTTCTTGCCTGCAGTGGTTTTGAAGAAGTACTGAATTTCTTCAGGTATTTGACGGCGTTTTGGTTATCGTCCATCTTCAGGTAGCAAACGCCGGCATAAAAACAGGCAAGATTGCCGGGGTCCGTATCGCCATATTTATCAATCACCTTCAGGAAGCCATAATTCTGACCATCTCCCCTGAGAGCAAGGTTCAATGAATCCATCCGGAAATATTCTTCCGCTTTGAATAAAACATCAACGGCTTTTTCTTCCTTGGGTTTCTGGATATAATTTTTATAAATGAAATACCCGCTTACTCCCAGTATCACCACTACAAAGACAACAGAGATGACTTTACTATACCTGGCCCAGATATCTTTTGCTTTTTCTATCACTAATTCAGCGCTATTATCTTCCTGCACTAATTTCTTTTCTGCCATTTTATCTTATTTGTTGTTTTTAGATTATTGTATCGGCTAACAGCTAATAGCTATTAGCTTATGGCTGTTAGCGTTTAGCTTTTAGTCAACAATAAACGGATAGTTCTGGTCCATATAAACGTCTTTCAGTACTTCGCTATCATCCGGCCAGGGGCTTTCTTCGGCAAATTTTACGGACCCCGTCACAATGACTTCTACTCTTTTATCAATATCGCCGAGTTCTTTTTCCGTCGCGAATTTATTATCCAGTATCGTTTTAATGACCTGTTGTATCGGGTCTTTACTTTTGTATTCATCCACTTCTTCCTTGGTGCGGTATTTCTGCGGGTCGCTGATAGAGTGACCCTTATAACGGTATGTTTTAATTTCTAATAAAGTAGGCCCACCCTTTTCTCTGGCTCTTTTTACGGCCCTGCTCACACCTTCATGAACAGCCTCCGCAGCCATACCATCCATTGTATCGGCGGGCATTTCATACGAATCAGCCAATTTGTAAATATCAATCACATTGGAAGTGCGCTCGACCGAAGTGCCCATTGCATAGTTATTGTTCTCGCAAATAAAAACCACCGGCAGTTTCCAAAGCATCGCCAAGTTAAATGTCTCGTGCAGGATTCCCTGTCTTGCGGCGCCGTCTCCGAAAAAGCAAAGCACTACATTATCCGTATCGCGGTATTTCTCGGCAAAAGCCAGCCCGGCGCCTGTCCCAATCTGTGCGCCCACGATACCATGACCCCCATAGAAATTGACATCTTTGCCAAAGAAGTGCATACTTCCACCTTTTCCTTTGGCGCAACCTGTAACCTTGCCATATAATTCAGCCATACAGCTATCGACCGAAACTCCTTTTGCAATAGCGAGACCGTGATCACGGTAGGCAGTGATGAAAAGATCTTCGGGTCTTGTAGCCGTCATACATCCTGCTGCAATAGCTTCCTGGCCGATGTACGCGTGAAAAAAACCACGGATCTTGCCTTCCATTTTATATTTCTCTTCAGCCATCAGTTCAAACTGGCGGATCAACTGCATCAATTCGTACCAGTAGAGGTAAGTTTCTTTGGAGAATTTGGTAGCCAACGGGTCAAAATTTGAGCCGCAAAAATAAGGGAAAGAAAGCAATTTAAGATGGCGGATTTAATATTTAAGATGGATATCCTGTTGTTTGAAGAGTTTCTGATCCAGATAGTTATGGCTATCGGCTACTATCATCGTTTCTTGCAGTTTGCCCGGCGCGAAGTGACAAACGATCCCGGCATTCTGTCCCCCGCTCAGCAATATGAACCGCCAAAACGGGAAGCGCAGAAGAATTATATGATTGAGCAGCAAGATATGTGCATTTGCGCCTCAGCGGTTATCTTGCACACACAAAATGCTGCGACTTCAGTCCATATCACTGCTCCAGTTCAAGAACTACAGTAACAGGTCATTTGATTTTACCGAGCGGATAGTCGGCATATATGGCAATAACGGTGTTGGCAAGACCAATCTTTTAGATGCCATCCATTACCTGTGTTTTACGAGGAGCTATTTTAGCAGGGTTGACAGCAATAATGTTCAGCAGGGAAAAGATGGCTTCCGGCTCGAAGGACAATTTCTCCTCCAGGATAAACCGGAAAAGACAACCTGCATCCTGCGGGAGACCAATCGCAAAGAATTTGCAGTGAACGATCTGCCCTATGATAAATTCTCACAGCATATCGGCCGCTATCCCTGTGTTGTGATTGCTCCGGATGATTCCGTGCTTATTACAGGGGGCAGTGAGGAAAGAAGGAGGTTTTTCGATTCATTGCTTTCACAGGTCGATGCCGGTTATCTTAAAAATCTTATTGCGTATACAAAAGTGCTGCTGCAACGAAATTCCCTTTTGCGGTCATTTGCTGAAGCGGGCGCCGGGGATGCTTCCCTGCTGGATGTATTGGATGAACAACTGATAAAACCCGGTAACTATATTTTTGATAAACGAAAAGAATTCTTTATCTCTTTTTTGCCACGGGTAAAGCATTTGTACGGGGAAATAGCCATGCAGCCTGAAGATATAACGCTACTGTATGAAAGCCCTCTATTGACTTCTTCTTTCCGGGAATTATTGCAGGCTACCCGTTCAAAAGATTGCTTTGCAGGACGTACGACCACCGGCATTCATCGCGACGACCTGGAAATTACCCTTGGTGAGCAGTTGTTCCGTAATATTGCTTCACAGGGCCAGCGAAAGAGTTTATTATTCGCATTGAAGCTGGCGGAAATGGAAGCACTGAAAAAAGAAAAAGGTTTCGCCCCTTTCCTGTTGCTGGATGATGTATTTGAAAAATTAGACGAGAACCGTATCAGCAATTTGCTGCAAAAAGTTTGTGTGGAGAATGAGGGCCAGGTATTTATTACAGATACGAATGAAAAGAGGCTGAGGCAGCATTTGGAGACGTTATTAGTTAAGTACCAACTTATCAAATTATAATCCGGTTAACGGTTTAATAATTGTTGTGACGGTGTGTGATTTCCTTTAGTAAAAGAAATTTCCGATTTTGACCGGCCTTTAAACGTTAAACCCTTAAACCTTTTTAACTTTGCTTCATGGGTGAGTTTTCTATCGGCGATGCCATTCAGCAATTTCTTAACCAAAGCCGTATCAAAGGGGGCATACAGGCTTTGCAGATAGAAGATGTATGGGAACAGATTATGGGTAAAACGATTGCCCGCTATACGGAAAAACTCCAGATCATCGGCGATAAATTGATTATCACGACCAGCGTCGCCCCCCTGAAACACGAGTTGAAATATCAAAAGGAAAAAATAAAGCAAAGAGTGAATGAAGCGCTGGGGCAGAAAGTCGTGAATGAAGTAATCGTTCAATAACGTTTAAGGGCTTAATGTTCCTGATAGCAGGTATTGTCATCCCGATAAGATAAAACCCTTCTTTAAAGAACCCGTAAACGTTATTCAATCTTCACTCTCGGATCAACGATTCCATACAAAATATCAGCGAGAATATTTACCAGTACAAAAAAAGCGGCCGATATCAATACGGATCCCATCACAACCGGGTAATCTAATTTTTCCAGGGCATCTACCGTTATTTTTCCTAATCCCTGCCAGCCAAAAATATATTCGACAAAAAAAGCACCGGCGAGTAATTCGGCAAACCAGCCCGTCACTGCCGTAATCACGGGATTCAGTGCATTGCGCAAACCATGTTTCCAGATCACTTTTCTTTTGCTTAATCCTTTTGCATAAGCTGTCCGGATATAGTCCTGGTCAAGAACATCGAGCATAGCGCTACGGGTAAGCTGTGTAATAATAGCCAGGGGGCGGATGCCTAAAGTAATGGCGGGAAGAATAAGATTCTGCAGCGTCAGTCTCTTTTGACCGGTGATATCATCAATTTCGAGCCAACTGCCGGAGATATGCAAGTGTGTCCAGTCGCTCAGTACAAATCCGAACAAATACGCAATGATGATGCCCATAAAAAAAGAGGGGGCGGATATGCCGACAATGCTGGAAAAAATAGCTGATGTATCGAGCCATGTATTTTGTTTTACCGCGGCGATTACGCCGAGAGGTATGCCGATCAATATGGCGATGAACATGGCCGCAAGCGCCAGTATCAGGGTGCCCGGCAATGCCTGCATCAGGATGCTCCAGACTCCTCTTTTACTTTGATAAGAAGTTCGCAGGTAGGGAACCTTTAAGCCGAATTTCATATTGTTCCCTATAAAGATGCCGTTCAACTTTTTTTTACTGATATCTTCTTTACTATGAAAACAAACGGGTGATACATCATTGAGGTAATACAGGAATTGCCTGAATTTTGGGATAGGGTCTCCTTTTTCATTTACCAGGTATAATTCTTTACGGATATTCGACTGCGTGGCGGAATCCCCTGTTTGCCCCATCACTAACCGGGAAGGATCGCCGAAACCCTGGAAAAGAAAGAACACTAATACGACAACACCGATTAATACCAGCAAGCCGTAAAGGAGTTTCTTGATGATGAAGCGGAACATTCGCTGAAGTAATTATTATTGAACGATTATTAATTACCCGGTTGTGTCATCATTACCGGCGGCAAAGCCGGTAACGGTTTAATTTCATCTACTATCTTACCCATCCTCCTGTAGCTCTGTTTATCTATAATGGTTCCTTCCTTCAGCAGGTACAGCGTGGGATTAGCTCTCGCTGCTGTCCGTATTGCTGTATAATCGCACTTAAATACCTGGATATTTTTGAAGGAAGTGGATGCAAAGTTTTCCCTTGCTTCATTTAATTGAGTTGTTACAGCGTACACCGGCACATTCTTTGATTGCGCTGTTGTATATACTTTTTCAAAATCATCTTTCCATTTTGATATGGGTATAGAAAAGTTTTCGCAAAATAAGACTACCGCATAAGGCTGGGAAAGCACAACCTGCGTAGAGTCTTCATCGGTAGTGCCGGATAAGGCAAAGCCTTTTATGGGAGGTTCAGCATTACCTTTTCTTATCAATTTATCACTGCGCTTCACAAATTGGTAGCTTGCCAGGTCAGCAGGTAATTCCGCGGGCGCGAATTCATATTGCTTACCTGCTTTTTCATATATAAAAACGATCGCAAAACTATCCCGCACGGCGCCTGCCGGTATTTTCATTTGCCGGGCGATGTTTTTGTCTTTTTTAAAAGGCAGGCAATCAACAAAAGGCAGGTAGTTCAGCATGTACCATTGAATGCCAAAACTGAATACTGCTGCTGCCAATACAGATAAAATACTTACCCCGGGTGAAAACAGGGGCCTGATCTTATCACGTTGCCAGAAAAGAAACCCGATAAGTATCGTCAATGCAACATCTTTCAAAAAAGAAGCTTTCGGGGTGATGGGGAGGCAATCCCCAAAACAGCCACAGTTAGTAGGTTTGCCGGTAACATAAGTATAGCCGGTAAGAAAGGTAAAGAACAAGATAAGTAACAGCAATAACCAGCTAAACAGCTTTATTCTCCAGCCCAGCAAAAGCGCGAAACCGGCAATTATCTCAAAGGCATTCATCAGTACAGATGACAATAATGTCCAGGAGTTAAACTGTTCGATACCCCATATTTCGAAAAACTCCTGCATTTTATAGCTGAGCCCAAGAGGATCATTGGCTTTTACCAGTCCGGAAAAAATAAAAAGCATCCCTACCAGTATTCTCGCTATGTTAACGGGAACTTTCATGATAAATCATTTAATCAATTTAATCCCGCTTTTGCGGAACAGGTCAATGCTTTTCGTTCATCAATATCAGGGCAAATACCGAATAATTAATAATGTCGTCATAATTGGCGTCTATTCCCTCACTTACCAATGTTTTTCCTTCATTCGACAATATCTGTCTTATCCGCTGCAATTTCATCAATACCAGGTCAACAAAACTTTCCTGGCTCATACTGCGCCAGGCCTCGCCATAGTCGTGGTTCTTATCCTGCATTAATTTTTTGGCGGCCTGTACATATTGATTGTATAGCGCCGATACCTTAGCCAGTTCTATTTCTTCCGGGGCATCGGGGGGCAGGCTAAGTTGAATCAGGCCGATCACCGCGTAATTAACAATGCCCCTGAATTCAGCCGCCAGGTCATCAGCTACACGCTGTTGCCCTTTTTCCTGGATGGTACGGATACGCTGTGCCTTAATGAATATCTGGTCCACAATAGAAATCGTTCGTAATACCCTCCAGGCAGTACCGTAGTCCTTTGCTTTTTTAATAAAAATATCCTTGCAGCTCTTAATAACCTGGTCGTATTGAATATTTGTTGTTGTCATACCTGTCATAGTGGTCATACCAGTCAGTGCAGTCAACATAAAATGATTCCGGGTATGATCATTTGACTTATATGACTGTATGACTTACTGAGTTCTGAATTACCTTCGCTTCAAAAATAACGAAACAACCGCAGAATGTTTACACTCAATTGCAAAGGAAAATTGCTGGTGGTGGATAAACCAATAGTGATGGGTATCATCAATGCGACTCCTGATTCGTTTTATACAGGCAGCAGGCATAGTGGACCGAATGCCATTCTTCAACAGGCAGAGAAAATGATCAGTGAAGGGGCGACTATTGTCGATATAGGCGGGCAAAGTACCCGTCCTGGCAGTGAACCCATAACTGCGGAAGAAGAATTAAAAAGAGTGATCGCAGGTATAGAAATAGTCCATACTAAATTCCCGGAAACATGTATCTCCATCGATACGTATTATTCCCGGGTGGCAAAGGAAGCTGTGGAGGCCGGAGCTTCGGTAATAAATGATATTAGTGGTGGAAGTATGGATGAAAAGATGATACCTCTTGTTGCTTCCCTGCATGTTCCCTATGTGCTGATGCACATGCAGGGAACGCCACGCACGATGCAACAATCGGCTAATTACGGGAATGTGACAAAAGAAGTCTTCGATTTTTTCCTTCAAAAAAAGGAACAACTGAAACAGGCAGGCATTAATGATATTATCCTCGACCCTGGTTTTGGTTTTGGGAAAACAATCGCGCATAATTTTGAATTGCTGAGAAACCTTTCCATTTTCAAAATGCAGGACTGTCCTCTCCTTCTTGGTGTGTCCCGTAAATCAACTATCTGTAAAACACTTGGCATTACTGCCGGGGAGGCTCTGAATGGCAGTACCGTTCTTCATACAATCGGGTTATTGAATGGAGCAACTATCCTTCGCGTGCACGATGTAAAAGAAGCCAAAGAAGCCATTCAACTGGTAATGGCTTGCAAGGGAGACGGGTAAAAGAAAGATCGTCAACCTTTGCCAATGCTGCTTACAAAAACAAAAGTTGACAACCCTTTTTCCCAAGGGACGTATGATTATATTACCAGGATCATAAAACAGTACGGAATGTTTCGGGGGGTAGCAAATAAATATTGGACTAAAAACGGGGTAATGCTATAAAAAAACCGTCCCGGTTTGAACGAGACGGTACAAAGTTCCTGCATTATAATGGTTCTGCAATCAACTTTCTGTTGAGTTGTATCAAGTTTTTTGAAACGGTTATTGATTGGGTTGTGGCTGCGGCTGGTTATTGATCGGCTGATCAGATACCTGCAGCAGTTCCACATCAAACTTCAACGCTTCATAAGGTTTGAAAGGTGAATTGGGGCTATTGGCATAAGCCAGGAAACCGGGAATGTATAATGTTCCCTTGCCGCCTTGTTTAAAAAGCAACAGGCCTTCCTGCCAACCACGGATGGGTCCTCCTTTTCCTAATCCCAATTGAAAGGCATAAGCGTTTGACTGGAAAGTACTGTCAGTGGCCATTACTTTGCCCGTGTATTTTACATTTACCCATTTTCCCTCTGCTGCTGCAGGACCTGTGCCCTGTTCCTTTATCTCTACAAAAGTCCCGTTGCCGGTTTTTTGCGCCTTGATCTTCCTGGTCGCGAGATAAGCTTCTACCTGTTTTATTTCTTTATCTGCTTCGCCTGATTTTTGAACCTCTGCTATCTGGCTGTTTTCTTTTTCCAACTCTTCCTTCTGCGCTTTTGCCATTTGTTCCTGCTGTTCTTTCATGGCCCTGGGCATATCCCTTTCCTTTTCCTTTTTGAAATCGGCCATAGCGATCGAATCGACAGAAAAAACATTTTCAATCTTTACCGCCATGGTCAGCCGGTCGCCTTTTTTTGCGTGGGGAGGTAATAACTGCATCAGTTCCTGGTATGACTTTAATATCGTGTCGGCCATTTGAACAGTGACGACGCTATCGCCTTTTTTCATCATCGTCAGTAGTTCTCTGAAATCATAACTGGTGTTGGGAAGGGAGGGTTGTACTTTTATAAAGCCGGGCATTTTGCCATAGCTATTAAACTGGTCCATCAGCGAATCATTGAATTTGATCGTATAGTTGAATTTGACCACCTGGCCGGCCCTGATCAGCGAATCTTTTCCCTTGCCCGGAAATAACTTATAAACCAAACCGCTTTTTGTTTTCCTGAAGTCTGCATTTTTACAGCCAATCGTGAAGGATAAAGCTGTTATTATCACCAGTAAATAATTAATTCGTTTCATGAGTTGTAGTTATTGTAATAAGGATTTGTTTTCTTTTATTGCTTCTTTGAATTTTTGCACGGTAACATCCAGCGAATCGGTGGTCCTGCCGCCGGCAGCATTGAAGTGACCGCCTCCTTCAAAATATTTGCGGGCAAATGTATTACAATCAAAGTCACCTTTGCTGCGAAAGCTCCATTTTCTTTCTTCGTCCCGGTCAATTACCATCGCCACTAATTTAATTCCCCTGATAGTTTGAGGATAATTGACCAATCCTTCGGTATCGCCGGTTTTGATATGATATTTTAACAGGTCGGATTTCGGAACGGCCACCAGGGCGGTATTATAGTCATAAAACACCTGCATGCGGTGAAGAAGTACATGCCCGGTAAAACGTAATTTGTTTTCCAGGAAATTATCAAAGAGATTTTCGTGTATTTTAGAATGTTGCAATCCCCTTGATTTAAGATCGGCCACCAGGTGATGAACAGAAGAAGAAGAAGATGGAAAACGGAAAGACCCTGTATCGGCGATCACACCGGCGTAAATACACTCGCTGATAGCTTCATTGATCTTATCGGCATATCCTGACCCCGTAATGAGATCATAGATCATTTCGCAGGTTGAACTTTTACCATAATCACTGATACCATAATCAAATGAAGGCTCATCGGGCTCCCGGTGATGATCAATAAGGATCTTGGTGCAATGGAGTTGTTTTAATTTCTCCGTCATTGTTTTGGTACGGTGAAAAATATTGAAGTCGAGACAAAACAACCAATCGGCGCTATCCAGCATTTCATTAGCCTTTGCGGGATTGAATTCGAAATCTATTACCTCATCACAACCGGGCATCCAGTCAAGCCATTGGGCCCAGTTAGTGGGTGAGATCACAGTAACGTTATCTCCGAATTGTTTCAGGAAATGAAAAAGTGCCAGCGAAGAGCCCATGGCATCTGCATCCGGTTTCTGGTGCGTAGTAATAGCAACATTCCGGGGTTGCGCCAGTTGAGGATATATTTCCTGTATTGGTTTCATAAAATGTTTGCGAAGGTAGGGAAATCAGTTCAGAGTCAGGAGTTAAGAGTTAGGAGCCGGGACATGACAATACAGGAGTTATAATCCCGGAACGGGAAGATTGCTTTGTCCCAGGTTTCGCCGCGTAAGTTGTTGGTGATGCTCCACGTGATAAATAGTAAAGTATAGCATTTCCCTTAATGTCAACTTCCCTAATAGCGGGTGAGGCAGTATGTAGTAATCCAATTGTTCCTCACTATACTCATCAATTTTTTTGCACAGGCTGTCAATAGTATTCAGCAGCTTTTCCGTCCCTATTGTTTTTTGATCTGATCCGACGGGCTTGGGTACAAAACGACCTGCTGCCGTTCCTCCCTGTGCTAATCGTAGTTTATATTTAGCCACCAGTCCTTCGTAATCTTTTGATGGACGGTTGGCTTTGCCCAGGATGAGCTTAATGATGAATTTTGGCAATTTTAATCCCTGGTCAAGGGCTGTTACACTCCTGCAGATATGATCCAATTGCTGTCCGGCTGTCCATTTCCCGTTAGCGGAGAGCAGAAAATCCCGGTCATTCAATGACAGGATAAGCTCAGTAAAGTTTTTGTGATTGTCACGCAGCCTGCGTTGTATTTCTTCCTTGGTCATTGTATGACTGCCATCGAATTTGATTTTACCAACAAGTCGTTATAATGAGTAACCAGGTCAATATAATCCTCGTCGTTTTTTCCGGAAAGGTTTCGTTCGCTGATATATTTATTCAGCTCATCTTTTTTGTCCTTCAGCAGGTCAGGCAATTCTTTGAATTTTTTGACCCGGTTAAAGGCAGCGTTGATTTCAACAAAATATTGCCCGGCCGTACTGATGCTTTGTTCAACTGTCGCTGAGCCATAAGGTTTATCTTCTGTAATCATCTTTCTTATCTTTTTATATAAGACCGCCGTGCCGGTTGTTAGCTGCAGGTACCACCCGGCTTCCATATCTTTGGATAATCGTAAGAAAGAAGAATGAACAAACTTATATTCCTTTCCGGAAACAGAATCCAGGAGGGTAACACTTTTTACCGGCGTAGTAGCCACCAGTTCTTTACCACCCGGGCCAATATATTGTAAATCGTTGGCAAGAAGATCGAGCCGCACCAGCACCTGCTGATAAACACTTCCTTTCTCCAGTTCGAGTTTGGCTTTCATCCAGGATTCGCTAAAATAAGGAGTGCCCGCCACTACTTTTACGTATTTCGCAGCAGATACCGGCGCATCCCCTACCATATAATAAAGACTCCCGACGATCTGGACATTGTCTTTGTTTACATCAACCACTTTCGTTTGCTGGGCTTGTCCTGCTAAAATTGTTAACAGGAATAATGGATGAAGAAGGAATCTCATGGCAGAACGGTTTCTTTAAAGTTACAATAAAAAATATCATAAAGATGATGATGATTTAGTGGATAACCGGGAAGGAAAATCTTTGCCATAGCCACTTTTTTCTGTAAATTGAAACAAGGAACCGGGGCCAGAAAAGCTGTAAATGCCGCTACTGCGTTTCCCGGATATTTTTCTCTTTTTTTACGTGATCTTCACGAGACTTTTATGAGACTTTTGCCTGACTTCTACCTGACTCTTACCTGACCCTTACCTGACCCTGCCCTGACTCTGGCCTGACCCTGACGAGACCCTCCTGTATAGTATCTCTATTCCTCCTATATGCTTACTATATGCTTACTATATGGCAGAGAGCATCTCTGGCCTGCCTGGTCCGGCCCCGCATAGCTGTCGGTTAGCCGGGCGGGAGCCCGGGTTATAAGAGTCACTCCGGATATGTACTTTAATCCCAATATAAAATTTCTATATGAACAACAACGCTCTCTTTTTTCAAAACCAAGCGGGTTGTCTCTTTACCTTTATGCTAAATTTAAAGTAATGAAACGCAAAACGATCATTAAACCAGGCCTACTGCTTTGTGTAATATTGCTGAATACCGGCATTCATGCTCAAAATCCGGAGAACTGGACAAAAGATCAGTTGGTTCAACCGGCAGACCTGGCTAAGATAGTTGAGACCGGAAAGGATTTACCTGTCATATTCAGTGTCGGCCCCGGCGCGTATATACCCCATTCAGTGAATATTGGCATGGTAAAAGAAAAAGAGAATCTTGATAAACTGAAAACGGAATTAAAGAAATTGCCGAAAGACGTTGAGATTGTTGTGTATTGCGGTTGTTGTCCTTTCGAACATTGCCCCAATGTGCGACCGGCAATCCAGGCATTGAAGGATATGAAATTTACCCATTACCGGTTATTGAATCTCGAGCATAATATTAAGATGGATTGGATTGATAAGGGATACCCGGTAGTGAAGTAGGAAGAACTATTGGCAACCTTTTTATCAAAGCATCTATTCTAAGGAAACGCGATTTCTCTTCTTTCCCGGTAGCACACTGATCTCCCGTTTTGTACGGACGCTACCCATCTGCCATTGCTGATCAGCCTGGCGGCTTCCTTATCTTCCTTTTTTGATAAATGTTTGATGACGATAATACCGGAAACATGTCCATTTGCAGAAACGGTGAATTCTGCGATAACAGTTCTTTGCGTTTCTTTACTTTGATTGCCGGGAGAATAATCAAGGCCCCTTTCCAGGTACAATTTCCAGGCGTTCCCGCCACCGGCGTGATCACGGTTTTCTTAAAAGTTACTGAATCAACGTATCCATATAAGGTTGTACCGGATTGAGCATTACTTGTAAGACCGGTTATAAGAAGGATAAGCAGGGATATGTACTTCGTAAAAGTAATAAGTTTTAAAAATGCGGTACCCGCCCTTATTGGCAATCGTTCAATTAGTGGTTCGTCTTTTTGATTGTAAGGCCTTGTACCGGAACCGGGCACCATTTAATTCAATACAAATAAAAAGAGAGTCGCCTTACAGGGCGACCCTCTATGTCTGGTTTGCTTTCTAATGTTACTGTTATGTGTCCTAGCCACGCCACCGACATGGCAGTTAGAAAGCAACCGTCCTTGCCCAGTAGTTAGCCTCTACTGAACCTTCTTTAATAATGTGAGCTAGATCAGTTGCCTTATTCGCCTGGCGGCTTCGTTTTTAGCTGGCCTCGAACGCATAATTACCCGATCGCCAAATTTCTGTTTTTTTTGAATTCCGGCAATCCGTTTTTTCACCTAATTTCAGAAGGGTGTTTTCACTCTGAATAAAAAAAGATACCAGATTGAATAAAAAAGATACCAGAATCTTTTTTTTAAATGCTTGTAAATAATAAGGCAAATCCGCCTTATATGTATCGTATTTTGAAGGAATCAGTTGCCACTGCTATGAATAATTTCTGAGCAGATCAGTTTATAATTCTCCTCGTCAAAACAAACAAACAACACTTTATGGAGGGTATATGTCTTTTTTACATAATCCGCAACTGTCCTCACAGCGATCCTGGCTGCCTCATCTTTCGGAAAATGATAAATTCCTGTACTGATATTCGGAAAAGCGATCGTTTTGCAGTTATTGTCTGTAGCCAATTGTAAAGAATTCCTGTAACAATTGGCCAATTTTTCACGCTCCTGTTTATTCCCACCATTCCATACCGGTCCAACCGTATGGATAACATAATTGGCTGGCAGGTTACCAGCCCTTGTAATCACGGCTTCGCCGGTTTTGCAACCGCCCTGCCGGGCAATAATTTTTTTGCAATCTTCCAAAATAACCGGCCCACCTGCACGATGAATAGCGCCATCTACGCCGCCACCTCCCAGCAAAGAAGAATTGGCTGCGTTGACGATTGCATCAACAGTTACTTTTGTAATATCGCCGAGAATGGCTTCTATTTGAGTGGTATTTGACATGGTATCATAACCTCCAGAAGTTATTGGTCTGCTGTAATACCATTATGATCAATCATCGCCATCAGCAAATGCTATATTTCTCTTGCTTTATTTATTTTATTTTCTACCGGCGTTACTGTATAACCCTCTTTGCGTAAAAGATTGATCACTCCCTTTTCCCCGGGAAGGTGTCCCGCTCCTACGGCTACAAGCAAGGATTTATCCGGTAATAGCTTTTTGAGTTTCGCTACCCAGTTGCGGTTCCGGTTATACAGCAGCACATCCGTAAAATTGCCAATGCCCATATCCGTTTTCATCATCAACTCTTCCAGTTTCTTAAGATCCTGGCTTTTGTAAGCTTTCATCATATCCTCCAGTTCCTTATCCTCGCTTTTGTCTTTGCCTATATTGTCAATATAACTTACAAGTTGCTCCGCCTGTATCTTGTAGGGTATGCTGTCTAATACACCGGCCTGGTAAGACATTGTTTCCAACCCTTTTATTTTTTTGTCATTGTCCTTTGCCTCCTGCATGATCACCTGCTCCATCATCGTAGTGTTATCGCATTCGATGGAACCTTCCTGTACAGTGGAAAGAGCCAGTATGGGTTTATAAGTTTCCAGCATGGAGAAAGGCAACATGGAACTTTTGGTTTCAAAATATTCCTTCACTTTTTTGTAGTCCTTTTCACTCAGCAGGTCGCGTAAAGTGGTATCGCCTTTCATTTTCATTTTGGTCATCACACCGATCATCTCGAAAAGGTTGTCCAGGTCCACTTCAAAATATACTTCATCCACTTTATGTATGATCTTTTTGAAATTATCACTTAGCGTGGCATCGTCGGCGCATAACATGTGGATGGTGCCATAGAGATAAGAAGGCTTCGTAAGACCGTTGCCACTGATCTTCCAAAGCAGCGTATTATTGTCGGGAGAAATTTTATCCTGCGACTGGGCATTTGCCGCCAATGTCAATACACTTAATAAAAACCCTGCACTTACTTTCTTCATCGGGGGAATAAATTTTAAGCAAGTTACTGAGATACTGAATCAGGAAAAAATCATAATGGTGAGCGGTCAGTGGTGAGCAGGCAGTTCTCATTACTCACCAGTTCATTCGTAAAACACTTCCGACCAATAGCGGGAAAATTTTACCCCCCATTTTACCTGCAATTCCCCGATGGGGATTGGCAGTCCGAGTTCCTGTTTGACAGCCAGGACAGGCAGGTTCACACCGGCGCCGAGGGCGGCTGAAATGGTTCCCTGTACCCGTGGATTTATCTCAAGCAACAGGAATTGTCCTTCAGACGAAGCTTTTACCTGTATTCCGATATTGCCATGCAATTGCAATTCATGAATGATCCGGGTACAATATTGAATAATACTTTCCTCTTTAACAAACTCACCTTCCACGCTGATGCCATTGATCATCTTTTTCCGGAGACGGGGGACAACCAATAAGGTTTCACCCTTTTTTGCCAGGCAATCCACGGAATATTCTTCGCCGGGCAGGTATTCACTAAGCAGTAATTCCGGAAAGGGTTTCGAAGAAAGAATACGTATCGCGTCCGTGTAAGCAATGTACACGGAATTGGGTTTTTCATTAAAAAGCAAATGATATTCGTCCCTGTCATTACTGATGATACGGAAACCGCGGCTGCCATTGGATACAGAAGGCTTGAAGCAGATCGTTTTTTGGGGGTAACCCAGTTCTTTGGCGGCTGTTTCAAATTGTTCAATCGTTTCTGCCACCCTGAAATCCGGAATGGCTACTGCTCTCCATTGCAGAAACTGGTAAAGTTTAGTTTTGTCATTGGCTATTTCCAAAGATGCCGCCGGTGAAATGAGGAGCTTCGCTCCTGCCAGTTCAAACTCTTTGCTATGTTGTGAAAGAGGAATAAGTTCCCTTGTTACCAATGGCAAAACCACGTGAATGTTTTTTTCGCGGCATACTGCCAGCATAGAATCAATAAAGGCGGGATCATTGGCTTTGGGAATTATTGTAAAATCTTTTACCAGGTACCGGCCCACCGCATCCGGGTTGGCGTCAGCGGCTACAATATGAAAAGAAGAATATTGCCGGAGGCATTGCAGGATACCCGCTGCACCGGGCGCGCCGGCCCCTGTCATCAGGATATTAATACCCCTGTCCCCTAAAGGGGAACTCAGGTTTATAATTTCTTTTTTTGCTGCCATTGTTTTCCAAATGAAAACTTACCGGATCTATATATTCTCTTGAATCAAATTTAGTATAAACATATTTAGTAACAGGACAAGAGCTGTAAATCTGAAAAGAGAATTATAATTATAAGAGCAGTTCTTACTTAGTGTATTTTTTTTATCATAAGAATGACAATTCTTATAAAAGAAACAGGGGATTTCGACCTGAGTTCCCCCTTCAGGGGGACAGGGAGTTCACTATTGCTTCCTGCCCATACATCTGGTCTTTGAATTTTAGTGAGGGGGACGGAATGAATTTGCCCATACCCAGCTTATCCCATTTTTCATCCACTGCTCTTATCGTTTCATCATCGGCCACAATGATATTCGGCCAGTCGCGGTGAAAATCATCCAATTCCTTTGTTTTCCGCGTACCATCAAAACCCATACAGGCAAAGTACTTGTCGCCGGCCGACCATTTACAAAGATGATGATCTCTTTTGGGGTCAAGATTATTGCAGAAACGCCACAAGGCTGTTGGCAGATCGTTGGCATCAACGGTATGTTCGACATATAAGATCATCTTTACTTCTTCCGTGTCTTTTACTTTACAGACCTGTTCATGCAATTCTTTTATATGTCCTTTCCTGTTTTTCTCTACGGATACAATTAAACAAGGAATATTCTTTTTTACTAAAGAAATATTAACTGCTTTTATTTCAGGAAACCTGCTTTTTAGTGACTTTTCATCGAACGCAGAATTCATAACGCTGAATACATAACTATCATCTTTCTCTTCTTCAAACTTCTTCGTGCCATCTATGCACATTTTCCCTCCGAACCCCAATTTGCTGCAACTATGATCCAGCACATCCATGGGTCCTGTGGAAAAACTAATATCGGTAGCGGGATTTAAATTTTTAAAAACATACCGGGCCAGGTTTTCATACTCCTGTATCTTTACTCCTTCATCAGCCAGCACAAGTATTTTGTTGAACATCATTTGTCCCGCTCCCCACATCGCATTCATAACTTTTTGCCCCTGGCCTGCATAATCTTTTTTTATTTGCGCGATAACGAGATTATGAAACACACCTTCTACCGGCATATCCATATCCATGATCTCCGGGACCATGGTCATTTTGATGGGCGCCAGGAAAATTCTTTCCGTAGCTTTTCCCAGCCAGGCATCTTCCTGCGGAGGAATGCCGACAATCGTAGCGGGATAAACGGGATGCTTTTTATGCGTAATCGCTGTGATATGAAATCTCGGGTACCAATCCGGTAATGAATAATATCCCGTGTGGTCACCAAAAGGACCTTCCCAGATCATTTCATCTCCGGGATCAACATATCCTTCGATGATGAAATCGGCATCAGCAGGCACTTCGACATCCGGCTGAGAAATACATTTTACCAGTTCCACTTTTTTCTTTCTCAGGAAACCCGCCAGCATATATTCATCTACATTCTCAGGTAATGGCGCAGTGGCTGAATAAGCATAAACAGGATCGCCTCCCAGAGCAACAGCGACAGGCATTCGCTTATTCAATTTTTTATATTCCGAAAAATGTTTCGCTGAAACCTTATGCTTATGCCAGTGCATACCCGTCAGGGTTGGGCCGAATACCTGCATCCGGTACATACCTACATTCCGGTAACCGGTAACGGGATCCTTTGTATGAATAACCGGTAAAGTGACAAAGGGACCACCATCTTTTGGCCAGCAGGTGATGACGGGGAGTTGGGTGATGTCCGGGTTTTTCATGATTACTTCCTGGCACTCGCCTTTCCCTTTTTTTACCTTGGGCATCCAGGATGCAAACTGGCTGAGCTTAGGGAGTAATTTTAATTTATCAATAATACCATCTTTCGGCGCGGCTAATAATTTAAAAAGAGCCTCTATTTCTTTGGCTACATCATCAAGCTGATGGACGCCGAGAGCCATACTCATTCTTTTTTCACTGCCATAAGCATTCATGAGTACAGGAAAATCATAACCTGTATTCTCAAACAGCAGGGCTTTACC
>JAUZOA010000007.1 GCA_030706685.1 Bacteroidota bacterium
ATATGGATCAGGCACACCAGGTTTACCTTTACCGGGGTGATTAGCCTGTCCTGCAAAACTCACCTGGGGAGAAGAAAATCCGGGAAAATTCGTTTTGCCTTGTCTGCCAGCAGGGGTTGAACTGTGGGCTATGAAAAGGAAATAATCCCTGAACGGCTTTAGCTGTTTTTCTTATGGCAACATCGGTCTTGTATGCCAATGATAAATGGGCGGTTTTCTTATTTTCCTTTATTCATTACTCCTCTTTATTGGGGTCTTCCGAACAGTTGTGGCCTTACAATAAAACCTCATTGGGCCGGTTCCGCCAATTAAACATTAGAAATATTTGACAATTCGCAAATGGCTATTACCTTTGCCGCACTAAACAATAAAACCAGCAACATGAAAAAAGTATTCGCTATTATGGCTATCGCTGCTATGTTCGCAGCATGTAACAATTCAACAGATACTTCGGCTGAAGATGCTGCCAAAAAAACAGCTGATTCTACTCACCAGGCTGACAGTATAGCTAATGCCATGAAAATGCAACAGGCAGTTAAAGACAGCACTGCGAAGGCTGACAGCAGCAAGATGAAAATGGGCGCCGATAGCAGCAAGATGAAGATGGGCGACAGCAAAATGGAAAAGAAAGATGCTAAGAAGGACGACAAAATGCAGAAAAAGTAATTACTCTGTTGCTTTGCAAGGAATTTCTCCCCTCGCCTCCCGGCCCGGGGAGTTTTCTTTTTTATAGCGTTGTTTTTCCCCTCCCCATATTACAAGTATGGTTTAAATTACATTTAAATCCGGCTCCCTTATAAAACCCTTTGATCCTTCCCGCAAAAAACAGGTGCAGGCATGAAATGGTTTTTACTTTTCGTTTTTTTACTGGGATTCCTTATTAGATGTTCTGCGATTGATTATTATTCGCAGGGGTCAGTTGCACCCAACGTATTAACCAATTGGAATGTCAATCCCGGGGGAGGAGGCGCTACGCCCGGTAGTTTTACAAATCCCGGCGATAAATTTATTATTCAGTCAGGCCATTCAATGGTTACGACAGCGATTTGGACGGTAGGCGGGACAGGTTCTACATTGCAAATCCAAAATGGCGGGACACTAACAGGCAATCATACTGTAATTCTTACCGGCACTTTTCAAATTGATAATGGGGGCACCTATATTCATAGTAATACCGGTTCCGTAGCGCAGGGTGCCGGCCTTAGTATATTCAGCGGAACGGAATCATTTGCAGCCACCAGCAATGTTGAGATCCGTAATTGGGGAGGAGCCGCTGTTGGCTTACCCAATAGTCCTGCGATCACCTGGGGAAATTTGATTATTAACTTAACTGCGGATGTGGGTAATTGGAACCTGGGTTTATCAACCAGTGATATCCTTACTATTGCAGGCAATCTTGATATCAGGTCGAATTATGTATTAACGCCATCTGAATTAAGATTTTCGGGTACAGGTGATCCGATAAACATTAATATCGGGGGAGACCTTTTGTTATCGGGTAATAGTATAGTCAACTTAAAAAATAATTCCGCTTCAAATGCCACAGGTAATATTTTAGTGCAGGTAAATGGTAATATTTCACTCATTAATACTGCCCAACTTAGCTTAGGAAATCCACTCTCAGGAACGACTGTAGGCTCATTTGATCTGAGGTTCAAAGGAAATTTTTCCGCTTCAGTCAGCACTACCATTACCTCCAATTCAAATATAGCTCCTTATTTAGTAGCGAATGGTACTGCTCCACAGACTTTAAGCTGCGCCCCGCTTTTAAATTGCAATTTCAAAGTAAGTCCCGGGGCCCTGGTTAATCAATCAGGCAGTTTAGCAAATGCATCTTCAAAGGTGTTCGCGATATTAGGTACCTATAATGATAATGGTTTCTCCAATGCATTCAGTGGTACAGTAGATGTAGGAGGAGGCACCCTTAATTCAACAGGACCGCTGGCAATGGGTATAAATCTTTGCCGCGTAGGTACGGGAAACGGAACATATACCGGCGGAAGCGGTGGATGGCAAACAGCTTCCGGTACAAGAGGAAGGATAAACTTTACCGGGAATACCGTCACTTTTACTCAAATCATTTCGGCAGCTTTGTTTGTAGGATCCTTAGGTCCCGGAGATGTATATATGACTAATAGCAAAATAAGATTTAATGCAGGTGGTGCCGGAAAGGGAGGAGTTTATCTAAATCCTGCTTCTATTCTTTCTATTGATGATAACAGTTTTATAGACGGCTCTGCAGATTATCTCGGCGGCGGGGGCACTTTACGAATTGGCTCTTCAGATGGGATAACCGCTACCGGGAATACCACGAACGGAAATATAAGAACAGGCGGCCTGGGAACAAAATCATATAATGTAGGGAATAGTATATGCAGCTTCGAATATTTTGGCTCGTCTGTACAAGTTACAGGTAACGGACTGCCCGATACAGTCCGGGGCACTTTAAAGATTAATAATACGGCCGGTATGGGTACTTCCGGTGTCACATTGACCAAATCCACCGTCGTCAGGGACACCTTAGACCTTACCTCGGGAAAGTTGACTACTACACTGGCCAATCTTATAACACTTGTTGATACGGGGGCGGTCAATCTGCCGGTGCCGGGTACTTCTTATATAACGGGTCCCATGAAAAAAATAGGTAGCGCGTCATTTAGCTTCCCTATTGGCAAAGGGAATAGCTATGCTCCTTTGGCTCTTACAGGCACGGGTGTTGCCACTGATGAATATATTGCTGAATATTTTACGGCTAATCCACGCAGTGTAATAGGATCCCCCTATCAAAACCCGCCTATTGATCACATGAGTGTATTGGAATATTGGACAGTCGATCGCAGTGCAGGCACTACTGCCAAGAATGTTACACTAGAAGCCACGGCTTACTCCGATGCGACTTTATTATCCGACCTGCATGTTCTTAGATGGGATGGTTCGATATGGGCGGATGAAGGAAATACAGGTTTTACCGGCGTCAGTACAGGACCGGTTACAAGTAATGTAGTTAGCAATTTTTTTGGAGCAGGAACACCCACGCCCTTTACATTTGGAAGTATCACTTCTTTTCAAAATCCTTTACCCATCAACCTGGTCTCCTTTAATGCTTCCATGCTGACTACAACTAAAGCAATGATCGATTGGGAACTGGCCGCTCCCTGTTCGCCTGCCGCAAGATTTGAAATACAAAAAGCGGGAGCGGGTAAAAATTTTATTGCCATTGGCACAACAGGAGGCAGTACAATCAGCCAGCTTTATACCTATATGGATAACGATTTGAAGAACGGTATCAGTTATTATCGTATAAAGATGATGGATGAAAACGGCAAGATCACGTACAGCAGGACTGTAGCAGTAATGAATGGGGTAAATGGTTTATTGCTTACTTCCCTTATCCCTACGGTTATTTCCCATACCGCTGCATTGACTGTTGCTTCTTCAAAGGATCAGCAGTTTGATCTTGTCATTACGGATATGCAGGGAAGGATTGTGCAGCGGCAAAATCATACGATTACTGCCGGTAACACAAATATTCAACTAACAACTGACCGGCTTGCAGCGGGGGTTTATCAAATCGCCGGTATTACTTCTGAAGGCAAAACGAATAGTATCAGGTTTATTAAACAATAAGACAGGAAAGATAGTAAGCCTGAAAGTCAGGAAGACTATTTCCTGCTGTCAGCGATGTCTTTCGGACTTACCATATTGCTGACTTCAGTACCTGCTTTCAACCCCGAAATCCTTCAGGATGACCGCTACTTGTTTTTTGAACTGCTTTAATTCTTCCTGCTGCTGGTTGATGAAAGTATTGTCTTTCAGTTTGCCAATGACTTTCTCCATTTCTTTTTCTGTATCATAGACCATTTTCCGGAACTCGTTCTGGTAGTCTTTGGCCCGGGATTCATAGATGTTGCGGGTCATCCATTCTTTGGTGGCAACCGCTTGCCGGAGTAATTGCAGGAACATTTTTTTTGTAAACTTTTGCGGCGATAATTTTAGTATTTCCAGTAAGGAGGAAAAAGCATGTTGCAGCTTCTGCGAAGCGTATTGGCGGCTGTTTTCTTTATAATAGTCATGTACTTCATTCCAGCTTTTTATTTTGCCGCTGTGAATGTTTCGTATCATTGTTTTGAGGGCAGGTTCTGTCATCAGCTGCCCGCCGATATTCAACCACTTGCTGCGTGAAGGTTTGGGCAAGGTCTTTACCAGTTGTTCAAACGAAGAAATATTTTGTAGCTGAATGGTCTGAACCAACTGGGACATGCCGTAATAAATGATCAATTCTTTAAAAAGGCGGTAGGCTTTCGGCGCTTTTACCAGTTGCACTTTCCGGTCCATGTTCTCTAATCCCCTGGCAAGGATTTCCGCATCGTCAGGAATCTTATTTTGCTCCAGTAATTTTTCGCCAAGATGAATAGCGGTTTGCTCGTTTATTTTTTTATTCTTTTGCCCTTCTTTAACCGACCAGGTTTCTCCGGCGGATTTTTTTATCAATATAAGCGAATCGAACATTTCGTTCACCGTATCGGGAGCCAGGAAATCGTATTCGAATTCAATGGATTTGTCCGTCCGTTTATCGCGGCTTGCATATTTGCCGGCATTGCGTGCCAGCGCGTACATATTATACATGAACCAGTATCCCGGCATCACTATGAGCTTGTCATTGCTCACGTCGTTGCTTACTAATGAAAAGGGGATGGGGATATTCAGCTCGGCGGGAAAATCGCCTTTGGCGATAATGGTAAAGGAAGCGAATTTTGAATTATGTTTTAAGCTGACGCAGAGACCCGGCCAAAAACCGCGCCCGGCAATCAATTCACCATCGGGCCCTCTTGAATTATGATTGGAACCAATAGTAGCGCCGGCTGCCATATTACTCTGTCCCATCACTACTGCGGCGCAGAGAAATGAATTGTTGTGGTGCTGTTCATGCGCAGGGAAAATGAGTGAATTCAACACTTCGCAGCAGGAGATGGTAGCGTTATCACCGAGATACGAGTTGATTAGCCTGGCCCCATACTTTAGTTGCGAATTATCCGCCAGGATAAAGCGTACCGCTTTTACTCCATAGAAAACGCGGCAACCGGAACCGATGATGCCATTGACTAATTCGCATCCTTCGCCGATCTGCGTCTTTGCATCGGGAGAGGAATTGATGGTAAGGTTCTTCAGTTTATTGGCGCCTTTTATATAGGCATCGCTGCCGATCCATACATCTTTGATGATGCTGCTATTCTTGATCACCGTGCGATCTCCGACCTTTCCATAGTATCCCCTTCGTTTATCAAATCTTTCTTCAGTAAATGTTTTGAATTTTTCCATCAACACATCATCGCCGCGGTATTTGGACCAGAGATAAGCATCAGCAGCCTGCATACCATTGAAAGGCATTACGCTTCGGCCGGCATTTTCATTACATAGTTCGAGCCAAATACGCACCGATTCACTTTCGCCTCTTTTGATAATGCCATTACCAAACTTGGCATGGTCGGTAGTAGCCAGTTCATTGACATTACCAATGATCACGTCATTACCTATGATATAATGACTCATGAAATTGACATTATCAATCGCCACATTGTCCCCGAAGTCAGAACTGACGATAATACTGTTGTAGAGACCCACGGGCAGACGAAGATTATTGAATTCAAGAAAATAGGGCTCTAATTTGCCGATGCGGATAAGCCCATAGAATTTGCAGCGCTGGATCAGGTCGGCATTGAAAACGCTATTGACGAGCACATTGTCCCAGTTGTCGGAAGTATTGTCATTGGCAATAAGCTGGCGGATCTCTATCGAAGTAAGGTGGCGGTACGTATTGTGTGTCCGGTGCTGGATATTGCGGAGATAGTATTCATCCCTGCCTTTGGGTATGTATTCCGGTTTTACAAAATTGTAGCCTAAGGAGGATATTGGTTCTTTGTTGATCTTGTTCATAAACCCCAAACCCCTAAAGGGGATTTACCCCAACCCCTAAAGGGGAGTAAGATTACTCCTTTTTAGAAGAAGGGTTTAGTTATATAATATTATTCACGTTGAGCAGATAACAGAAAGATGAACGGAGCGTCGCAACAACAACTGATCAACAATATAATGTCCGTAACATGATCTTTTTCTTACTGCTTTAAAGAATCATGTAAATATAAAAGTATTTTCGATCTAAGTACTCCGCCGCGGCGGAGACAGGGGTGTATTATTCCACCGTCACACTCTTCGCCAAATTCCTCGGCTTATCCACATCCAATCCCTTTGCCACACCGATATAATAGGCTAATAATTGCAAGGGGATTACGCTCAGCATGGGCGCTACGATCTCATCGGCTTCCGGAATGATCATTACATCGTCAGAAAGACCGGTTGACGTTTGATCGCCTTCGGTGATAACGGATATCACTTTTCCTTTTCTCGCTTTGATCTCCTGCATATTGCTTACGATCTTTTCATGGAAGGCATCTTTGGTAGCGATGAACACAACAGGAAGTGTTTCATCCACCAGGGCGATAGGTCCATGTTTCATTTCTGCGGCAGGATAACCTTCGGCATGAATATAGGAGATCTCTTTCAGCTTTAATGCGCCTTCTAAAGCTACCGGGAAATTGTAACCACGGCCGAGATATAAAAAGTCTTCGGCGTCTTTATATTTTTCTGCCAGCTTTTTTACCTGGTTACTGTTCTTCAATACCCAGGCAACTTTCTCAGGAATCTCGTGAAGTTCATTGAGCAAGTGCATATATCTTTCATTGGAAACAGTGCCTTTGATATAAGCGATCTTTAAGGCGATCATCGTTAATACAGCTAATTGACCGGTGAATGCTTTGGTGGAAGCCACCCCGATCTCGGGACCGGCATGTGTATAAGCGCCGCCATGAGAAACGCGGGCGATAGAAGAGCCCACTACATTGACTACTCCCAGGATAATGGCTCCTTTGGCTTTGGCATTTTCGATAGCGACCAGTGTATCAGCTGTTTCACCGCTTTGCGAAATGGCAATGATGACATCACCCTTGTTGATAACGGGATTACGGTAGCGGAATTCGGAAGCATATTCCACCTCCACATTGATGCGGCAGAGTTCTTCAAATATATATTCGGCTACAAGGCCTGCATGCCAGCTTGTACCGCAGGCGATCATGACTATCCGGTTTGCTTTTACGATCTGGTCGGCATATTGCTGGATGCCGCTCATGGTAATGGTTCCGGCCGTTTCATCCAGTCTCCCCCGAAGACAATCATAAATAGTTTGCGGTTGTTCAAATATTTCCTTCAGCATGAAATGATCATAACCGCCTTTCTCAATCGCGGCTAATTCAAAGTCCAGTTTCTGGACATACGGGGTGATCTTTTCATTGCCGAGATTCTTGAGAACAAGTTCATCGGGTTTTACGATCGCGAGCTCGTAGTCATTTACATACACCACTTCCTTGGTGTATTCCAGCATGGGGGAGGCATCCGAGCCAAGAAAATGTTCGCCTTTGCCGATACCGATTACTAGCGGGCTTCCTTTCCGGGCAGCGATGATGGTATTGGGATCGTCGGCATCCATTAATAGGATCACATAAGCCCCCACCACTCTTTTCAGCGCTACCCTCACTGCTTCCTCGAGGGAACAGCTGTTGTTTGTCTTAATTTCTTCAATAAAATTCAATAGTACTTCTGTATCAGTCTCGCTCTGGAACTGGTAGCCTTTGTTGGTGAGCTCATTTTTGAGCTGTGAATAATTTTCAATGATCCCGTTGTGAATCATCGCCAGTTTGCCGCTGGCGGATTGGTGAGGATGGGCATTGCGGTCACTGGGTTCACCATGGGTAGCCCACCGGGTATGGCCGATACCAACATGAGCGTGGAGGTTTTTCCCGACAATAGCATCTTCCAGCTCTGCTACTCTGCCTTTTTTCTTATAAACTTTCACGCCTTCACCGTTCTGCAGGGCTACGCCGGTACTGTCATAACCACGGTATTCCAGCCTTTTTAACCCTTTGATGATGATGGGATAAGCTTCCCTTGGTCCTGTATATCCAACGATTCCACACATAGTGATTATTTTTTATAGTGCAGCAAAGGTATAAATTTCAAAATAGGCAAACGATTGTTGATTGGCAAATAGGAAAATTGGGTAGTGGGCCAGTTTCAATACTTATGTGGGCCACAGGAGGACCGCGGAGAAACAGAGAATCTCAAAGGACTCATGATAGTCTCTCTGCGGCGCTCTTTATCTCTGCGGTTCTCAGTGGATATATCTCAAACTGACCCATTACCGAAAATTGAAAAACGGTACTGTTTTTTTTAAGAAATTGATGTTCGCGAAGGCATATGAATTTACTAAAAATAATTTACAACAAGATAATTTACAACAAGCTACCGCTAAGTATCATGAACGCTACCGAGAAATAAATGATCAAGCCGGTAACGTCTACCAATGTGGCTACAAAAGGCGCTGAACTTACAGCCGGGTCGGCGCCAAGCCGTTTCAGGATAATGGGAAGCATACTGCCGGCAATAGTTCCCCACAATACCACGCCAACCAGGGCAAAACCAACGGTTGTTCCGACAGACATCCAATGTTCTCCATAAAGATGAGGCGCGAAATAATGCCAGATCAGGATCCTGAAAAACCCAATAATACCCAGGACAGATCCTAAGAGCAACCCGGAAATTATTTCCCGGCGCATCACTCTCCACCAATCGCTGATAGTTATTTCGCCGACTGCCATTGCCTGGATGATCAATGTGGAAGCTTGCGAGCCGCTGTTGCCCCCGCTTGAAATGATCAGGGGAACAAATAAGGCCAGTACCACGGCCTTGGCGATCTCATCTTCAAAAAAGGCCATGGCGGTAGCCGTAAGCATTTCACCAAGAAATAAAACCACCAGCCAGATGATACGTTTTTTAAAAAGACGAAGGATGGGCATTTCAAGATAAGGTTCATCAAATGCCTGCGTACCCCCGATCTTCTGTATGTCTTCACTGAATTCTTCGCTGGCTACCCATAGTATATCGTCAATGGTAATAATGCCCAGTAACTTATTGCTTTTGCTGACTACCGGCAACGCGTCCCGGTTATTCATCTTAAAAACCTCGCTGGCCGTCTCCTGGTCATCATCGGGATGAAGGGATACGACCCTGCTATCCATCAGTTCGGAAACTTTTTTATCCGGGGGATTCAAAATAAAATCGCGGATACGGATATCATCCAGCAATTCTCCCTTTTCATTGATCACGTAGATCACATTGATGGTTTCGCTGTCCTTGCCATGTTTACGAATAGTAGCAAATACTTCTTCAATGGTATTTTCAGGATATACGTATACATAGTCCGGGGTCATCAGGCGGCCGATGCTGTTTTCGGGATATCCAAGCAGGGAAAGGGTGATCTTTCTTTCCTCGGGATTGAGGAGTTTGATCAGTTCTCTTACCACATTGCTGGGCAATTCTTCGAGGAAATCCGTTCGGTCATCGGGGGGCAGTTCATTGAGCAGCGATGCAATGATATTGGGCGGCAGTGTTTGGATGATCCTTTTTTGTGTAGGGAACTCAAGGATCTTGAATGTGCTGGCCGCGCGGTGAACCGACATATTGGCGATAATGCTGCTTTCGTGATCAGGGTATTCATAGATCAGGTCAGTCACATCACTGATGTTCTGGTGATCCAGGAAATCCCTGAGCCGAAGTTTGTCTTCTGTTTTAATGACAGCTTCAAACTGCTCTCTCAACGGTTGTTGTTCCTGTTCCAATGACATGTTTCAAAAATACGAAGTAGTCTGTAAGAAAATACGAAGGAATAAAATACAAAGGGGTATAAAAACCGGGACTTTATTAAGAAATGACGAATTTCGGGTTTTTAGTTTTTTCGATCTTATCATGATTTTACCGGCTTTATTCATAGCAAATTCAGGCACTAAGGGTCGCGGGGTATTTACCTCTCAGGATATTGAAGAAGGAACGATAATTGAAATATCCCCGGTGATCGTGATGAGCCGGGAAGAAAGAAGATTATTGGACCAGACATTGCTGCATGATTATATTTTTGAATGGGGAGTAAAAAAAGATCAATGCTGTATGGCGCTGGGTTACGTGCCGGTGTACAATCATTCTTACCGCTCCAACTGTGAATACGAGATGGATTTCGAAAATGCCTCTATCAGTATTAAAACAGTCAGGTTCATTAAAGCCGGAGAGGAGCTTTTTATCAACTATAATGGCGCATGGAATGATAACAAACCTATATGGTTTGATGCTAAATAAAAACCCGTCTTGCCTTGGGCTAAACGGGTCAAATTATTATTATAATAAGGGCGGTAAGTTTACTGGAAGCGTATCTGTCCCCTGATTTCTCCTTGCGGGTAGAGCGGGGTGATTATACTTACATAATACAGATAATTCAGCAATTCCTGTTCTATGATCAATACATCATCAACATATACTGATCCTGTGAAACTGCCGGAAGCAGGATAAAGTGCGGGATTAGCAGCAGACAGGACGGTTTGTTTAATAGTAGTAGAGCCATAACCGGTAGGGGCAGGGCCATAAATATATATTTTGCTGGGCGGAGCGCTGAGGCCTGTCCAGTTAAATGTGTAACTCAGAATCTTTGAGGTCTTATTGTAAGTAACATTTAGTGAACCTAAAGCGCCTGAGTTAGATGCGGGAACAGACTGGGCGCCTGTCATCGTTATATCAGACTTGGTATAGACCAGGACCTTCGCTCTCTCGGAATCTTTTTCGCAGGAAATAAAGCTGACTGCAAACGCAAAAAGAAGGGATGACAAAACAGTTAGTTTGAGCAGTTGCATGTTGTTTGATTTGCAGTAAAAATAAGTTTTTTTTGCATTTGGCAAGCTGGGGCTTCTTTTTTTCCGTAATAATTAAGCCAATATTTGCAAACTGTTGACTATTTGCCTGCAGGATGCGCAAGGGCAGGGTTTTTATGGTATTTTTCAGGACCAAAACAGACTGGTATGACTAAGCAGGCTGCAATCGTCCCGAATAGCCGGGGTCGCATTCAATCCATTGATGTTTTACGTGGCCTTGTCATGGTGATCATGGCGCTGGATCATGTTCGTGACTTTTTTCATAACCAGGCGATGACGGATGAGCCAACGAATATGGCTACCACTACGCCCTGGCTTTTTTTTACCCGGTGGATCACTCATTTTTGCGCCCCTGTGTTTATATTCCTTGCCGGTACTTCTTCTTTTTTAATGGGACAAAAAAAAACGAGGAAAGAGCTAAGCCGGTTCCTGGTAACGAGAGGGCTATGGCTGCTTTTTATAGAGCTTTTTATTATCACGTTCGCATGGACATTTAATCCCTTCTATAATTTTTTCATTTTGCAGGTAATATGGGCTATCAGTCTCAGCATGATCGTTCTGGGCTTGCTGGTCAGGCTTCCCTTCCCGGTTATACTTGCTTTTGGTCTGCTGGTAGTGCTGGGTCATAATCTTCTTGATTATCCTGAAGCGGCCAATAAAGGCCATGTTGGCTTTTGGTGGAATCTTCTTCATCACGCGCAATTTGATACGTATGAAATATGGAAAGGCCATTTTGCTGTGCTGATCTATGCGTTCGTTCCCTGGAGCGGGATAATGGCTCTGGGTTACTGTTTTGGGGCATGGTTTAAAAAAGAAGTGCCTGGCGAAACAAGGAGAAAGCGATTATTATTCCTTGGCGCCGGGATGATCGCTTTATTTATTATCCTTCGGCTTATAAACAAGTATGGCGATCCTGCACCCTGGTCGCAGCAGCCAAGAGGGGCTGTCATTACTTTGCTTTCTTTTTTTAATGTCACCAAGTATCCTCCCTCTCTTATGTACGCATGTATCACACTTGGCCCGGCCATTCTATTCCTCGCATTGATCGAAAAAGTGCAAAGCAAATGGGAAAACTTTTTCCTGGTGTATGGACGGGTTCCTTTCTTTTATTATGTGCTTCATTTTTATATTATCCATCTATTTTGTGTAATTGCTTTTTTTGCCAAAGGTTATACTACCAGCCAGATTGTGACGCCTCAATTTCCTTTTTACTTCAGACCGCCAACGTTTGGATTTGACCTATGGGTAGTATACGCAATATGGATTATTGTAGTAATATCGCTTTACCCTTTGTGCAGGTGGTACAACCGGTACAAAGCCACGCATCATCAGTGGTGGCTGAGTTATTTGTAGCGAGGGGTGAGTAGTGAATAATACTCACCATTGATCACTCACTTACCTGAGTTTGCTTTTGATTTCCTGCAATTTCAATAGCGCTTCTACTGGTGTCAGGCGGTTGATATCAATCCCTTCCAGTAATTTTCTTATTTCATCAAAGGTTTCGCTGTGCGCGTCAAAAATGGATAATTGCATTTGCGGCAGGGAAAGATTTTTAACCTTATTCTCTAAATGCTGACGGCCTTCACCTGGTTTCAGGCCTTCTTCATCTACATGCTTGGTTTCCAGTTGCTTTAAGATTTCATTCGCTCTTTCGACCAGGGATGGCGGCATCCCTGCCATCTTTGCTACATGGATACCAAAACTATGTGTGCTTCCGCCTCTTGCCAGTTTTCTTAAAAAGATGATCTTATTGCCCGCCTCTTTATTAGTGATATGATAATTTTTTACCCGCTGGAACTTTTCTTCCAGTTCATTGAGTTCATGGTAATGCGTGGCAAATAAGGTTTTTGGCTGATGGGGTGATTGATGTAAATATTCTGCAATGCTCCAGGCAATAGAGATGCCGTCGTAGGTGGAAGTGCCGCGGCCGATCTCATCCAGTAATATGAGGCTGCGGGCCGTGATATTATTGATGATGCTAGCTGTTTCATTCATTTCCACCATAAAAGTTGATTCGCCGCCGCTGAGATTATCGGATGCGCCAACCCTAGTAAATATCCTGTCTGTCAGGGCAATTTTTGCTTCGCTGGCAGGTACAAAACTTCCTGTATGCGCCATTAAGGTAATAAGCGCCGTCTGCCGCAGCAATGCGCTTTTACCGCTCATATTGGGCCCGGTAAGAATAATGATTTGCTGATCGGCTTTATTCAGTTCGAGATCATTGCTGATAAACGATTCGCCGACCGGCAGGTTGCGTTCAATAACAGGATGCCGGCCATCTTTTATATAAATCTCATGACCGTCATGTACCTCTGGTTTTTTGTACTTGTAGTGCAGGGCATTATTGGCAAAGCAGATGATGCAATCCAGGATCGCCAGTATGTTGCCGTTATGCTGAACCGGGGCCAGGTAGTCCAGCAATTCATTCAGTAATGATTCGTATAGTTGCAGCTCGATCTGTAATATCTTTTCTTCAGCGCCCGTTATTTTTTCTTCATATTCTTTTAGCTCCGGGGTGATATAACGCTCTGCATTGGCCAGTGTCTGTTTCCGCATCCAGGCCGGTGGCACTTTGCTTTTATGTGAATTGGTTACTTCAAGATAATAACCGAATACATTGTTGAAACCAATCTTCAACGAAGATATACCGGTGGTTTCCGCTTCTTTTTGCTGCAGTTGGGTTAAATATTCCTTCCCGCTGTGTGATATTTTTCTAAGCTGGTCTAATTCATCGTTTACCCGGCTGTTGATCATTCCCCCCTTGATCGCCAATGCTGGTGGATTGTCCACGATCTCTTTAAAGATTTTGTCTGCAATAAAAGGGCAAGGATTCAATGCATCACCCAATCGTTGCAGGTATTCATTGGAAGAAGAAAGACAAAGTTGCCTGATTATCTCTGCCTGTTTTAATCCTTTGGCGAGGTGCAATACTTCCCGGGGATTTATTTTTTTTAAAGGAATTTTTGAGACCAATCTTTCAATATCGCCGCATTGTTTGACAGCATGAGAGATCTTACTCCGGAGATCAGTTTCCCTGATAAAGAATTCTACCAGTTCCAGGCGCTCATTGATCCTGTTGATTTCTTTCAGGGGGAAAACGATCCAACGTTTCAATAACCTTGCGCCCATTGGCGACAGGGTATTATCCAGTACGCTCAATAAAGTGTGATTTCCTTCTGAATTGCCGGATATTAATTCCAGGTTCCGGATGGTAAAACGGTCCATCCACAGGAAATCATCCCGGTCTATCCGTTGCAGGGAAGTAATATGCTGGAGATGGGGATGGTCTGTGTCTTTTAAATAATGAATGATGGCGCCGGCAGCTGTCAGCCCATTCTTCAGGTCTTCAGCGCCAAATCCTTTCAGCGAATGCGTCTGGAAATGTTTTTGTAAAGTATCTGCGGCATAAACGGGATCGAATATCCATTCATCTAATGTATACGTGTACATTTTGCCGCCGAAATATTCTTTAAAGTTCTTCTGTTTATGTCGTTGAAAAATGACTTCTGCCGGTTTGAAGCTCTGCAATAATTTATCAGCATATTCCCGGTCGCCTTCTGCAATAAAAAATTCACCGGTGGAAATATCGAGGAAGGCAAGGCCATACTGATCGCCGGGCGCAAAATGAATTCCTGCCAGGAAATTATTACTGTTATGTTCGAGCAGTTTATCATTGACGGTCGTTCCCGGCGTCACCATTTCTGTCACGCCTCTTTTTACGATCCCCTTTGCCATTTTGGGGTCTTCCAATTGATCACAGATAGCAACCCGGTAACCCGCCTTTACCAATTTATGCAAATAAGTATCCAATGCATGATGCGGAAAACCAGCAAGGTCCAGTGAGGCGGCGGCGCCATTATTTCTTTTGGTTAAAGTAATGCCAAGCGCCTGGGAAGCTATTACGGCATCCTGGCCGAAGGTTTCATAAAAATCACCTACACGGAACAGCAGGATGGCATCCGGGTATTTTTTCTTGATTGCCCCGTGCTGCTGCATTAAAGGAGTTTCGGCGGTAATTGTTTTTGCCATGAACGACAAAAATAGCGGATTGATAAGTTTTAGAGAATGCTAATAATTTGTTTGTTAAAATTGTGGAGAACTTGGTCCTAAATGAGAAAAAAAACAAATCGCACCGTTTTTTACTCTTATCACTTGTAATGATATAAAAAGTCCATATACAAATATTACCCATACAGTATAAATTCGATAGAACCCTGTTAAATTAGTCCCCCCGGCGCTGCGATAATCCTCTCATTCTTATGTAACCTTTCTTTCTCCTGCATCTATTGGGAAATAAAAGAAGCCATGAAAAAAAACTTCCTGATCATCGGGATAATACTATCCTGTGCCCTGGTGAATGCACAAAACCTGCCTCGTGAAAATGTTGACACGGCAAGAGCCGATGCAGAAATCACCAATGCGACCGTTTATTTTGGATATGGAGCCGAACTGACCCATACAGCTAAAGTAAAAGGGACCCCTTCCACCAAAATCATTATTATTAACCATCTTAGTACAAGTATTGATGTAAATAGCCTGCAGATCAGCTGCCCGGAAGACGTAACGCTTTTATCACAACAGTACAATCTTTATTACCCGTTGGCGCCGCCTGTTGCTAAATCGAAGGATATCGAAAAGCTGGAGGACAGTATCCAGGTTATTAATAAAGACATCAATCATAGCAGGAATAGTATTGACATTGAACAGGAAGTATTGACAAAGACAGGCAACCTTATTGAAGCTACGGTCAGTACCAGTGGCAACAAGACGATCACGAGTTCCGAGGTATTAAAACTATTAGAATTTTATACAGCCAAAATTGAAAAAGCAAAAACAAATATTTTCAATTACCATGAGAAAATCAATCAGGCCAATGAAAGGATTGACGAGCTTAGAAAAAAGATTAGTATACTCAATACGAATATTACTGTTGCAAAGCCGGAACCTTATGGGCAACTGATCTTACAGGTTATTTGCAAAAACAGCGGGGAGATACCTGTCGCATTATCTTACTACACCAACAATGCCGGCTGGATGCCGGTATATGATATACGGGTGAATTCAAAGACCAATAAAGTGAAATTGGTGTATAAGGCATCACTTACACAGACAACAGGCATTGACTGGAAAAAGACAAAATTGACATTAAGTACCGGTACGCCCAATTTTGGTGTTGCTGCACCCGTTCTTTCGCCCTGGTATTTACAGTTATATGTACCGGACTTATACAGGCAATTGCAGGGCATGGTGCCGGGAGTGAAGAACCGGATACAATCAATGGGTGACGATAGAAAGCTGGGTGAAGTAGTCATTAAAGCAGATCCGGAAGGTTATAAGGAAAAGGATATCGCAGCTTCTATTGATCCAAGCACTTTACAGCAATTCACCACCCTGAGCCAGGGGCAATTGAACACGAATTTTGATATTGACCTGCCTTATGATATTGAAAGTGACGGGAAACTGCACAGCGTTGCCATCAAGGACCAGGAAATTGACTGTATCCTGAAGAATTATGCAATTCCCCGCATCGACAAAGAGACTTACCTGCTGGCGGAAGTTGCCGACTGGCAGAATCTTGATCTTTTACCCGGGGATGCGAATATTATTATGGATAATACCTATATCGGTAAATCTGCGATTGACCCCAATACAACTTCCGATACACTGAATCTTTCACTGGGAAAAGACAAAAGACTGGCTGTGAAAAGGTCATTGGTAAAAGAGATGAGCAGCTTGAAATCAAGCGGCGGAAACAATAAACAGACCTTTACTTATGAAATAACTGTAAAGAATAATAAGCTGACCGATGTGAGCCTTTTATTGAAAGATCAATACCCCCTGAGCACAATCAAGGAAGTGGAAGTAAAATTAGAAGATAACGGTGAAGCGATGGTGAATGAAGAAGCAGGTGTATTGACCTGGAAGATCGGGCTGAAACCGGGGGAAAGTAAAAAAGTGAGGTTTACTTACAGCGTAAAGTACCCGAAAGATAAAAAGATCGTGAACCTCAAGTAGATTGTTTAGTTCGCGGGTTTACACGTTCGGGGTAGGGTCAATCCCGGTTCCGGCTTGTTCCCGGTGAACCCGTGAACTTAGAAACACTTGAACTTTTATCTCTTTTTCTCTTTTAAACTCTTAGCCTAATTTTGCCTTATGCAAAAACTGAGCATGGCGGAATTGGGCCGTAAATCGGTAGATGAATTCAGGCGGTCCGACAAAATCCCTATTATTGTTGTCCTGGAAAATATCCGTAGTGCGTATAATGTAGGCAGCGTGTTTCGTACCGCAGATGCTTTTTTAATAGAGGCTATTTACATTACCGGTTATTCGGCCAAACCTCCCCATAAAGAAATAAAAAAAACAGCTTTAGGCGCTGAAGAAACTGTTTCATGGAAACATTTTAAGACGGCGGCAGAAGCCATTAGTGAGTTGAGAAACAGGCAATATAAAATATTCGCCGTAGAACAGGCAAAAGGAAGCTATGAACTGCAGGCTATGGGTTTTGAGCCGGATGAAAGGATAGCTGTTATTTTTGGCAACGAAGTAAGCGGTGTAGAACAATCCACTATTCATCTTTGTGATGGCTGTATCGAGATACCCCAACTGGGAATGAAACATTCACTGAATATTGCAACGGCAGCCGGAGTGGTGCTCTGGGAATTGGTCAGGGAAAAAATACACCAGCAACCGGGAAAATCCCATTAAAATATATTGAACAGTTTTTACATTTCAGGGGTGGTCGCAAATGGCGACCACCCCTGAAATGTACTCATAACTTAAAAAGAAAAGCCTGGCTGCCTGTAAAGTGAAATACAATTCATTTTCCCGCTTTTTCAGTTAACAGTATAAACGAAAGAAAAGAGGTGGTCGCAAATTGCGACCACCTCATGAGCCCCCGGTTATGAAAAAAAGAAGTATAATCCCCGCTGAGAAAATAGACAGGGCCATTCTATTCCTGAGAAATAAACGGGTTATGCTGGATGCAGACCTGGCAATGATTTTTGGCACTACTACCAAGCGCCTGAATGAACAAGTAAGAAGAAATATTGACCGTTTCCCGCCCGGGTTTATGTTCCGTCTTACTCAAAAAGAAAAGGACTGGGTGGTCGCAAATTGCGACCACCTCCGTCAATTGAAATTTTCATCTGCCAGGCCTCTTGCTTTTACTGAGCATGGAACCATTATGGTAGCCATGATTCTCAACACACCGTCAGCCGCCGAAGCCGCGTAGTTGTTGTAAGCGCGTTTGTAAAACTCCGGGAAATTCTTTTGGGGAATAAAAGCCTGGCGAAAAGACTTGATGAACTGGAATCAAAATATGATCATCAGTTTAAAACAGTATTTGAAGCCATTCGCAAATTGATGCAATTGCCTGGTAAGGAAACAAAAAGATACAGAATCGGTTATAAATGATATGATGAAAAAGATTAAATATTTCAACGACTTCAAAATGGAGTAACGAAACCCTCCTAAATTTGCAGGATGCCTAAAGTAAGGAACTATCTTTCGCTTATAAAATTCTCTCATACTATTTTCGCCATGCCCTTTGCGATGATTGGATTTTGTACGGCGCTTACCCATGTTGGGATAAGAATAAACGATGTTGAACGGCAAGAATACCCATTTACCGTGAATAGTCTTCCGTCAAATCTTAAGACAATAACTCTTTTTATTCTTGTCATCCTTTGTATGGTCTTTGCAAGGAGCGCCGCCATGGCATTCAACCGCTATCTCGACAGAAATTTTGATTCTAAGAACCCAAGAACAGCAATAAGAGAAATACCTGCCGGAATAATAAAAGCAAATAGTGTATTGCTGTTTACTATTGCCAACTGCTTTTTGTTTATTGCCTGTACTTTTTTCATCAACAGGCTTTGCTTTGATCTTTCACCGGTTGCTTTATTGGTAGTACTGGGTTATAGTTATACAAAAAGATTTACCCCGCTTTGTCATTTGGTATTGGGCCTGGGACTGTCGTTAGCGCCGATCGGGGCCTACCTGGCTGTAACAGGAGCTTTCCATTGGCTCCCCATTTTATTTTCTTTGGCAGTTATTTTCTGGGTCAGCGGTTTTGATATTATTTATGCTCTGCAGGACGAAGAATTTGATAAATCACAAAAACTCTATTCAATCCCTGCCTGGCTGGGCAAAGCGAGGGCTTTGCGTATATCTGAATTACTGCATTTATTCAGCGCGGCTGCTGTTATTATCGCAGGGGTTTATGGTGTTTTTGGCTGGTCATACTGGATAGGGGTGGCTGTATTTGCAGGTATGCTTATTTACCAGCATTCCATTGTAAAGCCCAATGACCTGAAAAAAGTTAACCTTGCATTTATGACAGCCAATGGTATCGCTTCCGTTGTTTTTGCCATCTTTGTAATTGCAGATATGTTTTTACATTCCTGATTTTTATTTCTCGTTTCTAATTTATATTCATTGCCCCGCATCATCGCCATAGACTACGGACTTAAACGCACCGGCCTTGCCGTTACGGATCCCTTACAGATCATTGCCACAGGCCTTACCACTGTGGAGTCAGGACAGCTTATTCCTTTTCTCAAAGATTATTTTAGTAAGGAACAGGTAGAGTTGATCATTATGGGCGAGCCAAAGAACATGGATGATAGCGATACACATGCTACGCCACTGGTAGAAAAATGTATCAAAGAGTTGCAAAAGAATTTTCCCAACATACCCGTAAAGAAAGTAGATGAACGATTCACTTCTAAAATGGCTTCACAGGCCATGATAGATATGGGCATGAAGAAAAAACAACGACGCAATAAAGCTCTTATTGACGAAATTGCCGCTACTATCCTGTTGCAGGATTACCTCAGGGCTTCCGGGTTTTAGGAGTGTGTTGGTTGGAGACATTCCCTGCCTCCAAAACCGGGGATAGATCACAAATGGAAAACGCAGTCAGCAGATTTGCCGCTAAAGAAATAATTCCCTGGTGAATCCTTGCTGTAGCTTCTTTTTTTTGTAAATTGAAGGACGGAACCAACGGCAGGAAACTCATAAAAGCCGCCATTGCGTTTCCTCATTAGTTTTCTTCTTTTTTGCGTGATTTTCACGAGACTTTTGCCTGATTCTTGTCTGACTTTTCCCTGACCCTGACCTGACTCTTCCCTGACCCTGTCCTGACCCTTCCCTGACCCCGGCGAGATTCTTCTATATAGTATCTATATTCCTCCCATACTCCTTCTATATCTCTCCTGTATGGCAGAGAGCACCCCGGTCCTGCATAGCCGTCGGCTATCAACTCCGGCTATAGGGGGCAAGTTGTATTTCAAAGTGATCCTCTATCGGTTTTGAATACTATGTAATAAAGGCCGAATAATTGTAAATTTGCATTCAGCAGACAATCAATAACCTGAAATAGAATGGTACTTCCCATCGTTGCATATGGACACCCGGTACTGAGAAAAGTAGCTTCGGATATCATGATTGATCACCCGGGACTGGACAAACTCATCGCCAATATGTGGGAAACCATGTATAATAGCAATGGGGTAGGACTGGCGGCCCCGCAGGTAAATAAGGACATACGCCTGTTTGTAATAGATACCGGCCAGATATTCCGGAATATGGAAGAAGAAGGCGAAAAACATAATTACCCGGATGCCCCCGGCATGAAAGCCGTCTTTATCAATGCCCATATCGTGGAAGAGGAAGGAGAAGAATGGCTCTATAATGAGGGGTGCCTCAGTATCCCGAAGATCCGGGAGGATATTTCCCGCCAGCAATCTGTCACCCTGCAATACAGGGACGAGAATTTTGAGTCGCATATCCGGATGTTTACGGGCATCACGGCAAGGGTCATCCTGCACGAATATGATCATATTGAAGGCAAACTATTCATAGATTACCTGCCCCCGCTGAAAAGAAAACTGATGAAAGGAAAACTCGCTGATATTTCGAAAGGAAAAGTGAATGTTGACTATAAAATGCTTTTCCCCGGGAAGTAATTATGAAGAAACTTCTTCTTTTACTGTCCTGTTTCCCGCTTATTTACTTTTGTCATGCCCAGGAAAAAGATTCGCTGGATAATGAAAGACTGGCGAATATGATCAGCCTATCCGAAGTAGTTGTACGTACGGATATCAATGTGTTCAAATTTATCGAAAGAGTAAAGAACGACACAACATTTTATAAAGCCTTCAGGAACCTCAGGGTTCTTGGCTTTACCTCTCTCAATGATATCCGCATTCTGGATAAAAAAGGAAAGGAAAAAGCGGGCCTGGAAAGCAAGACAAGACAGAACAGGAGCATTAACTGCCGTACTATGGATATCGTGCACGAAGCGCCCTGGGGTGATTTTTATGATGAGAATAAAAACTACAATTATTATACGGCTGAACTATATGCAGGTCTTTTTTTCACAAAGGACAGTGTATGCGGGGAAACGAATATTGTAAAAGGTATCACCTTCGATGCCAAAGGGAAAAGTGGTTTGGAGAAAAACAAGGAACAATTGAAAATGTTATTCTTTAATCCCGGCAAGAAAATTCCGGGTATTCCCTTCATAGGTAATAAGATTAATATTTTTGACCCGGATGTGGCTGAATACTATGATTTTTCCATTGACGAGGAGGATTATGAAGGACAACCCTGTTATATTTTTTCGATAAAAGCAAGACAGGATCTGGGCAGCAGCCAAAAAGATAATATTGTTATCGACAACATGATTACCTGGTTCAATGCCAGAACCATGGAAGTGATGGCCCGCAATTATGATATCAGCTATGATGCCGGCGTCTATGATTTTTCCGTACACATGGAAGTGAAATTGAAAAAATTCGGCGAATACCTTGTGCCCTGGCTGATCCGCTACAATGGCGACTGGAAAGTAATTTTTAAAAAAAGAGAAAAGGGAATATTTACTGCTACGCTTTTTGATTTTACCGAACCAGGGAACAGTAAGGAATAGACAACAGGAAACAGGCAATGGGCAAACGACCAGGTTTATTATTGTCTGTTCCCTGTTGTTGATACATATTTTCTCCACCTGGCAATCAATTGCTCCATGTCATCCGGCAAAGGGGTATCAAAAAACACTTCCTTCCCTGTATCGGGATGAATGAATCCGAGTGTCTTTGCATGCAGGGCCTGGCGGGGACAGACGGCAAAACAATTATCAACAAACTGCTTATATTTCGCGTACACGGTTCCTTTCACGATTTTATCGCCGCCGTAAAAATCATCGTTGAATAAAGGATGACCGGTATACTTCATGTGCACCCGTATCTGGTGGGTTCGCCCTGTTTCAAGGATACATTCTACCAGGGTCACATAGCCAAAGCGTTCTTTCACTTTATAATGTGTGATGGCTTCCTTGCCATGCTCTCCACCCGGATAGGCTTCGAATAATTTCCTCAATCGCATATGGCGCCCTACGTGGGCTACTATAGTTCCTTCATCGTGGGGCATGTCGCCCCATACCAGCGCGATATACTGGCGCCGTATAGTATGATCAAAAAACTGTTTGGCAAGATGACGCATGGCTTTTTCGGTTTTAGCCAATACTAACAAGCCGCTGGTGTTTTTATCAATGCGATGCACTAATCCGAATCTTGGTAATGACTCTTCCCGGAATGAAGGATCTTTTTCTTTCAGGTAGCCCGCTACTCCATTGAGCAATGTACCTGAATAATTGCCGCTGCCGGGGTGCACCACCATTCCCGGCGGTTTATTGATCAGCATCAGGGCATCATCTTCATACACGATATTCAAAGGAATCTTTTCCGGAACTATTTCCATCTCTTCCGGGCTCATGTCCGAATAGACAATGATCTCGTCCAGGGCCTTTACCTTATAATTGGGGCGAACATCTTTCCCGTTGACCAATACCATACCGGCATTGATAGCCTGCTGCAGTTTATTCCGCGTTGCACCTTCAATACGGTTCATCAGGAATTTATCAATCCGTAAAGGTTCCTGGCCTTTATCGGTTTTGAAACTAAACCGCTCATACAGGTCATCATTATTATCCGGTATTTCAGGGTTGTCCTGTGTTAATTCATCCTGCATAACCCGCAAAGGTAATGGTTGGGTTTTTGTTGGTAAATTTGCTTCTATATATGAATAAGCAACCTGTCATATTTAAGGATCTTGGTTTGATGGAATATAAAGCAGCCTGGGATTACCAGGAGCAACTATTGCAGGAGAGTGTTCGCCGTAAGACGGAAGCGAGGATTCAGATGTCAGAAGTTGAGGGTCAGCAATCCAATTTCAGACCTCTGACTTCAGACCTCGATACGCAGCATTATCTTCTATTGGTCGAACATCCCCCCGTTTATACCTTGGGCAAAAGCGGCCATATCGAAAATGTACTGATCGGTGAAGAAATGAGGTCGGCAAAAGGGATCGGGTTCTTCCGCACCAATCGGGGCGGCGACATTACTTTTCATGGCCCCCGCCAGATAGTCGGCTACCCGATTCTCGACCTGGAAAAATTCGAAACAGATATTGGCAAATACCTGCGCAATATTGAAAAAGTCGTGATTCAAACATTGGAAGAATATGGGATTGAGGCAGGAAGATCACCCGGTGAGACAGGAGTCTGGATAGATGCGGATAAACCGGGTAAAGAAAGAAAGATCTGCGCGATTGGGGTAAGAAGCAGCCGTTGGGTGACGATGCACGGCTTTGCGTTGAATGTAAACACGGATCTCAGTCATTTTAATTTTATCATTCCCTGCGGTATCCAGGGTAAGCAGGTCACTTCTATTGAGAAAGAACTGGGCCATAAAGCCGATTTTGAAGAAGCCAAGGAGAAAGTAAAAAGAAACTTTGAAGAAGTGTTTAATGTTGAACTAAGGGGGTAAAAGAACCGGCAATTCGCAATATGCAAAAATCAGGATCCCAATTTGTCTGTTGCTTATTACCTGTTTCCTCAAAATTCCTTCGGCAGGAAGAACTTATTCTTCTCTTTCAGTTTGCCATCCTCGTACAATTCGAATTTGAACCAGCCTGAATGGTAAAAATCCGTTTTATCAATTTTGAAATTCTTTTCTTTAATATCCTTCAGTTCGAATAAAGGCTGGTCATTCATCGTGAAAAATTTTATGCTGTATTTTTTATCTTCTCCTTCCGGAAGGCTAATACGGATATAGCCGTCTTTGAAAGTATAAACGAATTTCGAAGGTGTCCAGCCTTCGGCCTTTGGCTTGTTGGTGGAAATCAAAGGACCGGTGGAACTGCTATCCCCGTTTATTACAGGGAACTGCACCGCGGGCTGTTTGTCCGGTATCCCTGTCATTCTTTTTATGTTTACAACGGTATCCCAGGCCGGTCTTTTCGTATCACTGAAAAGATAAACGCCTTTATCCAACAAAATATAAAGGCGGTAGAATAGGCGGTCATTGTCGGCCTTTGTATCAGCATAACCGTTTAGCTGGGCTGCAGGGTCGGCGACGGTAAGAATGGTCTTGAAATTTTTGAGACTGTCAAACGAGCGCTGGATACTGATCTGTTTGACTGTTTCAAATTTATTGACCCAGTCAATAACGATATGCCTGTTGCCAATGTTCTTTACGGAAAACTTCGGTAGTGTATCCTGTGCCTGCAACAAAGTACAGGCGACAAGAGGGAGTAAGACCAGTAATAGTTTATTCATACTGAGATTTGGATCAGGTTCCGGATCTTTTTTGTGTTTGCCAACCGCGGTCAAAGATAATACACGGAAGCAAGAAATCTTAGTAGATTAACTTTCCTTTTTCCAATGAGGCATTTCCCTGCAAACCTCCGCTGTGCACGATGAGTAATTTACTTCCGGGAGGGAAAAAATTGTTTTTTATCAAATCGGATACAGCAAAGAACAACTTGGCTGTATAAACAAAATCAGAGGGGATTTTGGTTTGGTCATAAAATTCATTCATGAATGCAATTAGTTCAGGTTGATGTTTTGCATAGCCGCCAAAGTGATAGTCATGAATGATCTGCCACTCTTTTTGATCCTGATGAAGTAACGACCGGACATTTTTTTCAAGACCGGTATTATTTTTCATTACACTTATACCGGTCACTTTTTGGCCGGGCGATACAGCATTTAACAGGCCTGCCATCATCGTACCTGTTCCAACGGCACAACAGCAATGCGTAAAATCCGTTTTGCAATATTGTAAGATATCCGCTGCTCCTTTGGCTCCTTTTTCCCCGTAGCCGCCTTCATGGATAAGATAATACTCGTCTTTTAGCCATTCAGCAGGGATTCTTTTTTTACTGTAATCCCCACGATTAAGAAAACAGAATTCCATACCATATCCTTTGGCCTCTAGTAATGTTGGAGAAAGAACCGCCGGTTCTTCACCACGGATAAGGCCCACGGAAACAAAACCGTTTATCTTGCAGGCAGCAGCCGTAGCCACGATATGATTGGACCAGGCCCCGCCGAACGTGATGATCCTCTTTTTATGCTGTTCCCCGGCTTCCTGGAGATAATACCGCAGTTTGAACCATTTATTTCCGGATATAACAGGGTGAATTTTATCTAATCTTAAAACCGAAACGCTGATACCCTTTTCGGCAGGGACGGGAACAAGGTCTTCGGTAATATGATCGAACAACAGGTGCATGGGGAAAATGGAATAAGCTTCTTAACTATTTTAATTTATTTTCGTGCCGCAAATTTAAAGCTATTATGGAGCCTACATTAGTTATCCTCGCGGCCGGCATGGCCTCCCGTTATGGAAGTATGAAGCAAATACAGGGATTTGGCCCGGGTGGCGAGACGATCATGGATTATTCGATTTATGATGCGATCCGCGCTGGATTTGGCAAAGTGGTCTTTATTATCCGGCGTGAATTTGCCGATAATTTTAAAAGCATATTTGAACCTAAGTTAAAAGGCCGTATCAGCACCGAATATGTATACCAGGAGATGAAAAGTTTTACAGAAGGGATTGTTATTCCCGAAACACGGAAAAAGCCCTGGGGTACCGCGCACGCGGTGCTTTGTGCTATGGATGTTGTAAAAGAGCCTTTTGCCGTGATCAATGCGGATGATTTTTACGGGCAGTCCGCTTTCCAGGATGCCGCTGATTTTTTAATGAATGACTGCACCGAAAGCAATAATGCCCTTATTGGGTATAGCCTGCTGAAAACCCTCTCTGATCATGGAACGGTGAACCGGGGGGTTTGCACATTGGATAAGAACGGCAACCTGGCTTCCATTACCGAACGGATCAACATTTCGCAGAAAGACGGTAAGATCGTTTGTGAGGATAATGCCGAGCCGCATGAACTTCCCAGGGATACCAGTGTATCTATGAACTTCTGGTGTTTTCACCCCTCTTTTTTTAAGTATACACAAAAAGTATTCAGGGAATTTTTGCAAAAGAACAGTAATGATCCGAAGGCAGAATTCTTTATCCCTATTGTTGGCGACCGGTTTATTAAAGAGGGCGGTACCATTGAAGTGATTCCGACTTCCTCTGAATGGTTTGGGGTTACCTATAAAGAAGATGCGCCGGCCGTAGAAAAGAGCCTGCATGCCCTGGTCAGTGACGGCGAATACCCGGAACGGCTCTGGAGTTGATTCTGTATGTATAAAAACATATAGGTCTATAAAATAAATAAGGGCAGTCACCGCTGCCCTTATTTACTTTATAATACTTTTTTACTTGTTTTGATTAATCGCCTTTTACCATAAAGACGCAATCCTGTATTTTCTTTACCTGTTGTACCTTGTCCAATTTATCAATACTTGATTTAGAAGGCAGTTTTACATTTTCGTACAGCGGGTTTTTCTTTAATTCATCAAGAGCCTTGTAAATATATTTAGATTGAATGGCGAATACGGTACTCTCTGCCTCTGTCTCTTTGGCACTAAGAATCCCAATGACTTCTCCGTTACGATTGAAAACAGGGCCGCCGCTATTACCGGGGTTGGCGGGTATGGCTATCTGGTAGCTTAATGTGTCGCCATTGAACCCGGTTTTAGCACTCAGGTAGCCTTCGCCATACACAATATCCTCCCGCGGAAAACCAAGCGTAAAGACTGGCTCAGCAATTTCGGAAGAGGCTTTGCTGATACCATAGGGAAGAGAAACAAGAGATTTGAATTGAGGGTCATCAATTTTTATAATAGCGACATCCCTTGCAGGATCCAGTCGTAACACATAGGCATTGAACTGTTCTCCTTTTGTATTGAATACCCGGATATTTTTTGAGTTTTTTACAACATGCGCGTTAGTGATCATAAGACCCCGGCCATTGATCAAAAAGCCTGTTGCAGCTGTTTTATAAGTAATGTCAGGAGCGTTCGCTTTTTTCTTCACATCATCCTTCAATCTCGTCACATCCTTCTGCATTATGTCGGTCTTAATTCCCTGGATTGTTAGCTGCCTGTTCAGTCTTTCTATTTCAGACGTCGAAGGTTTGGGTGATATTGACCAAACCAGCGCGGAAATAGTAATAGCTGTTATCCCTGCAATAGAAGCCGCAATAGCCGCCACTCTCCTGTATCGTTTCCACAGGTAAACGACCCTGGCCTTTCCTCTCAATTTATCAGAATTTATCTTGCCCTGTTGGGAAAGATCAGTATGTATTTCATCCAGGGTTGACTTGAATTTCTGCCATTCCCCAAAACGGTTCATTTGCTGTAAGAACAAAGTATGCTCCACTACCAATTGATCAATCTCTGGATTGGTCTTGCGGAGATTTTCAAAATAGAGTCTTTCATCCGGGTTCATTTCGCCGCGGATATAACGTTCAACAGCATCAAGGATCATTATATCGTTTTTTTCATTCATCACTGTTTCCGTTTTTATAGTGTGTGAAAAATATTTTCTTTAATCTCATCAGGCATTTGTACTTCTGGTTCTTCGCATTTTCAGCATTGGTATAACCAAAACTGAGAGCAATCTCCTGCATATTCTTTCTCTGGAGGTAATAGGCTTCGAGCAAACTTTTACAGGGCTCACCCAGGCCGCCTATCGCTTTTTCCATCATCTCGAATTCCCTATTCCTTTTTACATGATCTTCAATGTCGTCCTCTACCGGCACTACCGTTTCAATATCACCCATTTCTGAATACCGGTTAGCTTGCTGAAGCTTTTTAAGCCATAAACGCCGGCAAACCGAATAAACATAAGTTTTGACCTGGCAGTTTAGCTCAAATGTGCCGGACCTTGCCTTTTCATAAAGAACTATCATCGCCTCCTGGAATATGTCTTTCGCGTCATCCGTTGTGCCGTTATTGTTGATTATCAGGCTTTGAACCATGTTATAGTTCTCCTTATAGATCGTTTCAACGGCTTTTTTATCGTTACGGGCTAATCCCTGCAGTAAGATCCTTTCGTTACTCTCTTGTTTCACTATTCCGCTATTTAATACATTTTTTTAAAAATAGTAACCCTCTGCCAGCCTGAAAAAAAAAGTTTGTAATTCCGGGTTACCTTTCCCGGAAAGCGGTATAAACAGCGAAATATTTCACAAAACTCAAAAAAATCACAAACAATGAAAAAGCTTTTCGTCGTATTGGCAGTTGCCAGTTTAGGTTTTGTAGCTTGTAACAATGAATCCAAAGATGCTGATGCTGAAGCAAAAAGGGTTGCAGATTCTACTCACCAGGCTGACAGCATTGCAAAAGCAACTGCTACCGCTGATTCTCTTGCAAAAGCAACTGCACCTGCAGTTGATACAACACATAAGCCAGCCGATTCTTCTAAGATGAAGGCTAAGAAGTAATTTGCCCGGTAAAAATTTCACTTAAGATTTTTTACTGATGCTATAAGAAGTTTAGAATTTTTCATATGGCAAGCAATCGTTAGAGGCCATCCTGATTCTTCGGGATGGCTTTTTTTATTGCCGTTCGGAAAAACGGGAACAAGCAGAGGGTGGTTATCCTTATTTCTTATATTCTGCCGCCTGTCCTGATCCAAAACATTACCTTTGCGGCCGCAACCGCGCAATCATTTAAAATCAATCATTCAGTGACCACATTTGACGCATTAGGAATTGAAGAAGGACTATTGAATTCTATCAAAATACTGGGATTTACTCAGCCCACCCCGATCCAGGAAAAAGCTATCCCGGTTTTATTACAGGGAACAAAAGATTTTATCGGGCTGGCGCAAACGGGTACCGGCAAAACAGCCGCTTTTGGGCTACCCTTATTACAACTCATTAAAAAAGAGGATCGCATTCCCCAGGCGCTGATCATTTGCCCGACCCGGGAATTATGTTTACAAATAGCCAATGATCTCGGATCTTTCAAAAAAGGAGCTTCCCCTATTGGTGTTACGGCGGTATATGGCGGTACCTCTATCATTATGCAGATAAGAGAGCTCAAAAGGGGCACTCATATCGTTGTCGCTACCCCCGGCAGGCTGATTGACCTGATCGAAAGAAAAGCTGTTGACCTTAGTCATATTCATTACGTAGTACTGGACGAGGCGGATGAAATGCTGAACATGGGATTCAAGGAAGATATTGAATTCATATTGCAGAATACGCTTAATCGCCAAAGCACCTGGTTGTTCAGCGCTACCATGCCGCCGGAGATCAGGCAGGTGAGCAAGCGCTATATGAAGCAGCCTTTTGAAATCACCATTGGAAAAATGAATGCCGGCGCCGCTAATATTGATCACCAGTATTATGCTACACAACATTCAAACAGGTTTGAAACATTAAAGAGGATCATAGATTTCAATCCCGGCATTTATGGTATTGTGTTTACGCGTACCAAAGCCGACGCGCAGCACATTTCGGAGCAACTCACCCGGGAAGGTTACGATATTGAAGCCATACACGGAGACCTGACGCAACAGCAAAGAGATAAAGTGATGAGCCTTTTCCGGGACAAGAGTATTCAATTACTTATTGCTACCGATGTAGCCGCCAGGGGTATTGATGTGCACGGCATCACCCATGTTATCAATTATGAATTGCCGGATGATACAGAAGTATATACGCACAGAAGTGGCCGTACCGGGCGTGCGGGCAATAGCGGTATCTCCATTTCTATTGTAACCCCGAAAGAAATTTATCGCCTCAGGCAAATTGAGAAATTGCTGAATACACGGGTACATAAAATGGATATTCCGAGTGGCAAGGATGTCTGCCGTAAACAATTTTTTTATTTCATTGATAAAATGCTGCAGGCTGATATCAGTCACGGAGAATATGAAACCTATTTACCGGTATTGAAAGAGAAATTCGCAACCGTAGAAAAGGAAGAGATTCTTCAGCGTGTCGCTGCATTGGAGTTTGACCGGTTTTTGAAATACTATGAGAATGCGGCCGATCTCAACCTCAGAGAAGCAAGACGTGACGAAAGGGGAATAGGAAAAGAAAGAACATCAGTGAGAGATACAGGGGGCAGAAGTTATTCCCGTAGTAGTTCCGCGGCAACTAATGGCAATTACCAACGCTTGTTTGTAAATCTTGGAACCAAGGATGGCTTTTACAAAGCCAGTTTTTTACAGTTCATACTGGATATGAGTGATCTCAGGAAAGATGTACTCGGCCGTATTGATATGAAAGAGATGAATAGCTGGGTGGAAGTGGAAGCCGTGTCTGCAAAAAAAATGATCAAGGCGCTGGATGGAAAGAATTACCGTGGCAGGAAGATCAGGATGAATGATGCGGAAAGCGGCGCCCGCAGAAAATAAATTAGCCAGCAATTTGATTTTATAGGGGTCAATAGCTTATATTTGTTTCATGAGAATGACAAAGGCATACTTTAGTTTTTATTTTTATTACTTCTTTTTTGGAAAGAAGCCGGGGATGCTTTTGTTGACAAAATAATAAAACAACTAAAAATCAACATAAAAGTCCCCCGGCAGACCCGGGGGATTTTTTTTTTAAGTATATGGCAAGAATTGCAATACAGGGTTATGAAGGCAGCTTTCACCAGGTGGCTGCGCAATTATTTTATGGTAAGGACGCGGAAGTGATCCCCTGTGATACATTCAGGGATGTTATAAAAATTGCCGGTAATAAAAAAGAAAGCGATGGCGGGGTAATGGCTATCGAGAATTCTATCGCCGGAAGTATTTTGGCGAATTATAACCTGCTGCAAAAAAGCAACCTGAAGATTATAGGCGAGATCTATTTGCAAATAAGGCAAAACCTGCTTGTTAACCCCGGTGTAAAGCCCGAAGATATCCGCGAAGTACATTCTCACACGATGGCGCTGCAGCAGTGTTATGATTTTTTAGATAAATATAAATGGAAGCTGGTCGAAACAGATGATACAGCATTAAGCGCCAAACATATTCACCAGCATAAAAGCAGGCATATCGCCGCTATTGCCAGCAAACTGGCGGCAGAGTTATACGGACTGGAAATAATGGCCCCCAATATTCATACACTGAAAAATAATTACACAAGGTTTTTGGTTTTACAAAGGGAAGACACGGTTATCCGGGCGGAGAATGCGGACAAAGCCTCTGTTAATTTTCATACTGATCATTCACGGGGAAGCCTGGCAAGGGTGTTGACGAAGATTGCAGAAGGGGGTATCAACTTAAGCAAGTTGCAAAGTTTCCCGATACCCGGCAGCGATTTCAAATACAGCTTTCATGCAGATATGGAATTTGATTCGGCCGAACAGTTTCAGCAGGTGATGGAGCAGATAAAGCCATTGACCGCGTCGCTGGAAATTTTTGGTGTATATAAAAAAGGAGTATGGAAATAGGTAAGCTATTGGGAATTGGGTAGCAGGAATCCGGAAGAGTCCCGTAGTAAGTAATTCAAATCAAGGCTGCCCTGTAGTGGCAGTACAACAATGAAAATGGAAACAGCAAAAAGATTAGAAGGTATCGGCGAATATTATTTCTCGCAAAAGTTGCGGGAAATAGATGAATTGAATAAGCAGGGTAAGCAGGTGATCAATCTCGGTATTGGCAGTCCCGACCTGCCGCCTCATCCCGATGTGATCAAAGTATTGCAGGAAGAAAGTGAAAAACCTGCTGTTCATGCTTACCAGTCTTATAAAGGTTCACCGGTTTTGCGAAAGGCCATGAGCGAATGGTATAAAAGATGGTATGATGTTGAGCTGAACCCCGATACGGAAATTTTGCCGTTAATAGGCAGCAAAGAAGGCATCATGCACATCTGTATGACCTACCTCGATAAAGGCGACCAGGTTCTTGTACCCAACCCGGGTTATCCAACTTACAGGAGTGCCGTTCAACTCGCCGGCGGAAAATGCGTGGAATACAAGCTAAGAGAAAAAAATAATTACGAGCCTGATTTTGAAAGACTGGAAAAAGCGAATTGGCGGAAAATAAAACTGCTATTTGTGAATTACCCGCAGATGCCGACCGGGCAATTGCCGTCAAAAGAGTTGTTTGAGAAATTAATCGCTGTCGGGAAGAAACACAATATCCTGGTGATCCATGACAACCCGTATAGTTTTATCCTGAATGACAACCCCATGAGTTTACTGAGTATCCCGGGTGCAAAAGAATGTGTCATCGAATTGAATTCATTAAGTAAATCGCATAATATGGCCGGGTGGAGAGTGGGGATGCTTTGCGGAGCCAAAGAGAGAATAGATGAAGTATTGCGGTTCAAGAGTAATATGGACAGTGGTATGTTTTTGCCGGTACAATTGGCCGCGGCCAAAGCGCTGTCATTGGGAAAAGAATGGCAGGAAGAAGTGAATAAAGTGTACCGGGTAAGAAGAGAGAAAGTATTTGAATTGCTGGATATTTTAAAATGCCGGTATTCCAAAGAACAGGCGGGTTTGTTTGTATGGGCGAAAATACCATCAAAATACAAAGACGGTTATGCGTTGAGTGATGCTGTATTGTATCATTCAAATGTATTCATTACTCCCGGAAGTATTTTTGGAAGCGCCGGAGAAAAATATGTGAGAGTGAGTTTATGCGCTACGGTGGAAAAAATAGAAGAGGCGAAACAAAGAATAAACAATGATTGATGTATGGAACGGAAACGTATCACGATAGTAGGCGTGGGACTTATCGGCGGTTCGCTGGCGCTGCAATTACATGAAAAGAAATTGTCCTCAAAGCTGATTGGAGTGGACAGTAATAAAGATCATGCTAAGAAAGCGGTCGAACTGGAATTGGTAGATGAAATAATGTCGCTGGATGAAGCGATTGATCAATCGGATATTATTATGCTGGCAATCCCGGTAGATAAATTGGTCAAATTATTGCCATCCATCATGGACAAAATAGAAAAGCAGATCGTTATCGATCTTGGCTCTACGAAATCCCAATTGGTAGAAAGCATAAAGAGTCATCCGAAAAGAGCGAGATATGTAGCGACACACCCGATGTGGGGTACCGAATACAGCGGTCCGCAGGCGGCAGTGAGGGGGGCATTCGAAAATAAAGCGGTAATTATCTGCAATGCCAATGAAAGCGATGCGGACGCGCTGGAATGGACCAGGGCGATGTATAAAAAGATCGGGATGCACTTACTGGAAATGGAAGCAAAGGCTCATGATCTCCATGCGGCGTATGTGAGCCATATTTCTCATATCACCTCCTTTGCATTAGCGAATACAGTACTGGAAAAGGAAAGAGAGGAGCAGGCGATATTTGAGTTGGCCTCCGCGGGTTTTGAAAGCACGGTGAGGCTCGCCAAAAGCAACCCTGCCATGTGGGTGCCCATCTTTATGCAGAATAAAGAGAATGTCCTGGATGTATTGAAAGAGCATATTGCGCAGTTGACAAGGTTTAAAGAAAGTATTGAAAAGGAGGATAATGATTACCTGATGAAACTGATTGAAGAAGCGAATAAGATAAGGAGGATAATAAAATAAACGGAACAAAGAGTACTTTCTTCAAATTCATGCCCTTTCCTGAAAGGCGAATCAGAGAAGAAACAGGTAAAAACGACTGAAGCGGGTTGTTGTGAAAAGAACAGAATGATAAAAATACCCTTCGCTTCAATCTGGGTAAACGGCGACGCAGATATCATGGAAAACTAAACTGGAAGCAAAAAAATAGTAAATAAAAACGCTCCTTAACTCCCCTTTAGGGGCCGGGGGCATAACTTTACAAACCGGATAGTATATGCAAACAACTGAAGAGATGATAAAACAAACAGTGCAACAGGCGTGGCTCAAACGTCCATTGATCATCAGCGGACCCTGCAGTGCGGAAACAGAAGAACAGGTAGTAGCGACAGCTCAGCGTCTTGCTGCTACGGGTAAAGTGGATATGATCCGTGCCGGCATCTGGAAGCCGCGTACCAAGCCCGGAATGTTTGAAGGCATTGGCGCTAAAGGATTGCCCTGGCTGCAACAGGCAAAGAAATTAACCGGCCTTCCGACTACCGTAGAAGTGGCAACCGGTAAACAAGTGCAGGACGCATTGACATTTGATGTGGATGTGTTGTGGATCGGCGCCCGGACAACAGTAAACCCTTTCAGTGTGCAGGAAGTAGCTGATGCGCTCAGGGGTGTGGATGTGCCGGTACTCATTAAAAACCCGATCAATCCTGACCTGGAATTATGGAGCGGAGCAGTAGAACGCGTAGCAAGAGCCGGCGTCAAACAAATTGGTTTGATTCACCGGGGATTCTCTTCTTATGGTAATACAGAATACCGCAATGCCCCCATGTGGCACCTGGCCATTGACATGAAACTGAAATACCCCGATCTGCCCATGATCAACGACCCTTCGCATATCTGCGGCCGGCGTGATATTTTATTAGAAGTGATGCAAAGAGCTATTGACCTTGATTATGATGGTTTGATGATTGAGAGTCATATTGATCCGGACAATGCCTGGAGTGACGCCAAGCAACAGGTAACGCCGGAACGGTTGAAAGAAATGCTGGATACGATCATCTGGAGAAAGGATGATGTGAATTCTGAAGAATACCATGCTGCATTGGAAAAACTGCGTCAACAAATCAATCATCTCGATGACGAACTGATGCAGATACTCAGCCAGCGAATGAAGATCGCCGAAAAGATCGGGCAATATAAAAAAGAAAATAATATTACCATTTTACAAACTAATCGCTGGAATGAAATCATTGAAAAAGCTTTTGCGAAAGGGGAGAAGAATGGCCTGAGCAAAGAGTTTATCACCAAATATTTTGACGCGGTGCATATGGAGAGCATCAATCACCAGAAGAAAGTGATGGATAGTTAAGTCTTGTGCTGCACTAACTTTATTGTCAAAATATAATCCCGCAACGGTGCAATATTTGTTCGTCGCGTCTTTGTTTCATTGCGGGAGAAAATAAGATGAAGCATATTAATTATAAATTTTCAAAGACTATAACCGGCTATTATTTTGACGGCAGTTTTTCCCACCTGAAAAAAATAGTTGACCAAAAGCACACGGTACTTATTACAGATGAGAACGTGTATGATGCCCACAGAAAGCGCTTCAATGGCTGGAACACGATTGTGCTGAAAGCCGGGGAAGATTATAAGATCCAGGCGACCGCAGATGCAGTCATCGAACAGTTAATTGACTTCGAAGCTGACCGTAAGACTACCCTGGCAGCCATAGGGGGTGGCGTCGTCACTGATATGACAGGATATGTTGCCTCTGTCTACATGCGCGGCATCAGTTTCGGTTTTGTGCCGACCTCTTTACTGGGAATGGTAGATGCGTCCATTGGGGGTAAGAATGGAATTGATGTGGGCGTGTTTAAAAATATGGTAGGCACGATCCGGCAGCCATCGTTTATCCTGCATGATATGAGTTTCCTGGATACGCTTCCCCAGAAAGAATGGGAGAATGGCTTTGCCGAGATCATCAAACATGCCTGTATAAAAGACGTTACCCTGTTCCGGCAACTGGAAACAAATTCGTATAAAACTTACCGGGATGATAAGAAACTTATCGCCGGTCTTGTCAGACATAATGCCATCATTAAAACAAAAGTGGTTCAGCAGGATGAATTTGAAAAAGGAGACAGGCGGTTATTGAATTTCGGGCATACACTCGGACATGCATTGGAGAACCAGTATGAATTATCACATGGCCAGGCGGTTGCTATCGGCATGGCTTACGCTTCTGTGATATCGGAAGAAATCACCGGTTTTAAGGATGCGAGTAAAGTAACAAGGCTTCTTTTGCAATATGACCTCCCGACTTTTGTAGAATTCGACAGGCAAAAAGTATTCAATGTAATGAAGATGGATAAAAAAAGAGAAAAGAAAGAAATGAATTATGTGCTGCTGGAAAAGATAGGAAAAGGAATAGTAAAGCCAATTCCGGTCAACAAACTGGAGAAGATCATAAACGAATTACAATAGTGATAGTAACGATACAGCCCTCTCGCTTAAAAGGGATCCTGCAAGCGCCGGCTTCCAAAAGCTCGATGCAAAGAGCATGCGCTGCCGCTTTATTGGCGAAGGGGCAAACAATTATTCATAATCCGGGGCATAGCAATGATGATAAAGCAGCCCTGGATATTATTCAGAGACTGGGAGCCAAAATAAAAGAAATAAATGGTGAGTGGTCAGTTGTCAGTGAGGGCTTCCCGTTCACCCCGCATGTCTCACCCCTTACCATTGATTGTGGTGAAAGCGGGTTAAGTATAAGAATGTTTACTCCCCTGGTCGCATTAAGCCATAATGAAATTACCATTACCGGTTCGGGTAGCTTAATGACAAGACCTATGGGGTTTTTTGATGAGATATTACCCGGGCTGGGTGTAAAAATCAAAAGCCAGAACGGGAAGTTGCCATTAACAATTCAAGGTCCTTTAAAACCCGCCAATATAGAAGTTGATGGATCATTAAGTTCTCAATTCCTGACAGGGTTGTTGCTGGCCTATGCCGCCTCGGATGCAAAAGATGTTTCTATTAAAGTAAATAACTTAAAGAGCAAACCTTATATTGACCTCACGTTGGATGTGATGAAACAATTTGGTTTCAAAATACCCGGGAATAAAAACTATGAAGAGTTTTATTTTAGCGGCACCACTCACCACTCACCACTCACCACTCACCACTACTTTGTAGAAGGTGACTGGAGCGGGGGAGCTTTCCTTCTTGTTGCAGGCGCCATTGCAGGACCAATGACAATAAAAGGGCTGGACATGGCCTCATCACAGGCTGATAAGACAATTGTGGATGCATTGATGGCAGCCAACGCGGGTATCGCCATCGAAGCCAAAGGAATTAAAATTCATCCGGCCAGCATGAATGCATTTGAATTTGATGCGACCGATAGCCCTGATCTCTTTCCGCCATTGGTTGCCCTGGCAGCTTATTGTAAAGGGGAAACAAAGATCAAAGGCGTCAGTCGCTTAACACATAAGGAAAGTAACAGGGCGCTGACCTTGCAGGAGGAGTTTGGTAAAATGGGAATAACAATTGAATTGAATAATGACGTGATGATCATTCACGGAGGTACGGGTGTAAGAGGCGCTGCTGTTCATTCAAGGCATGATCACCGGGTTGCCATGGCCTGTGCGGTAGCTGCATTGAATGCAGGAGGGGAAATGATCATCGAAGAAGCGCAGGCAGTAAAAAAATCCTACCCTGATTTTTATAGTGATCTCAAATCACTGGGAGCCTCCCTATCTTTACCTTACCAACATTTAAACTTTTAAATTTTCAGCTTTGAATTCTTTCGGTCGCATATTTCGTATTTCCATTTTCGGTGAATCGCATGGCGAATCGGTTGGAATCGTTATTGATGGCTGCCCCGCAGGTTTGTCGTTGTCAATTGATGATTTTTTGCCCGACCTGGAAAGAAGGAAAGGGGGCACTCAAAAGGGAACTACGCCAAGGCAGGAGGAAGATTTGCCTATTTTTAAAAGCGGGATTTTTAATAGCAGGACAACCGGCGCGCCCATCACTATTTTATTTGAGAATAAGAATACCCGGAGTGGTGATTATGAAAAACAAAGAGCTGTTCCAAGACCCGGTCATGCAGATTTTGTAGCCAGGAAAAAAGCGGGTGGCTTCGAAGATTACCGCGGCAGCGGACATTTTAGCGGAAGGCTGACAGTTGCATTGGTAGCAGCAGGCGTGATCGCGAAGAAATTGCTGAATTATACCTCACCCCCAACCCCTCTCCAGGGGAGCGGGATTAAGAGTGAGGCTGGCTATAATACCAGTTCTGCCAGGGAATGGAAGACTTTGTCTGAATTCGCAAAAGAGAACAGAAAAAATTCAACTGAAGCAGAAGATAAATTGTGGCAGGAAGTTAGAAACCGGAAAATAAACGGTTTCAAGTTCCGCCGTCAGCACCCGATCGCAGGATTTATCCCGGATTTTGTTTGCCTGGAACAGAAACTTATTGTGGAAGTAGACGGTGATTATCATAATAGAGATGAACAAAAAAAATATGATGAACTCAGGACACAATGGCTAAAAGAAAACAACTATCGCCTTATCAGGTTTACTAATGAACAAATCATACAAAAGATGCCATGGGTTCTGGAAGAGATAGGAAAGAATCTTTTATCGGAGTCTAACCCTGCCTCTCCTTCGGAGAGGGAGTTGGAGGGTGAGGTTGCTGCCGGCATTAAAGTGAATGCAACCATCCTGGAAATCGGTGGAGAAAAAGACCTTGAAAAAGGCTTGCAAAAAGCAATTGATAATAAAGACTCCATTGGCGGCATCATTGAATGCCGGGTAAACGGATTGCCTGCAGGACTTGGTGAACCCTTCTTTGATTCCGTTGAATCTGTATTGAGTCATATCGTATTTGCCATCCCCGCTGTACGGGGCATAGAGTTCGGGACCGGGTTTGCCGCTGCAAAAATGTTTGGCAGCCAGCATAATGATGCCATTGAAACCAGAGAAGGAAAAACAAGGACCAACCATGCCGGCGGAATCGTAGGAGGATTAACGAATGGAAACGAAATGGTATTTCGTATTGCCATAAAACCTACTTCATCGACTCCCAAAGAACAAAATACATTGAACTGGGAAACAGGGAAAGCAGAAACTGTTTCAGTAAAAGGCCGTCATGATCTTTGCATCGCATTGAGAGTACCGGTCATACTGGAAGCTGTAACAGCCATTGTTTTGACCGATCTCCTGTTGCTTGAACAACAGATTAAGCGTATTTTGTCGTGATACCTGAAAACTTCCCTGACGATTATGCCCATCATTTATCATGTTACTATGCGTTCAGACTGGGACAGAGCGTTGCAACAGGGCTTTTATGAAGCTCCGTCATTGGCGAACGAAGGATTTATTCATTGCTCACAAGATCACCAGGTGGCCGGAGTACTCGAAAGATATTTTGAAGGCCAAACCAATCTTGTCAAACTGGTGATTGATACAGATCAACTCACTGCCCATTTTGTATTTGACTGGTCGCCGTCAATGGCAGATACATTTCCGCATATTTATGGGCCGGTTAATCTCAATGCCGTAATTAAGGTGATCCCTTTATAACCGCTTGCTTAATTTTTTGAAATCAATATCCAGCAACTCAAACCGGTCGCCATCAGCCAGGAAATAGTGCCACCACTCCGTGTCCAGTGCTTTAAATCCATTTTTCTCCATAATGGATCTTAACAAGAACCGGTTTTGCAAGATTTCCGGAGGTAAATTGACAAATGTCTGGTGAGCGCTGTCCGTAAAATTATCAAATCCTGTTCCCATATTCAGCTCTTGTCCGCTCTTTAAATTGATAACAGTAAGATCAACTGCGATCCCGCGGTTGTGCCCGCTGCCTTTGGCAGGATTGGCAACATAGCGTTCATCCTTTACCAGTTCCCAGAATTTTACCGTGACAGAATAGGGGCGGTAGGCATCAAAAATTTTTAGACCCAGACCTTTTTCATTTAGTTCTTTTTCCACCCTGACCAGGGCCAAAACTGCAGGTAATCTCAGAAAGGTTTTGGAAGTTCTTCCGGGGTACATTTTCCGGTGCATGAAATTATGGATGCCGGCATACCGCAGATCATAGACAAGCCGGGGAATAAGTGATCTCAATTCAATCATTTTTTTGGATGAATCCTGAACGGCCTGAGCCTTATATATCTTCCAGTCGCTGATTACAGGCGGCCTGGCAACAGATGAATCCTGGCCGAAGCCGGAAAAGCCGCTTAGTGTTGAAAAAAACAGGATAACAAAAGGATAAATGGGAAAACGAACCTTAATTTTGCTGCTCATATCCTTTACGATTATGCCAGGTAAGTTAATATAAAAAGGATAGAACTGCCACCATCATTTTACTCTCCGAGTATGAATAAAAAACGTTTCTCGTACCCCTGCATTTTAATGTGGATGTTGTTCCTGTTGCTCGGCGGCTGTAATGATTCTAAACGCCCTCCGGGAAGCGATATCGCCAGCTCGCCGGAACAATTGAATAAAAAAGCATCAGATTATATCCATGACGCACTGGATTATGCCCGTGAAAATAAAGGCGACATTGGCGATTCTATTTTTCTCCTGAATGATTCCCTGGTAAGAAATACCTATAAGAATAATTACTTCGGTATTATCTGGAGCAGCAAAGAGCAATGGAGGCCAATCGGTGATTCATTGTTAAACATGGTGCAAAATGCAAACCTGTATGGATTGTTCCCTGAAGATTATCATTTCCGGCAATTGAGCAATATCCTGAAAAAATTCAGCGATGATAGTCTTGGAAAATCAGATCGCCTGGATGCGGCATTATGGTCAAGAGCCGACCTGATGCTGACCGATGCTTTCTTGCGGATCGTAAAAGATGTTAAACTTGGTCGTTTGCCCAAAGACAGTATCACGCTCAGGACGGATTCGGTACTCAGCAATGATTTTTACTGGAGGCAATTGAATACGGTAAAACAATCCGGGTCTTTGTCAAGAGTGCTGCACGCGCTTGAACCCAGGCAAAAAGGCTATCAATTATTGAAAGCCGCGCTCAAAGATTTCCTGGATAGCGCAAATTACCGGCAATTCACCACCGTGCCATTGCCGGGAAAAGATATGGCCACTTTTAAAAAATCTTTGCAAACACGCTTGTATGAAGGCGGATTTATCACCCAGGACAGTATTCCCGCAGATTCATTAACTATTGCCAATGCCATAAAAAGATTTCAGAAAAAAGAAAATATCACGGTTGACGGCAAAGCAGGTACAGGAACTATCCGTATGCTCAACCTTTCTGACCGCGAAAAATTTATCCGCATCGCTATTACCATGGACAGGTATAAAATGCTGCCGGAAAATATGCCCGACCGGTATGTATGGGTTAATCTCCCCGGATATTATATGCAACTGATAGAAGGTGATTCGGTGAAACTGACTTCAAAAATCATCTGCGGCAAACCGGCTACCCGAACGCCTTTACTTACCAGCGCTATCGGGCAACTGATCACTTACCCGCAATGGACCATTCCTACCAGCATTATTATCAAAGAAGTATTACCGGGAGCCAAAAAAGATCCTGGTTATTTCGCCAAAAAAGGATACAGTCTTATTGATGATAATGGCAACGAGGTGGATCCCTATACTGTCACCTGGTCAAAATACAGCAAAGGCATTCCTTACAAAGTGGTGCAGGGTAGCGGAGACGACAATGCTCTCGGAGTATTGAAATTCAACTTTAATAATAAATATGCAGTCTACCTTCATGACACCAATCAACGGTATCTTTTTGCGCAGACAATAAGGGCGCTCAGCCATGGCTGTGTGCGGGTACAGGCATGGCAGCAGCTTGCTTATGCGATTATCCGGTACGATAGCCCCGACACGCTGAAAACCTCTCCAAAAAAAGATTCACTCAATAGCTGGCTGAAACAAAAAATAAAACGAAGCATTTCGATCCGCAATAAGCTGCCGCTCTTTATCCGTTATTTTACCTGTGAGGGTAGTGAAAATGGAATTGTCTTTTATGATGATATGTATGGAGAGGACAAACTGGTTCGGGAAAAGTATTTTGCGGGCAAATAAGACAACGGGCAAGGGGGGCTTATCACGGTCGGCCGGCATCTTTTAAAATCTCTTATCCGGCAGAAATTTTCCTTCCCAAACCAGTGAATATGAGGTAAATAATTTATTTTAGGATATAGAACTTACCCGTTATTTTTGTCAAGCTTTAACCAAACTATCTCTTTATGAAGAAGATTTTAGCCGTTTTATTAGCGCTGTCTGTATTTATTCATCCCGGTTTTGGACAGGATGATGGGATCAGGCCGGCAGCTATCGGTATAAGTTTTTTCCTCAATGATTTTGCAACTGCTGATCGCATCCGTACTTCTTCGCTGTCTTCCGTGATTAGCCATAAACAATGGGCCAAACTCAGTCAAATGTCCCCGGGTGTCGCTGTTACCTATTTTAAAGGGCTTAGAAAGCATATTGATTTTGCAGGTACGCTCGCCGGTTCTTTTTTACAATACCCACTTCCTAACCATGCTCCTTTTTCCAGCGACAAGTTTTTGCTTGCCGCTGATGCAGCAGTGAATCTGAAACTGGTTTCTGAAAAATACTGGGTACAACCCTATGTTATTGCAGGAGTTGGCGCCCATATGTATGGAGGTACTTATTTTGGCGCATTTATTCCTACAGGATTGGGAGTAAAAGTTAACTTCTTTGATGAAGCGCACCTTTTCATTACCAGCCAATACCGGATACCTGTTACTACGGGGACGGCTAACTATCATTTTTTCCACCAGATCGGGATAGCAGGAATAATTGGCGAAAAGAAACAACCTAAAATAATAACGCCCCCGGCACCACCGCTTGATACAGATAAGGATGGTATTATTGATAGCCTTGATAAATGTCCTACAGTTCCCGGCCTCGCAAAATACAATGGCTGTCCCATACCGGATACGGATAAGGATGGAATCAATGATGAAGAAGATAAATGCCCGACCGTACCAGGCGTAGCCCGCTACCAGGGTTGCCCCATACCGGATACGGATAAGGATGGCATCAACGATGAAGAAGATAAATGCCCGACTGTTCCGGGTCTTGCCCGTTACCAGGGTTGCCCGGCAACCGATACAGACAATGATGGTGTGCCCGATGAAGAAGATAAATGTCCTACTGTTCCCGGTCCGAAAGAAAACCAGGGATGCCCTCTTATCAAAGAAGAAGTAAAAAAGAAAGTGGAATACGCCGCTAACAATATCTATTTCGCCACAGGCAAATTTGTATTACTCAGTAAATCCTTCAAGGGATTGGACGATGTAGCGAAGATATTGAAGGATAATCCCCAGTTGAAACTTTCTATAGACGGTTATACAGACAATGTAGGCGCTGACGCATTCAATCAAAAACTAAGTGAGAACAGGGCAGGCGCGGTTAAAAAATATCTCGTGAAGAAAGGGGTTGACCAGAGCAGGCTGACCTCAGCCGGCCACGGTAAAAATGACCCTGTAGCGGATAACAAAACGGCTAAAGGCCGCGAGCAGAATCGTCGCGTGGAATTGAAATTGAATTATTAATAAGACACTTCTTTATAATTTAAAGCCTTCCGGAATCCGGGAGGCTTTTTTCATTGGCTATAAAGGAACAAGGATGGCCCTGGTAAAACGGATGACCACAGCTTTTATCGGTGCATACCTGCCCGCTCCGTGTAATCCGTGTTCCATTCTCCCGCTCAGAACTTTACATACTTTTCCAAAAGCTGTTTATCAATTCCTTTTTGCCTTGCTTTCTTTGCCTGCTTGCGCAAAATGAATTCAAAGAGGCTCATCCATCCCGGCAGGTTGCTTTCGCTGATATCAAATAACCAGGCCAGCGCCAGTTTATCTTTTGGAAAACCATTAGGCTTGCAAAGACCGTCACTGGCTAATCCATATCCGATCTGCAGGGACTGTTCAAACCCCCGGCTGGCAGGGCGGAGCTCGACTTTGAATTTACAGGGCTTACCACTCCTGTTGCGAAACAAATGATGGGTACCCGGCCAGGCTGTCGCCGATTGCCCCGGCGCCAGGGCATGTATTGTTTTATCCAGTTTTACCTGCACTTCACCTTCCATGCATTCAAAAGCTTCGGAATAAGTCTTATGATAATGCAACCCTACACCACCACCATCAGCCAGTTCCACTTCTACCAATGTGTATTCGCCATGCGTATCGGCAGCGGTTTTAAGAAAAGTGACCGTGTCTTTCTGGATGGGGTTGTAAATTTTTCTTTCCATGATGTTGATATACGGGAAAACAGGAACAGGGGTTTTGTGCCCGGTTTCTCAGAGTTATTTTGCCCTTGTATCCCGGTTTGGTCTCTGGGTAAGGCGCAGATGAGCGCAAATGGAAGCATTTCTCTGTGTTAATCAGTGTATTCTGCAGCAAAACCCTGATCCAGTGATGCCATTAATAAATCTTAACAGGCGCCTTGGCTGACGCTTATTTCACCTATATAAAACAATCTTTATATTGGGAGTAAAGTATAATTAAAAAGGGATAAAAAAGGGATAATATCCGTGTTTTATCCCTGTTTAGTCCCTGTTTAATCTGTTTTAGCCACTGTTTTCTTAAGCATAAATCTGGATGTGCCTGATAACTTAGCAAGGGGTATTGACCGTTCTTATGAATATTCCAAAACGATAAAGAATAATAGATATTTAAGGCCGTTGTGCCGGGAGCTGCGTTTCAGTGCCGGGCTCAAGAAGGGCGTTTAACACTATAAAAAGGGAAGAAATTTTGGTTTAATTCTTTGATTTTTAATAAACCTTCTATCAGGCAGTTTGGGCTCCGGCTAAGCGGGGTCACGAAGCCCTTTACGAAAATGAAGGATTTTATTTTTATTAGTGGATTGAAGACCCGGGACAAACTTACAACTCAATCTTATAAGTATAAAACCCGTCTTCCGGCATTTGTTTCCGAAAACCAATTGCTTCATAGAGACTTTGCGCCGTGTAATTGTCGGTAGCGGTTGACAATTCCATAAAGACCGCCTTTTCTTTCCTGGCAAAATCCATCGCTGTTTGAATTAGTCTTTCGCCAATACCCTGCTTCCGGTAAGGCACATCAACATACAGGTCGTTTAGTATCCAGTTCTTCACAGCGCTGACAGACGAATACCTGGGATATAATTGTGTAAACCCGGCAGGCACTGTTTTATTGTTGTCCCTGACCAGGGCTACAAAGATCACGGATTCGTTATTACCAAGTCTCGCCCGGATAAACGTCCTGGCTAAAGAAATATCCGGGGTTTGTTTATAAAAAATTCTGTATTTGTCAAAAAGTTCAACGACTAATTCACTTTCTGAAGGATTGATTCTTTTTATCTCCATTTCTGTAAATCGTATTTATGGTTAATGTTCTCCTGTTATTGAAGATAAGAAGATTGTACAAGTCACATCCCGGCATTGGATAAGTTGGAAATGAAATTCCGTATGACCCGGATAATTATAGCTGATTGTATAATACCAAATGTTGTAAGCTATAGTAATCTTACACCTTTAATTTTTTAGCAACAGTATATGCATCTGCTACTGCCCATACCCAAAATGCAATACTCCATAACGAAGCAATATCATGAGTAAATCTTGGTATCCAATATTTCCAAACGGCATTTGCATCACCCGGAATTACCGGTAAACCCGGATTGGCTAAAGCAATCAGCGGTAGGATAATTATATTCAGGTTTGCAATTACTATTGCAGCAAAAATGATTCCGGCACCTTTATTTCCTTTACCCGCATAGATTTGGCCCAATCCCGGAATTATTAATGATAACAGTCCTGCTATAAATGGGTTTCGTTTCAATTTAGTGTTCCATTTATGAATGATTAATTCCTGTTGTTTCAATTTGGTTTTGCAAGGATGATTTTGTCAGGCCAGGCTTTTCTTTTCATTGGTCACCAATTTTGCTGTCTCTTCAGCAAGCCCGATGGTGGCAATGGCTCCGCTATTAAATTTTAAAAAATCGCTTTCAATTCCGTCGCTGAATATAACGCCGCCCGCAGGCATCAGGGATTCAACCGTCAGGTTGTTTTGGCTTTTTATTATACCTGTGGTAATTCCTGTTTGTGTCCGGATACTTTGAAATGGTTCCCTGACGGCAAAAAGTAAATCGTTTTCTTTTAGCTTTGGTCTTTTTAGCTTCAGGTTTTTTTCAAACATGTTCGCAACTCCATAAGCCATATTAAAAATGGAACTTAACCAGCCCGTTGAACCTGCCTGGGTGGAAACAATAAGTCCGCTCGAAGAATGTTCCTCGGTCTTACTATTAAAGGAAATTTTGTATCGTGCGGAAATATGAGACGATGCCCCGATGAATAAGTCATTAAATGCAAGCAGCCTTTGTCCATCATTCAATTTGGCCTCGGCAAACCGCATTATTTTGTAAGGGTAGTTATTGGATAAAACCCTGTCAATGCCATGCAGGAAGTCAGAAATATCAAAAGGAAGTAAAATGCCATCATAGCGTTGTTTGTCCGGGTTTACTGCAACAATAGGAGTCCCCCTGGAGTATTTGGCAGTGTTGGCTACAAGCCCGTCCTGCCCGATTACCACGATTAAATTTTTTTCTGTAAAAATGTAAGAGGGGACAAAAGCTCTTTCAACGATTTTGTGTTTAATAACTTTTGAAAGCTGGGTTTGAAGAGAGATTAATGAGTGGTAAAAGGTTTCATGTTCAAATTCATAATCTTCGAAGTTGCCACCAAGCCTTTCAATATAAAACCTGGCCTGAGCTTTAGTATTGAAATGTTCAATTAAAGTTTCAAGCCTTGTCTTGTTTTTAATAATAAGCGCATATTCAACATTCATTTTTTATTGATCTTCTCGTTAAGGATTGAATCCAATAGTTCGGGGCTGATGTTTAAGTTCCCTATTTTGCCGGCATTTTCCGCAATTTGTCTGAATGCCAAAGCAATATTGAATTTCGGATCAGGATTATTATTTAGAGCTGTCAAAGTTTTCCAATCAATGTCTTTGTAGGGTTTTAATGTCGTTTCAATAACGTAACCCTGCGTTTCGGCCTCTTTCTTGTCATTCGATGTCTTTTGTTCAATGAGTTGCTTTCTCTGGTTTTCAACCGCAATGTCGGCCTGGACTCTCATTTCACGAAGCTTTCTGTCGTTTTCTGCCCTTTGAACATCAGATTCCATTTTCTTTTCTGCGATCTGCTTCTGCTTTTCCTCCACTGCAATTTCTGTATTCAATTCAGATTCCTTGATTTTCCTTTCTTGTTCTACTGCAAAGTTCCTGCGTTCATAAATCGCCTGGTCGGCTTCTTGCTGAAGTTTTTCCCGCGTCTCGGTTTCTAATGCTCTTGCCATCTCCGGTGTCGCCTGTATAGCTAAAATATTAGCGCCTAATATTTCAATTCCAAGCATTCCGATTGCCGGGGAGGATTTTAATCCTTCCAGGATCTTCTCTTCTATTGCTTTGGCGGAACGAATAGCGTCTTTCAATTTGATACCATGTATATAGGATGAAGTGGCGGTCTGAGCTTCATTAATGATCCTTTGATTGAGCTTTTCAATATCACTCTTCTTGTATTGCCCATTGTCATTAACTGTGAAGTCCAATACGTCCGCAAGTGTCCTGGGATTGCTGATTTTATAACTTATCTGTCCTTGGATAGTGACTGTCTGGTAGTCGTTTGTTGATTCGTTAAAGACAAATGGGAGATCATTGCTTCCCATAGGTATGGCTGCAATTGAACTATTGAGGGCGAAGTAAAAAAAAGACAACCCGCGCCCTTCACGTTTTATAGTCCCATTTTTGAAATGGAGGACATAAGTCATTGAGTCAAACTTGATATGTTTTATTCCAAACATCTTACAGCTGTTTAATTGGTTGCCTGTTTATTGCAGGAATGTCAGTTAATAAGGAGGCATAATAATTAAATATACAGCACTCCACCGAAAAATTCAAAAACTATGTTCAGGTTGTTCAATTAGTTATTATTCGTTTTTGTGTACCTCATTGCCTTTCTTGCTTTGTACTCCACACTGTGACTATGGGACAAGCGACCCAATCTTTGCGACCTGGTGTCATATTAACTTTGGCGGTGACGCAGGATACAGCAGGCAGTTGCCCATGCTGGCAATAACATGCAGGCAATAGATGGGGTAGCAGGTTGCAGGATTCAGATCAGCTTATGCTCATACGCATATTTCACCAACCCGATAACACTATTTGTATTCGTCTTACGGAAGATATTCTTTCGGTGAGTTTCTACCGTTCGTTCGCTGATGAATAAAGCTTCGGCAATTTGCTTATTGTTGTATTCTTTTTCTATTAGCCGGATAATCTCTATTTCCCTGTCGGTAAGATGAGCTTCTTTGTTTTCCCTCCTGCGCTGGCTGATCCTCTGCAATTCAACAATTACTTCTTCACTGAAATAAATACCGCCGGCCGCTATTTTTTCCAGTGCTTTAACCAGTTCCTGTTTCCCGATATTTTTTAAAATATATCCTGAGATATCCGCGTCATTGATCATTTCACTGACGATATCTCCCTGGCCGCTCATCGAAAGCGCCAGTATTTTAACAGCCGGGTAGGTTTCTCTTACTTGTTTGGCCAGCACATTGCCGGCTAATTGCGGCATCATGATATCAGTAAGCAATATATCAACAGGCGTTTCCCCCATTTTCTTTATCACTTCTTCGGGGTGGGTAGTCGCGAAAGCAAAACGGAATTTTTCATGTCCCTTTAAAAGCGACATCAACCCGTCAATCACGATCTGGTGATCGTCAACCAAGGCAAGGCATATCTTTCCACTCTTCATCTTAAGCAGTAAGCAGTTAATTGAAAATACTAAAATCCGGGTTGACCAGCGGTCTTATTGACCGGGATCAAGATTTGGCCCTATAAGTGATAATTATTTTTAATTTGTCAAAGGCTCGTTGCCAATGGCACATGAATACTAACCGCAGTGCCCCTGCCCGGCGCGGAATCGAATTCGACCGTGCCTTTCAGAAACCCGATACGGGTAAGAATATTCTTTAACCCCACTCCTTCAAATTTCCCTTTGTCAAGTGTATCAAAACCTTTTCCGTTGTCTTCAATGGTAGCGCTGATACCATCTTTGTCGCGGATGACAGATATATCAAGGGTAGTAGCGCCGGCGTGCTTGATCACATTGTTCACACATTCCTGTATCACCCGGTAAAGTATCGTTTCGGTGTTCGAATCCATTCGTTCATCCACCCCTTCGGTATAAAGATGTACCTCCAGCGATTTCTTGTCCATTTTATCGGTGAAATCACGAATAGCGGCGGCAAGGCTGTTTTTCAGCAGGGCATTGGGCATCATATTGTGCGAAACAAGACGTACTTCCCGGCAACTGTCATCTATTAGATCAAGGATGGCATCGAAGGAATGTTTTTGTTCTTCATTGCTGAAAGTAATTCCCGATTCGAAAGCCGACAGGTTCATTCTCGCCGCGCTCATCATCTGGCCGATCCCGTCATGCAGGTCACGGGCTATCCGCTGTCTTTCTACTTCTTCCGCTTCGATCACAGCTCTTGCGGCCAGTTCCTGTTGTTTCATCACTTCAGCCTGCAATTGTGCCTCCTTTCGCAACTTGTATTTATGGTATTGGGAATAGGCCAGGAAACTTATCATCAATATCAGGCTGGCCAACCCGATAAAAAGAGAATTCTGTCTTTCGATTCTGTTATGCTGCTCCTCGATGGTCCTTTCTTTTTTTTCAGTCTCGTATTTTGTTTGCATTTCTGCTAACGCTTTGGGATTGGCATCTGTGTAGATACTATCCTGCAGTGTATTGATTTTTTTATAAATGGCCGCCGCTTTTTCAAAATCTTTATTTGCTTCATAATTAGAAGCAAGAGCCTGGTAGATCATTGGCAACTTGGCGCTGATATCGTTGGTTCTGGCTATTTCCAGGGCCTGTTGTGCCGCAGCAATACCTTCTTCTGTTTTGTCAAGTTTGGAATAGAGAAGGGATAATTCAGCAAGATCGGAGACTATGAAAAAAGGATCACCCACTTGCTGCCGCAGGGGTTGCGCTTGCAGGAAACTTTGCAAAGCATCTTGCAGGCGGCCCATTTTTTCCTGCGCGGTACCAAGAATGAACAAGCTATTTGCTTCAGTAGTGATATCAGTATACTTATGTGCCACTTCAACAGCCGCCCTGGCGTATTTATAAGCGGAATCAATTTTATTTAAAGAGCAGTAACTGGAAGCCAGGTTACTGTAAACAACGCCTAAGTTCATTTCCGGCAATTTTTTTTCCCGGATAAAGGCAATGGCCTTATACAAATTATGAATTGCCTGTTTATACTGGTTAAGCTCCATCATGGCCCATCCTATATTGACATAGGCTTTTAACTCCGTCGTGATATCATCGCACTTTTCAGCTATTGCTAATGCGATATAAAAGCGGTCGAGCGCTTCTTTCTGCTTGTCCAATTTCATATAGCAGAGACCGGAAGAAGAATAGAATTTAGCCAGCAATGGCTGCAGGCCCGGTTGGGTCTTAAGCCAGTCAATATTTTTTTGCGCGATAGCCAACGAGGAGTCGGGATGGCCGGTCAGATAATAATAAGAAGTCACATACCATTCCGCTTTAGATACCCTGGCCTTGTCGTTTATTGATAGCGACAGGCGGATGGCTTCGCGGGCTGTCAGCAGGTTTGAATCAGGATTGCTTGTCCTGTACTTCTCGCAAAACCGGAGAAGCAAGTCGATTTTTCGGGAAGGATTATTTTCCTGCTTTATAATTCTTTTGAGGCTGTCCACATCTGCTTGTGCGGCTGTAAAGCAGGTAAGAAAAATAATGGCAGCTATCGTAACGATGATCTTTTTCATGGACAGGTTATTAAAACCTCAATACATCCTTCATAGCGAAAATACCTTTTTTATCATGAATGAATTCAGCGGCCAGTACGGCCCCGGAAGCAAAACCCAGGCGGTTATGCGCCATATGGATGATCTCTATATCGTCAATCGGTGAAGAATACCTGACAATATGCGTACCCGCAGCGGGGTCAATTCGTTTACTGATGATGGGAATCTCTTCCGGGTTATTACTGTCACCATTTACCCATCTTTTTTTGGAAGGAATATTTTCAATGATCTGCCCGGCCAGGGTGATCGCTGTCCCGCTTGGCGCATCCTTTTTTTGTGTATGATGAGTCTCTTCAAGGATTACGCGATAATCGGGATGGGCAGACATTAATGAAGCCAGTTTTTTATTCAGTTCGAAGAACAGGTTGACGCCGATACTGAAATTGCTGGCGTACAGGAAACTCCCTTTTTTGTCTGTACAAAATTTGTTTATTTCATCGAGACGATTGATCCAGCCGGTAGAGCCGCAGACAACAGGGATTCCCCAGCCAATCGCTTTTTTTACATTATCAAAAGCGCTGTGTGGGCCTGTAAATTCAATGGCTACATCGGCCCCGGAAAGATTTTCCCTGGTAAAATCAGCGAGATTATCTTCATCAATCTTCAAAACGATGGCATGATCTCGTTTCAAAGCAATTTCTTCAATGGCTTTTCCCATTTTTCCATAACCGATTAGTGCAATGCGCATGGTGATAGTCGATTGTTGATCGTTTATTGTTTATGTATTTCCTTTTTGATCAATATCCCTTAATGATAAGAGAATTTTCAAAGTTAAACGATAACGATAAACCAAAAACGATAAACCATAAATATATCAGCGGAACGCCAGCACCAGGCTGATCCCATTGGTTCCTGCCATTTGACTGTGGCCGGGTTTTATTTTCAGGCTGAGATCGGGGCTTACGTCAAATGCTTTCAAATGGGCATCCACCGTGGCATCCACTACGTTTAGTCCCCAGAGAAGAAGAAAGACAAGTACAGAATAATCTATATCGCGCCGGAATTCATCGCGGTAGACCTTCAGGTAATCCATAGGTATACGCTGAAGTTTGGGCTTTATCTTCAGCAATTCGGCAGTATCCGCCGCTGTGGCTCCCGGCAGGGATGCATTGTACTTGGCCCGGTAAGCGAAACGGGTGTCCTTATAATTTTTAAGGTTATAGAGGAAGACGCCCCCCGATATGCCTAATGCCCCGTATACGATAGGAAGTTTCCAGTATTTTTTATTATAGATCTGTCCTAACCCGGGCAGCAGGGCTGAACGAAGAGTAGCTACCTTCGGATTATAAACTCTTACCTTTTGCTTTTTACCATTTTTTGATGAATCAACAGTTATTGTAGTAGTGGTGAGGGAGTCAGCTGTAACAAATTTTTCTTTTTCCTGCCCAAGAACCGGGGACAGCGCCATAGTCATAGCAACCAGCGCTAAAAGATATCTTTCAAAAAAACGTTTTTTTGTTGCTGTCATTAGATATACCTGAAATGGGAAAGCCACCCTTTTAGTCAAAGCGTACAATCAGCCCGAGTATTTTATTCAGTTCTTCCTGGGAGTAATATTCAATAAGAATATGCCCGCTACCGTTCTTGCTGTTCTTCAATTTTACACGTGTGCTGAAATACGAGGCTAAGTTATCTTCTATTTTCTGGTAGATGGGAGATAAACCGCTTTTTGAAGTTTTTTTAACAGCCCCGCTTTGCTTGTAGATATTGCGGACCAGTGTTTCTGTTTGCCTGACGGATAATCCCTTTTCCTTTATCTCTTTAAAGATGTATAATTGTTTATCAATCGTATCTACATTGATCAGTGCCCGTGCATGGCCCATGCTCAACTCATTGTTACGCACGGCTAATTGAATGTCGGGGGGTAGTTTTAACAAGCGGATAAAATTGGCTACCGTGCTCCTGTCTTTTCCCATTCTTTCAGCTACCTGTTCCTGCGTATAATCCAATTCTTCCATCATCCTCTTATAACTCAGGGCAATTTCCATAGCATTGAGGTCTTCCCGCTGGAGATTTTCTAATAAGGCGAGCTCCAGTAATTGCGCATCATTCGCCTGTCGTACGTAGGCAGGGATATCATGCAGGCCGGCTATCCTGGCTGCTCTCCAGCGGCGTTCCCCGGTTATCAGCCTGTATTTGCCTGTTGGCAGTTTTGAAACAGTGACAGGCTGAATGATATCATGGAGCCTGATGGATTCCGCCAGTTCGTTGAGTGTTCGTTCATCAAAATCCCGGCGGGGTTGCTTGGGATTGGTTTCAATATCCTCAATGGGGATGCGGTTGATACCGGTTGCATTTTCAACGACAGTTGTTTTTAACTGGCCGCTGCTGGTCTTGAGATCCGTGTCAATACTTTGAAGCAGGGAACGTATCCCTTTTCCTAAAGCGTCCTTGTTTTGTTTGGGGTTGGTCATTTAGTTCTGAGTTAAGAGTCGGGAGTTCAGAGTCACCGAAAGTCTTTCATTATGTAAATTTATCCGGGTTTTGGATCATATTCCACAACATTTTCCCTGCTTCATTATTTCGAAATGTAAAATCATTATAGAATTCCGGCATAAGATATTTACAATCATGTGCAAAACCGGGCCAAACCTGGGTTTCAGTATTTTCAGTTTCAGAATCGGATAATTTCGACACAAAATGTGCGGGATATCTTCTTTTTCGGTAGCCTTCTGCAAGATTAGCGCAGACCGATCCGGAGGATCGTCGTATCTGGTCAGTTGAACTAAATTTTTCTTCGGGCGGAAATTTTTTGGAGGCTTCGAAAATGTCCATAGCCAGTTTATAAGCTTTCTGGTATACAATCAGATCTTTGTAATCACCCATAAAAACAAAAAGTTTTTCCTATTGGACTTTTCAATTACCGGGGTTTTGGCGACTCTGAACTCTTAACTGCGAACTCATAACTCCAATATCCTCTCTTCCTGCTTAATTTTCGTCAAATCATTCTTCTGCAATATTTCTTTGGCCAGGTTGAGATAGTTCATAGAGCCTTTGCTGCTGGCATCATACAGGATAACTGGTTTACCTACACTCGGAGCCTCAGCCAGCCGTGCATTCCGGTGAATGATTATACTGAATACCATATCTTCGAAATGGCGCCTTACTTCGCTGACCACCTGGTTACAGAGCCTGAGCCTGCCGTCATACATGGTCATTAATATTCCCTCAATTTTCAGCTCGGTATTCAGGCGGCTCTGAACGATTTTGATAGTATTTAATAATTTGCCCAGGCCTTCCAATGCGAAAAACTCGCATTGTACGGGCACCACTACTGAATCGGCGGCGGTTAATGCATTTACGGTAATTAATCCCAGGGACGGAGAACAGTCGATAATGATAAAATCGTAATCCCCCCGGACCGGCTCCAATACGTTTTTTAGCACCATCTCCCGGTTAGGATAATTGATCATTTCTATTTCAGCGCCTACAAGGTCAATATGCGAGGGAAGGAGATCGAGGTTAGGAATCTCGGTCTTTAGAATCACTTCTTTGGCCCTTGTCTCGTTGACCATGCAATCGTACAGGCTTTGTGTGATATTATGGAGGTCGAAGCCGACACCGGTTGTACTGTTCGCCTGCGGATCGCCATCTACCAGCAGCGTTTTATACTCCAGCACCCCAAGACTTGCCGCCAGGTTGATAGCGGTAGTGGTTTTACCTACGCCCCCTTTTTGATTTGCAACGCCGATTATTCTTGCCATCCGGAAATTTCTTTAATAGTATTTTTTGTGACTGGTAAAATTGTCACCAGTATCTAAAACTGCAAAATTAAGTTTTGCCCATTTTACAGCCAATTCAATAAAAATCGGGTAGTATACCAGCTTGGTTTCTCGCAACGTTCGCAGCGGACTGGCGATGCAGCGAACACCGCTCCGTCCCGTCGCCGCGCGAAATATATTTTCAAACTGACACATTACGAAAAATCGGGTAGCGCCCGGGGGAAGCGGGATTTCGAAAAATGGTCCCGATAGCTATAAGGACCACTTTTCCAATTATCAAATGAATCACCACCAAAATAAGGGTTCATAAAAAAGAAATTTATAGCCGCCCGATCTTTAAATTTGGAGTTTATTTTATGCGAAATACTCCTTTCTGGTGGATATTGATCGGTTTGATGATATTGCTGGATTTTTACATTTTCCAGGCGCTAAAGGTAATAGTTCATTCCGCGACCGGTAAAACAAGAGCAATGATCTTCATGGGCTACTGGACGCTTTCTGTAGCAGCCCTGGTTACCTTGCTGATACTTCCTTACCTGCATTTTCAATCCCAGGCAAAACTGCTCCGGAGCACTTTGTTTGCCATCATTATCGGGCTATTTATTGCCAAGCTGGTAGCAGCAGTCTTCTTTTTGATAGATGATATCCGAAGACTTATTCAATGGACGGGGACTAAACTCTTTTTTCCCCATAAAGCAGGACAGACGCCGGGAGAAGGCGAAAAAATATCCAGGTCGGTATTTCTTAGCTGGGTGGGGATGATTGCCGGTGGTGGCCTATATGGATCATTACTGTATGGCTTTAGCAATAAATACCGCTACCAGTTAGAGCGGTCTTCTTTGTCTTTTACCAACCTGCCTGCAGCTTTTAAAGGGTTAAAGATTGTCCAGGTATCCGATATACACAGCGGTAGTTTTACCGATAAGAAAGCAGTGATGAAAGGAGTGGAGATGATAATAAAAGAGAAACCGGATCTCATTCTTTTTACCGGCGATCTTGTCAACAATAAGGCGGATGAGATGGAGGATTATATGGACGTTTTTGGCAAATTAAATGCGCCGATGGGAGTTTATTCCACACTTGGCAATCATGATTACGGGGATTATGTACACTGGGATACCGTCAATGAAAAGAAAGCAAATCTTGAAAGACTTAAACAGGTGCACGCTGATCTTGGCTGGCATTTGCTGATGAATGAACATGTGGTTTTGGAAAAAGAAGATGATAAAATAGCTCTTATCGGGGTCGAAAACTGGAGCGCCAAGGCTCGGTTTCCCAAATATGGCGATTTGCGAAAAGCTTATACCGGCGCAGAGCCATATCCTTTTAAAATATTGATGAGTCATGATCCATCGCATTGGGACGCTGAAGTAAAAAAATACTACAAGGATATTGACCTCATGCTGGCAGGCCATACTCATGGCATGCAATTCGGTATTGAGATACCGGGGTTCAAATGGAGCCCTGTCCAGTATATTTACAAACAATGGGCGGGTTTATATGAAGAAGGATCGCAAAAGCTTTATGTAAACAGGGGTTATGGCTTTATCGGCTATCCCGGTCGGGTGGGAGTACTTCCCGAGATCACCCTATTTGAACTGACATAATGGGTTATTTTGCTGTTTGCCAGGACATTCTGGTGATTTTCGTATGGGAGAGCCATGCCCGGGGTACGGGAGACGTATAGGGGTATGGCATAGCGATGCCTGGACCATGCCGGAAGTATGGAGAATCTACCGTTCTATCCTCTTTTGCTCCTGCTCACTAAAGCAGGTGTCCTTACGATTTTATACCTGGTAACCGGTTCTTCTGATAACCTTTGGCATTAAACTTATCTTCCGGGTAGCGGTCTTACTGCGTCATTTCAACCCGGTACCCTAAAAACAGGACTAAACACTGCTGATGCTGAAAAAATATATTATTGTTATATGCCTGGTCTTCGTTGGTTATTTTGCTTTCCCGCAAAATACAAAGACCGACACGCTGCCTTTGCCGGTTGATAATAGCCTGGCGATGGATACCAGCATAAATTATGATGAACTGCTGAATGGATTTGATAATTTCCTCGATTCTATTTTAGCCCCGCGCAGCTATTTTCTCGTCAATCTTTCCGCTGGCAGTGGTTATTTTAATTATGTCACCAGGAACAACATCCAGCTATCTGCTCAAAAGAAACTTATTTTGTCCCCCTTAATTGGTTATTATCACAAAAGCGGACCGGGCATCACCGTCTCAGCCAACGCGATAAGGGAAAGAAGAAGAAATTATAACCTTTATCAATATTCCATAACCCCTTCGTTTGATTTTATACAAAATACGAAATGGACAGGTGGCATCTCTTTTACAAGGCATATTACCAGGGATTCATTACATTTTTATACCACGCCATTACAGAAAGAAATGGCCGGTTATTTTTTATGGAGAAAATCATGGTTGCAACCGGGTCTTTCCGCCAGCTATGGATGGGGCAGCCGCACTGATCTGAAAAAGCGACAATCGTATCTTACAGGATTTTATTTAAAGAGATGGCTTCAGTTACGCACGGGTATCCAGGTGATCGATACCTTTTCGGTGATCGATACGATTGTTACTAACATCACTACCAAAGAATCAATTATTGATTTTTCGCTGACCGCTTCCCTGCGTCATACTTTTTACTGGTTAAATATCTTTGGTCATAACGACTATATAAAATTTACGGCAATGCTTGCATCTTCTTTCGGAACGCAGCAATTTGGGTTTAACCAGGCTGCGGCAACCCCGGTCACAACCAGGAATGCTGCGAAGGTTCAGTTCAACAGGGGCGATGTCAATCTCGATGATAAACTGAAATTCCAGCCGCTTTCATTAACGTTATACCTGCGCCCTGAATATTATACCGGTAAATTTTTCATTCAGCCACAATTAATGATTGACTATTATTTCCCCGGGGAGAAGGATAACCTGACGACTTTCTTTTCTATCAATGCCGGCTTCATGTTTTGATGTGAAAAACTCATAGGTCCAAAACTATCCGGGGATATGGACTCATGGGGAAAATGGATTTTCACAGTAAAGCATAAAAAAAATTGTGTTCATCCGCGTGATCTCCCGCGTTCGCGGGACAAGCTGTACAATCCGTGTTCTATTCTTCATCCTGTTTTTAAATCGAATGAGTTCAATTTTAGAAAACCTTCACAATCCGGCGGCAATATTATTTTTCTTTTTTTGTTTTATAATTCATAAAAGCCGCAGGAGTTAATGGAAATTAACAGGCTATACAGGTTACTGGCATTATCATTGAATTTTTTATGGAATTAAATTTTTTAAATTATGAAAACAAAACTATTCCTACCGCTCTTTGCAGCTCTTCTCTTTTCCCAGGCAATGATGGCACAGTTTCATGTTGGTTTTAAAGGTGGCGTCAATATTACGAAAATAGATGGCGTATCATTTAAGGATGAGTTCAAATATGGCTACCATATCGGGGGCTTTGCCGAAATTGGTCTTGGAAAAAAATTGGGGCTGCAGCCGGAAGTTTTATTTAACCAATATTCCACATCGCTTGACAGCAATTACAAACATATTTACCAGAATGTTTTTAATTCAAGCCAGAGCAGTGTAAAACTGAATTATTTGTCTATTCCCATTTTATTGAATTATAAATTGATCGGGAATTTCCTTTCACTGCAGGCAGGCCCGCAATTTGGCGTGCTGATGAGCCACGATAAAACTTTATTGCAAAATGGCGGTGAGGCATTCAAGAAAGGAGATTTTTCATTACTGGCAGGCGCGCAAATAAAATTAAGCGCTATCCGCATAAGCGGCCGGTATGTGATTGGCTTAAATAATATCAATGATATAGATAACCAGGACCGGTGGAAAAGCCAGGGATTCCAGGTATCACTTGGATTGGCCCTATAAGATCTAAAACCTCGTGAAGAATGATCCTCCCGCTTCTGGCGGGAGGATTTTTTTTATTGGCAGCCAGTCTTTTACGTTATCTGCGTTATTGTCATTTTTAAGGGGGCGGCATAATACTTGACAACTATCTATTCCTTTGTATTTTTACCCGCTTACCTTCCGGGAGAAGTATTTTAAACAGGCGGGTGACATATTGACTAAAGAGATCAAATTTATGAGTTTTGAAAAATTAGTAAAGTCGGAAGACGACATGGATTTTTTGCCGATTATTCCTTTGAATGAAAGCGACCAGGAAGACACGAATGGCATAGAAGTGCCTCCCGAGATAGCCTTGCTCCCCTTACGAAATACTGTATTGTTTCCGGGCGTGGTATTGCCTATTACCGTGGGGCGCGATAAAAGCATCAAGGCGGTTAGTGATGCCTATAAAGGAGATAAATTAATAGGTGTGGTGGCACAGAAAGACAGCAATGTGGAGGACCCCGCTATAAAGGACCTGGAACAGATCGGGACAATTGCTAGGATCGTCAAACAAATAAAGATGCCGGATGGCGGCACTACTATCATCATCCAGGGAAAAAGCAGGTTCTTCATTGAATCCATCATCGGGGACGATCCCTACTTTAAAGCCAAAATCCGCCGGATCGATGAAGAAGAATCACCCAAGGATTCCAATTTTGACGCCTATGTGGCCAACATTAAAGACCTGGCTACCGAGATCATCCAGCTTTCACCCAATATTCCCACTGAGGCTTCGATCATTTTGCGAAATATAGAAAACCCTTCTTTCCTGATACATTTTGTATCCAGCAACCTGAATACAGATATTAAAGAAAAGCAGCGCTTACTGGAGCTGAACCAGATCCGCGAAAGAGCAGACCTGCTGATGCAGCTATTGCAGAAAGAACTTCAATTCGCCGAGTTAAAAAATAAAGTAACTACCAAGACGAGAGCAGAGTTGGATAAGCAGCAGCGTGAATATTTTTTGCAGCAGCAATTAAAAAGTATCAAAGAAGAACTGGGTGGCGATTCCAATGTGCAGGAAGTAAAAGAAATGCAGAAAAAAGCGGAGACTAAGAAATGGCCGGTTGCCGCAAAGGAATTATTCAAGAAAGGTGCGGAGAAACTGGAAAGGATGCACCCAAGCACTCCTGATTATTCCGTTGTTTATAATCATCTTGACCTGATGCTGGATCTTCCCTGGGAAGAATATACAGAAGATCATTACGATCTGAAAAAAGCAAAGAAAACGCTGGATAATGATCATTATGGAATGAATAAGATCAAAGAAAGGATATTGGAATACCTGGCTGTGCTGAAGCTGAAAGGAGATATGAAAAGCCCCATACTTTGTTTTGTCGGCCCCCCGGGTATCGGTAAAACATCACTGGGAAGGAGCATCGCTAATACGATCGGGAGAAAATATATCCGGCTAAGTCTTGGTGGCTTGCATGATGAAAGCGAGATACGCGGTCACCGCAAAACATATATCGGCGCTATGCCCGGAAGAATTTTACAATCAATAAGAAAAGTAAAATCTTCCAACCCGGTAATGATACTGGATGAAATAGACAAAGTGGGCAGCGATTTTCGCGGTGATCCGAGCAGCGCTTTGCTGGAAGTACTGGACCCGGAACAGAATCATACTTTTTATGATAACTACCTGGAGACTGAATATGACCTGAGCAAGGTATTGTTTATTGCCACAGCTAATAATGTTCAAAATATTCAACCCGCCCTGCGTGACCGTTTGGAGATCATTGATCTTAGCGGCTACGCAGTGGAAGAGAAGATCGAAATTGCAAAACGGCATTTAGTGCCGAAACAAAAAGACCTGCATGGGCTAAAGAGCAGTAATTTTAAGATCGGTGATAAAGTATTGGAAAAAATTATCCAGGATTATACAAGAGAGAGCGGTGTTCGCGAATTGGACCGCCAGTTAGCCTCCATCATGCGCTACCAGGCCAAACAACTGGCGATAAAAGGAAAATTAAAATCCGCTGTTACATCTGTTGACATAGAAAAAATATTAGGGAAGTCGAAATACAGCAACGAAATATACAAGACCGCTAATATGCCGGGCGTAGCTATCGGGTTAGCCTGGACGTATGTGGGAGGAGAAATTCTTTTTATTGAGACCAGCCTGAGTGATGGAAAAGGAGAATTGAAACTGACCGGCAACCTGGGTAATGTGATGAAGGAGAGCGCCAGCACGGCACTGACTTACCTGCAATCCAATGCCAACAAATATGCTTTCGATACCAAACTATTCGAGAAGAAAAATATCCATATTCATGTTCCCGAAGGCGCAGTTCCCAAAGACGGGCCGAGTGCAGGGATTACAATGATGACGGCGATTGCTTCGGCGCTCACCGGTAAAAAAGTAAAACCTTTCCTGGCAATGACCGGTGAGATTACCTTACGCGGCCAGGTATTGCCGGTAGGAGGCATCAAAGAAAAAGTACTGGCAGCTAAAAGAGCCGGGTTAAAAGAGATCATTCTTTGCTGGCAAAACGAAAAAGACGTGCAGGAAATAGAATCAGAATTTATCAAAGGAATAAAGTTTCATTATGTAAAAACGATGAACCAGGTGCTGGAGCTGGCGCTGGTTTAAAACCATTAAACCCTTCAAACCCTTCAACGTTCGGCATATTGCGTTTACTAACTGTCATACTACTACTGCTGGTAAATGAAATTTGCTGCGCCCAGACACTGGGAGGTAATACCGTCTTCAATTTTCTTAAGGTGCCTAATACGCCGCAGTTATCTGCTTTAGGAGGAATTAATGTTTCCCAGCCATCCAATGATGTGGGTTTGGCTTTCAACAACCCTGCTTTATTAACGCCGACCATGCATTCTCAAATGAATGCCGTGTTCAACGGATTATATGCCGGTATTACTTCCTATCACTTATCCCTTGGCTATCATCATCCGAAACTCAATACGAATTTTTTGTGGGGGCTGAATTATTTCAATTATGGGAATGTGCAGCAAACTGATGCGTCCGGGAATATGCTTGGGAGCTTTCGTCCATCCGACTGGGTCATGCAGGTTTCGGCCTCGCGCAGTTACCTGGAAAAGTGGAACTATGGCGCTTCCTTTAAGTTTATCAGTTCCAATTATGGCCAATACAGATCAAACGGGGTAGCGTTGGATGCAGGAGTTTTATATCATGATTCAGCCAGCCTGTTCTCTGCTTCTTTACTGGCAAAGAATATGGGGTTTCAATTGAAAAAATATTTGGGTACGGATCCGGGTGATCTTCCTTTTGACCTGGAACTTGGATTGACAAAACGCCTGGAAAACGCACCCTTCTCCTTTTCAGTCACAGCGCACCATCTTCAGTATTTTGATATAAGTTATAATGATACGACGTTTAATAATGAAAATGGTTTTGAAAATGGGAGCAGCCGGAAATTTACCTTTGATAAATTGTTTCGCCATTTCGTGCTGGCTACTACTATCTATCTTGGCGATAAAGTGGAAGTAACAGCAGGATATAATCATTTGCGGAGGCAGGAACTGAACATTGGGAAAGCCGGGAATGGGCTAAATGGTTTTTCATTGGGTGCGGCATTGATCCTGGATAAACTCCAGGTCCGTTACGCCCGTTCTCATTACCAGGGTAATACAGCTTATAACCAGTTTGGCCTTAATATGACATTGAATAAATATTTTGGCCTTGGAAAATGGGGTGAAAAGATCAGTTGGTGATGATGCGTCAGGAGATCAATTTATATACTTCAAATGCTTCGGCATATTGGGTGTTTGCCTGCACACCGCGCACCCTGGCCAATGATGTAATGAAATCTTCCTGCATATAATTCCGGTGCGCCTGCGACAGGTAAACTTTCAGGGCGCCGGCCTTTTTAACGATGTCAGTCCCCGATAGATTAATAAAAAAAGTTGAATTGAATTGAGCGTGATTCCAGGGAAGCTCGTAACCGAGTAATGAGCAGTTCTTAAAGGCCCTCAATGCCTCTGTATGTATTACGCCATGATCCTGGTGAATATCCGTAGCGGAAGGAATGAATACCAGGTCCGGTTTGATCTTTCGGCCAAGTTTTACCATTTCTTCCAGTATCTCCTGGCGAACGTTTGGAAAGGTTCTTACTTCAAAATCAAACAGGGTGATATTGGCTGCGGGTATTCCTAAAACCGAAGTCGCTTTTTTGCATTCCCTTGCTAAAGTGTCGGGCGGTAACCCCGGGGCCAAAGATTTTGTGCAGGTAGAAAATGCCGCGTAATAAACTTGTTTGTTTTCAGCAATGAATTTTGAAACGCTGCCGCCGCAGCCAAGCTCTCCATCATCGGTATGCGGTGCAAGGACTAATATTGTTTTAGGATCAAACATGTTTACAAGGGGCTAAAGATATTACGGATTCTCCATAATAATAGCTGTGTCTTTCAGATACGGTAAGCGTTGGCCGAAAGTTGTATTTAAAACGGTTCTTAACAGGTTAACATTGGTGAGGCTGTCTGTAAACGCAGAATAATCTTTTCCCGGCAAATGAATGGATACAAGATTGCAGAAATAATATTTGGTATCTACGGGTTCGGCAAAATGCCTGAAGCCATGATCTCCCATTAAAATTATAACGGGAGGGGAAGAGGAGTTTTTTAAAATGGCATCTGCCAGTTCGAGTAATTTCTTATTTCCGTATTGAAGGTATTCAATATAATTATGCCTGTTACTTTGATTCCCTTCTGTTAATTGCTCAAAGGGAAATTCTTTTCCGTTTTTATCAAAGTAATAAGGATAATGTGGTATCATCAGGTGGGTGAGGACAAATTTGGGAGATTTCAGTTTTTCTTCCGCTGTCGCTATAGTCAGCTTAAAAAGGTTTTCATTGTTTTCCCTGTTTGCATAGGTTTCACGCCTGATTTCCTGCCTTGAATTGAATCTCGTCACGAGATTGAAGCGAAGCTCCTTATTCAAACGGCTTAAAAGGGTCTGGCTGGTGATCAGTCTTGTTTTCGCAGGCAAGAAGGTTTCCTGGGTGTGTGCCGGTTGTCCTTTAAAATCAAAAAACGAATAATTGTAGAACCGGTAATGTTGCGATTGAAGAAATTGAAGGAATTGGTTATTGCGGATCGTTTCATAAGCGGAGGTGAGTAAGGAGGGCCGGCGGCTCAGGTCAGGGTTAAGATAATCCATATTCAATACAGACGCTATTGAGTAAGGCGTAAAATTATAATTGCTGGAACTATTCGGGATGATGTGAAAATTACGTTGTACCAGTTGACCCAGGAAAAGAGTATCATCAAAATGAAAAATATTTTTCAATTCATGGTTGCCTGCATATTCGTCAGCAATAATAATATAAACATCGGGGTGAGCGCAATCATTACAGGGAATAAATTTGTTGGATAACGGGACGCCGTTGTTTTCCCGGTACCTGATCGTTTTGCTGGTCAGCCAAACTGTATCCATGATCACCAGCAACAGGAATAAAACATTTAAATAGCAGGCAAGCTGGTGTAAAGGGCGTTTTCTTTTTTTTAGTACTACGATCAGCCCTGCAAACAATAAGAAAGCTGCGGGCAGAATAAAAATATATCTTGAAAAAAAAGAATCGTGGAAAAGATGCCGCATCCCGTCCTGGAGGCTGCCGAAAAAGAAATGAAAGGCCATAGGCAGGAATGAAACCAAGGCTGCTTTCAGCCAGTTTTTGTAAAGTAACCAGGATAATAAATACAGGAAGATAGAGCTTGCCAGGTAAACTCCTGTCAACAGGATAGCGTCCTTGACCGGAACAAAATCATAATTTTCTGTAAACCCGTGCAGGACAAAAAAAACCGGCAACAGGAAAAGAAAAAAAGGATATTTCTTCAGTAGTATGACTAGTTTATTCTTCATGTCTTTGCATCAGGAATAAAATCCTGCCTGAACCGGGAATGATTTTCTTGTCAATAATGCTGAAATACTTCCCAAACGCTTTTATGAAATTCACTTCATTATAACCGGGATAAATATCCTTTTTCCGGCTTAGCAGTAGCTTTATTTTGTCGTCCTCTTTAGGAATAAATTCAATAATCAATTGCTTTCCCATACGGCGAAACAGGTCAGCCACCATTTCAAAAGGAATGTTCTTGCCGATTGCGAGATGATGTATGAGCGCGAGTGCCAGGAGGAGGTCAAACTTTGAGCGCGTGATAAAAGAACTTCTCTCTTCATTGTTTACACCGATAGCGGGGGAGGGCTTGCCAAGGTCCAGTACAAGAGGTAAGATATTTCTTTCGCCGGCGGTTTTCAGGCTGCTATAAAGCTCATGGATACAGTAGGGGTCAAAGTCGGCAGCGACGACCGGGATGTTTTCTGCGGCAAGCAATTTTGAAAATTCCCCTTTATTGGCGCCGAGATCGGCTGCCGTTTTAACCTCGTTCATTCCTTTAATCCAGTCCCTGGTGATCTTCTTTTTTTGCTCCAGGTAATCCTGCCTTCCGCTGGCTTCTTCATAATAACCGGACCATGTACTTCCCTGTACAGGTATTTTTAATCGATGGATTAAAGATTCAAGACTTGCGATCAGGTTGAGCAACTTTTGTTTGGAGAAGTTTTTTACCGTAGCATTTTCACCCTTTTTTTTCAGTGAATATTTTGCATGCAGATGAATATGCAGGTAAGTATAAAGAGAAAACCGGCTTCGTTTGGGCAAGAGAGATGAAACTATAAGCAAAGGAATACCATCGGGCCAGGCCAGCATTAGTTCCGGCAATTGTTTTTTGCTGTAATGCATGATCAGCAATGGCCCCAGGAAGCTTTCACAGAACTGCCGGTAGGCGATCCAGGGCGCTTCTTCATATTTTTCAAATGAAAGCGTATCAATAAAGACCAGTTCTCCTTTATGCCATTGTATATTATAGGGAGTCGCATCTTTCAATATCATATCGAAGGATAAAGACTCTTTTACTAATTGCAAAGTAAGCAGGGCCGCGTCTTTCAGCATAGCAAAGCACCATTCGTAAGGATAGGAGATCCATTCAACCCGCTCGGGCCTGATAGTTACATACTGATCGCCGGAACCTGTCAGGTTTTCCGCAATAATCTCATGCGGGATTAGAAATTTTTTTTTCACCAGTTCCTGGTAACACCCGCTTTGTATGAAATGATCAAAATGATCTTTGAAAGAGATATTGACCTGCCTGTAAAGCACGGCTTCCTTTTCAAAAATGAACCCCGAGGGATCGCGGTAAGAAGAAGGATGATGCAATAGGCTATTTGACATCAGGCCGGTGGATTGTCATTTGTTTTTTTGGGAGAGCGGGTAAAGATGGACCGGATATATGTTTTTATATTTTTGAAAAAGACGGCTACTCCCACTACCGCAGCTGCAATAACCTGTACCAGGTAACTGCCGCTGCCGGGGTCAATATATAAAAGAAAATACTGCATTACATATAACTGAGGTTTGTTTTCGGGGTTAAAGTTAGTAAAGTTTCATACATAAGCCTGATGGTAGCGTCAATGTCATCGCGGTGAAGCATCTCCACGGTTGTATGCATATAGCGCAAGGGTATGGAAATTAGAACAGAGGGGCAACCATCATTGGAATAAGCAAATGAATCCGTATCAGTGCCGGTGCTGCGGCTTAAAGCCCGCCATTGAACAGGTATTTTTTTATCGGCCGCCACTTTTTCTACCAGCGCCAGTAATTTATTATGTACAGCGGGGGCGTAGGATAAAGAGGGTCCTTTGCTGCATAATACATCGCCTTCAATATTTTTGTTGATCATGGGCGTGGTAGTATCATGTGTGACGTCTGTAATGATGGCGATATCCGGTTTGATTCTCCTGGCGATCATTTCGGCGCCGCGCAAACCAATTTCTTCCTGTACGGCATTGACCACATATAGCGCGAATGGCAATTTCTTTTTATTTTCTTTTAATAGCCTGGCTACCTCCGCGATCATGAAGCCCCCGATCCTGTTATCAAAAGCACGGCCGACATAATTACCATTTGCTAATTCATCAAAGCCATCCTGGTAAGTGACGACGGCCCCGATATGAATACCGAGTGCTTCCACTTCTTTTTTATTTCTTGCCCCGCAATCCAGCCATAGATTCTCTGTTTTCGGCTGCTGTTCTTTTTGGTCAGCGCTGCCAATGCGTGTATGAATAGCCGGCCAGCCGAACACAGCTTTTACAGGTCCTTTTTTACCATGAATAAATACGCGGGATGCAGGGGCCGTTTGATGATCCACGCCTCCATTTCTTTTCAGGTAAATAAGGCCCTCCGGGGTCACATAATTTACAAACCAGCTAATCTCATCAGCATGCGCTTCGATGACTACCTTGAATTTATTAGCGGGATTAATAATACCAACGGCTGTTCCATAAGGGTCCACATAATGGCTGTCAACAAAAGGTTCCAGGTATTTCAGCCATAGCTTTTGCCCCCAGGTTTCAAATCCTACCGGGGATGCATTATTAATATATTGTTTTAAAAAAGTAAAAGATTCGCTGGTGATAACTGATTTTTTTCCTTTTGACGCTTTTGCCATGTCGTTTTATTTTTAATTTCTACCCCGAAGCTTTAGCCGGGGAGTATGTACCCGTTGAATATTCCGGCCGCAAAAATACTTAAATCTCTGGTAGTTATGTGCTGGTATTTTTCAAATGGGTACATTATCAGGTTCCGGTCAACAGCGCCAATAAAGCGGATAATGCCATCAGCCCGTCCAGGACGAAATAATAAAGGATATCAGAGAAATTTTTTCTCGCATAATTATACAATGTAGCGGTGATGATACCCGGGGCCAGCAAAACAAGCAGTGTAATCAAACTATAATGATAGAAGTACAGGCATATCGTCAGGATAAAAAAAAGCAGCAGGGAAAAAGCAAACAGGTTCCTGATGCCCCGCTCGCTCAGATAAGTGATCAGGCTTCGTATCCCTTTTGTCTTATCATCTTCGCGGTCGCGATAATCAAATAATATGCAAATAGCATAGATCAGGAAATACCGGCTCAGGGCAAAAAGGCTGAAATCAATTCGCCAGGGCTGATCACTGACAATAAGGGGTAAGACGGTAGTAACATGTGTCCATACAAGTGCCAGGAAAATTGTTTTGCCCAGAGCGATTTTTCTCAATTGCCTGAAATACTTATTGGGGATTTTCGGGGCCGAATACAAAAAAGTAATGATGGCAGATAATAATAACCAGGGCCAGTATTTCAGCAGGTCAAAGAAGAAAAAAACTGAGCCCGCGAGACCGATTATAAAGAGGATCAAATAAATATTCTGATTTCGCTGGAGCCAGTTCATCCTGGGTGAGGGAGGGGCCGGTTCGGAACTCAGGTACCAATGAAAACTATAACTGCAAATAGTAGCCAAAAAAATAAACGCAAGAAAATAATGACTCGGCTCGGTATGAAGCAGCAAGAGGCTGGTATGCCTGGCCATAAGTACCGCGCAGGCAGCAATAAAAAGATTGCTGTTGACTAAAAAATTGAAAAATCTGCCGGCTCCGGGCATTATGGTTTCAGGATAACGATGGGGTCTGTATTAATAGTATCGCTTTTGTTCCCTGCCTTGTCTGATACCGCGATGCGGAAATATATTGTATCGTTTTCAGCATTGCTTTCCTTTAAAAAACCGTCCCAATCCAGGGTCAGGTCTATCTCACCCTGGTCCTTTGCCGGAAATACAGGTACCGTATAGCCATGTGCTGCGTCTAATGTATCAGGAAGGTTTGCATCTGAACCCGCGAGAGGCCGTATATTGAGACGATACCTCGCTGCAAAGAAATCGCCACCGCCAAGATCACCTTCCTTATCATAATAATTAAGGTGGATGACTAGTTGCCCATGAGGAGGTACTTCCCTGGTATTATAACCCTTAACTTCAATGCGGGGTCTTGTTTCAAACTTACCTTTGCGGCAGGATATAATAAATAAAACAAATGCTAAAACAAGAAATGCCAGAACTGTTTTCATATCACACAATGAATTTAAACAAATATAAGTTTTATTACTGACATACCCCCGCCATGGAGAGTCAATGGAAGCATAAAATTTTTGCCGTAAACGAACAGAATTTTGAGTCGCTGGCGCTGGAGATTTTCCGGTTCCAATATAGTAATAGTCCTGTTTACAGGGACTATGTGAATGCCTTATCCGTCAATGTTTCCGGGATAAACTCTATTGCCGGAATCCCATTTTTGCCGATACGGTTTTTTAAGTCTCATACCATCCGTGCCACCGCATTTGAACCTGAAGCGGTTTTTGAAAGCAGCGGCACTACAGGAAGTACCGGCAGCCGGCATTTTATAAAGGACATTGATTTGTATAGAGAAAGCTTTACACGGGGGTTTATGTCTTTTTATGGTCCAGCAAAAGATTGGTGCATTCTCGGGTTGTTGCCCTCTTACCTGGAGAGAGGCAATTCTTCTCTTGTGTATATGGTCAATGAATTGATCAGGTTATCGGGCCATCCCCAAAGCGGTTTTTATTTGCACGAATATGATCAGTTAATTTCAGTATTGATGTCTTTGGAAAAAGCAAAACAAAAAACCCTTTTATTCGGTGTTACATTCGCCTTACTTGACCTGGCAGAAAAATACAGGTTGCCGCTTGAATATACAACCATCGTGGAAACCGGCGGTATGAAAGGCAGGAGAGAAGAAATGATCAGGAAAGAATTGCATGAGATATTGCGTCATTCATTTGGACCCGCGGCTATACATTCAGAATACGGGATGACTGAACTTTTATCGCAGGCCTGGTCAAAAGGAGATGGAATTTTCAGGTGCCCTCCCTGGATGAAAATAATAATAAGGGATGAAGAAGATCCTTTGTCCATATTCGGATCTTCCTTGAATACCCGGACGGGTTATGTCAATGGTGCGATCAATATTATTGATCTGGCCAATATTTATTCCTGTAGTTTCATTGCATCAGATGATGCGGGCAGGCTTTACGTTGACGGAAGTTTTGAAGTATTGGGCCGCATAGACAATAGCGATCTGAGGGGGTGCAGTTTAATGGTGCTGTGATGAACCCGGAAGTCAGAAATCCGACATCGGATTTCTGACTTCCGGCCCCAACTCACGAATTATACATCCACTCCTTAAACTGGGGCGCCATTTCCTGGCTTACAATAATACAGTGATTAAGTTCCGGTAAAGTAAGATCAATCATCAGCTTTACTTTTTCGTACGATTTAAATCCCCGTACGAAATTTATATTAATAATATATTGCCGGTTAGCCCTGAAAAAGATATTCGTGTCGAGTTCTTCCTCCAGTTCAGCAAGATTTTTATCAGCCAGGTATTTTTTCCCCCATCTGTCTACTACGTATACTATTTTATTTTCTGTATAAAAAAGCACAACATCTTCGAGCCTTAATGATATATTCTCCAGTCCTTTCTTAACGATCATGCGCTTCTTTTTATGATTGCCGAGGTATTGGAGCAGTTTGCTGATGGAATGATGATCTGTAAAATGTTTTTCGAGCATCCTGTATTTATTCAGGGCTTTTCCCAGGCTTTCTTTGTCAACGGGCTTCAGCAGGTAATCAATGCCGTTGTATTCAAAAGCATTCAGCATGAACTCATCATACCCGGTAATGAAAATAACAGGAATGCGGATACCTGACTGGTTAAATATCTCGAAGGAAAGGCCATCTCCCAGTTGTACATCACTGAAAATGAGATCGGCGGGGGGTTGCTGCGAAAGATATTCTATACTTTCTCTTACGCTGCTGAGACGGGCGGCAATATGCACGTCATCGGCAATTGCCGACAAAGTACTGACAAGACCTTCGAGGGCCGGCCTTTCGTCTTCAATAATAATTGCATTAATCATGGCGTTGGTTTTATGGGTTAAGTTATTAGTGGTAGTTTGACTGTAAAGTTGTCGCGGGCATTCTCGATCACAATATTCTTCTTACAAATGATCCTGTAACGTGCACTCAGGTTTTTTAACCCTATACCGGTTGACGTAACAGAATAGGATTTTGGTTTCGCATTATTGCTGACACGGATATATTGCCCGTTCATGCTTATTTTAATAAACAGCGGCTTGTCTTCTGAAAACTCATTATGTTTAATGGCATTTTCCACCAGCACCTGTAACGCGCAAGGCGGTATCATGGTTCTCCGGGCCTCCTCATTCAGTTCAACCTGCAATTGCAACTTACCTTCATGCCGTATCTGCAGCAGGAAAAAATAATTATCAATAAATTCCATTTCATCTTTAAAGGGGATCAATTCCCTGTTTTTATTAATCAGGAAATATTTATATACCTGCGCCAGTTTATTATTAAACAAGTGGGCCTGTTTAGGATCGTTCAGGATAAGATGATTGAGGGTATTGAGTGAATTAAATATAAAATGCGGGTCCATCTCATTGGTAAGAGCCTGCAGTTCTGCCTGCGAGCGTTCCCTGTCCAGTTGATCAACGATCTTGTCGTCCAGCTCTCTTTCCTTGTTGAGGAATAGTATTTCATAGACCAGGGTAAATACAATAACTGATGCCACGCATACGGCAATAAATTTATAGAGGCTGGTCCAGCTAAATACTTCTGATGAGATTTTAATCCAGACAAAAGCGGCCAGGCCTCCAATACTGGCTCCATACAAAGCCGATACAAAGCAAATGGCGGCTACCCGGGTAAAAAGCTTGGAAACCGGAGCATACAAGGGCCTGAGTTTGACGTGGATCCAGTTGCACCCGCCCCAGATAGTAAATGATGAAAGGATGAAGAACAGGTTAGCAGCAATGATTTCGGGGACAGAATAATGCTCATACGTGATAATACCGGCAATAATAGGGAGGCCTATGCCCAGTAAGGGAATAAATATGACTTTCAGAAGAGCATCCTTGATCATTGCAGCAGCGGTTAGGGTTTACAATGCCGGGTTTTGTCCAGTAACAGAAATTTCTCATGTGATGAATAGTTAGTATAACGTATAGCGGGTATAAAACTATCAGTACATGGTGTTAAGCAATTACAAATTTTTTTTCATGGGTAATATTCAATTACAAGTGGTAAATGAACGCCCAGGAATGCATAAGCCGGCCAGGGAATGGACAAACATGTGAGTGAGTACACTAAAGATAATCCGGCGCGCGATAACGCTGCTTTATTCATCAAATTTCATCGTTTATCATTTTTGCCGGGTTAATGACGATATTTTCAGGCTTTGGTGGTATGAGTTGATTTTGAAAATTAATGTTTCAGTGAATATTATTCACGTCCTGGTAACTAAAGCCATGATAGCAGAAGCATCTATTAAGAAATTGTTGCCTTGTTGCATGATTTTCATTTTAAACAAAACACACGAGGCTTATGAAAAAAATTCTGCTCTTTCTCCCATGTTTATGCATGGCTCTTGCATCTTTTGCCCAGCGAACCATTACCGGCAAGGTGACCGACGATAAAGGTGCACCTCTTGCGAATGTATCGGTATCGGTGAAGGGTACTACGACGGGTACCACTACAAAAGCAGACGGGACCTATTCACTGGTAGTGCCTGCTAACGCCAAAATAATTGTTTTTAGCTCAGTTGATATGACCCCGAAGGAAGTGGCTATCACTTCCTCGTCTACGATTTCGGTTTCTATGATCACCCAGGAAAAAAGCCTTGGAGAAGTAGTGGTGGTCGCTTATGGTACACAGAACGTAAAAAGAATTACAGGGTCCCTATCAAAGGTTGATGCTGCTGATCTGGAAAACCGGCCTTTTGCCTCTGTTGATCAGATGTTGCAGGGGAAAGTGCCTGGCCTGCTTTCGACTTCGCCCAACGGGCAGCCCGGTGCACTTCAACAGGTGCGTATCCGCGGTATAGGTTCTTTTACTGCAGGCGCTGCTCCATTATATGTAGTAGACGGCGTTCCTATCAGTACCGGCGACTTTTCACGAATAAGCACTAGCTCAAGCACACTGGCCGGCATCAATCCCAATGATATTGAAAGTATAAGTGTACTAAAGGATGCAGCCTCTGCTTCAGTTTATGGATCCCGCGCGGCGAATGGTGTTGTCCTGATTACTACAAAAAAAGGCCGGGCGGGAAAAAGCAAGATAAGATTGGATACGGAATTCGGTTTTGGAAATACGGCTTCCTTCAACGACCAGGCCAAGCCCCTGAACCGCGACCAATATTTTACCCTGACGAAGGAAGGTCTTGTCAACGCAGGAGCCACCCAGGCACAAATTGATGCAACATTAGCTTCTCTTGGTTCTACCAACACGTATGATATAGACTGGCTTGACCAGGTAACCCGGCAGGGTGCTACTACCAATACGACTGCATCCGTATCCGGCGGCGACAGTAAAACCACTTTTTATATGTCGGCCGGGTACTTTGATCAGAAGGCAGTAGTCATTAATTCGGATTTTAAGCGTTACTCAGGAACATTCAATATAAAGCATAAAGCGAGCCAGCGATTAACCGTTGGATTAAATGCTACCGGTTCTTATATCAATCAAAATACACCAAGCAGTTCCAGCGCTTTCCGTAACCCGGTAATAGACGGGTATTTGCTTCGTCCTTCACAAAACCCCTATAATGCTGATGGTACATTAAATTTCACCACAACGACATTCAATCAATTGTATAACCCGCTGGCTATTGCGGCTTATGATAAGCAGTTATTAAAGACTTCAAAAGTGCTGGCCAATTTTAGCGCGGAATACCAATTTTATAAGGACCTGAAATTTACTACCAAAGCCGGGATTGACTATCTGGATATTGAGGAAGAAAGATATGATAACCCCTTTTTTGGGGATTCACGGACAGTAGGCGGAAGAGTATATAATTATAATACAAGAGTATCCAACCTGCTTACAAGCAACCTGCTTAATTATCATCACGATTTTTTGAGTGGCAGGGAACTTAACCTTGATTTTACAGTTGGGTATGAGGCGCAAAAGTCGAAACAATATAATGTCAGCGCCCGTGGTGAAGGAGTTCCGGCTACTACGCTGATTCCATTACCTGTGCCAAGCGCTCCCAGCCTGGCCAGTGGTGCAAAGTCAGATTATTCTTTTGCATCCACTTTTTCAATACTGCAGTTAAATTATAAGAGTAAATATTCCCTATCAGGAAGCCTGCGGCGTGATGGATCTTCCCGTTTTGGCTCTGATCATAAATACGGAACATTCTGGTCTGTTGGCGGAGCATGGAACATGGAGCAGGAAAAATTTATGGAAGGCATCAGGCTTGTTAATGCATTAAAGATCCGCGCTTCTTATGGTGTAAATGGTAATTCGGACTTCGGCAACTATACCTGGCAGGGAACTTATATTTTCAATGCCAACTATAACCAGTTGCCGGGAAGCGCTCCCAACAATGTGGCGAATCCCGACCTGACCTGGGAAGTAAATAAACCATTTGATGTAGGCATTGATGTTTCCGTCCTGAAAAGCCGCATCTCCCTTACTGCTGATTATTATGACAGGAAAACAACAAGCCTGCTGCTGAATGATCCGCTATCATTGACATCCGGGTTCTACAATGCAACAAACGGAAATGCCACCGTAGCGGCCAACGTAGGATCAATGGAAAACAAGGGCTGGGAATTTCAACTGGATGGCAGCCCGGTCAAAACAAAGAATTTCAGCTGGGATGTTACTTTCAATATTGCGTTGAATAAAAACAAGATCACTGCATTAAGGAATAACGCCGACATAGTGGCTCTGCCGTTTATCCGCAGGGTCGGTGAAGATTTCCAGGATATTTATACCCGCTTGTGGGCCGGGGTAGATCCTGCTACAGGAAACCCGTTATGGTATCTTGACGGAACCAAAAAACAAACTACAAGTGATGTCACACAGGTACAACGAGCTATTATCGGCAGTGCTTCTCCCAAAGGTTTTGGCAGTTTTTCAACCACTTTCACCTATAAAGGATTTTCACTCGATGCGCAATTCAACTATCAATATGGCAACCTGGTGTATGACCAATGGGGTTTTATTTCATGGAGTGACGGATTTAACCCGCAACTGAATAAAATACAAAAACAATTAAGCCGCTGGCAGAAACCGGGCGACATAACCGATATTCCAAAATATGTATACGGCGGTGCTATGAACTCCAATGCAGAATCTTCCCGCTGGTATTATAAAGGTGATTTCATTCGCCTGCGGGATGTAACCTTGTCTTACACGGTGCCCAAAACAATTATCGATAGAATTAAAATAGAAAATGCGAGGGTATATATCAGGGGCAGTAATCTCTGGACAAAAGCATTCGATAAAAACATCACCTTCGACCCGGAACAGCCCATCAACGGTGTCAATGACCTTCAGGTATTGATACAAAGAACGATTTCAATAGGTATTACACTCGGGTTCTGATTTGATTAACATTCAAAAATGAAAGCAATGAAAATAAAATATATGATATTGATCGGGGCAGCGGGGTTGCTGTTCCTCGCATCCTGTAAAAAGAAGTTTCTTGATCTTAATCCTTATGACGCGCTGGCCCAGGACCAGGCAATAGTGGATGAGCCCGGTATGCAGGCAGCCGTACTTGGTCTTTATTCTAACATGCGAAGCTCAAACCTCTATGGCCGTTCCCTGCCTCTTTACGGCGACCTGATGGCGGATAATGCTTTTATATCCACGACAAACTCCAACAGGTATATTGCCGAATTTAATTTCACTTACATAAGCACAAATGCTAACAGCCGCGATACATGGGGAACAGCTTATAATTCTATTTTGCGGGCGAATAATATTATCAATGCCCCAATAACAACTCCCAATTCGCCGCAATTAAAAGGTGAGGCCCTGGCAATGAGAGCTCTCATGTATTTTGATCTCGTTACCTGGTTCGCCAAACCTTACACGGTCGATCCCAATGCAGACGGAGTTCCTATTTTACTGAAATATGATGCCTTTGCAAAACCCTCGCGTGCAAAAGTATCTGATGTATATGCACAGATTGATGCTGACCTGGCGGCTGCTTTTTCACAGATGACAAGTACAACCAAAAACTCTTCGTATGTAACAAAATATGCAGCACGCGCCCTGCAGGCAAGAGTTGCTTTATTTAAAGGAGACTGGGCAGCAGCAAAGACAGCGGCGCTGGATGTGATTACCAATGGAGGTTATACGCTGGCTACAGCACCGAATTTTATCAATTATTGGAAAAACCCGGCTCCCGTTTCAAATAAACTGGAAACCATTTTTGAAATCACCAGCGACGCGGTGAATAATAATGGTACAAATGCGCTGGCCTATTTCTACGATCAGTCAGGGTATGGCGATGCAATTGGCGCGGATGACCTCTATAATCAATATACGGCCACCGATGTTCGCCGCGGCTTATTTATAACCGGAACAAGAGCCGGTCTTACCGTGCGTATTGTAAACAAATATTCGAATACCGGCAATGCTGCGGATAAAGATGATACAAAAGTGATCCGGCTGGCAGAAGTGCTGCTCACACTTGCGGAAGCTTACCAGCGTACCGGCGACGATACAAATGCGAAACTGTACCTGAACCAGCTTGCCATGCAAAGAGATCCCGCTTTTACCGGTTATACTTCAACGGGAGCACAATTGCTCAGCGATATAATACTGGAAAGAAGAAAAGAGCTTGCGTTTGAAGGCATGCGTTATCTCGACCTGCTTCGGTTGAACCAGGATCTGAACAGGGTCAATATAAACAGTAATTATGTTGGAATAACACCTGTATCTGTTCCGGCAACCAATTTCCGTCGGATATTCCCGATTCCGCAAGCCGAGAGAGATGCTAATCCAAACATAAGCCAGAATACAGGATATTAATAGTAAATGAAATTTATCATGCAGAAAAGAAGCCCCGGTTTTTCCGGGGTTTTTTTTATTGTAAAGCTTATATCTCTTATGACTGAAACACGAAAAAGAGAGTTTCAACTTTTTTATCTGAAATTTCAGCGTAAGATTTTACAGACACGATAATTGTTTTTCATGCTTCAGTAACTAACACCTGTTCCATTGAAGCATTGTGTTGCATCTTGCTGCCTTCTGACAATCTCTCCAACATAAATTTAAACTGCATGAAAAAAATCCTGCTACTCGTGTTGTTCTTTTTGCCTGCCTTTGTACTGGTAGCGCAAACAAGAACTGTAAAGGGAAGAGTTACCAACTCTGAAGGCAAAGCTGTTCCATTTGCCACAGTGACTGTTAAAGGAACAGCTACGGCGGTATCGGCGGATGAAAACGGTTACTTTACCGTACAAGCCGCACCTAATGCCATTTTAGTATTTAGTGCAACAAGTTTTAAAACCACGGAAGTAAACATTGGTAATCAAACAACCGTCAATACGACTTTGACGGGAGGGGGCGACCTGAGCGAAGTGGTCATAACCGCTCTTGGGATCCGGAGATCCGACAAAGGGCTCGGGTATTCGGTAGCCAAAGTTGACCCTGCTGCACTTATACAAAAATCAGAGCCGGATGTATTAAAAAGCCTCGAAGGAAAAGTAGCCGGTGTAGACATTCGTTCTTCGCAAGGGACGCCGGGCGCAGCCACACGTATACAAATCCGTGGCAATAATTCATTTTTCGGCGCTAACCAGCCATTGATCATCGTGGATGGTATTCCCTATAGCAATGACCAGGTAACTACGACAAACCAGGTGACGAATGGGGGAGCTTATTCAAGCGGCATCGCCGATCTCGATCCTAATGACATCGCTACCATGAACGTATTGAAAGGTTCCTCGGCTGCCGCTCTTTATGGGTCGAGGGCTTCTAATGGCGTTATTTTAATTACCACCAAATCAGGAAGCGCAAGGAAAAGCAGGGGAACTGAAATCAGTTTCAAATCTTCGGCTTCTATTGAAACGATAGCCAATTACCCGGAATACCAGAATGATTATGGAGCCGGTTCGCAATTCGCTTATTCAAATGCCAATGGTTCATGGGGACCTGCTTTTCGTAACCTGGATTCTATACCCGCATGGCCAACACTACAGGCTGCCTATCCCTCATTATTCCCATCAGCCAATGTCGCTTATCGGGCTTATCCGAATAATGTCAAGGATCTTTTCCAGAATGGGACTGTTTTTGAAAATTCTGTAAATGTCAACGGGGGAAGCGACAAGAGCTCTGTAGGACTTACCTTATCACAATTGAATCATAAGGGATATGTTCCTAACTCATCTTATGACAGAACCAATCTTGGTTTAGGTGCATCCACTAAACTGGATATTGGATTAAATGTGAGCGGGAATTTCAGTTATTCCCGTTCTACGCAGAAAGGAGGCTTCTTTGGTGAAAACCAGGTAGGAGGTACTGCTTCCTTATTTGCGCGTTCCCTGTTCATTGCCCGTAACTGGGACCTGAACCTGCCATTTGAAGATGCCGCCGGTCTGCCCCTTCAACCTAACGTAACCGGCTATGATAATCCGAAATGGTCCGAAAAATATAATACCATTACTACAAACGATGAGCGTATCGTGGGTGGAGTTCATTTTGATTTTAATATCAACAAATGGATCCGCGTAGATTATAATGTGGGTAGCAATGTGGCCAGGCTGGACAGGAGGGAAATCACAGAGATTGGATCCAGGGCCGCGTCAGGACTTGGAAGATTGGTGCTTGAAAATTACAGGAAACAGGAAATTGAATCTAACCTCCTCGTGACATTTACGCCCAAGATCGGTAATGATTTTACTCTTAAAACTGTTTTGGGTAATAATGTTAACCAGCGTACGATTACTGATAATGCAGAAACGGGGAACCAGTTTATCACGAAAGGTGTTTATACGCTGGCCAATACTTCACAGCAACAATTCACGAATGATTTTTATTCCAGGCAAAGAATAGTTGGCGCTTTTGCCGATGTTTCACTTGGATATAAGAACTATGCTTTCCTCGATGGAACTGTTCGTAACGACTGGTCATCCACATTGCCGGTGCAAAACAGGAGTTACTTATACCCTTCCGTGTCCGGATCATTTGTTTTCACCGATGCATTCAATATACATAGCGATGTGCTGGATTTTGGAAAAATAAGAGCAGGTTGGGCCAAAGTAGGACGTGATGCTGATCCTTATGAATTGCAGGATGTATATACCATCAACCCGAATTTCCTTGGTGTTCCTTCGGCCACTTTGCCGAATACAGCTAATAATGCAGGATTAAAACCAGAATTTACAAAAGAAACAGAGATCGGGACACAATTGAGCTTCTTCAAAAAAATTGCAGAATTGGATTTCACCTGGTATGACCGGAGATCAAGCAATCTCATTGCAACCATAACAACTCCTCCTTCTTCCGGTTACCTGGCTAAGGTGACCAATTTCGGGGGAATCAGTAATAAGGGTGTTGAAATAGACCTGGTAGTCCGTCCCATCAGGACAAAGAATTTTAACTGGGATATTCACGGAATTTTTACACGAAACAGGAATATTGTTACATCGCTGACTTCTGGTGTTGACAGGATCCAGTTGGCAGGTATTGTAACAGGAATAAATCCTTATCTCGAGCCGGGGAAACCTTTTGGTTATTTAAGAGGAACTGTATCCGAACGTGATGCCAGTGGTAATTTGCTGATTGATCCTGTAACCGGCTGGCCGATGACCGCGGATGAAGAGCAAATGATCGGCGACCCCAATCCAGATTATAAAATGGGTATTACCAATACATTTAGTTACAAAGGTATTTCACTCAGTGTGCTCTGGGATATGACCAAAGGCGGAGATATTTATTCTGAAACAATCAATTCACTCCTGGGAAGAGGAGTCACCAAAGATACCCGTGACAGGGAAACCAGTTGGATCATTCCCGGTGTATACGGTGATCCGAATAATCCCGGGCAACCTTTATTGGTAGGCGGCAAACCTGTAGCTAACCATACAGTAGTAACGACTAATGATCTTTATTTCGCTTCCGGAACGACGTCTGCGTCCTTTGCAATCAATTCTGCCAGCGAATGGCAAGTCTATGACGCTACAGTATATCGTCTCAGGGAAATAACAATTGGATACGATCTTCCCAAATCCATCTTTAAAAAATTGCCGATTAAGGGAATAAACGTGAGCTTGTCAGGAAGGAACCTATGGTATCTCGCGCCGAATGTACCGAGATATACTCATTTCGATCCTGAAGTGAACAGTTTCGGCTCCACTGCCGTTCAAGGTATAGAACTGTCAGCGGCCCCGACTACAAGAAGATTTGGAGTAAATGTGAATGTAACGTTTTAATACACTCAACTTAACCTGATAATTATGTTACGTAAAATAAAATACTTGATACCCCTGGTTACTTTGGTGGTAATAACCTCGTGTAAGAAATACCTGAACATTAATACGGATCCCAACAACCCGACAACCGTCGCGGTTTCCAAAATACTCCCAACCACCGAGCGCACATTGGGCGATGCGTTATCAATGGACGAGTCTAATGGTGGTTTATCCGAGGCCCTTGCAGTCTATACCCACCAGATGACTACCCGTGAAGAAGCGGATAAATATGGTATAACGGGAACGGACAACAATGTCGGGATTCCCTGGTCAAAATTGTTCTCATCAACCGCGCAGCCGGGAGCCACTTACCCGATCTATGGCGTACTGCAAAACCTGGAGGATATTATCAGCCATGCCACCGCCGATGGTAATACGCGTTATGCAGGGATTGCTGAAATATTGAAAGCATATACCTATAGTGTACTGGTAGATGTTTTTGGCGATGTGCCGTTCAGTGAAGCGAATAAGCTTAAAGACGGGATCATCTACCCGAAATTCGACAACGACGCCGCTATTTATGACAGTTTATTTAAAATTATCGACCGCGGTATTGCCGATCTGAATAATACGACTGCGCCCAATACCCTGAAACCCGGCTCAGATGATCTTATCTATAAGGGTAGCGTAACAAAATGGATTAAGGCAGCGAATACATTAAAACTTAAGATGTATACGCAGATAAGGAAAGTGAAAAATGTAGCCGCCGATGTCAACGCGTTGATTACAGCGGGCAACCTGATCAGCCAGACAAGCGAAAGCTTTTTAATACCCTATGGCCCCAATGGCGCTACCGATGACAGGAACCCGGGCTTTTACGATTATATCGCTACCCAGCGCAGCAATCATGTGAGCCCCTGGTTTTATGAAATACTAAAGGGATACAATCCGAATATTTTGCACAATAACCCTGATCCCAGGATTAAATATTATATCTATAACCAGTTAAATGCAACACAGGCATCACGCGATGGTAACCAGACAGAATATCGTGATGGTCCTTTTGTATCCATCTATTTTGGATCCGTTGGCCCGGACCGCGACAGAACACAACAAAATTCAATCAGCCTTTTCGGTATCTACCCGATCGGGGGAAAATATGATGACGGAAGTGCTACAATCGCTGCAGATAACAGCGGCACAGGCGCATCGCCTTACAGGTTGATCACGTATGCAGACAGGCTTTATCTTGAAGCTGAACTGATACAGTCGGGCCTGGTAACGGGTGATGCAAGAGCGAAGTTGTCAGCGGCCATGGCGGAATCATTCAAACAAGTGGATTATGTGATCACCCAGTATGTAAAACCCGCTCAGACAGTACCGGCATTGGTAGGTACAGCAGCCGTAACCACTTATACAAATAATGCTCTTGCAGAATATGATGCCGGCTCGGCTGCCAAGCAAATGGAAATGATCATGACACAAAAATGGCTCTCGTCAGTGGGTAGTGCGGTCGATCAATATACAGACATAAGAAGGACAGGTTACCCGGTCATATTTGACCCGAGCAACCCGGCAATGGCTCCCGGTGGAAGAGTACAGCCTCCCATTAATGGCGATCCGATCAATCCCGGCGCTCAAAAATCAGTACCGGTGCAGTTGAGCCGGACATTTGCACTGAGCCTGCCCTGGTACCAGACAGAACTGGAAAGCAACTCGAATGCACCTGCTCAAAAGAATCCAAGTACTTATAAAGTTTTTTGGCAACCCTGATAAAAAATAAACTAAATAATTATGAAAAGAATAATAATATCCTGTTCATACCTTTTCACAGCAGCCATGCTTTTTACGGCTTGCCGGAAAAGCGATAACCCGAAGCTGCCGGCACTGACAAGATTTCCTTTGCCGGTTGTTACAAAAGTTACCACCGGGGCCGACCAGGTTATATCAGCCCAGAGCCCGGCTGCATTTACGGGTAAGTTTACAGTAGATATGTTTTTTAAAAACGATGTACCTGCACAAAAGCTCGATGTGGTGGCGATCAAAAACGGAAATAAGGCTGTAGTAAAAACAATCCAGGCAAATGTCACAACTTATCCATCTACCATTACAATAACAGGAACTCAATTAGCAACCTTGTTTGGTTCTCCTATAGTTCTTGGCGACAAGTTTGATATCAGCGTAGACGTTACAGCGGGTGGGGTGAAATACGAAGCCTTTCCACTTACCGGCGCTCCGTACGCATCCGGGGTCGCTTCCCAGCCAGGTTCAAGTACATTTATACGGTATGAAGCGGTTTGCCAGTATAATCCAAGTCAGTACCAGGGAAATTTTGTAGTGGTTAGCGACGACTGGGCGGATTATTCACCGGGCGATAACGTACCGCTTACCATGATTGATGCAACGCATTTTTCATTTAAATACCTCGCCGATAATGCGCAACCCATTATTGTGACCGTTAACCCTGTTACAAATGCTGTTTCTGTTGCCAAGCAGGTATATGGCAGCGGTTATGGCGGAGCATCATGGCCCTATGGGAATATTTCCTGTGAAAGTGTTCCGGGTGTGGATGATTTTGTAGCGCCCTGCTCAGGTATATTCAGCGTAAGGCTGAAGCATACAGTGGCCGCCGGTAGCTTTGGTGAAGCAGTAATTGTTTTGCAAAAACCATAATATTTTTTCCGGGGAAAAGAACAGCGGCAAAATATAAAATGAAATGGTAAAAAGGCGGTTATCCATTAACCGCCTTTGTGCTTTTTTATTTGTTACACTCAATCGTTTAATTTTTCACGCTTCACTATTTAATTTTCACGCTTCAGTTAATCGCTGGCACAATAGCGAAGCAGACTACAAATCTTTGTTGTCTGCTGTTAATCAGACATTAAAACTACCGGCTGTTTCCATTTATTTTATTCACTCATGAATTGCAGGATAGGAGACTATGCTGTGGATTGTAAAACCAAAATTTATGCAAATGAAAAAATTATTACTTTTTTTCCTTTCAGCAATTGTGCTATCATCTTTTGCTTTTGCACAGCAGGAAGTGACCGGTACCGTAACTGACTCAAGAGATAATTCCCCCTTATCAGGAGTCAGCGTATTCGTGAAAGGAACAAGAACAGGAACGACTACGGATCCCAACGGTCATTTCAGGATTTCTGTGCCCGCCAAATCTGTACTCGTGTTTTCGTATACGGGTTTTACAGAAAAAGAAGTAGTTGTTACAGGAAGTTCAATGAATGTTTCCTTATCAGTAAGCCAGGGCAGCCTGCAGGAAGTAATTGTGACGGGTTATACCACCCAGACTAAAAGACAATATACCGGTTCTATAGCAAAGGTTTCCGGGGAAGAAGTGAACCTTCAACCCATAGGTTCTTTTGAACAGTTGCTGCAAGGGAAGGCGCCGGGACTCCTTATCCAGTCGCAGAGCGGTCAACCCGGCTCCGCCGCTTCCGTTACCATCCGCGGCAAAGGATCAGTACTTGGAGGAACACAACCCTTATATATCGTAGATGGGATAGAAATTACCGCGGCTGATTTCCAGAGTATCAACCCGGCTGATTTTGAATCCTATAATATTCTGAAAGATGCCGTTACCACTTCGCAATACGGATCCCGCGGCGCCAACGGAGTTATTGTGGTTACTACCAGGCGCGGTCATAACATGAAAACCGTTTTGAACTATGATTACCAGTATGGCGTGCAGCAATTGCCTAAGACCAAACTGGTATTGATGAATTCAAGAGATAAGTTAAACTACGAATTATATTACAACCGCCCCGATGGCCTTAACCCATTTGGATGGTCTCCTGCACAAGTTGATAGTTTTTCGAAGATCAACTCCGACTGGGAGGGCGCTATTTTCCGCCATGCCAAAACACAACAGCATACCCTGAGCGCTACCGGCGGAAATGATAAAACCAGGTTCTTTATTTCAGGTTCCATTTTTGACCAGGATGGACTGGTACGTACTACCAAATTGAGACGTTATACCGGCAGGGTCAACCTCGATCATACATCCGGCAATTTTAAAGTAGGTATTTCTACATCTGTTGGATATTCTACTTTATCAGGTACAAATGAAAATGACAACGTTATTTCTACTCCTTTGAATGCATACCGTTGGACCTTGCCTTATATAACGCCTTACTTGCCGGATGGAAGCTGGAATCTTGCCGACCCGGCCAATCCAAGTCCATTGCCCGATTTGTTTTTAAATACCAATAAAAATGAACAATTAAAGGGTATTGGCTCAGTAAGCGTAGAATATAAAATTCCTTTTGTAAAAGGACTGGGATTGAGAACGCAATGGGGAATGGATTTTACAGACGATCAGAATGAAGCTTATACAGACATCAATACACAAGCTAACCAGGTTGTGACAGGTCAGTCAGGAGCTTTCAGCCATGGTTCAACCCGCCGCAGCCGTTATACCGGAACTACTTCTATTAACTATGATAAGAAACTGGGCGATCACAATTTCAGCGTGGGATTATTCAACGAAATAGTTCACCGCAAGACTGTAACCAATGGATATACGGGCTACGGCCTTGTTGGTCCTATTAAAAATGCAGCCGGGATCACACCGGGCACACCTACCAATAACTTTATACCCAACGTAGGCGGCGGCGCATCAGAAGAAGCCATCTTATCCTATTTCCTCATCGGGAATTATGATTTTCAAAATAAATATTTTGTCAATGTCACGGGTCGTCGTGATGGAAGTTCAAGACTGGCCGCCGGAAAGAAGTTTGTGAACTATGGCGGTGTTGGATTAGGATGGGCTATGACTTCAGAACAGTTTATGAGAAGGCAAAAATTATTTGATAATCTTAAATTAAAAGTAAGTTATGGATCAGCAGGAAATGCCGCTATCGGGGATTCCTATGAGGCATTGGAACAATTTGGCGCCTCGTCTTACAATGGTATCGGCGGCCTTACACTGGTGAATCTGAAGAAGGATCAATTAACCTGGGAAACAAGGAGTACGGCCAATGCAGGTGTAGAATTCTCCATGCTTAAAAACAAGTTAAGCGGCAGCGTAGAAGTATATGATGCTATCACGCATGGCCTTTATCTTAACAGGTTGCTTTCATCTACCAACGGCGTAAGCAGCATTGTCACCAATCTCGGCAAATTGCAGAACCGGGGTGTTGAAGTTGCATTGGATTATACGCTCGTGAAAACAAGAGACCTCACTGTCAGTATAAACGGGAACTGGTCACTCAATCACAGCAAGATACTGGCACTGGATGGCAATAACCAGATCGTGAATGGTGTGAGCATAAACAGGATCGGTGAGTTAGCCAACAGCGCTTACCTGGTGCGATATGCAGGCGTGGATCCTGAAAACGGGGATGCCCTGTATTATAAAGCCGATGGTAAAACAACTACTAATGTATATGATCCGGCCGATGCTGTCGTCGGCGGCTCCTACGATCCGAAAGGATATGGTGGTTTTGGGTTCACTATAAACTATAAAGGGTTTGAATTGTCTTCGCTTTTTAATTATCAATATGGCTATGTAATTTATAACAATGCGAGGGCGGATGTGGAAAACCCGATCTATTATACTTCAAATCTTAATATAACGCTTTTGAGAGAATGGCAGCACCCGGGAGATATAACAGATATTCCGTCTTCTTTCAGCCCCTTCCATTATGAAACGACCCGCTACCTGGAAAAAGGTGATTTTCTCCGCTTCAGGAATGTTATGCTGAGCTATACATTTTCTAAAAAACTAACCGACAGGTGGAAGATAAGCAGCCTGCGCCTGTTCGCCCAGGGAGAGAATCTGTATACATGGGATAATTTCCAGGGATATGATCCCGAAGTGTTTACCGGGGTTTTGACAGGAGCAGTTTACCCGGCTTTAAAAACAGTGACAGTAGGAGCAAGGATAGGTTTTTAATATTTTAAAAATAATTACATGAAACGCATATTAAAAGATATAACAATAGTATTGGTGGCGGCAACTGCTTTTACTTCCTGCAAAAAAACAGTTAACCTCGATCCTACGCACACAATAAACGGTGATGATTTTTTTACGAAAGTGGATGACTATGACTATGCATTGACAGGAGCTTACCAGCGGTTAAAGCAAAATAGTTTATATGGCGGCGTAAATGGAGGCAGTGTTTATTTATCCGCCCCGGATGTAGCGGCTGATAATTTTTACAGTGGCGGCAGCGCTAACCTTGGTGCTATGAACAGTTTTTTTCAGTGGGACTATGCAGCAGATGATGTTCCGGTACAAGGCGCATGGGATGCTTCCTATCTCGCCATTCAGCAAGCCAATCTTGCCATGAGAGGTATTGACAGGTTTGCGACTTCAGATGCATTGAAAGTAAATCGTATCGAAGGCCAGGCCAGGGCGCTGAGGGCGCATATGCATCTTGAATTATTGCGCTGGTGGGCCGCGGATTATGATCGCAATTCAACAAGTCTTGGCATACCCTATGTAGATAAATTTGATATTGAACAAAGACCTGCCCGTTTGACCGTAAAAGAAACTTATGATAAAATAGAAGATGACCTGAAAACGGCAAAGGCAATGCTTTCCAATACAGACAGGCCGATTCAATCAGCTACTTCCACGGACGGTACAGCCAGAGCCTATATTGATGCGATGGTTTGTAATGCAATACTGGCAAGAATGTATCTCTATGCCAATGTACTTGACAGCGCTATCAAGTATTCCACGTTAGTTATTAATGCCCGGCCATTGGCTACCTACAACCAGTTCCCGGGAATATGGGATGATTCCAATACAGATGAAGTAATATGGTCAGTAAAATACCAGTCTGGTAATGCCGCTTTGATAAGAGAAATATACCAGGTCTCCGGCGACAAAGCCGCATGGCTTCCGGTCAATTCTATTTTAGGTTTATATGAAGCCAATGATATAAGAGCCCAGGTTTATTTCGGCATCATTAATGGCAGGGTCGTATTGACAAAGTATTATGCCAAATCCAGCGCGGCAGGTAATCCTGATGGAGTGGTTGATTACAAAGCTTACCGTACCGGCGAAATGTACCTGATAAGAGCCGAAGCTTATGCACGCAAAGGAGGATTCGATGCCCAGGCGCTTGCCGACCTGAATACATTACGGTCAGCCCGCGGAGCTTCTACCGGGTCGGAAACAGGTAATACGTTAAAAACGGCTATTCAAACCGAAAGAAGGAAGGAACTGGTAGCGGAAGGACACCGGTTCTTCGACCTGAAGCGTACTGTAAGAGCGGTAAGCCGTACTCAAAATTGTTCTAATTATTGCACACTGTCTCCTACAAGCAGGTCATGGGCATTTCCTATTCCGCAATCAGAAATGCTGGCAAATCCCAATATGAAACAAAATCCCGGGTACTAATTCTATAAAATTTATCAAGATGAAATCAGGTAAACTTAAAATACTTCTCCTGGCCGCCGGCGCCATGATCCTTAATTCCTGCAAACAGGATAAAGTATTCGGGGATATAACTCCCAATACCGACAGGCCGATTATCGAATTTTCCGAACCAAGCGGTTTTAAATCCGTTGCGATGGATTATTCTACCAGTTATATTGACCTGGACATTACGGATATCCGGTTCATGATCCGGTCGTATGTGACTAAAAATGCTACCGCAAAGATTATTATCAACCCCGGCCTGGTATATGATTATAATGATAAGAATCAGACAAACTATGCCGTAGTGCCCGCCTCGTTGTATGGATTGGTGAATGACCAGTTTACGCTTTCAGCGACAGAAAGAAGCAAGACTGTCCGTATTCATATCAGGCCTTCGGATGTGGCTTCAGGACAGAACGCTATCGGTATATCCATCGCCCAGGTAGATGGAGGGGAAGTCAGCCGTATCGCCGGTACATTAGTAGTCGCCATTTCGGTGAAAAATAAATATGATGGATCCTATCATTTGAAAGGATTTTATACAAGGACAGACAATCCTCCCTACAACGGGCCATTTGAGACCGATGTACAGATGGTCACCACCGGACCCAATTCAGTAGCGATGTATTGGCCATTTGGAGGCGATTATTATCAACCGTTTTCAAATGCGGGCAACTTAACGGCTTTTTCAAATGTTGCCCCCGAGGTTTTCTTCAATGGCGCAGACCAGGTAACAAGCATTAATAATTATACCGGCGATCCGGCGACAGGGCCTTTTATGACGCCCTCTCCCGGGGCTAATAGCCGCTTCGTACCCGGAGCCACACCGGTTATTTATCTTAAATACTATTACAATACCAATCCGGCTAACAGGATCTTTGCCGATACGCTTACCTATACAGGGCCGCGGTAAAAAGCTGTAATTATTTTTCAGGGTTAGGTACGACGTGTATTTACTTAGGAGAGGTTGCATAAACTGCAGCCTCTTTTCGCGTATGAACGGTTGTTATAAAGGATGCAGAAATATAATACAGGTTTAGTAATCAAAATTCATGCTTGGGTAAAACAACAAGTCAGTTCATACGTTATAGGGATAATTTTACAAAAGCAAAAACAAAAAAAATCATCCCGCTGAAAGCGGGATGAAATTATAATAGTTTTCTCATGTGAACGGTCAACGAAGACCAAGCAGGTGGTTGTCTAGCCGACCTGCTTTTTTTTGCTTGGTAAATATAAAGAATTTTAAAACGGCAAGCTTTTGAATTCAAAAAAGTTCAATGATTGAGATCAATTTTTTTTGCCGGGAAGGAACGAAAGCACTTTGAACGGGTACGTACACAATGACAAAGAGAAACATCTTTTTAACCCTCATAGCGGAAAAGATTAATCAGCATAGCCCGGGAAAAAATGGCTTAGATGAAAGATTCGTCCTGTATAGCATCGAATCCTTTCTGATTTAATACTACGGTAAATCCATCAACTCCTTTTTTTACATACTGCGAAATAAAGCGTTCCCGGTTGAGCTCCACCAGGAGGATATTCAATTCCTCCTTGGACAGGTTGATGATTTTGCCAAGTGAATTAAAACCTAACCGGGTAGGCGTACCCGGAGTTGCGTTGCTGCTGATCGCATTTAATATCGCCAGTTTATATTGATCAGACATTCTTTAAGGATTTATTTTAAGGATTTAAGAGGTACAATATACCGAAACGCTGATTAATAATTTCCGGTAGTGTATTAGTTTGCCGGTAAGCCTGGAAGACGGTAAGAAAAATGACTTGTGAATCAAACCTTAACGTCTTCCCGCCTCACCGGCTATTTTCAAACTGAGACATTACCTAATTTCCCTGTTACTATAATCGCGAACAAAAAAAACCGAAGCAGGCTTACTACTTCGGTTCTGAGTATATGACCCTTTGCCCGGTTGGCTCAAATTGTATGAATAATTTCCCTTACAAAAACCTGGTTATCGATGAATAGTCTTAAGAAATATATACCGCCGCCCAGGTGGCCCGTCGGGAAGGATAAAATTGTATTGCCTGCAGGCTGCAATTGATGGTCGGCCAACACTGACACAAGCTTTCCCGTGGCATCATAAATAGAGGCGGATACTTCCCTGGGAATATCAAAACTTAAAGCGATATGCCCTTCACCGGCAACGGGGTTGGGATATAGTTTGCCAATGGTAAAGGGATAATTGGTGGGTGGCGGCGGCGGCGGAACGCTGACAACGACGGAATCTTTTACATCGGCAGGAGTTATGCCTGGTAAGTCTGCGAGCGACATATAATAAAGCCCATTAGAACTGGCATCCCATAATTTATTTCCTAAAATCTGCATTCTATACGTAAAATGATCCGTGACGGCGCTGAAAGGAACAAATGATTTTTCTAAAGAATCTTTTTTAAGATAATAGAAACTAGTATTGTTGGTAGCACCGTCAAAAGTATTTCTTGCTGCCAGGAGGGCTTGTTTCGCGTTCACCAGATTCGTGTAGTCGGAAAAAAGAGTGTTCCCGATTTTATTCCAGGTAATTCCGTTATCGGTGCTTAAATAAAAGCCGCGATAGCCAGCGAGGAACAGGCTGTCATGTGCGGTAATGATGTCATAAGTACCCTGCCCGGGATCAAGCTGGTTAAGGATAAACTGTTCATCCCAGGCTGTTGAGTTATCGGAATAATGGTCATACAGGCCGTTGGCAAGAGTACCGGCAATAAGTGCATGATCATTTCCCGCAATAGAATTGAGATTTACGCTCAGGGAAGAGAGACCATTATTAAAAGGTATCCAGCGGTCCCGGCCAACAGAATCAAGTTTAAACACGCCTCCTCCCTGGGTAGCCGCGTAAAGATTGCCCCGCCATTCACAGAATTCTACTACAAAAGGAAGTATCCCATTGCCATTATTTTGCCATGTCCTGCCATCATTGCTGCTTTTGTAAACACCCTTGCCATAAGAAGCGGCATACAGTTCACTTTTATACAGGATAACGGCATCCACTAAAGTAACAAAGGGGATCAATGAGGTTGAATCCCATGACTGACCCTTGTCTTTACTGATATAAATGATATCGTTTCCACCGGCATAGAGAGTACTATCATGCCGGTAGAGGGTAAAAATATCCGAAGCCGGCAACTTTTCGACCCTTGTCCACTGGGAAAAGGAAGTTGAAAAAACTAAAAGCAATAAAAGCGTAAAAATGAATTTCATAGTTTATTTTTTGAATGGAATTCTTTAGCGCGATTAGAAACGATATGCGACATGAATGGGTTGCCTGTTGGCGATTCTTTAACTCATTTAGTTTCAGAAATTGGGTCTTATTTTTTTACGAGGTTGATAATACTACCATTCATAAAGGAATATTGCCGGTTAAAAATGATTGTCAACAATAATTAGTGGTGATCAATTTCCCTATTCATTTCACGTAAAGAAGTCACAAGGCTCGCCAGGGTGTGAAGTGTTGCTGTCGAAATGGTTTAATATGACCAGTCCGCCCACAAAATTCTTTCAAATGATATTACTGCCGGGCGAGACATCGTCGGGAAAAGAGACTGCATAATGTCATACTGGAACTATAGGGGACTTACAGAGGAATTATAGTGGAATTCTCTGTACACACTCTGGGAATAACTCCGGGGGTACTCAGGAGGATAGTTAGGGATACTGTACAGGCATTCGGGAGTCACTTAGGAAAGATTGCAGATTAAATATTGAACACTCCAGTATCAAATTGATGATTTCGAATAGTTGTTGTATGCCGGGAACTGATAGAGACACGAAAAATCGAAGCAGGAATACTTCAGTTTTTAACGGCGCACAGAACTAGCCGCAATTCAAAGTTTTCAATTTGAAAATTTAAAATCTATTCATGATATTAATAAATTGATTCGGGCACAAAGGCGAAAGCCTCCACAAAGATTGTTTACAAGTTTACTCTTATCAGGATATGACAAAGTAGTGTCAATTACTTTTATAAATAAATAATATTTGGAACCGGGTTTAAAATTTCTTAACTTTTCTAACCTTTCCCCCTGAAATCTATTTAAGGCCTGGTGTATTATATGCAGGAATTAGTTTGCTGCAACGCTCTTATTGGATTGTTTTTATTCATTCACCAAAAACCTGTTTTATGAAATTTATATCTTTTCTTCCTGTTCGTGCTTCCCTTTACAACAGCACTCACTCTTAGTCTTCAGAGAAAGATGAATAAGGCCCGGCATTAGTTAAAGTACAAGTCGTTTTTGAGAACCGCCCGGATAGTTTAATCAGAAGAAATAATAGCGGAATACAAAAATTGAAAGATTCTTTGGCTGTGGTTATGTTTACGTTACAAAAAAAATCAAAAGCCGGAAAGTAAATATAGATCAGGGCAACTGAATTAAAGAGTTTGAATCTTCTAAGGCCACATTAACAGCTAATTTATCTGATGCCATGGTGTGTTTTCAGCACAAATAATTAAACGTTCGCTATTCCGAAGGTGTATGCTGAGGCTGTCATTCGGTGGGCAGACTTACGCTCATACAGCCAATTTATTGCGGACACTAACAATAGAGGGCGATAACTATTCAACGCTGGAAATCCTCCGGCCAAAATAAACTTAAGAATTACCCCACCTCGTGGAAACCTGTTCTTCTCTCATTTCGAACTTTAAACCTTTTATTTCAAACATTAAACTTTTGATTATGAAAAAACTCGTATTAATGACAGGTTGTTGTATTACAACGATCTGTTATTCCCAGAATTGGCATACCACCGGCAACAATGCCTCAGCCAATGATTATATTGGCACAAACAACGCACAGAATTTTGTTGTCAAAGTAAATGGAGTTCGCTCAGGTCTTATTGACCAATCCATAAATACCGGGAATACCTTCTGGGGCTACCGGGCTGGTTTAAAAAGCACCGGGGGTGGCAACACCGCCACTGGATTCCAGGCGCTCAGGCTCAATACCACAGGGCTTTTTAACACCGGGGTTGGATATAATGCACTTCACAACAACACAATTGGGGGGTATAATACCGCCAACGGAGCGGAGGCGCTTTTTCGTAACACCAGCGGAGTTTACAATACAGCCAACGGCTACCGGGCTCTTTATTTAAACACTACCGGGTTTGACAATACTGCCAATGGCGCCAATGCACTGGAACAAAATACCACTGGCCGTGATAACGCCGCCAATGGCGATGATGCGCTTCATAACAATACTACCGGGCTCGGCAATACCGCCAATGGTGCAAGTGCACTATATTCCAACATCACTGGATTTTCAAACACTGCAAATGGTTTTAGCGCGCTTTATTATAACACCACCGGAAGTTTCAATACCGCCAATGGAGCCAATGCACTTTATTCCAATACCATCGGCAGTAACTTAGTTGCAGTGGGCGATTCGGCATTATACCATAACGGAATTGGCGCTTTTAATCCATCACAGGGAGCACAGAATACTGCTATTGGTTCACAGGCATTATATTCAAATACTGTAGGCTCTTTTAATACTGTCACCGGGTACCAGGGGCTTCATAACAACACCGTTGGAAGATTCAATACTGCCAATGGAGACCAGGCGCTTTATTCCAATGTCAATGGAGATAATAATACCGCGGTTGGTTACCAGGCGCTCTTTTTTAATACTGGATTTTTTAATACTGCCACCGGAAGTGATGCACTTACTCACAATGGCACAGGAGGGCGCAATACAGCCAGTGGGAGAAATGCGCTTCATGAAAACGAAACAGGAAATGCCAACACTGCTGATGGAAGTGATGCGCTTTCTCACAACCTCACCGGAGAAAGCAACACTGCCATTGGAAATGATGCGCTTAAATTCAACAGAAGCGGAAATAACAATACAGCTTGTGGTGTAGCTGCACTTTATTCAAATGCCACAGGAAGTTACTTGGTTGCCCTGGGCGATTCTGCTTTATACCATAACGGAATTGGCGCTTCTGATCCATCACACGGAACACAGAATACTGCTATGGGTTCACAGGCGATGTTTGCAAATACTACAGGCTTTGGTAATACTGCTTCCGGTTATCAGTCTCTTCATAACAACACCACCGGAAATCAAAACACAGCTACTGGAAATAATGCGCTTTTTTACAACACTGACGGATATTCCAACACAGCGAATGGAGCCGGAGCACTTTATTCCAACACAAGTGGGAGGAATAACACAGCCATTGGAGTAGCCGCGCTTTATTCCAGCACCTTTGGAACGAGCGAAGTTGCAGTGGGTGATTCTGCGTTGTTCAATCAAAATTCTCCGGGGGCAATATTTAATACGGCTATTGGTTCAAAAGCGTTGTTCAAAAATACCAGCGGATTTGGTAACACAGCCGCGGGATACCATGCTCTTTCTGGAAACAACGACGGGGATGAAAATACCGCCGTTGGAGACGAAGCACTTCGTTCTAATACCCGCGGAAGTCAAAATACAGCTACCGGAGTCTTAGCTCTTAATTCTAACAGCACTGGAACTGGTAATACTGGCTATGGATTTAGAGCTCTTGAACTTAACTCTGAGGGATTTGGAAACACAGCCACCGGGTATGAAGCTGTTAGACACACTACCGGGTTTGGTAATACCGGCTATGGATATATAGCTCTTAGAGTCAACTCTACAGGGGATTTAAATACCGCGATTGGATATTCTGCAAATGTTGACTTTATAGATCTGACTAATGCAACCGCCATTGGGGCCAATGCGTTAGTGGATGCCAGCAATAAAGTACGTATTGGCGATGAAAGTGTAACCAGTATTGGTGGTAATGTAGCATGGTCAAATTTTTCGGACGGCCGTATAAAAAAGAATATCAAAGAAAATGTACCCGGCCTCGCTTTTATCAACCTGCTGAAACCAGTGACCTATAATTTTGATATGGCCAGGGAATATGAATTGATGGGAAGAAAGGATAGTATATTCGGTATACAAAGGGAAAGAAAACATGATATTGAAAAAATCAATTTTACCGGCTTCGTAGCGCAGGATGTGGATGCCGCCGCACAAAAAATTAATTACGATTTCAGCGGAGTGGATAAAACAGGAAAAATTATGGGTTTGCGCTACAGCGATTTTGTAGTGCCATTGGTAAAAGCGGTACAGGAATTAAGTACTGCAGGTGATGAAAAAGATGCCAGGATTACGGAGCAACAGATACGGATAGATGACCTGGAAACAAGGCTGGCAAAATTGGAAGCCATGATCACAGGTAATCAAAAAGTACCTGCCGGGAATAATGTATCTCTTTCCAATGCATCACTCGATCAGAACACACCTAATCCTTTTAACAACAGTACCAGGATCGGTTATACCCTGCCGCAAAATTATTCAACTGCGCAAATCATTATTTCAGATAATACCGGGAAGACAATAAAAGCTGTAAATGTTTCGGGTGCAGGCAGAGGCGCACTGGATGTAGATGCTTCTGTACTTACTTCAGGAACTTATAACTATTCCTTGCTTATTGATGGAAAATTGATCGGTACAAAACAAATGATACTGGCAAAATGATTTTTTAAACCCCCGCACTGCGAGGCTGCAAGCCTCGCAGCTTTATTTCATTGCCTTTGGGCAATAAATAAAATAAAACGAGGCTGTCTTCATAAGGTCAAAAAAGAAAAATTCACGCAAAGCCGCAAAGTTAACGCAGCGACCAAAGGGAGTCTTAAACTTTGCGCCCTTTGCTCCTTAGGGTCGTTGCGTGAAATAAATGCCTTTTGAAACATCCTCGTTTCATTTTCGTGCACAGGATTAGCCGGGCTTCGGACCGGGTGATTGGAAATCTGAAAGATATCCGGCTATTTAGCTTATACGCAAGGCTATCGCTCTGAATAAACCTTCCCATAGCAGAATAATTCCCCGACAATGTCTCGCCCACTCTGAAGTAACCGTTAAGGAAAATTTCATGGTCGGACTCGTCCGCCCGCAAAATTCTTTCAAATTGGTGTTACCGCCGGGCGAGACATCGTCGGAGAAAAATGCAGATAATCAAAGATTGAAAGAAAAGAAAAGAGGCCAATGAGAAACTCTTCGGGAAAGAAAACTCCTTGATTGAAAGCCCGCGTCTTATACAAGACATAACTATCAGCTCGTAAGGCCGGGCCCGGATCTAAAGAGCTGGCACATAAAACTTATTCTACTACAAAATAAATATCCGTTCTCCATTTACTGCTGTCTTTTTCCACTGCCGGGTCAAAAAAATATTGTTCTATCATCCATTTCTTTTTTAGCCCGTGTTCTCTCGCATACTTTTCCAATTCGTCATAGGCTGGTTTCATATCGTCGCAAGAACCGTAATAGTTAATGTACAGTGCCTTTGACGCAGGGATAACGACTTTCTCAAAACCTTCTGTTTTTTTTAGCTCCCCGTAAACGGGTATAGCCGCTGCAAGGTCTGCTTCTTTCTTTGCCTCGTCCACCGAGTAATAAATAGTACAAGGCGCTTCATTGGCCTGAAGGCTATTTTCCCGGATCATTTTATAAAGAACGCTGTAGTTCTTTGAAAAAAAATCAGTCAGTTTATCGAAGCTTATTCTTGCCCGCTTTGTTAAAAATTGTTTTTCGGGCCATGCCATTTCCCTTGCCCGGTATTTTACTGTGATTGTTTCCATGTTTTAGAATTTTATTGGATAAATTAAAGCTAAATGCTGCCGGTATTTTGCCCCAATGATATTGGTCAGCCAGCCGGATGATGCAGGGCTTGTTTGGCGAAGTTTGCAGCCTTTCGGAATTATTCTGTTGCTTTCAGCAATAAAATAAAAACGCATTGTAATAGAATTATTACAACGCGTTTCCGTCGTGCACAGAACTATCCGGAGCCCGAACATTTTGACTGCAAGTTTGAAACTTATTCAGTTCTTTAACGCATAACTGGCTTGTTGCCCTGAATAAATCTTCTCATCGCCGGAGAAAGGATTCGGTAGTTGGTTTGGGAGGCAAAAGGCAAGAGATCGGAAGGGAGGCTGGTTGTGGAAGAAATCGACTTTGCGGGAGTTTTTAACTACTAAGCTCTTGCCCGGATCGTTGCTGTATCCACCTAAAAATACCCGGGCCGGTTGCGGTCAGCGGTCATACATTCTAACAGATTGATTTCTACTATCATTGGTAAAAAAGATGATCTCCGAGAGAATGCGGCTCCCTGGATAATTATCTTCTATCGCATAGACATCCGGGCTAATGATACCTCGATAATACCTATCATCTTAGGTTGATCTTAGGTTCATCTTAGGGTAATCTTAGGGTTATTTAAAGTTTATCTTAGGCAAAATAACTTAAGATTACCTTATTAATACCTTATTATAACACTAAAATATTAGGTATCATAGAGGTATCAAAGTATACTTATATAGATAGAATCAACTCCAGTTTTGATATAAATAAGTGTGGCTAATTCCTAAAAAATTGATGATCAATTAAATAACAGAAGAAGTCTATTTGAAATGGTTAAAACGATTGGGGCTAACCCTCTACTTTATAGTCCGGGGTTTAAGTGCTTGTTGCACAACTAAGAATCCGCGGGTAAACATAATTGTTGTCGGGTTGAAGGAGAATTTATTTTGGATTAGGTAAAGCAAAATTCTTTCAAATTGGCGTTGTCACGGGGCGAGACATCGTCGGGGGAAGGGTTCAATGGCAGGAGAGTGAAGGAAAAGAAAAAGGGACCGGGAGGGAGACTCGTGGGGAAAGAAGTTTGCCGCAAACACTGCTTCATCAAGGAACTATTACCAGTTAAAACTTGCCGACGTTGATGGACATTTTACTTATAGCCGTATTGTTTTGGTATCAGGAAAATTTGAACAACAATCAGTATGTATCTACCCCCATCCTGCGACAGGTATCGTTTACATCAGCAGCCGGTCCCCTATCCGGCAATGGTCAGTAATAAATGTCGCAGGTATTAAAGTTCTGACCATGGCCATTGGAGATTTAAATACAACAGGCATTCCCCTGCAGTCGTTGCCACGAGGTATGTACCTTATTGAAATAAAAACGGAAGCAGGCGATGAACGACAGTCCTTATTGAAGCAGTAAGAAAGTGAAGTCTTTTGGGAGAATGAGGTTGATCCCTTTTATAAAATGCCGGGGATAGTTCAACACTCGTCAAACAAAAAACCGAAGCGTTCTCACGCTTCGATTCGTGCACGGGACCTGCCAAACGCAATATCCCAACCTTTGCAGAAGGCCGGGATATTGCGTTTACTGTAAAGAAGACGGAATCTGGGCGCCTGGCATAGTGCTGCGCTATGGCTCCTAATTAAAGAAATCCTCCTTTCTCATCTGTTTTTACTCTTATCCTTTTGTCGCCGTTTTCCAATAAGAGTTTGTAAACCTTTTTTCCACCCTCTGATTCGGAATATTGTACCACGTAAACATCCTTCGAAATGGCCCAGCCAGGAAATCTTGTGGTCACCGATTTTCTTACACCGGGCGGCAGGGCCACATTTTTAAACTTTTCTGCGGTGTGTAAGATTTTTCCATTCTGATCATACACTGCAAGTATTTCTCCATCGGGGATAAAAAAGGAAATGAAATAATTATCATATTCCTCTTCGTAATATTCTGAATTTTTTACGTCGAAAGCTGCGGCCCGCCTTTGAAGCAAATTGACCGGCTGCGCTGCATTAGTATCCGAGATGGATTTAATGTACTTATAATTGGTAGCAACTATCCTGACTTCAGGCAATGTTACTTCCTGCGAAAAAGATGGTATGTTCAACACCATACTGCATGCAGAAATAACCAATATTATTTTTAATTTTTTCATGTTATTAATTTTAATTTAATAATTGATATTATAATTTTAAGTTGCATACTGCATTTTGTAGCTGAAGTTAAAAATGCATCAATGGAAAATAAATGATGCCTATCAGCGTTTGCAGTGACTGACATCATTTACCAGGAATCGTTGGCTGATCAACAATTTAAAACTATCTGATCCGATAACGCCGTACTATCTTGTTTTTAAATAGAAGATTAAGATTGATCGTTCATATTTTTTTTATCTGCTGAAATGTAAAAAATGGAAATACCAGGGAGAATAAAAGATAGTAATCAACCTGATTATTCATAAAGCCTGCTCCATGATGTTTAAAATAAAATGCAATACCGATAAGTCATTGCGGTATCGACCCTGCATGCTTATATATGTTATAGTAACTGTCGTTCTCCACGCACAATTGCAGGCACAGGAAATTACGGCCGGATACAGAGAGGGTTTTATAAATCCACCTGTTTCTGCCAGGCCAAGAACCTGGTGGCATTGGACCCGAAGTAATATCACTAAAGAAGGAATAACAAAGGACCTGGAATGGATGAAACGCATCGGGATTGCAGGGTTTCAACTCAGTGATGTTGCTGCTGGTGGCGGGCAAACGGTAAATAATCCTCTTGTGTTCGGATCACCCGAATGGCTGGATGCGGTGCGCTTCAGCGCTTCAGAAGCAGAACGCCTGGGACTGGAAATGTCCATATTCAGTTCGGCTGGCTGGAGCCTGGCGGGTGGTCCATGGGTAAAGCCCGAAGAAGCGATGAAGAAATTAGTATGGAGTGAAGTGACTATTACAGGTGGAACGAACTTTACGGGTAAGCTGCCACAGCCTCCTGCCGCCATTGGCCCGATAAGAAATCTATCGGCCCCCGGCAATGCAGCAGGTTTTTACAGGGATTGTGCAGTAATAGCGTTCCCTGCATTGCCCGACGAAACAAATCAGCCCGACAATCTTCCTTTAGTGACTTCCAATAAAGGTTCTATCAATGCCGAAGCATTACTCGATGACGATCTTAATACTGCAATCACGATAAACGATGGAGGTAAGCCGGGTACCACCTGGATACAATTTACCTACACAAAGGCCATCCATGCAAAGGCTTTATCTATTGCAAGCCGTCGCGGAATACCTTTCGGAAGATTAATGGCGAGTACTGACGGAACGAACTATGATATTCTTGTCACGTTGCCGGGAAAGTCAGGATACCGCGGCAGTACAGTAAGGACATACTCGTTTCCTGAAGTTACCGCAAGATTTTTCCGTGTTGAATTAACTGCCGCTTCCTTCAAACCGGCCGAGGTTATTTCTGAAATAACTACCGCTCCCGATACTGCGTACCAGCTTAGTGAACTCAAATTACTTACAAGTGCAAGAGTGAATCGCTGGGAAGACAAAGCAGGTTTCAATTTCCTGTTCGAATACGAATCAGTGGCAACACCGGAAAACGGCGACGCCATACCGCAATCGGGAATCATTGACCTTACTGCAAAAATGAATGACGACGGCAATTTAAACTGGGAAGCGCCCCCGGGGAAATGGACGATCATGCGTTTTGGTTATTCTTTAACCGGCGCAAAAAATCGTCCCGCCGTACCAACAGGCCTGGGCTATGAAGCCGATAAGCTAAGTAAGAAACATATAGAATCTTACCTGCAGGGTTATACAACCCCCTTGATGAAAACATTAGGCAGCCTGTATGGGAGCCGGCTGCAATACATGATGCTTGACAGTTGGGAAGCCGGTATCCAGAATTGGACAGATGAAATGCCCGCTGAATTTCAGAAACGAAGAGGATATGATTTAAAAGTTTTTTTGCCGGTGCTGTCCGGGCGTGTAGTGGAAAGCGCCGCCATAAGCGACCGGTTCCTTTGGGATTTCAGGCGTACGTTAGTAGATATGTTTGCAGAGAACTTTTATGGAACCGTTACTGCATTCCTGCATAAACAAGGCATTAAAACTTATGGAGAAGCGGGAGGTGTTTCATTGGAAAGTATGGAAGATGCTTTGCTTAATAAAAAAAATGTGGATATTCCAATGGGCGAGTTCTGGGTAAAAGATCTGCATCCTTCTTCCATGTATTATGAAGATATTCGGGGAGCCGCATCGGCCGGGCATATTTATGGTAAAAATATTATTGCCGCCGAATCCTTTACTGGGGGCAATTATGAATCTCCCTACACCCTTAAGAAAATAAGCGATTACTGGTTTACCCAGGGAATAAACCGGCTCGTATTTCATACTTCGGCGCATCAGCCATTGGATACGAAGCCTGGCAATACGATGGTTGGAACGCATATTAACCGGAATATCACCTGGGCAGAACAGGCAACACCTTTTGTGAGATATCTTTCAAGAATTTCTTACCTGTTGCAGAAGGGCCGGTATGTTGCTGATATTGCTTACCTGCTCAATGAAGGAGCTCCTTCCACCATGCCTTTCTGGGGAGCGGGCCTTCAACCAGCCAAACCGGAGGGTTATGAATCTGATTACGTAAATGCGGATGTGATTGTAAACCGGATGTCGGCCGATACTTCCGGAAGAATTGTATTGCCGGACGGAATGAGTTATTCTGTATTGGTGTTGCCCAACACTAACCAGATGACTTTGCCGGTGCTGCAGAAAATAAAGGAACTGGTTAATAACGGAGTAACGATAGTTGGACCTAAACCCATCGCTGTTCCGGGACTCAGTGATTATCCATCTTCTCAGCACATGCTGAATAAGATTGCCGAAGAAATATGGGGCGATCTTGATGGGGTGAGTCGCACCCGGCGAAGTGTTGGCAAAGGACAGGTAATCTGGGGAATGCCCCTTAGCAATGTAATGGCATCTCTTAAGATTGCTCCGGACTTAGCCTTCAGCAAACCACTTGACGGTGAATTATCATGGATACACCGGAAAGATGGAGAGACTGATATTTACTTTCTTGTTAATCGCAGCGATCAGCCGCAGGAATATACGGTCAGGTTCAGGATTTCCGAAAAGGAACCCGAGCTATGGCACCCGGATAATGGTAATATGGAACCGGCTTCGTATAAGATCCAGGGTGATAAAACAGTATTGTCACTCCGTTTGGAAGAGCATGAATCGGTATTTGTGCTGTTTAATAAGAAAACCCCTTTATTATCGCGCAACCTGCCGGGTCATCAATACCAGGAACTGATGAGTATTACCGGGCCATGGAAAATTAACTTCCCCGAAAATTCAGGTGCTCCGGCTTCTATTGCGCCGGACAGTCTTTTCTCGTGGACAAACCATGCAGATGAAGGAGTAAAATATTTTTCAGGAACGGCTTCCTACAGCAAATCATTCGAGCTCAAAAAAGATCCGGGCAGATCAAGAGTATTTCTCGACCTGGGAAAAGTTGGAGATATTGCCGAAATAATATTGAACGGGAAAAAATTGGATACGCTGTGGAAGCCTCCTTATCGAATAGACGTTACCGGTGCGTTGCAAAAAGGAAAAAACCAGTTGCAGGTAAAGGTCACCAATGAATGGACGAACCGCCTGGCAGGAGATAAAGAAGCGCCGACGGGCAAAAAAGTGCTTCCTTTTTATATCAACCCGTTTGGAGGATCGTACCAGCTCACTGATTCGGGATTAATGGGGCCGGTAAAATTGCTGACGCTTACCGATATCTCTCGTCAAAGGAAGTAGCCTTATTTAATAAAGGCAAAAGGTAACACCAACAATAATCCGCCGGCAATACAGAATGGTGTAGTTGGAGTATTGACTGATTCTTATTTTTCGATTGTTGGTGCCTCTTAGCTCATTTAATTTAATAGCGCTAACCTGCGACGAAGCTCTTCCATTGCCAGGCTTTTGGCAACGATTCTATTGTTTTCATCAGGAGGTTGTAGGGAATATAATTTAAAGAGTAGTGACTTATCGTTCCAGGGCGCCCCGGTTCTTCCATCCCGCCCCCGAAAAATTGAGAACTTTCATATCCGGCCTTGACCTTAATCATCATGCAGGGTGAAATATGGCTTTAGATTTATTCAATAAGTATTACAATTTAAATAGCGGGATAGAAAATGAAAAAAAAGCAATTCATCGGCGGTATTTTATCACTCATCGTTCCGGGCTTAGGTCAAATCTACCGGGGTGAGAGCAATAAAGGTGCGGCTATCCTGGCTGCTGCGATAATAATAGGGAATTTAAATATCATCATATTACCACTTATTGCAATAGCAAAACCTGGTCTTCCTGCAGGTAGTTCAGAAGTGGCACTTTGGGCCTATTGGATACCCAGGATCGTGCACGATGTTGTATCATTTTGGAGCATTATATTTTGGATTTGGGCGATTGCGGATGCATTTAGTTTGCCCAAAAAGACTTAATAAGAAACCGGGACAGCGATACTCCGGCTCTTCGCGTCTGCGACTGGTTTCTTTGATTTCGAATTACCGCCGGGCGAGACGTCGTCGGGAAAGAGGTCGAAAATTGGAGACTCGTGGGAGAAAGAAAAAGTTCAATAGTAGTACACAGCCGGGCATTTAACGTCAAGCCGCCCTATTGCAAATACCCTGTTAGCGATACGGCTTTTTTCGCCTTAATCAGAAATCATTTTAATTGTATGCAACCATCTTTCAACCAATTTTTCCCAATCAGCGACTGGTAGTTCAGACCAATCAGGAATTTTTTGTGCAGATTCATTTAAGCCAAATGCGTGTCCACCCTCTGCGTAAATATGATACTCGGTGGAAACACCAGCTTTTTTTAGAGCGATATAATATACTAATGAGTTTTGAACACTGTCAACAGGGTCATTGCCTGCTTGCAATAAAAACATTGGAGGAGTATTGCTGTCAACTGGAAGGGTCTTGTTTAGCTCGTAAGGATTATCGGTGTGAAAGGTCATATGCCCCGGATACATTGCTATTCCAAAATTTGGTCTGCAACTCACTTCGTCAATTTCATCCATTACCGAATAGGCTCTCTTTCTATAATGGGTACTCACATCAGCAACTAAATGTCCGCCCGCTGAAAATCCCATTACTCCAATTTTATCAGGGTCAATATTCCATTCTTTAGCCCGAAACCGGATTAAACCCATTGCTCTTTGTGCGTCTTGCAATGCAAGAGGTTTTATTGGATCTTTTTCACAATCGCAATCTTTGTCATAATGAGGTCCGGAAGCAGGAACCCTGTATTTTAAAAGTATGCCTGTTACTCCGATGGAAGCCAGCCATTCACATATTTCCGAACCTTCGAGTTCAATGGCAAGTTTATTGTACCCGCCCCCGGGAAATACAATTACAGCGGTTCCGGTATTTTTCTCTTTAGGAGAATAAACCGTTATAGTTGGCTTTGAAACATTACTTACCATTCCGTCGTTATAAGTTTCTGTTCCTTTTATGAGTTCAGAATCAGGAATAGATTTTGACCAAATGGGCACTTCTTTACTTGCGATTGAAGACTCGGATGCTTTTGTTTGAAATGTTTGTTTTTCCTGCTTATGAGTTTGTTGTCCGCAGGAAAGTATGCTGAAGCCAATTAATGGAATCAAAAAAATAGGTTTAACCGGAGTATTAATTTTAGATAGTTTCATTTTGGATGTTGGTGTCGCATAAGATGACCGCTGACGTTCGGGGCTTGCCGCAGGGCTGGTATTTTATCACTGTCCGTCCGGCAACTGAAGCCGATTGAAAAACTGAAGTTAACAACTAAAAGCCAAATAGAATCCGGTCAAGTCCGATATTAGTTGATAGTAGTACAACAGCCGATTGTTATTCCGTCCGCCAGCCTTGCGGCAAACCTTTTGTTGTGCGTTCGTGCTACTCTTGTAACAGAAGCGTCGCCTGTTAATTTGCGAATTTAAATTATTGAGGCATTCCTTTTCCCTCGTTGATAAACTTTACCAGGCTCTTTGTTACATGCTCTGTCCAACCCACTTTGCAATCTTCGTAACATTCAAACGAAGAAATTAAACCTAAATGGGTAAAGTCAATTTGTGTTGCATTTTTCTTTTCAGAAATTTCAAAAACAACATCCGTTTCGTTCCATTCTTTTTTGCTCTTTATCCATTCAAGATTGCAGTCGGTTACTTTCCATACCACTTTTTTGTTTGGCACTAATTCAGTGATTTGAAAGTCAACCCAGGTTGTCCCAAAATCAACTGTGAATTTGTCGTTCAACTTTTCGGATTTGCCCTTTACTTTCTTTGCCCACCACTTGTTTACCTGATTGATTTTTTTTACTGCTTCTTCTGCGGAACCATTTACCTTAATTGTTGTGTGAAAACTTTTTTTTGCCATTGTTTATAGTTTTAATTGATTGAAGTTTATTACCGTTGTTTAAAATCTCCTTTGCCTGTAGTGAAATAGGAAAACAAACTTCTCGTAATCCAGTGTGTCCATCCAAACTCACAATCTTTGTAGCACTCAATATCAGGTGTTAAACCCTCATGCGTAAAATTCAAAGTAGTTGTTCCGTTGTTTTCAGTAAAGTCAAAAATCAATTTTGTATTCAGCCATTCTTTTTTGTCAGAATACCAGGGCATGTTGCAATCGGTAACTAACCAAACAATTTTTTTGCCGGGGATTAATTCTGCAACTGTCAAGTTAAAGAATGAATCGCCTCCCATCTTTATCACAAACTTGTCGTGCAGTTTTTCGGCGTTTCCGTTACAGGTTACTCCCCACCATTCTACAATCTTGCTGATTTTTTTGATTGCCTCACTTGCACTAATGTTTGCAGTAATACTGCGACTGAAATTTTTTCTTTCCATTTTATAAATAATTTGTTGTTATACAAAAAAGTGCGGTTTGTCATCAGTAATAAAGTAAAATAGGTAAGTCTTAATAACAGTGTTCCATCCTTCGTGACACAACGAGTAGCACTCCTTTTCAGGAACAAGTCCTTCGTGTGTAAAGTGAAGAACTGTTTTATCACCTTTTGCGGTTATCTCAAAAATCATTTTGGTATTTTTCCATTCGTGCTTGTCCTTTTGAAGCCAGTGAAGTGTACTTTCGCTAACAAACCACACAATTTTTTTATCGGGAATAACTTCAATCAATTTCTGTTTTGAGTAATGAGCATTGGGATGATGAATGACAAATTCATCATTCAATTTTTTACTGCTTCCTTCTAAGTCCTTGCCTGCCCACCATTTCGCAACATCGTTGGTAATGCTCTTGAAAACACGTTGCGGAGATTTTGCAACTTCAATCGTTACTGTAAAACTTTTATTTTCCATTTTGTAAAAAGGAATTGGAATTTATTTCTCTTTCCCATTCATAATAAAGTTGTAAAACATCTCTTTGAGAGTCATATCACATATCGTAACTAATCTGTCGTATTCATCCTCAAAGACAACTCCATCATAAGTAATTGAGATGAGAGTATTGTCGCCTTTGGCTGCTAATTCAAAAATCATTTTTGAACCGCTCCAATCATAACCATCAGTTTTGCGAATGGCTTCTGTTGCCATCCATGCGAGTTTTTTGTCTGGTAAAAATTCAATCACCTTATTTTTAGAGTAATGTGAATCACCTGTTTTGAAAATGAACTCACCATTGAGTTTGACATCTTCTCCTTCAAAATCTTCAGGCCACCATTTTTTGAGATTAGTAAGATGATTGAAGACTTCTTGTGGATATTTTGGAAGTTCAATAGCCACCGAATAGGTTACTGTCTTGTATTTTTTGTTTACCATTTTGTTTTTATAATTTATAACATAGTATCGTTCAGGTCACGAATAGTGAATGACTTTACAAGTCCTTCAAGTATGAACGGGTCTTCTTTTACAAATTCTGCTGCTGCTGCTGTACGGGTTCTGAAAATTGCCATATTCCCTCTGTCGGCAAAGGGGCTTATGCCAATTACTTTACCTTTTTCTATTTATCCACAATTGCTTTGTGTCTTGGATAAGCACGCATAATTGTTTCCATCATTGCTCCCGATGGTTCGTCTATAACTACCGCTTTCATTTTTTTGATCTGTTGTTTAAAATGTCTTGCAATTTTTGAAGTTTTTTTGTCCAGAATTTATCAAAGTAGTTAATGAAGTCCTGCAATTCATTAAAACCGTCTTGTTTTAAAACGCAGTGTCGTTCTCTGCCAATGCCTGTAATTGTAATGAAACCAGCGTTGTAAAGAATTTTAACATGCTTTGAAACGGCAGGACGGCTCATGTCAAAATTTTCCGCCAAAGAATTTATTGTCATACTGTCCTTTGAAAGCATCATTAACATTTGTCTACGGCTTGGGTCAGCAATTACCTGGAATGCATCAAGTGTTTGAGTGCTCATGGTTATATTGCGTTTATTGATTCTTCTAATCTTTTTAAGCAGATTTTCCAACCCTCTGTATGAGTGAGAATGTCGTCCAGTATGGTGAAGCCATTGTGTTGCAATTGTAATTCTGTTTCGTTGTCTTTCGGAATAAGTGTCCACACAACTATTGAACTAAAAGTCCTGCTGTCGTCTTTCGTGCCACCATTCCACGAATAAGAAAGTTTACTGAACGGTTTAACTTCCAACACTTCGCAATCAACACCGCCTTTATACTTGCCGTCAGGTTTTGACACGAAAGTGAAACGGAATTTATGTCCAACGATGGGTTGAAAATCATTTTTCATCAACCATTGTTCAATGAGTTCGGGCTTGGTCAGATATTCCCAAACCTCTTCCGGCGATTGCTTAAAATGCCATGACTGTTTTATTTCTTTTTGCATAATAGGTAACTTTAAAGTTACTCAAATATATGGGTAACTTTAGAGTTACGCAAATATTTTTTTTTGCCGGTTGAAGACAATCTAAAAACCAGCTAAAAAAAGTAGAATTGAAGTCTGTCTGCTTGAAGTTTGGTACTGTCGCCAAAGCATGACGCACAACACATAAATTTATGAAATAAGGAGCATCCCTCAGAAAAGGGTGTTACGGAAAATCAATCCATTAGGGATATGCTTTTTGTATTGTTATCAGGACAAGTCAATCCTCCACCCCATATCCTTTTCTCTTATTGATAAATACACCGGCTTTGAAAAGCAATTTACTTTCCACATAAAATTTTGGGATAATAAATAAGAAAACCGAAGCATTTACACTTCGGTTTTTATCGTGCACAGGACTAGCCGGAGTTCGAACTTTGTAGTTGAGAGTCTGAAAGTTATTCACGGATTTAACCTAGATGCAGGCTCATCACCCACTTAAGCAGAAAGAGAAACAGAAACAGAAAGAGTGTATGGCGCTCTCCGCTCTCTTTCTGTTTCTTTCCTTGTGCCCAGAACAGGAATCGAACCTGCACATCCTTGCGGACACCAGATTTTGAGTCTGGCGCGTCTACCAATTCCGCCATCTGGGCAGCTAAGAGCTATCAGCTAAGAGCTTTTAACGGGTTGCAATATTACACCTTTCCCTCTGATTTTTGAAAATAGCCGGTATAATATTGGCTTTGTAAAGCAAAGATTTTTTATCCGGTATAACCCCATAGTCCCTAGCCGGGCAGGCCTTTTAAATAATCTCACCTGTTGACCTATATCATTCCCCGACAAACAAATAATGCTTAGTTTAGGTTACAAAATCAGTGTTCATGGTTACCAATAAAAGAATAAAGCATGGAGGCAGTTAGAACCATCCCGGATATGGAACTGGTGGCCAACCTCCGGTCAGGTAGCAGGATGGAAGAATCCGTAAAAGCTATTTACCGCAACTATTTTGACGGCCTTTGCTGGTATGTCATGAATAACAGCGGTAGCCGGCAGGACGCAGAAGATATATTCCAGGAAGTAGTAGTCAGTTTCATAGAACTGGTTCAGAAAGATAAATTCAGGGGTGAATCAAGCATAAAAACCTTCCTGTTTTCCCTTAACCGGCATACCTGGCTCAATGAACTGAAACGAAGAGGCAGGGCCCTTGCCCGGGAAGAAAAATTTGAGAAAGGACAACCTGGAACAGAAATGGATGTCAGCCATTTGATCGCCGGCAGGGAAGCAAAAGAACAGGTGATGCAGCTGGTAAGCCAGTTAGGGGAAAATTGCCAGAAAATATTAATCATGTTTTATTATGACAACTTATCCATAAAAGAAATGCTTGAATCCCTGAATTATGAAAACGAGCAGGTGGTACGTAATAAAAAATACAAATGCCTGAAACAATTAGAACTGATGATAACCCAAAACCCGGCCCTGAAAGAGCAACTTAAAAATTTATTGCATGAATAATTCTACGAATGATATGTCCGAAAAACTGGTAAAATACCTGGATGGTGAACTTGCCGGCGCCGAAAAGGAAGATATAGAGCGGCAACTGGCAGCTGACCCGGCCTTGCAGGAAGAGCTGGAAACGCTGAAGCTGGCCAGGGAGGCGGTTCGCAGTTATGGGTTGCAAAAGCAGGTAGCAGGTATTCACCGGCAAATGATGAATGAAGCGCAGGCTCCTGTCCGGAATATCGGTTCAACCAGGCGTATTATCCGGTACAGTATGAGTATCGCGGCTGGTATATTTATTATCTTCCTTGGGATCACTACCTATAATTATCTCACTATTTCTGCCAATAAACTATTTAACGATAATTACCGGCCCTATGAATTGCCCACTAACCGGGATATGACTAACCTGGCAATTTCCCCTGTTGAAAAAGCTTACCGGGAAAAGAATTATGCGGAGGTGATAAGACTGGCCGGTATAAATGATTCACTGCCTGTAAAAGAAAATTTCCTCCTGGCCATGTCTTACCTCGAATTGAAAGATGACAGTAAGGCTATCACCAATTTCAAAAAAGTGATCATTGCCAATGAATCGGAAGCAACAAATGTGCGGAAGGAAGAGGCGGAATATTACCTGTCATTAACCTACCTGCGCAGCAAAGATTATGATCATGCCCTTGAATTGATGAATAAGATACAGGATAACCCCAATCATCTCTACCACGAAAAAATTACCGGTAACCTGGTAACCAAAATAAAAAGACTCAGATAGGGTGAATCGTGGGTGGCTGTAAACGACCCTCCCCATTTCGGGGAGGATTTTTTTTGCCTGCCGGTTACAAAACCTTTACCGGCGTTGACCAATTACTATATCACAAAAAACAGTATATATGATAAAATCAACACTTTCTTTTTTATCGCTGGCCGCAATCCTGCTTTTTGTTGCCTGTAACAAGAGTAACAATATTTCGCCGGATGTGGCCACGGTGGCTTCTTCGGGTACCTGGCAGGTCAGCTTATTTATTAATAGCGGCCAGGATGAAACTGCCGGTTTTTCGGGCTACAGTTTTACATTCAACAGTAATGGCGCCCTTATTACATTGAAAAATGGGGTATCCAAAAACGGTACATGGAATGTAAATGGCTCCAATCAATTCAACATTGACCTCGGCCCGAAAGACAATACCAACCTCCCGTTTGGCGGGTTGACCCACGATTGGAAGATACTCTCCGTCGCCAATACAGAGATACGACTGGGCGATGATAATATTTCCAGTAATGAGTTCCTGACTTTTTCCAAAAATTAAAATATACAAATATGAAAAGAATGATCCGTTTTACCGCATTGAGTTTAATAGGCTTTGTTCTCATTATTTACTCATGCAAGAAAGAGACCTCCGGAGCACTTAACAACAATACGGTTAATGTAAACAAGCCTCATTCAGTGGCTATTTACCTGACCGACGATCAGACACCGGTCTTCGACAGCGTATTTATTGATCTTCGCAAACTGGAAGTGAAAGTAGAAGACGATTCATTGGGCAATGATGGCTGGGTAAACCTGAACATTCGCCCCGGAGTGTACAATATCCTGCGCCTCCGCAATGGACTTGACACATTGTTTGCAACAGGCACTTTACCCAATGCCAGGGTGCAAAAAATACGCCTGACATTAGGCACGCAGAACAGTGTAATGAAAAATGGACAGAGCTTCCCATTGAATGTGCATGACAACGACAGGGAAGTAGTGGCAAATCTTGAAGCCGGCAATTTTGAAGTAATTCCCCCTGACCAGGTTCTTTTCTGGATTGACTTTGATGCCAGCCATTCCATCCAGACCGACAACAGCGGTTCCGGAAATAACAATGGCTATCGCCTTAAATCACATATAAGGATTTTTAGCCGCAGTAATTCCGGGCGAATAGAAGGAAAAGTATTGCCTGCCGCTGCCGACGCCCTCGTTATGGCTATTAATGGTACCGATACAACTATGGCTGTTCCTGATGATGATGACGGAGAATTCAAAATTGTCGGATTGAATGCCGGAACGTATAAAGTCTTTGTTGATGGCAGAAATAACTATAATGATACTACCATCAATAACGTGATCGTCAGAAACCGTGAAGACACACACCTGCCCGCAATTACTTTGCATCAATAACCTGTAATAAAATCTGTCTTCCTGTGACAACCATTCCGTCCCGGATTATCCGGGACGGAATTTTTATGGCCTGCGATTTTTCCTTTTCACCCTGGTAATAATGATAGCCGCGGCCAATAATAGAGTACCGGGAGCTATCCACCACCACCCATTGAAAGAGGGCTCAGCGGCTTCATATTGTCCTATAAAAACAAGGTGCGCCCAGTAATTCGGCGCTTTGAAACGAGGATCCATATCCGTACTATTCAACAAATCAAGCTTTGCTTGTTGCAATGCTTTGTCTTTGCGGAATCCTTTACTAAGATAATGATGAAGCCGTTCTGATATATAGGCTGTTGTCTTATCTTCTGCTTTCCAGAGTGATGTGATGATATTGGGACAACCCGCATAGGCGAATGCTCTCGATAAACTCATGAGGCCTTCACCTTTTACAAGTCTGCCGGTACCGGTCTCACAGGCGCTTAATATGATCAATTGGGTTGAATCAAGATTCATATTATATATTTCACCCGCATACAGCCTGTAATCGCTTGTATTTCCCCCGGGATAGAAAGAGATGAAGGAGCGCAGTGGCATTTCGTTATTTACACTGGCATGGGTAGCCAGGTGTATGATGCCGTAATGATTGGCACTTTGAAGAAAATGCTCTTTGGTAGCATTGCTGTCTTTAAAAATTTTTCCTTCCAGGTTATTGACTTCATCTTTTGATGCCGGGAGGCTGCTTAAAGTAAATCCTGAAGAATCGGTGAAGTTTTTTGATATGAAGGGAGCGAAGGCAAGTGTATTTTCCGTAGCATGAACAGGATGGTTCTTTCCGAAAAGCGAAGTGGAATACAGGTATTGAACAGAAAATTTTTGTACCAGGTATTGCTGTTTCTCATCTTGCAGGGCCTCGAAAGGTAAATAATTCAGTTCATCATCGGGGATGATGATAAGACGATCAATCCCGGACAGCTTTGGATGGACAGGCAGGATCAGCTTCTTGTATAATTCCATGGATACAAGGCTGCCATTGTACTTCTGATCACCCGGTTCAGTCACCAGGGAAGTTTTAAAGGAATCTATTCCCGCAATAAATTCTTTAGCCAGGGGGGAAGTGCTGTATTCAAAACTGCCGGCTGTGATAAACAAGATGAGCAGTTTGTTATCAGACAAATGATAAGACAATAAAGCTGTGTGATTATCCAGTTGTTTTTGAAGATCACTTACAGGCGGGATGCGTTCATTTAGTTGCTTTTCGCCAAAAACAGGATCGTTATTAATCTTATCTTCCAGTTTCCCCAATTGTATTTCATAATCGCGGATAGAGGCATTGATCTTTGCTAATGATGCGCTGTCGGTTACCTGGCCTGCTTTTAAGGACAGGCGTGTGATCGCTGTCTTGACCGATGATTCCTGCCGGAATAATTCATTGCCCGCGCCTTGTTTGTTCCTCCATTCATTTTCCTGTATGTTCAGCGAAAGAATAGAAGCTTTATTTCGCTGGTCAAACAAATAAGCGTCTTCTAAAAAACCTTTCTTTTGCGTAAGATCGTAAAGAAGGAGACTGACATCAATGGGTTTGCTGTGGGCCGTGTATTTTATTTTGTCAAGGAAGAGCCGCGCTTCGTCGGAGTCATACGTTCTTTCTACATAATCCGCCAGGCGGAAAGCGGCGCGGTAAGTATCCAATGACGCTTCCAGTTCTTTGATATCTTTTACCTGTTGATAAAATTTTTCGAAAGTATTAGCTTTTGCCGTTAACAGGTTAAACAAGTTGATATAGGAAAATACATCGCTAAATTGGGAGGGGTTGCCGTAAATATCGGTTGTATCGAAATCATTTACGAGCTGGACAATCGCCTGCTGGTACTTATCAAGGGCTTTCCTGAATTCATTTTGCCGGTAATCAAGATCACCCAGGTATTGTAGAGTGAGCCCTGCCTGTACATTTTTCCTGTTATTGTTCCATTGTTGGTTTTGAGTGATGGCTTCGAGGTAATAATAACGGGCTGAATCCGGCTGGTTCATGCTTTCATAGGCCTGGCCGATATCATTCAGTAGTCTTACGTTCTTGTTGTTCGTATACTTTACCTGTTCAAAAAAATATAGTGCTTTCCGGCCGTCTCCTGATCTTAAATGGATCGTTCCGATATTGTGGAGGATATCATTCTTATCTATATCCTGTTTAAGCAGTTCCTGGTATATGTTATTGGCGGCATCAAACTCTTCCAGCCTCGTTAAGGTAGCAGCTAAATTTATCTTGTAATTGATCAGCAGACCTTCATTGGATGAATTAGGCTTACCCAGTAAAGTGATGGCTTTTTCAAAATAATTCTTTGCCTGGCTGTAATTACCCGTCTCAAAATACATAGCTCCAAGGGTATTGTATAGCCTGTTGGTGCCTTCAAGAAGGGTCGTATACCTTCCGGCTATTTCTTCTGCTTTTTTATAGTTTACGAGGGCGGAGTCAAATTGGTTATTGTTGTATTGTATGCCGCCGATGAAAAGATACGGCTTGAACAAAAAAGAATCGGGAAGGGACGGAAGCCTCGACTGGATGGCTACCGCCATTTCATAATATCGCTTTGCAGCGGGGAGGCTGTCAAAATAGTGCTCCAGTACCCCTATTTTATAATAGCAATGAAAGGCAAGAGAATCATCATGAGCTTTTTCAATAGCCGGAAGAATGTTTTTAAAACCTTTCAGCGCCTGCAGGTTCATGGCAGCTTCCTTTTCGCCGGTCTCATCCGAATAACCCGGGAGAGAAGAAAGTTGTTCCGCCTGGTGATAGATATGATCAGTGGCAGTATATTTTTCCAGGTACAACCTGTTGTTCGTACCCGGTTGCCGGGGAAAGGCCAATACCAGGAAGAATGACAAAAGAAAAGCTGCCAGTAAACGATTCATGATAAGCGGGATGATGCTTACCAAATTTAACAGAAGAAGTTGACTATTGATTGATAATTATGACGCAGGGGGGTCTTGGTTTGGCTATACGGGCTGCGCCGGCTGTCCTTAAGAAAACACCCTGGTCTGCCCGGTCCTGCAACGTTTGCAGGAGGTCAGGGGCTACATCGGCCATGGTATTGTAATAGTATAGCCTCACTCTTAATTTATTTAGCGACTTGCCACTCTCATCATTTACGCGATAAGCAATATCAAAATCTTTACGGACATCATTTTGAGGTATAGCGCCAAAAATGCCATTACGCACTGACTGCGCCAGGTTGATCTGCCCATTAATGGTTTGAACAGAACAGCCCCCCGAATTAGCACCGTTTCCTTCGTCAAAAGTGGAACCATTCAATGGCAGGATCCTTTGAGTGCTGGCATTGTAAACCGGGAAAGCAATGCTGTCGTTTTGTGAAAGATGATAAAATTTATCCGGGAAAGTAATACCGGATAATACCACCATTGTCTTTGTCTCGGTTCCATCAGGCGCCGTATGCGTGATCCTGTAACGAAGGCCGGTTTCACTCTTACTCACGTTAATGGCCCCTGTGATGTCATCAATTTGTATTCCATCCGGGAAACCCGAATAAGTACCATCGCGATGCTCAGTCGGGTAAACAATATAATCCGTGGACTGGTCTTTCAGGTATATTATCGAATCACCATAATTCAGGTTGTAAGGAATGGAAGGTTCACTGCCTTTTTTATTGCAGGATAACCAGGTAATGGCTATACCCAGCACCAACAGGCTGGTTATTAAAGCATTAATACGATTCATGCGGCCTTCTTTCATATCTGTCAATTCAAAACGTTTAAATGTAACCTCCTGTTGCCAGGAAATTATTTTTTTCGAAGTTATAACACTTACCGGCCCTGCCGTTATGACTTAAATCATGAGTAGTATCCCGGTTTGAAAATAGCCGGTAAAAGGGGAAAGTGATAAGAAAATAAGCTTTGATTTGCAAACCTTTTTCTCATGGCCTGGTCATCTTCCCGGCGAATTGAAGCATTACCAAATCATGTTTGTTTTGAATTGCATTAAGCGGCAACTTTGCGGCCTGATAGTTTTTAAATGGTGGAAATATGACAAGGATAGGACTCATACGGGAAAACAAGATCCCCGGGGATAACAGGGTAGCATTGACACCGGCCCAGTGTAAATGGATACTAAAAAATTCCAGTGAGATCACGATAATAGCCCAGGGTTCGGAAGGAAGGTGTTTCTCTGACAAGGAATACAGGATGGCAGGGGTGGAAGTCAGGGAAAACCTGGATGACTGTGATATCCTTTTTGGTATAAAGGAAGTGAGCAGGGATGAATTGATTCCGGGCAAAACTTATCTTTTCTTTTCGCATACTAAAAAGAAACAGCCACGCAACCAGCCCCTTCTCCGGTCCATACTGGAGAAAAAAATTACACTGATTGATTACGAATGTCTCGAGCATGATGACGGTCAGCGCATCATTGGCTTTGGTTTTTTCGCGGGCGTGGTAGGCGCCCACAATGGTATGATGGCTTATGGCAACAGGACCGGTTTATATAAGCTGGAAAGGGTTTATAAGCAAAGGAGTTTTCGTGAACTGATACATACTTATTTTGGTTTGCGGCTGCCGAATGTGAAGGTTGCCATTACAGGTTCGGGTCGTGTGGCGCATGGCATACTGGAGGTCATGAACCTGATGGGCATCCTGGAAGTAGAGCCGGATGATTACAGGCGCAGAAGATTTTCCTATCCCGTTTATACCCAATTAAAGGGCGCCGACCTCTACCGCAACAAGATCACCGGGAAGTATAGCCGTGCTGATTTTCATGCGCACCCTGAAAAATATGAATGTATTTTTTTGCCCTACGCCGAACAAACGGATATATTAATGAACGGGGTGTACTGGGATAAGAATGTACCGCGATTGTTTGAAAAGAACGATGTACATCCTGATACTTTCATCATACAAACTATCGCCGACATTACAGATGATGCCGGTGGGTCTGTACCGATCAACCTTGGCGACCAGACAATCGAAGACCCTGTGTATGGTGTAGATAAAACTACATTGGAGAAAACGGCACCCTATCTCCGTCATTCCATTGATATGATGGCTGTCGGCAACCTCCCGAATGAATTGCCAAGAGATGCAAGCCGTTATTTTGGAGAACAACTTATCAAATATGTACTGGAAGATCTCTTAAAAGGAGGCTCCGACATTATTAAAAGAGCAACTATTGTTTCCAATGGTAACCTGACAAAGCCTTTTGACTATTTGAAGAACTATGCGGAGGGAAGGGGGGAAGAGAAGGTATGAGCTATGAGTTTTTAGCTATAAGCTAACAGCCCAAGAGTCATAAATAAAGATAGTAATCTTTAAGAAGGTCAATAAACTCTTTGGTGTATTGCTGTTGTTCGTCCATGATCGCCAATTCATTTCTTGAATATTTTTTCTCATTGCTGTTATCATCGGATGTCCCGGCTATCAGCACCCTGAAAAAATTATGGTTTAGGGATTGTCTTACCAGTACCGTCTCCGTAACAAGAAGATTAAATTTTTTTAAAAGAGACACAGCTTCGTCCATCCTCTTAAACGGAAGCAGTAAAAAGAATTGCCCTTGGCGGGTCAGTTTGTCGCGGATCGCCTGCAATACTTCATTCAGTAATAATTCCTGGCTGTGATGCGCTATATTTTTTTCATGGCTAGGGGATACCAATTCGTTTTCATAAAACGGGGGATTGCAGATGACAATATCATACCGTGGGGAAGAACTTTTCGCAAAATATTTTATATCACCTTGTGTAACCCTGACCTTTTCTTTCCAGGGTGAGGAAACAACATTCTCTTCTGCTTGCCCGGCCGCCGCCTTATCTATTTCGATGGCATCAATCAAAGCATCACATTGCTGCGCTATCATCAGGCTTAATAAACCTGTGCCTGTTCCTATATCAAGCATATTCAGGGTTCGGTCCCCGGAATTCCTGATTCTTTTGGCTGCCCAGGCCCCGAACAA
>JAUZOA010000070.1 GCA_030706685.1 Bacteroidota bacterium
CCCAAGATCACTCAGCTTCAGGTGTGGTATCACCAGCAAAGCCATAAAAGATAAGGTCATAAAGGGAGAGGCAAGGGTTGAGCCTGCGTCTTTAGCTGCTTTATCAATCAGTGAATATTGCTGCGCTACATGATAACCGTCCTCATTGCTCATGAGGCCGGCCACCGGCAAAGGCACTACGAGTTCTGTGTTTTCTTTCACACAACTTACTCCGCCTTTGCAATCAATCAGCAGGTTTACAGCCTGGCAAATACTTTCATCATCCACACCTACCGCCACGATATTGTGACTGTCATGCGCAACAGAGGAAGCTAAAGCTCCTTGTTTTAACCCGAAGTTTTTGATAAAGGATTTTGCTACAGGAGCATCCCTGTAGCGGTTCACCACAACGATTTTAAGGATATCGTCTTCAAGGTTAGTTTCAAGAATTTCTTCATCATAACCGATTTTCGCTTCAACCTTATTGGTGATTAATTGGCCATCCAGCGCTTCAATTACCCATGCCCGCAAACTCTCAGGACCTCCCCACCAAAACCAGCTTGATGCCATTTTATCTTTTGCCGGCATTCCTTTTATCTCAAAATCTGCGACTTCTTTTTTACTGCAGGAGAAATTATTGATCACTTTCGATTTTACCGTTTTTATTTTCGACCTCCCATCTTCCGCCACCAGCTCCCCGTTAATAAACGTCTTCATTACTTCAAACTTCTTCATGTCTTTCACTACTATAAAATCCGCAGGATCTCCCTCCCGTAATAAGCCCACATCTAACTTGTAATGCCATACGGGATTTACACAAGCCGCCATTAATATTTTATATATATCAATCCCTTTGGCTGCGGCTCTCGCGCATAGCTGGTTGATATGACCCAGCACCAGGCTATCCGGGTGCTTATCATCACTGCAAAACATTATCATCTCCGGGTAATCATTCAACAGGTCAATCAATGCTTCAAAATTTTTCGCGGCGCTGCCTTCCCGGATAATGATCTTCATCCCATATTTTAATTTATCCAGCGCTTCTTCTTTGGTAAAACATTCATGATCCGTAGAAATCCCAACTGTAGGGTTCGCGGGCCCCTCTCCAGTGGAGAGGGGTTGGAGTGAGATCGCCGCCTCAATATATCTTTTGGCATCTTCTCCTCTCAATCCCGGGGCATGCCCATCAACAGGTTTGTTCAGCTTGTGCGCCGAAGCGATCTTTTTCATTACTTCCTCATCTTTAAATAACACACCCGGAAAATTCATCATCTCACTGAGATATTTTATCTCATCGCGTTTTAATAATTTTTCTACATCATTTGAATCGAGGGCGGCTCCGGCTGTTTCAAAAATAGTAGCCGGCACACAGCTTGGCGCGCCGAAATTGAATTTGAAAGGGACCGTTTTTCCATTCTCTATCATGAACTCTACTCCTTCCATGCCGCATACATTCGCTATTTCATGCGGGTCACTCACGGTAGCAACAGTACCATGTACAACAGCGAGGCGTGCAAATTCGGAAGGGACCAGCATCGAGCTTTCGATGTGAACATGACTGTCTATGAAGCCGGGCATGATGTAATGATAAGTGGTGTCCCGGTAGTTACCAGGAGCCGGGTGGTGAATTTCTTCGATTGAACTGATCCTTCCGTTTTCAACGGTTATTACTGCCGGGTAAATTTTTTGCTGGTGCACATCAACGAGATTACCACTTATGGAAAAGGAAGACATGAGTTATCGCATTTTAATAATGCGATAAAGTTAAACGAATGCGGCTAATTAAGGTTAAAGGGTCGTTGTCTTTACCAGCGCCCTGCGGGATGGAACCAATTTAATATCTGGCTCCTGTTCGGTAAGAATTATCTTCTTTGCCCTTTCTTTCATAAGCGCGATGGCTTCTGCTTCGCTGCTGAAAGTAGTACCATTGATATTAACCAGGTGACGGGCCAGTTTATCATATCGTTTTGTCATCAGGTACATAAAAATATGGAGATAGTGAATGCCATCAAATACCAGCGATTTTTTTTCAGCAAACTGGTCCTTTAGCTTTAAAAACTCTGCCGGTATATCTGTATAATGCATGGCAGGCCTGAGGTGATGTACGGTGTGATAACCATCATTCCAGCAGGTCTTGTTATAAGCCGTATTGATGCAATTGATAGCGCTGGTGAAATTATTTTCAGGGTCTTCCTTATCGATAAAAGAATGTTGCGCCCAATTGCCAAGCATCATCACAATGCGTGCGAAAACAAAGGGAATGATAAATACCCAAAGTGTTGCCTGGAGATTGACAAAGCACATGGCTATGCAAAAAAGATAGAAAGACATTTCTCCGTAAGTGAGCCGGAGGTATAATTTCTTACGCTTTTTATTGAACAGGTACATAAACGTATCCCTGAAACCAAGAAATAAAAACCGGGCGACATAACGAATAAACCCGACAGGACTATCCCTGTTATAAGCTAAAGTACTGCTGGCATCGTCCGGCATATTATTCTCAACATGGTGCATCGCCATGTGATGAACAAAATAAGTTTCGGGAGTATGGCCGAAAAAAGGACATACGATCCAGATAGTCCAGTGATACATCCAGGTATATGCTTTTTTGAACAGCCTCCGGTGGCTGATGCAATGAAGCATTAACCCGAAACGACCCTTGAAATACATCTGGGAAACATAGAAATAAGGAACGTATACCGCCCACCATTGCCAGCCTTTCAGCAAAGGAGTATAAAGTAAAATAGCGACAGGAATAACCAGTATATGAATAGCCGTCAGTAAATAAATAAAAGGAAGGTCTCTGGGATCATTGATGAGGCGAAGCCAGAATTTATCGTATAAGCTATACTTCTCCTTGGGTATATATACCGGATCTGTAATGGTGGTCAGTGCCTTCATTAGTTGAATTGAGTCGTTAGTGGGGGTTTTATTACCGGCGCGGAAATAAAACACTGCTCCGGATCACGAATATTGGTTAATCTTTGTGAAAATACTGTATTCCCGGCTAAAAAGGGCTTATTTTTTACTGATTTATTCAGGTAAAAATTTCAAAAACAGTGGATTACAAAAACTTCCAGGGCGTGCCAACCTAAAGAACAGTGATTTATTGCTTTTATTGTTACCCCAAAAGAAAACTTTTGGTAAAGTAGAGGTTTACAAACTGGCTTCTATAAGGTTAAGACAGCCCCCTGTTCAATCCTCCATAACTCACTCCTTTGCTCCCTGCAATGCTTTTTGTTGAATGATCCCGACCATTTATCATCCGGTAACATTTTTCTTTATGATGCTAATAAAACCTCATGCATGATGTGCTTCCGATCCGGGATCACAATGGTTTGGAAGATGACTTGGGTTGTTGGGGATAATCTCATTAGCCGGATAAATTCCCGGGTAAAGCTTGCTTTAAACCATACAATAGCAATATTTTAACCTTACCAAGTCCGTACCAAGTCCGTACCAAGTCCGTTAAAGTACGGACTTCGTACGGACTTCGTACGGATATAATACGGGCCAGATATGGTATAACCCCGGAGGCAGCATGGCTGGTCTTATACGGATATGGCTTTACACTTTCCAGTATGGCTAAGTACAGACAAAACCCCGTCCCGCTCACCGGAATAAAATCGTCTTTCTTTATTAGAAAATCCAGGGTATTTTTGCAGCCCACGAGGGGACGGTAAAAAGAAAGAATCCGGGTATTAAGGCGGGTAAAAAAACGGTCAAAACAGTCTTAACAAACTGTTTATCACCGTTAACCAAAAGATAACACAATTTGTTTTTTACCCGGGATACTTTTACTCCGTCGAAGCACAAATGAACAGGCATAAACAAATTTTTCAAACCTCATCCCGCCTCCGCTGGAATACTTTCCGCTGGCTGGGCCGTTTATTCTTATTCCTTTTCCTGCTGACAATCCCGATCATATGGGTTGCTCTTTCAAACGTTTACAAGCCCCTCCTTCCCGGTTTGTGGGCAAATGATTATAAAGCGAATGACAGGCTCTCACAACCCAAAGGATTTTCCAAAAAAGATGATAAGAAATACCTGGGGTTTCATGAATTTATCAAAACGCACCAGCAGGCAAAACCGGCAGCGGGTAAGGCGAGGATAAATACATCAAGGGTGCGCGCGGCTTTCTATGTTGACTGGGACCCGCAGGCTTTAACTTCCCTGAAAAGCCATATTAGCCAGTTGAACATGGTAATGCCGGAATGGTTTTTCATTGATCCCAAAGCAGATACCCTGGCCCCGGAAATAGACAACGAAGCGTACATGCTGATGAAAAAGCAACCGGGTTTGAAAATATTGCCCATACTCAACAACGTAAACAAGGACAAGCACGACGGGGATTTTGACGGCAAGATGCTGAGCGCGGTATTGCTTGATCCGGTGAAAAGAAACAGGCTGCTGGATGATATAGTTAAAAAGCTGAAACAATATGATCTCCAGGGCATCAATATTGACTTTGAAGATTTGCAGGAAAAGAGCGTAGACGCGATGCACCTGTTCCAGAAAGATCTGTATGAGCGACTGCATAAAGACTCAAAATTAGTTACTCAGGATATAACTCCCGATGACGAAGACTTTCATATTGCTGATCTGAATAAATACAACGACTATCTTTTCCTGATGGCCTACGATCAGCATTATCCCAGCAGTGTGTCCGGCCCTCTTTGTGACCAACGGTGGATAGAGAAGCAATTGGACCAGATGGCGGCCAGTATTCCCTCCAGTAAAATAGTACTGTGCATGGCTGCTTATGGTTATGACTGGCGGGATGGGGCGGAAGCAAAGACCCTGACTTATCAGCAGGCATTATCCGAGGCCGACGAATACAAATCGGTCATTGATTTTGATAATGATTCCTATAATTGTTCTTTTGAGTATAAGGATAATAAACAATTTCATCACTATGTATCCTTTATGGATGCAGGGGGTACCTTTAATACGATGCGCTTTGCTGATGAATACCGTACTGCCGGAGTAGCTCTATGGAGACTTGGATCCGAAGATGAGCGGATGTGGCTCTTTTATGGACGTGACCTTGACAATGAATCCATCGCTAAAACACCTTTTGATTTTTCCCAGCTCAGTACGATAGATATTACCGAGGAAAAACCGGATTATGAAGGATCCGGGGAAGTGCTGAACCTTGTCAATGAACCTCAAAAAGGACTTATTGATATTGAAAAAGACAGCATTGAAAATTTTGTCGCTGAGGAAGAATATAAAAGGCTGCCTACCCGCTATGTGATCAGAAGGTACGGAGAGGTGGAAAAGAAAGATACATCTGGTAAAATAAGCGAATACAGGGTTGTTTTGACATTCGATGATGGCCCCGACGCGGATTACACTCCACGCATACTTCGTATCCTGGATAAGGAAAAAGTCCCTGCGGCTTTTTTTATTGTTGGACTCAATGCCCAGAATAACCTGCCCATATTAAAGGATATATACAGGAAAGGATACGAGATCGGCAATCATTCCTTTACACATCCCAATATGGCAGAGGTAAGTCCTGCACGGGCTGAAACGGAAATGGAAGCGACGCGGCTGCTGATAGAAGCGGCTACCGGCAGAAGCACTATTTTATTCAGGGCGCCTTATAACGCGGACGCGGAACCGACAAAAATTGTCGAATTAAAACCAGTAGCGAGAAGCAAACAAAATAGTTACTATACGGTCGGGGAAAGTATCGACCCGGAGGACTGGGATACAAATAATGGGGTGAATGCTGACAGTATTTATAACCGGGTAGTTCGCCAATACGAGAAAAACCGTGAAAAGGGTATCATATTATTGCATGATGCAGGTGGCAATCGTGAAGCAACCGTACAAGCATTGCCGCGCATCATTGCTTATTTTAAAAACCAGGGGGTCCGTTTTACTTCCGTATCCGAATTGCTCGGCTTGTCAAAAGATGAGATCATGCCTCCCGTGCATAGCAGATCGATCAATGCGACCAGTTGGGTAACGATTTTTGTATACTGGCTGGAAAGATTCCTGACCGCTGCTTTCTGGCTGGCTATCCTGATGGGGCTTGGTCGTATTGCTATTATGGGAGTGCTTGCCTTTTTGCAATACAGGCGTACAAAAAAGGGAGCCGTACTGCCCATGAATATTGTTCCCGGTAAGGTCAGTATTATTGTTCCTGCCTATAATGAAAGGGTCAATGCGGTGAATACGGTACGGAACCTTCTTCGCCAGGACTACCAGGATTTTGAAATCATTTTTGTGGATGATGGGTCAAGTGACGGTACGTTTGAAATCGTAGAAAAAGCTTTTGCTAAAAATAACCGGGTAAAAGTATTTACTAAGCCAAACGGCGGGAAAGCATCTGCACTGAACTTCGGGATAGAGATGGCTGAAGGAAAATACATTGTTTGCATAGATGCGGATACGCAACTGAAGCAGGATGCAGTAAGGCAAATGATGAAATACTTTACCAATAACCGGGTGGGCGCTGTGGCCGGTAATGTAAAAGTGGGAAATGAAAAAAATATACTCACCAAATGGCAGGCCATAGAGTATACCACCGCGCAAAATTTTGACCGCCGCGCGTTTGATTATCTCAATTGTATTACCGTGGTTCCCGGGGCCATCGGAGCTTTCAGTAAGGAAGCATTGGAATCAGCAGGCGGGTTTACTACCGATACGCTTGCTGAAGACTGCGACCTGACTATCCGTATTTTGAAATGTGGTTATATAATACGCAACTCCACGGAAGCTATTGCCGTTACCGAAGCTCCCGAAACTATGAGGCAATTCATGAAGCAAAGGTTCAGGTGGAGTTATGGGATCATGCAAAGTTTCTGGAAGAACAAAGACGCCTGCTTTAACCCAAAATATAAAGCGCTGGGCATGGTGGCATTGCCGAATATCCTGTTATTCCAGGTCATTATGCCTATCATTGCGCCGGTAGCCGATCTGTTGTTTTTTATCAGTATAGCGTGGAACTGGCATGACCCGGCCAGCCTGGACAAAATACTGCTTTATTATGGCATCTTCCTTTTCGTTGATATCGCGGTGTCGCTTGTCGCTTTTAGTTTTGAGAAGGAAAAAGTATCAAAACTTTTCTGGCTCCTTCCGCAGCGGTTTGTGTACCGCCAGCTAATGTATGTAATATTGTTCCGCTCTATTTCCCGGGCTATTAAAGGAGAAGGACAGGGCTGGGGTGTATTGAAGAGAACCGGGAATGCGCAGCTTATCAATGTCGACGTACAGGTGCAAAATACCAGCGTTCTGAATACTTAAACAATTACACGTTCTTATTTCAATCCTCAATAAAAAATACAAAAATTATGAAAAAAGTGATTCTTGCCCTTGTAGCATTTCTCGGTATCAGCCTGGCCATGCAGGCACAAACAACTCCACCATCAAAGCCAGCCAAAGCGGCAACAGGCAAAATGAGTACCACCACTAAAGCGACGGATAAGAAAGTTACTTCCGCTAGTACTGTTAAAAAAGACGCGGCAACGAAAACTACGAAGGCAACAGATGCCGCGAAGGCAAAAACAACGACAACTACAAACAACGCAACAGGGCCGACAAAAAAAGACGGAACGCCTGATATGCGTTACAGCGCCAACAAAGCAAAACCTGCCGGGCCATTGAAAAAAGATGGTACTCCTGACATGCGGTACAAAGCCAATAAAACCACTAAACCCGCTAAATCAAATTAGTGGTTTGCTTAGAATAATGAAATGGCCCTGCTTCAAAATTGCAGGGCTATTTTTTTGAGGATGACCCAATAGGTTTGTTTATTAGCGAATTATCCAGTCTGGCTCTCATTTCCAGGCTATTTTACTTGCCATAATTTCAGGGGGCGGGTGTATTTCTCCCATGTGGATAACAGCCCTTTGGCACAACAAATGCAATATAGGGAGTACACCAATACGAATTCTTATGAAAACGACTATTGCTGTAAACCTGCTTGTTATCCTGTTTTATTACCTTTTGTTATTGATCCTGCTTCCCTTTTGAATAGTAAACCAGGATTATCCTGATATACCGGGTCTTCTCTCTTTTGTCCTTTGAAGTGACTGCTCATGCCGCCATTCTTCAATTTTTTTGTGATCACCACTCAATAAAATATCGGGTACTTTCCATCCCCGGAAATCTTCGGGCCTGGTATAAACAGGGGGAGCCAGTAAATTATCCTGGAAGGAATCAAACAGGGCTGAAGTTTCATCATTAAGTACACCGGGTAATAATCTCCCGATAGTATCTACTAAAACTGCGGCGGCCAACTCACCACCGCTGAGCACATAATCGCCGATAGAGATTTCCTTGCTTACAAAATGCTGCCTGATCCGCTCGTCAATCCCCTTGTAATGACCGCAAATGAGCAGAATATTTTCTTTCAGGGAAAGCGTATTGGCCATTTTCTGGTTTAGCGTTTCACCATCCGGGGTCAAATAAATGATCTCATCATATTTTCTTTGGCCGGAAAGTTCTTCAATAGCTTTTGCCAGCGGTTCACACATCATTACCATGCCCGCTCCGCCACCGTATTGGTAATCATCCACTTGACCGTATTCGTTGACGGCCCATTTACGCAAATGATGTACATTTATTTCCAGCAGGCCCTTATCCTGTGCGCGTTTCATAATGCTATGCTCAAAGGGGCTTTTTAATAATTCAGGCAAAACAGTAAGAATATCCACTCTCATACTGCAAAGATAGAGGGCTGTGATTTACCGGATGTAGGCGGAGGATTGAGAAATGACTCAGTTGGATAATTGGGAAAAGTGGAATCCCGATAACTATCGGGAGGGAAATTTGTTTAAACTTGTAAAAGGCGGAAAAATCAGGGCAATATCTCTTGCTAATGGTGAAACAATCCATTTTTCAAAATCGGCAGTACTAGTGAAAACCCCAACTTGAGTCACTACCTGGAATTAAAGAAACTAATGTGTTTCTAACAGCAAATGCCTGATAATATGCCTTGGCTGAAATTACCTTTATTGAAATAAATTATGCAGGATATCCATATTCTGATAGTAGAGGACGAAAAAAAGATCGCCGATGCCCTGAAGCAGGGGTTGAATGAGAATGCTTTTGAAGCAGAGGTGGCTTATGACGGCACGATCGGTTGGAAGATGTTCCAGGGCGGTTCTTTTGACCTGGTATTGCTTGACATCAACCTGCCTGGTATGAATGGCTATGAGCTTTGCAGGGCTATAAGGTCCTTCAATCCTTCTGTGCCGGTAATGATGCTAACGGCGATGAATACGGTAGAGGATAAGATCGAAGGTTTTGATGCAGGTGCAGATGATTATGTCATTAAGCCATTCGATTTTCGTGAATTATTGGTAAGAATCCGTGCTTTATTAAAACGGATCCATCGCACGGCGGCAACCGGTACGCTTTTGCAGGCCGGTGACCTGCAAATGAACCTCGATAGTAAAGAAGTGACCCGGAATGGCCAGCAGGTTTCGCTCACGGCAAAAGAATTTCAATTACTCGAATACCTTTTACGAAATAAGAACCGGGTGGTATCCCGGTCGGATATCGCCCTTAATGTATGGGATATTGATTTTGATACCAAGACCAACGTAATAGATGTTTACGTAAATTACCTCAGGAAAAAGATTGACAAAGGGTTTGACAACCCTATCATACATACCCAGGTAGGAATGGGCTATATACTGAAAGATAAAAGCTGATGAAGCTTACTTCAAAGATCAACTTGTTGTTTACCGTCATCGTATCCGGCATATTGCTGGTGGTGGCTATTATTGTTTATAACGTCACCCGCCAGCAGGTAGAGGATGATTTTCACCAGCGCCTGCTGGGCCGGGCCCGGAATTCAGCCAATCTTTACACTACTTTTAAAGAAGATACAAGCAACCTGATAAAAACGATGGATGCTTCTCTGCCGGGCTCACTTGTCAATAAAAGTATTACTATTTACAGGAAGAATAATGAACTCATCTACCAGTTTCATGATAGTGGCACTACTGCAGTATATCCTGACACAAGCTTGTTAAAACGTGTGAGGGAAAAGGGAGAAATTTTTTATGAATCCGGGGAAAAAGACGTGCTTCTTTATTATTCAACAGAGGGCCATTTTACTACCGTGGTAGCAGCCGAGAATATTCCCGGCCATGAATACCTGAATAGCCTGGAAAATATCTTTCTCATATATCTCCCGGTCGCAATTTTGGTTACATTGATTGCCGGGTATTTGTTTTCCCGCCGCCTGGTCAAACCCATAAAAGAAACTATTCATGATGTAAAGCTGATCACCTCACAAAATCTTTCTCACAGGCTTTACACAGGGAATAACAAAGATGAGCTGGCTGAATTGAACAGCACATTTAATGATCTCCTTAACAGGCTTGAAGAATCATTTAATATCCAGAAACGTTTTATTGCAAATGCTTCTCATGAATTATCAACCCCGTTGACTTCTGTTTCCAGCCAGGTAGAAGTAGCCCTCCTGCAGGAACGCAGCAGTGATGAATACCGTCGTGTACTTTCCTCGGTACTGGAAGATGTAAAAGGCCTTCACCAGTTGACCAGGAACCTGCTGGAAATAGCCAAATCCGGAACACAGGGCGCCATTGAGTTGAATAAGGTCCGTATTGATGAAATTTTACTCAAAGCCCACAGCGATGTGATCAGGCAAAGCCCCGGCTTCCGGGCCGAGATTGATTTTCCCGACCTGCCGGAAGATGAAAATGAATGTATCGTATTTGGCAACCCTCACCTGCTGCATATAGCTTTTAAGAACATCATGGAAAATGGGTGCAAATATTCGCCGGATAAAACAGTGAAGGTGCGACTTATTTTAAAAGGCCGTGAAGCTAAACTTGTTTTCATCAATAAAAGCGATACGATTTCCGCTGAAGAGATCAGTCATTTATTTGAGCCGTTTTACCGGAGTTCCAATGCGAACGGTGAATCCGGTTTTGGCCTCGGGCTTACACTCACCCGGCGGATAATACGTCTTCACAAAGGCAGCATTGATGTAAGCTCAGATCCTGAACAAGGCACCACCTTCATTATTATGCTTCCCACAATGCAAAAATGATTCTATTCTAATTGTATTTTAATCAGGGCTTGACTATCGCCTTAGCCAGGCATATTATATTGCAGGTAAGCACTGCAGGTGAAAAAATTGTTTAATCATATACTGGTACCGGTAAATTTTAACCGGGACACTCAAATGGTTGTGGGAAAAGCCATCGCAATTGCCAATGAGTTCCGGTGCGATGTTCATTTGCTTCACAATCATTCGCCTGCATTGGTCACCCCTTTTTTCCATGCCCGTGATTCTTCCCCGGATACACCTGGTTATCCCAATGCGGATGCGGAGGGAAGGCTGAATATATTGGCTGAAAATTATAGCCACCTCATGAGTGAAGGGCTTTCCATTACCACTTCCCTGGCAACAGGCAGTTGGTTTGCGGTAATGAAGCAATTTATCATCACGCATCGCATAGATCTTGTTATTATTCCCCGGCATATCAAACGTTTTTTGGGCGAATGGCTGTACCAGGTCAATATAAACCGCCTGGCAAGAGAGACAAAGTGCCCGATCCTTACCGTTACACCAGATATGGATATCAGCCACATGAAAAACATCGTAGTGCCCATTAATGATTTTCTGCCCATCCGTAAACTGACGGCTGCTACGTATATAGCCCGGCGATTCAATGCTATTATTCACCTGATGGGTTATAAAAAAGATCTCCATGGAAAAGAAACCGGCGATACCAAATGGGTAGGCAGGGCTTACCAGTTGCTCAGCGATCATACACAACTGAAAATACATCGCACTGCCACTCATTACGGAAACTCCATTTCCGGGAAGACTTTATCGTATGCCCGGCAGGTCGAAGCTGACCTGATTGTGATTAATCCCGGCAAAGAATCCATTCACGGAGGATGGATCAATCACCTGCTCGGAAGATACCTGCACAGAAAATCCAATATACCGGTGCTTACGGTGGCAAGGGCGGTGCCTGAATAATCCAAATAATATAAAATACGTTGCTTTCGAAATTCAAAACTACACTGTCGGAATAGTGTACAAGCTTAGCTTGTACTGACTATTAAGGATCTTGTCGTTTGGCAGGAGCAATCTTGAGATGCTTCGTTCCTGCCAATGACAGCTTTCCTAAAGACTGAAATTATAGCAGGGATTTGAAAATCGTACACTATCCTGCCGGGTCCCGGTCAATAAAAAGGTAAACGAAAGAGTCTTTGTCAATCCTCTTCAAGGAAATCATCCAGTTCTCTTCTTTCTTTCTTCGTGGGCCGGCCGATCTTACTGCGCCTTTTGCCCGTGTGAAAACTGGCGGCCTGGTATTGCAAACGCTGGATCTCTTCTTCAGGAGTAATATCAAGATAATATTTGATAGCATCAGAATAAGCGACGCGGTTGTGTAATAAGCCTGTGACTTTAATGCGCCAGCGTTTGGCTTCAGTTTTTACTTCATATTCATCGCCGATTGTAATATGTTTGGAAGCCTTGGCCTGTGTGCCATCGAATTTTACTTTGCCGGCATCGCAGGCTGCTGCGGCTACTGTTCTTGTTTTGAAAAGACGGATAGCCCAGAGGTATTTATCGAGACGGAGTTTTTCTTTATCCGGCATACGTTAAAATTATCACTCCTTTGTCATTATCTGGTCGCCAATTTGAACATGAGTAATTAAAAAAAGACGACACCAGGAAATGGTTTCAAACAATAGTGACTCATTCTTCCAAGTTAAAAAGAAAATAAAAAAGTCAGAAATTTTGCTTCTGACTTACAATATGAAGAAATAAATTTTTTAACCCTCCGCAAAAAACTTATGGAAATAAGGAATCGTTTCAATTCCTTTATAATAATTCTCAATATTATATTTTTCATTGGGCGAATGCAGGTTATCATTGTCCAGGCCAAATCCCATGAAGATGATCTTTATTCCCAGTTCTTTTTCTAAGATAGAGCAGATAGGAATACTGCCGCCACCGCGAACAGGGATCGGCGCTTTACCAAAAGTGGTTTCCACAGCTTTGGAAGCAGCTTTATATCCTTTACTATCGATGGGGGTCATATAAGGTTCCCCTCCATGATGTTCGAACGCTTTGACCGTAACGGATGATGGAGCGATTGATTTAAAATAAGCCAATAGTTTTTCTGTCATCTTATGGGATGACTGGTTGGGTACCAGCCGGGCAGAAATTTTCGCCGTAGCTTTTGATGGCAAAACAGTCTTGGCTCCTTCACCCTGGTAACCTCCCCAGATACCGTTTATTTCTATCGTAGGGCGAATACCGGTTCGTTCATACGTAGTATACCCTTTTTCTCCCCAGAGTTCTTTGACGCCGAGATCGTCTTTATATTCTTTTTCATTATAAGGAGCTTTGTTGATCAATGCTCTTTCTTCCGCGCTGGCCGTTACTACATCATCATAAAAACCGGGAATAGTGATATGATTGTTTTCATCGTGGCAACCCGCGATCATTTTTGCGAGGATAGTAATAGGATTGGCTACCGCGCCGCCATAGGTCCCGCTGTGCAGGTCACGGTTGGCGGCAGTTACTTCCACTTCGATATAGCTTAACCCGCGAACGCCTGTATCCAGGGAAGGGTTTTCCATACTCAGCATGGAACTATCGCTTATTAAAATAACATCAGCTTTCAATAATGATTTGTTAGCAGCAACAAATTTTCCGAGATTGGGCGATCCTACTTCTTCTTCTCCTTCGATCAGGAATTTAATATTGGTGGTCATCGTATTGGTTTTGACCAGTGTTTCCAGCGCTTTGATATGCATATAGAATTGCCCTTTATCATCCGCCGAGCCTCTTGCGTACACTTTGCCATCTTTGATTACCGGATCAAAGGGCCCGCTATGCCATAGTTCCAATGGTTCAGGCGGCTGCACATCGTAATGACCATATACCAATACGGTGGGTTTTGACGGGTCAATGATCTTTTCACCGTATACTACAGGATGACCATTCGTCGGCATTACTTCCGCTTTATCAGCGCCAGCTGCCAGCATATTCTTTTTTACAGCCTCAGCACATTTCAGCATATCAGCTTTGTGTTCACTTTTGGCACTTACGGAAGGGATACGCAGGAGATCGAGCATTTCAGCCAGGAAACGATCTTTATTCTTTTCCTGGTAGTCTTTCCAAACTTTCATATTCAGTATTTTTTTCGATTAAGGGCTTAAAGGTAAGGAAGAGCGGGAAGGATAGGGGTTTAATCCGCTGACTTCTTTTTATTATGCCGGGTAGTATGACGATTGGTACCTTCCGAAAGCGGGGAAGTGACCGCTTTAACGATGGCTTTGCTGCCAAACTGGTTTTTAATTTCATCAACAGCTTTGTAGAGGTTTAGTTTTTCAGCGTTATTGTCGAATAAACTCATCTGCATCGTAAAAGGTATGAACTGGCTGAAACGTACCCCAAGCAATCTTACGGGTCTTCCTTTTTGATAGCTTTTATTGAAGAGGTCCTTTACTTTGGCGATAAGCACGTCATCCAATGCCGTGTAATCGACTGCTTCCTGTTTGGATATGGTTTCAAAATCCGAATAACGGATCTTTACGGTGATACAGCCGGTCAGTTTTTCATCTTCTCTCAATGAATAAGCTGTTTTCTCGGTCAGGCGGACCAATTCACTATGGAGAAATTCTATATCATTATAATCTTTATCAAACGTATTTTCATGGCTCATGCTTTTTTGTTCCCAGTCGGTAGTTATTTCCGCGCTGCCTATGCCATGGGCTTTGTGCCAGAGAGACTCTCCCCATTTGCCCGCATATCTTTCCATTAATTCAATGGGAGTTTTGGCGATATCTTCAATGGTATAGATGCCGAAATTTTTCAGCTGCTGTTCAGTTTGTTTGCCTACCCCGTTTATTTTTTCAATGCCCAGGGGCCAGAGAAAATCTTTTTCTTTTCCATGGGGTATTTCCAGGAAACCATTTGGCTTTGCTTCATTAGTAGCCATTTTACTGATAAACCTTGCCGAAGACAAGCCACAGGAGATAGGCAAACCTGTTTCGGTGGTTATATGCTGGCGTAGTTCTTTGGCATACCGGCTTGCGCCAAAAAATTTATCCATCCCTGTGAGGTCAATATAAAATTCATCAATACTTGCTTTTTCAAACAAAGGCACTTTGGAAGCAATGATTTCTGTGACCCACCTCGAATATTTACTGTAATCGGCCCTGCTGCTATTGGTAACGATGGCATGAGGGCAAAGCTGTAAAGCTTTTTTCATCGGCATAGCTGAATGGATACCAAACTTTCTTGCCTCGTAACTGCAAGCGGCCACAACGCCTCTTTCATATCCTCCCACCAGCACAGGTTTTCCTTTGAGGGAGGGGTTGTTAATGATTTCGACTGATACGAAAAAAGAATCAAGATCCAGATGGGCGATATATGGCAGGGGTATCGACATGAATTTCAAAATTACGCAAAGGCTGGAAGACCGGGGACCAGAAGTTGGAAAGCCCGGAAGTCCGGAAGAATCCTTCTTCTATCAGACGAGTCTTCGGGCTTTCCGGCTTCCTGTCTATACTCTATATTTGATTCATGAATCTTGAATGGCTTAAAACCGGGATCGGTCCCCTGAAAGACTTGCTGACCTTTCTGACCAAAGAAGGGAAAACCAATGATGTGTTAAAAAAACAGGCAATACGTGAATTGCGTAATAATCTGAATATTTTTCATAATGCATACCTGAACAATGTATCGGCCGACGTAATGATAGACATGCTGAGCAATGAGGCCGTCAAGGACTGTATCAGTGCCAATTTCAAATTCAAAAAATTAAAAGCAGGAGTTATAGAGCCGCACCACGTTACCGATGAACGGAATAAAAAATATATCGGCTGGGATGCGGAAAAACTGGTGGACAAGATCGATGAAAAGATAGAAGAGCTAAGGATCATCAAGAAAATGAATGGCAATAGCGTGGAGAAAGTAAAGAATAACACATCATTGATGCTTAGTAATCTTTACTACCGGATGAAATTACTGGCAGATTTTATTAAGGGTCCCAGGTAATTACCCATAAACCTTTTTTATGAGAATCTTCATTGTTTTTTTCCTTTGTGGCTGTTCGCTATTGGCAGATAGTCAAAAAAAATATCATTGCGAGTATAAGAACACAATGTCTTTTGGAAAGCTTGATACGTTGATGAAATCCTGGCAAGCGGAAATGGAAGACCAGGGTCTCCCACCCGAAGTGGAGGAACAACTGCTAAAACAACTGGGTATGCAAGATCTTTCTGTAGGGTATCGGCGCATAGTGGATGCGGGACCCGATAGTACTTTTATATTACTTACGAAGAATGAGACATACGAGGGAAATGTTAAACTGGATATGCCTGATCAAAGGTTATTATTCAGGAGAGGAGAAATACATGAATTCGATTCTCAAAAAGGAGTTTTTCTTGCGAACCCACGCCCGGGTCCTGCCAGAACATTTAAGCCGGACGGCAACGCGAAAATGATTATGAACCATTCCTGTTCAGGGTATCTCAGCAGCGATAGCTCGTGCCGGATATGGGTGGCGGCAGATCTTCCCGCTTATATAAACCCTGGCATAATAGCAACGAACATCGAGGGCGCTATTCTTGCTTTTGAATTAAAAGAAAAAGCCCGAACGATAAAATCAGAGATGATTAAACTGGAGTGACAGGCTTCAGCCAAGATAAATATCAAGCAATCCTTCCGGCAGCTCTACCAGTACCTGTTTCTTTTTATGATCAATTTTTTGGAGTGACTGTTCATGGAGGGGTATCAATACTTCTTTCGAGTTAATTTCGATCCGGCAAAGCAATTGATGAGGCTGTTCGATAACCTCGAGTATCTCGCCAAGCGGCTCTGCATCCTGGATGATTGTATAGCCAAGAAGGTTCAGCGGTGATGTTTTGGCAGCCAATTTTTTAAAATCGGGTTCAGCCAGCCAGGCTTCTTTTTGCGAGAGTTTGACAGCAGCTTCCCTGGTATCTATGCCCTCGAGTTTCAGGTAAATTTCTTCTTCGTTTTTGATCCGGGAGGATTCAATGAACCAGGGAAGAAAAGAATCTTTTTTTTCTTCTGTAAAAACCGCCTGCACATTTTTTAATGAAGTTTTCTTTCCAAGTGAATGTTTCAATAATAGTTCACCTTTCAGGCCATAAATGGCTACAAACTTTCCTATTTTAAAATATTCCGTCACGACTTGCAAGTATAAATACAAATATGAAATTCATTCATGATAATTTACACAGCCGGCCAATAAATAAGGCGATCAGCCGGCTGGCTGATCGCCTTATGAGAACTTTCAGGACGCGGATGATTTATCCCTGATTACCGCTGCCTTCGGCCTTCCGCTCGGGTCTGCGACCCGGCATCGGGCGTTTGGCTCTTTTGTTACGGTAAGCGTCTTCCTGGCGTTTTTTCACCTGGGCATCATGTTCTGCGCTCCATTTGGTGAATTTTTCCATCGCAGTCGCTTCGTCAAATAAACCCAGTTTTACACCACGTAAAAGGTGTTTCAGGTATAATACTCCCTTGAAGCTGAGGATGCGGCGAACCGTGTCAGTAGGGGTAGCGCCCTTGCTGAGCCATTCCAAAGCTTTCTGGCGGTCCAGCTGTATAGTAGCCGGAACTGTCAGGGGGTTGTAAGTACCTAATTTCTGGATGAATTTCCCGTCGCGGGGGCTGCGGGCATCGGCAACGACGATGAAGTAGAAGGGTCTCTTTTTTGACCCGTGACGTTGCAGTCGGATTTTTGCTGCCATTTTAAATAGACATTTAAAGGCGTTAAACAATAATTGTTAATTCCGGTAGATACCGGAATGGCGAAGATAAGAAGGGTAGGGTAAAATGCCAAATCGGGTAATATGCGCAGAGACAGGGCATGCCCTATCTCTGCGCATATTACCCGATTGATAATTATCGTTTCATCCCGGGCATCATTTTGCCAAACATGCCCATTTTATTCATTCCTTTCATCATATCTCTCATCTGTTCAAACTGTTTCATAAAGGCATTTACTTCGCTGATATCTTTTCCTGAACCTGACGCAATCCGTTTGCGGCGGCTGCCATTTATCAGGTCAGGGTTGTTTCTTTCTTCCGGGGTCATTGAATTGATCATCGCTTCTATTCCTTTAAAAGAATCTTCATTTACATCAAGGTCTTTGATCTTATTGCCCAGGCCGGGAATCATTCCGAGAAGATCTTTCATATTGCCCATTTTCTTGATCTGCTCGAGTTGCATTTTAAAGTCAGCAAAATCAAATTTATTCTTGCGGATCTTTCCTTCCAGTTTTTTAGCCTGTTCTTCATCAAATTGCTCCTGGGCTTTTTCCACTAATGTCGTTATATCACCCATCCCGAGGATACGCTGCGCCATGCGTTCAGGGTAAAAGACATCCAGTGTTTCCATCTTTTCGCCGCTGCTGACAAATTTGACCGGTTTGTGAACGGTATATTTGATGGAAAGGGCGGCGCCACCTCTTGTATCACCATCGAGCTTCGTAAGCACCACACCGGTAAAGTCGAGACGGTCATTAAAAGCTTTGGCCGTATTAACAGCGTCCTGGCCGGTCATGCTGTCTACCACGAACAATATTTCCTGTGGTTTGACTGCATTGCGGATATCGGCCACCTCTGTCATCATGGCTTCATCAATGGCCAGGCGCCCGGCTGTATCGATGATAACGACATTTTTGTTCTTGCTTTTTGATTCCTTTATCGCGTTTTGCGCTATCGAAACGGCATCTCTATTTTCTTCTTCAATATGTACATCAACGCCTATTTGTTCACCAAGTATTCTTAATTGCTCCATCGCAGCAGGGCGATAAATATCTGCTGCCACCAGCATGGGAGACAGGCCTTTTTTTGTTTTTAAATAATTGGCCAGTTTGCCGCTGAATGTAGTTTTACCGCTACCCTGCAAGCCGGCGATAAGTATCACAGCCGGGTTTCCTTTGGCATTGAAAGCCGCTTCCTCGCCGCCCATGAGCTCGGTCAGCTCATCTTTTACAATCTTGATCATTAATTGGCCCGGGCTGATCGCATTGATCACTTTTTCGCCCATGGCCTTATCTTTTACCTTGTCAGTAAATTCCTTGGCAATCTTGTAGTTGACGTCCGCATCAACCAGCGCGCGGCGGATTTCTTTTACCGTAGTGGCGATATTGAGCTCGGTAATGCGGCTTTGACCTTTTAACCCTTTAAAGGCGGATTCTAACTTTTCCTGTAAACTGTTGAACATATATCACGAGAGATTTCTTTGACACAAAAAATAAAAGTGAACATCATGATGTTCACTTTTAAAAGAATTGTAAAGATACGTAGTGTATAAATTATATCATGCGCCTAAATAAGTTCTTAAAAGTTTACAACGGTTAGTAGTTCTTAATTTGGTAATGGCCTTGTCCTTGATTTGCCGTACGCGTTCCCGGGTGAGGTTGAATTTTTCGCCGATGTCCTCGAGGCTCATGGGATGATCCACGCCAATACCGAAGAAATAACAGATCACTTCTTTTTGCCTTTCGGTCAGGGTTTTAAGTGAGCGGTCAATTTCTGTTTTCAGTGATTCCTTGTGGTCCAGCTCATTATCAGTTTTTTCCGCGTTGGGATTTTCCAGCACATCCAGTAAGGTATTGTCCTCGCCTTCGGAAAGGGGAGTATCCATGCTTACATGGCGGGCAGATATGCCCAGTGTAGCTGAAACTTCTTCGAGGTCCATCTGCAGCATTTCGGCCAATTCTTCCGCGGAGGGTTCTCTTTCAAATTCCTGTTCCAACTGGGAATAGGCTTTTTGAATACGGTTGGTAAGACCTACTTTGTTCAATGGCAGGCGAACAATGCGTGACTGCTCGGCCAGGGCCTGCAGGATACTTTGACGGATCCACCAAACTGCGTAAGAAATGAATTTGAAACCACGGGTTTCGTCGAAACGCTGGGCGGCTTTGATGAGTCCCAGGTTGCCCTCATTGATCAGGTCGGGAAGGGATAGTCCCTGGTTTTGATATTGTTTGGCAACAGATACCACAAAACGCAGGTTTGCTTTGGTCAAACGATCCAAAGCCCTTTGATCACCTTGTTTAATAAGGGTGGCTAATTTAACTTCTTCTTCAGGAGTAATCAGCTCTACTTTACCAATTTCCTGGAGGTATTTCTCCAGACTTTGAGATTCACGATTTGTAATAGACTTCGTGATCTTCAATTGTCTCATGCTCATAGGTAGTAGGTTAAACGGGTTATTTAAAGGGTTAAAGAATTAAAGTTTTGGTTAAGGTTAGCCCTTAAAAAGTACCCAGCACGGTGTCGGTTTTCGTCAGAATATATTGGACTTCAAGGCAATTTAAAGGAATTCCCCAATATTTGCCAAAAAAACTTTACTTTTCTTTAACGTAATTCAATAAATTTTATTATATATATGGCAATATACCTTCAGGATAAGGGTAAAACAGGCGAAAAAAATATTTTAATACAATCATTTATTTTTTATTATTGCAGCGCACAGAAGGATTTTAATACCCCACGATGAGTAAGCAATTATATACGTTAGAGTTTCCTGTCAGATGTTCGCCTTCCATTTTATACGAATTTCTTTCCACCCCTGCCGGTCTTGGGGAATGGTTTGCCGATAAAGTAGATGAGAGAGACAATATATTTTATTTTGGCTGGAACGGTACTTTCGATAAAGCCGAGGTACTGGAAAGTGAAGTAGATAAATTCATACGGTTTCACTGGCTACAGGCTCCCAAAGAAGAATACTTTGAATTCCGCATCGAAAAATCAGAGATCACTAATCAAACGATATTAGTGGTAAAGGATTTTGCAGAAAAAAAAGATATCAAAGACCAAAGCCTTTTATGGGATCACCAGGTTAAGGACCTTTTTCACCGTCTTGGTAATTAACTCCCAAGCCAGTTTATCATTTTACAGAAGGAAGCCAATAAGATGTCGCCGGCATCCTCCCATTGTTCAAGAGGGAATCTTTTTGCCAGTTTGATAAAGTTCCTGCCAGCGAGATGTTTCCTGAATTCATCCTGGTTCATTTTATTCAGTTGCCGGTAATTCGTTGTTTCAAAATGATGCTCCCATTGATCTTCACCGACCGAAATAAAAAAGCCCTCTTCTTTCAGAAACATAAAAGAGGCTTCCATTTTATTTTCGTATTTGGTTTTATATATTCCTGACAGGTGGAGAGTGATGCTGAAAAAATTTCCCCACCAAAACATGCAGCGAACAGCAAAATGATCCTCCCTGTCGAAGAACCTCGGGAAATCGAGTACGAGGTACGGCAGCCCTTTGTAGTTTTCTCCTTTTGAAATCTTGGGAGAAATAGCCATTACCTCTGCAGGAACAGCAGCGGGATGCGATGAAAAAAATTGCTGTTGCTGCCCTTGCAGGTATTCCAGTATATATTTCGCTTTTTGAAGGATACCATTCTTTGTTAAAATCCAGTCAGCATTGGCAACCAATTCAGACTCCTTTTGCGAAAGCCTTATTTTTGCTTTATCCATAACTAAAGGTAAGTGTTCAAAAAGTTAGATAAACTCGTAATTAAAGCATTTGTTGGACCATTTGTATCGACATTCTTTATTACATTGCTGGTGCTGATTTTGCAGTTCTTCTGGCTTTGGATAGATGATTTTGTCGGGAAGGGAATTAGCCCGGCCATCCTTCTCAAATTCATCTGGTACCAGAGCGCCGCTTTGGTGCCCCTGGCATTGCCCCTGGCCATCCTCCTTTCTTCCCTTATGACATTTGGCAACCTGGGAGAAAGTTTTGAATTAGTGGCGATCAAATCTTCCGGCATTTCTTTGCTGAGGTTCATGCGGCCTTTGTTTCTTGTTGCCATACTTATAAGCGGGGTGGCTTTTTTGTTTGCGAATTATATCATTCCGGTCGCGAACCTTAAATCCAGAACATTATTATCGGATATTGTTCAGGCCAAGCCGGCTTTTGATCTCCAGGAAGGTGTTTTTTATGACAAGATTGAAGGGTTTGCTATCAAAATCGGGAAGAAAGAAGCGAATGACAGCGTGATCAGGGATGTAATCGTTTATGAGCAAAATAATACCCAGGATAACTTTATTATTGCCAAAAGCGGGCTGATGCGTGTTTCAGCGAACAAGCGGTTCCTTGAATTCAACCTGGAAGACGGATGGCGTTACGAAGAAAGAACGGATAGAAACGGGGGGGCGCAAACCAACTATATCCGTCTTGGCTTTAAGAAATATAAAACGCAATTCGATCTGAGTTCTTTTGGGTTGACCAGCCGGACCCCTGACAGTGTAAATCAAAACAATGAACGCGTCTATAGTATGCGGCAATTGGATAAGACCATTGATTCGTTGAAAAAGGAAAACGCGCAGGCATACAAGCAAATGAACAAGGACATTTATTCGGTACTTTCTTTTGCCCGCTTTTTTGATACTGTTTCGACAAAGAATTTTCCCGCAGATACCAGTGGCAGGGTTAAAAAAGCAAAAACTTTTGAAGAATTACTTCCTGATTCGGCCCGGCTGATGACCTATAACAGGACTATCAGCCAGGTGGCTGCCTTGCGAAATACTGTTGAATCAACTATGCATAACCTGGACGAGAAGGAAAGAAACCTGAGGAGGCACCAGATAGAATGGCATAGAAAGATTGTTCTTTCACTTGCCTGCCTGGTTTTGTTCCTGATCGGGGCGCCACTGGGTTCAATTATCCGGAAGGGAGGGCTTGGTACTCCTCTTATCTTCGCGATCATTTTTTTCATGGTCTTTTATTTTGCAACTACTACCGGTGAAAAATTTGCAAAGGAAAATACATTAACTCCCTTCACAGGCATGTGGCTGGCTACGTTTGTATTGGTGCCCATAGGTCTTTTCCTGACTTACAAGGCGATGCGGGATTCACAGCTTCTCAATAAAGAATGGTATTATCGTTTTGCAAAAATGGCGGGAGGTCCGATTCGCCGATTTTTAAAATGGCTAAATGCAAAGAAGGGCTAACTTTACTATTCTTAATTCTCTATTTATGAAAAAAAATACTACTTCACGCAGATCGTTTCTTGCCAACTCTGCGAAAGCTACTTTAGCCCTCACTGCCGGTATCGCTGCCAGTGGTTCTATGTCAGAAGCATGGGGTGCCGTAAAGACTTTTGATGGGGCAAAATTCAGTACAGGGTTTAAACAGGAGCCGCTTCCCTATTCTTATGATGCGCTGGATAAAGCGATTGACAGTATGACCATGGAAATTCATTATTCCCGCCATGCAGCGGCTTATGCCACCAACTTACAGGATGCTGCAAAGAGCGAGGGAGTAGATATGACTAAGCCATTGGAAGATGTGTTGACAAAAATCTCAAAATATTCTGTCAAAATGAGAAATAACGGCGGCGGTCATTATAATCATGAATTTTTCTGGAAAAGCATGTCGTCTGCCAGTACAGAAAAGCCATCCGGGAAATTGCTGACAGCGCTGGAAGAAAGTTTCAATTCATTTGATAGCTTTAAAAACCAGTTTGGAGACGCCGGTAAGAATCGTTTTGGCAGTGGCTGGGCCTGGTTATTTATTGATGGGGATAAAAAACTCAGGATCGGTTCTACACCTAACCAGGATAACCCATTGATGGATATCAGTGATATAAAAGGATTCCCGGTTCTTGGGCTGGATGTATGGGAACATGCTTACTATTTGCGCTACCAGAATAAAAGAGCGGATTACATCAATAACTGGTGGAAAGTGGTAAACTGGGGTTTTATACAAAACCGTTATGCTACTATGATGTAATATGTTGTATTATTTGTTATTGATTATCGGGTGTTTTATAACAATCAGAAAAGTCAATGTGATTTTGAGGTTCATCATAATCAGTACTTAGTAATCAATAATTTTTAACCAGCAACAATGCGGTGCGAAAAACCTCTGGCAGGATTTAATTAACTTGCCGGCTCTTGAAAACATCCAGTCAGAATTTACAGGTCCAAAAATGGGCAGCAGGTGTATCCATTATATTGCTTGCTGTAAAATTCATTGCCTATTATTTTACTCATTCCGTAGCTGTCCTTACCGATGCAATGGAAAGCATCGTGAATGTAGCGGCTGGATTCATAGGTCTATACAGTTTATACATTTCTGCCAAGCCAAAGGATAAAGATCATCCTTATGGCCATGGGAAGGCCGAATTCCTTTCGGCTGCCATAGAAGGGACATTGATCGGTGTAGCAGGAACGATCATACTATACGAAGCTATTCAGCATATCATTCACCCGGTGACTTTAAAAAGGATTGACGTCGGGATATGGCTGGTTGGAGCAACGGCTGTTGTTAATTTTATTATGGGATATTTCTGTGTCATTACGGGCAAAAAAAATAATTCACTGGCATTGGAAGCCAGCGGAAAACATTTACAAAGTGATACGTATTCCACACTTGGGATCATTGCAGGGTTATTGCTTTTATTTTTTACGGGACGTTATTGGATTGATAGTGCTGTCGCTATTTTTTTCGGAGGTTTTATTGTATACACCGGCTATAAAATAGTCCGCCAGTCCATAGCGGGAATAATGGATGAAGCGGATGAGAAACTATTGGGTAAAATGGTGGATGTGTTGAATACTACCCGCCGGGAGAACTGGATCGACCTTCATAATTTGCGGGTGATAAAATATGGAAGTGTGTTACACCTGGATTGTCACCTGACAGTGCCCTGGTACCTGAATGTACAACAGGGACACGAAGAAGTGGAGGCATTGGCCAGGATAGTTAAAAAAGAATTCGGGGAATCGGTTGAGATGTTTGTTCATTCAGATGGTTGCATGCCATTTCAATGCCCTATTTGCGATAAACAGGGTTGTCCTGAAAGACGGCATAATTTTGTAAAGGGAATTCCCTGGACGTTAGAAAATATTCTTATAGATAAAAAGCACCAGTATGAAGACCTCGACAAAGTGGAAACACGATGAAGTTTTTGAAAGCCGCCAGGAAGGCAACCCCCATTCAATAACTCTTGATGGAAACAGGAAAGAAGGACCGGGTCCAAAGTCTTTGCTTTTATCGGGCCTGGCGGGTTGTTCGGGAATTGACGTAGTAGATATATTAAAAAAAATGAGAGTGGCGTTTTCGGATCTTTCTATTGACGTGGAAACAGAACAAACTAAGGAGCATCCAAAGGTTTTTAAAGATATTCTCGTCATATACACGATCAAAACTGATCCTGCGAATAAGGAGAAGGTGAAGAAAGCCATTGAACTATCCCTGGAAAAATATTGCGGCGTATCTGCTATGCTAAAAAAAAATTCGGCTATTCATTATAAACTGCAACTGATAAAATAAGATGCTGTCTAAAAAATCACAATACGCATTTAAGGCGCTTGCTTACCTGGCCGAAAGATATAACCAGGGCCCTGTTCTGATTTCGGAAATTTCGGCTAAGAAAAAAGTACCCCTCAAATTTTTGGAGAATATATTACTGGAGCTAAAAAAAGCCGATATCCTGGAAAGCAAAAAGGGGAAAGGCGGGGGCTATTATCTCAAGAAGGATCCTGCCCAGGTGAAGGTAGTGACGATTGTTCGTTTGGTAAATGGGCCCGTGGCCATGTTGCCCTGTGTAAGCCTGAATTTTTACAAAAGATGCGATAATTGTGACGAATTGAGTTGTGGTCTTCATGATATTATGAAGCAGGTTCGGGACGCCACCCTGGATGTTCTCGAAAACAAGACACTTGTTGACCTTCTGCAGATGAAATAAAAATCCGATTAAAATAGTCCACAAAGTTGGTGGGATAGCTGGTTTGACTTATTTTCGTAACCTTAAATTTATTTATATGGCATTACGTTTAGGGGATGTTGCTCCCAACTTTAAAGCACAGACAACCGCCGGTGAAATTGATTTTTATGAATACCTCGGCAATAGCTGGGGCATTTTATTTTCGCACCCTGCTGATTATACTCCAGTGTGTACAACAGAATTGGGAAAAACGGCCCTGCTGAAAGATGAATTTGCCAAACGGAATGTCAAAGTACTCGCTGTAAGTGTTGATCCTATGGATAAACATGAAGGCTGGGTGAAGGACATTAACGAAACACAGCATACGACAGTAAACTTTCCATTGATTGCCGATCCGGACAGGAAAGTTGCTGAATTGTATGATATGATTCATCCGAATGCTTCTGCAACCGCTACAGTCAGGTCGCTATTTGTGATCGGGCCTGATAAAGTAGTTAAACTGATGATTACTTATCCCGCTTCTACCGGCAGAAACTTTGTTGAGGTTTTACGTGTAATTGATTCCCTGCAACTGACAGCTGGTTATAGCGTAGCTACACCGGCCGATTGGAAAAGCGGCGAAGATGTAATCGTTGTTCCTGCTGTATCAACTGAAGACGCCATCAAAAAATTCCCTAAAGGAGTAAAAGTGGTAAAACCGTACCTGCGTTATACGCCACAGCCAAATTTGTAATGCTGGGTAAAGAACAGATAAAGAAAATTGAAAACAGTTCGTTACCCGATGCAATAAAACTGGTAGCTGAACTTTTTCCCGGCGAGGTGGTATTTTCGTCCTCACTCGGCCAGGAAGACCAGGTACTTACAGATAGTATTTTTAAAAATGATCTGCCCGTAAAAATTTTTACAATTGATACGGGCAGATTATTCAATGAAATCTACGAATTGCTTGACCGCACAACGGCACGGTATAAAAAACCAGTGCATGTTTATTTTCCTGAAGCATCTGATGTCGAAGAATTTGTTGCTGTAAAAGGAATCAATAGTTTTTATGAATCAGTGGAAAACAGGAAGGGTTGTTGTCATATCCGGAAAGTAAAACCATTGAACAGGGCATTGAAAGGGGCAAAGGTCTGGATAACAGGTTTGAGAGCCGAACAATCCGCTAACCGCCAGAATATGACAATGATAGAATGGTCGGAAGAAAAGCAGTTATACAAATTCAACCCGCTTATTAACTGGACTTATGGTGAAGTACTGGAGTATATAAACAAATTCAATGTTCCGTATAATCCATTACACGATAAAGGATTTATCAGTATCGGCTGCGCTCCCTGCACAAGAGTGGTTGAACCCGGCGAAGATCCGCGGGCAGGAAGATGGTGGTGGGAAACATCGCAGAAAGAATGTGGTTTGCATACAACAGTGATGAAACAGGAAGGATAAATTTTTTTGATTATAAAGTCTACTCGGTGAGTAGACAATAAGAAGATAATTTATGAGTCAATATCATTTGGATTACATGGAGCAATTGGAAGCCGAGAGCATTCATATTTTCCGGGAAGTGGCAGCGCAATTTGAAAAGCCCGGATTGCTTTTCAGTGGCGGCAAAGATTCGATTACATTAGTTCACCTGGCCAAAAAAGCTTTTGCTCCCGGCAAAATCCCTTTTCCTTTAGTACATATTGATACCGGGCATAATTTCCCTGAAGCATTAGAATTCCGTGACAGCCTGGTGGAAAAGGTTAATGCGACATTAGTGGTGAGAAAAGTTGAGGATACGATCCGGCAAAGGAATCTTACAGAACCGAAAGGAAAATTTGCAAGCCGTAACTGGTTACAGACATATACATTATTGGATACTATTGAAGAATTCAAATTCGATGCCTGCATCGGTGGCGCCAGGCGGGATGAGGAAAAAGCAAGAGCCAAGGAAAGAATATTTTCTGTCCGCGATGAATTCGGGCAATGGAATCCCAAATTACAGAGACCTGAGTTATGGAACATTTATAATGGCAGGATTCAAAAAGGAGAGAATGTGCGGGTATTCCCGATCAGTAACTGGACCGAGCTTGATATCTGGAATTATATCCGTAAAGAAAAGATTGACCTGCCTTCCATCTATTTCGCTCATGACCGGGAAGTAATCGAACATGAAGGGCAGTTGGTAGCTGTATCGGGATTTATACGGATAGACGAGACCGACAAAGTAGTCACTAAAAAAGTCCGCTATCGTACCGTGGGTGATATGACTTGTACGGCTGCAGTAGAATCCAGTGCGGGAACGCTGGATGAAGTGATCAATGAAATCATCTCTACCCGGATCAGCGAAAGAGGTGAAACAAGAATTGATGATAAAGTAACGGAAGCAGCCATGGAAGACAGGAAGAAGAATGGATACTTTTAAACCCCAACCCCTGAAGGGGAGTAGGGGGAGAGTTCTTATAAGTAAAATTTTTTTAATCACTTAGTCTTTCAAAACTGAAAGACTGATACAAACCAGGTTCCCCTTTAGGGGACAGGGATATGGACTTACTACGATTTATAACAGCAGGAAGCGTTGATGATGGCAAAAGCACATTGATTGGTCGTTTGCTCTACGATAGCAAAAATATCCTGGTTGACCAACTGGAAGCGCTCGAGAAGCAAACGAGGAACAAATCAGACGGCTCTATTGACCTGGCGCTGCTTACAGATGGTCTGCGTGCAGAAAGAGAACAGGGCATTACTATCGATGTAGCCTATCGTTACTTTTCTACTCCAAAAAGAAAATTCATCATCGCGGATGCTCCCGGGCATGTTCAATACACAAGAAACATGATAACAGGGGCTTCCAATACAAGCCTGATCATTGTCCTGGTTGATGCAAGGCAGGGTGTAGCAGAGCAAACACGCCGTCATTCTATTATCGCATCCCTGCTGAAGATACCGCATGTAGTAGTAGCTATTAATAAAATGGATCTTGTTAATTATTCACAGGATGTATTTAATAACATAGTAATCGATTATGCGGAAGTAGCAAAACAGCTGGCATTAAAAGAAGTAACCTATATCCCCATCAGCGCCCTGAAAGGCGATAATATTGTTGACAGGTCCGGAAATATGGACTGGTATGAAGGAAGACCGCTGCTGGAGATCCTGGAGGAAGTGCAAATAGACAATGATATCAACCTTGCTGATCCAAGGTTCCAGGTACAATTCGTTATACGGCCGCAAACAGATGGCCTGCATGATTACAGGGGTTATGCGGGAAAGGTTATCAGCGGTATCTACAAAAAAGGCGATAAAGTAAAAATTTTACCTGCTGATATCGAAACAACCATCGCCAAACTGGAAACAGGTGGCAAAGAAGTGGATGAAGTGTTTGCCCCGCAGGCTGCCGTGCTACAGCTAAGTAATGATATTGATATCAGCCGGGGTGATTCAATTGTAAAAACAGATAATCTTCCCGGTAGTAGTAATGAACTGGAAGTATTACTATGCTGGATGGATGATAAACCTCTTCAACCGGGCAATAGATATTATTTGCAGCATAATAGCCGGCTGGTAAGGGCAGTGGTCCGGGATATTGAGTATAAACTTGATGTAAACAGCCTGCAACGTCAGCCCGTGGAGGATACTGTTAAATTGAATGAAGTGGTAAAAGCGACTATTAAAACGGCATCACCATTAGTGTATGACGCGTATGATAAAATTAGCCTGAACGGGAGCGCCATATTAATTGACGAAACAAGCAATAGTACAGTAGCAGCGGTATTGTTGCAATAATTTTTTTGACTATTTAGTCGATTCAAGGAGTAGATCAAAATGAGTACACCCCATTACATAGTAACTCTTGCCGGCGCTGGCCCGGGTGATGCTGAACTTATCACGATAAAACTGCAAAAGCGATTGGCAAAAGCGGATATAATCATTACCGACAGGCTTGTTAACCCCGGTATCATTGATCAATACGCTTCTCAAAAAGCGCTGATCATTCTCGCAGGCAAGCAGGGATATAATAGTGCGTCTCTTTCCCAGGATGAGATCAATACACTGATTATTGAAAATGCTCTTAACGGCAAAAAGGTATTGCGCCTGAAAGGAGGGGATGTAGCTTTTTTCAGCAATGTGTTGGATGAATTAACCGCCTTGCAGGAAAACAATATCCCTTTTGAGATCATTCCCGGGATTACAGCGGCTTCGGGAGCTTCTGCCTATGCGGGTATACCGCTGACGGCAAGAGGATATTCGAAGACCGTACAGTTTGCCACATTCAACCCGAATAGTTATTACAGTCCTGAAAAATGGAAAAGCCTCGCTGCAAGCAATGACACGCTCGTATTTTATATGGCTGCTAAAAATGTTCCTGGTCTTGCAGAATTGCTCTTGCGTTATTCGCGGAAACCTGTTACACCCCTGGCAGTGATAGAACAGGCGGCTACAATTCACCAGCAGGTCCATATTACAACACTGAACAATTGCAGGAATGATTTTTCAGGAAAACAATTCAGCTCACCTTCATTGATTATTGTCGGCGATGTGGTGAAACTGCATAAGGATTTTAACTGGTTTGATCCGGCTGAGCCCGGATCTGTATTCAGGGAATTAATCGAAACCCATTAGTATATAAAATGCTCGAAGAACAAAGATTAAAGAAGCTCCATGAACTGATAGATGGTTTTTCCAAAGAAGAACTTATCTGGATCAACGGCTATCTTTCCGGCATCGTAGCCAGGGGAAAGACAAACGGCGCTGCGCACACCCATGAACAGGGTGCCATCAATATACCCGTCAAAAAGATCAGCCTGGTATTTGGTACAGAGACGGGCAATTCCAAAAGAATGGCCACACACCTGGCAGCCGTTGCTAAAAAAAGAGGAATTAATGCAAGGCTGACAGCGTTCGATCAATACCGGTTGACCGACCTGGCGAAGGAGGAATATTTTTTCGTAGTCATCAGCACACAAGGTGAAGGAGAACCACCGGCCATGGCTAAAAAATTCTATGATTATATCCAGGAAAATGAATTATCACTTCCCGGCCTGAAGTATAGTGTGCTGGCTCTTGGAGATACTTCTTATCCTTTCTATTGCAAAACGGGTGAGGATGTAGATGCGCGATTCCATCAATTTGGAGCAAAAAGAATAGTGCCTTTGCAAAAATGCGATGTTGACTATGAAGAAGATGCTGAAGCATGGTTTGAAAAAGTAATCATGGCATTGGAAACCCAGGTCGTGGCATCGCCACCCGCAGTTCCTGTGCAGGCTGCGCTTAAAAAAGCAACCGGTAAAAAAAATTATACAGGCACTATTCTTACCAATATCAATTTAAATGACAGGGGCTCCCATAAACAGACCTTTCATATTGAAATCGGTACAGAAGATCCGGTGGAATATGAACCCGGTGACGCGATAGCGATTATCCCGGTCAACAAAAAAATAATCGTCGACCAGATCTTATCATTAACGGGCATTGACAGGAATCTTGTAGTTGAAACAGCAAAGGCTAAGGACACGGTTGAAAACCTGTTAACCGAAAAACTCAATATTTGTTACCTTCTTACATCCGCTATAAAAAAATACGCTGCCATTGTGCAACAGGAAATTCCTGATGTGCGGATGGACCTCATTGACTTATTGCGGATTTATCCAATAAAGGATCCATCGCAGTTTACAGAAGTGATCAGGATCCTTTCTCCTATTGCTCCAAGGTTATATTCTATTTCTTCATCGCCCGCAGCGCAGGGAAATAATGAGATTCATCTTACGGTAAGCCGCAACTCATTTCGCGTAAA
>JAUZOA010000071.1 GCA_030706685.1 Bacteroidota bacterium
CTGCCACGAGAGAACTTACACAAATCCTGTTATTGGATTCGGCGGAGATACAAATGGACGAAATTAAATATGCCAATAAACGGCGTGCTGCTCAAACTGTGTTGGATGCGCAGCCATTATATACCATTGATGATGCCAGGAAATGCATGGATCAGTTTGTTGAAGTGGAATATGGAACGTGGTATGATGTAATCGATGGAGTAAAAGCGATGTTCACGGATGCCGGGCATATCATTGGCAGCACCTGTGTTCATGTTAACATAACTGAAAATGGTAAGGAAACGAAATTGACTTTTAGTGGTGATGTCGGACGTTACCGTGATGTAATTCTGAGGTCGCCTGAAACTTTCCGGCAGGCCGATTATATCCTGTTGGAGTCAACTTATGGAAACAGCCTGCATGATCCTGTGGCTACTACTCCTGACCTTTTATTGCAATGGGTGGAAAAAGCCTGTATCCAGAAGAAAGGGAAACTAATCCTTCCGGCATTCAGTGTTGGCCGGACACAGGAATTATTGTATGGATTGAATCAATTAGAAGTAGAGAACCGTCTTCCGGAACTGAATTATTATGTAGATAGCCCGCTGAGTATTGAAGCGACCGAGGTCGTCAAGCATTACCCTGCTTATTTTAATAAAACCATCCAGAAGATCATGGAATCGGATAATGACCCGTTTTCATTCAGGGGCTTAAAATATATCAAGACCGTAGATCAATCAAAAGCCCTCAATTTCCAGGCTGGGCCCATGGTAATCATTTCTGCCAGCGGTATGGCGGATGCGGGGAGAGTAAAACACCATATCAGCAATAATGTGGAGAATAGCCGGAACACGATTGTTCTTACGGGTTATTGTGAGCCGCATTCTTTAGGGGCAAGGTTAATGAGCGGGGCAAAACAGGTGAGCATATTTGGGGTGGAGCATGAAGTGCATGCTGAGATTGGTTCCATCCGCAGCATGAGTGCGCATGGCGATTATGAAGATCTGAGTCAGTGGCTGGCCTGCCAGGATATGCGGCAGGTAAAGCAATTATTCCTTGTACATGGTGAATACAATGTACAGCAGGAATTTCAGCGGCGCCTGGTCCGAAAGGGTTTCCAGGATGTACAAATTCCCGAACAGCATTTCGAGATCGGGTTACCGTAGGGAATGGAACAGGGATGGCACAGATTAAACGGATCTATGCGGATTTATCTGTGAAAAATTGCAGATAACATGAAATATTACAAGGAAAATCTGTGTTAATCCACCCGATCCGTGTTCCGTATTTCCATTTTTCACAACTCTTTAATATTGGCGGCATCATTTTTTCCGTTTGTAGGTTGTCAGAACATTGATCAACGATCAAAAAGGAAAAACCATGATGAGGAACCGGGAACTGTGGAGCGGGTATTTACTTATCGTCTTCTTGCTGGCAAGTTGTGTCTCCGCGGTGCATGTTAAAAAAGACGATAAAGCCGATTTCAGCCAATACAAAACTTTCGCCTGGATTGATAAAGGTGGGGAAGGTAAGCATGATCGCAACAGGAGCAATGACCTGACCGAACAAAAAATGCGCGAAGCGGTAAGCAAAGAGCTGGAAAAATCGGCTGGCTGGAAAGAATCAAAAAGCCACCCTGACGTTTTATTAAGCTACGATGTACTGGTAGAAAGATCCGTGCAGCAAAGATCAGATCCTGTTTATTCACAGCCTTTTTCAAGGACCTTTTACAATCCCTATTCACGCCGGCTTATTAATGTATATTATCCCTCGCAATTCATGGGATATGACAGTTATAATGTACCCGCAAGAGAAGGAACGGTAACCATTACGATGATTGATGCGAAAACGGACAGGGCGGTATGGCAGGGATGGACCACGGATGAAGTAAACAGTAAAAATCTAACAAATAAAGAAATTCAGAATAGCGTAAGGGCAATTTTCAGGAAATTCGATATCGCGAAAAACTGATTATTTGGATAAGGACGGTTTAGAACTCGGGGCCCTGCTTTACAAAAGGCAGGGCTTTTTAGTAAACTTAAACAAATGCTATTTATGAGAAATGGGATTCTCGCAGGCACATCTTTCCTGCTATGTCTTACAGCTTTTGGCCAAAACATCTTAACTAATAAAGAGCCTTCTGTTTCTATCGATGGTTTCAGGACTTTATTTCTGGGAATAGATAACCAGGTTACTATTTCTACCGGAAAGTATGATAGTGTTCAGTTGGAAATCAAAAACGGAACAATCAAACATCTGGATAAGGGTCATTACCTGATAAGACCGGCTTATGATAGATCAGATGTTACTATTCTAAAAATAAAAACGCCTAAGAAGACGTATCAATTCATATTCCAGGTCAGGAATCTCCCTGACCCGGAATTGAGGATAGCCGGCTATTATAATGAAGATAGAGTTCTTACATGTTTCAAGTGTTCATGGGGAGTATCGGCGATTCTTGGGAATTTTTTTTACGAGCTGGACTTTAGTGTTCTGTCTTTTGACATTACCTTTTCCGGGGAAGGCTTTGATGATACCATTTCGCATAGAAATAATGGCGCAGCATGGGATAGTGTAACCAGGAAACTGATTGATCAGAGTCGTGTCGGAAGTAAGATTGTAATCAACCATGCTTACATAAAGTGCCCGGATGGCAGAACTAAAAGGTTATGGGATGAGTTAACGTACAAATTAAATTAAAAGCATGCCGGTTGTAATAGCCGGTACTCAATCTTACGGACACTGCCAGATAAGTTTAAACCAATCGTACAATTTTGACTTTTGATACCTTCCTGTAAATAGTAAACCGTACTGGTACAGGGTGCTTCGCAGAATATATATATTTTTATAAAAACGCTTCTTTTGAATCATCGTTTCCCTGCCGTTACATCAATTTCCTTCATTCCCCGGCAGGTAGTGGTCATGCTTTCCGCGTCGGCATAACAGCACCCGGTCAATTAGTTACAGCGTAAAAGCCTCTTTGCTTCCTCTTTGTTACCTCTTTGCTCTCTCGATGCTACCTTGATTCCGCCTCGTGTTGCCTCAGATTTCGAGAGAGCATCGAGGCTCCATCGAGGCTCCATCGAGGCTTCATCGAGGCTTCTTTGAGGCTTCATCGAGGCTTCTTCGAGGCTCGTTCGAGGCTCGTTCGAGGCTCCGTCGAGGCAAAAATGACGTTCGTCCCAGGATTGATACGACTTCGTCCCGGGCTTTGGAGAATCCCGTCCCATTTTTGAGAAACCAGGCAGGAGTTGATTGTAGATTTGTTTCATCGCTCATCGCTAAGGGAGTTTTCGCTCAGGACTACCGGGAAGAGCGAACCCGGAAACCCTCTCCCTGGCAGCGGCACAATGGAATAAAGGATATCATGGGATGACTTCAGATCTTTGACATATTGGAAAATTATTGGACAGCATAGGCCAACCCTAATAGCATAACGGGTAAATTCAAAAGGGAGCCGTATTTCGCAAGTGGGAGGGCAAAGCAGTAGTAGTTAAAGCGCCCTAAAAGCAGGGAGGAACTGCACGGGAGGAAACAGAGGAAAGATTCTTGCTTGCTTCACGATATGCAAGGGCAATGATACCGCTGCACTAAGACCCCGGCACCCCTTTTCAACTGAGGCTATTTGTCACATGAAATCTTAGCTTATCCAGATGATACTCTATAAGGGCGGTTATTTACGCCCATGAGACATCGTTGTCTTTTAAGTGATTTTATTTTTTGGATGTTGGTCCGGTATCAGCGGAACCGATACAATCACTGTTGTTCCATTGCCTGCCTCGCTGATGATTTCAAATTTACCACCCATCATCATGGCTCTTTCCTTCATACCAAGCAGCCCAAGCGTTTTTTTATCGCCGGTTCCATTTGTATCAAACCCTTTGCCATTATCGCTGACTTTCAAAATAACATCCAATTCTGCTTGTTCAAGAGATGCTACGATTTCACCGGCCTCTGCATGGCGGGCAATATTGGTCAGCGATTCCTGGAATATGCGGAAAAGACCTGTAGAAACAGCGGGGGGAATAACGATATCTTTTACAGGCAGAATGAATCTTGTTTTTATTCCTGATCTTTTTTGAAATTCCTGGCTATGCCATTCAATGGCGGCTACCAAACCCAGGTCATCGAGCAAACCCGGACGCAGTTCACTGGCTATTCTTCTTATCGATTTGACGGTTTCATCGAGAAGCGATAATATATCTTTTATCTTTTTAGCAAGAAGGGTGTCTTTTGGATCCAGCTTTTTACCAAGCCAGGCGACATCCATTTTGAGCCCTGTCAACTGCTGGCCGAGTTCGTCGTGTATTTCCCGGGCGATCTTTATCTTTTCTTCTTCGCGAATATTTTCAATATTGGATGCCAATAGCCTGATCTCTTCATAAGACCGCTTCAGGTTTTCACGGGATACACGAAGCTCTTCTTCAGCTTTTCTTCTTTCAGTGATATCAATACCTGTGCCCAGGAGATAGGGTATACCGCCAATTTCAACAGAGGCGCCGGTAAAATAGTAAGGAATTTTTCTTTTGTCTTTGGTAAGAAACAGGGCTTCCGCATCGCTGAGACCTTTTTGAAAAACTTCCGCGATACGATTTTTAACATAGGCTTTGTCATCATCTTCGAAAAAGGCCATCGGGCGCATTTTACTTATTTCATCCGCGCTGTATCCCGATACAGTTTCAAATCTTTTATTCCAGCGGATAAATCTTCCCGTATAATCAACGAAATAAAATATACCCGGCAGGCTGTTAATGACGGACTCCGACAGGTTTTTTTCTTTTAGCAGCAGGTCTGACGCTCCTTTCCGTACAAAAAATATCCTCAGCATTTCGCTTATCATATTGATAAGATTACGTTCTTCTGCCAGGAAGGGGCCTTCATTCTCAGCCGGTCTTTCTTCAAGGTAAACCACCTCTACGATACCGGCTTGCCCGTCGGGTGTTTGAAATCTTGCGTATTGCCGGTAGGGAGATTCAGCAAAATTGGGAGTAGCAAAGGAAGATTCGCCCAGTGTGATCCGCGCTGCCGCGATACCCGGGTATTGCCATCCATCCGGCAGGATGGATATGATCTCTTTCAATACCAATTCAGGAGATTTATACTCCGATTGAAGTATCTGACCCGCCCGGTATAACGTAGTCAGCTCTTTCACTCTTTCGTTTAATAAATAACGGACCCTTTCTTTTTCTTCTGCGTTTTTCTTCCGTTCCGTAATATTTCGGGCAATGGCCAGCATCCGGCCATCCGGCAACATTTTAACGTTGGCTTCTACTTCAATGATACCGGAATTTTTATGCATCATTCTTCTTTCCCTGGAAATAGTTTGTCCCGCCAATAAAAGATCAAACCGGATAGGATCGGTTCGCAATTGTTCGGGGTCCATCACCTTTGAAACATTCAATCCCATCAATTCATCTTTCGTATAGCCAAACTCGTTGCAAAAGCTGGTATTTACATCACTGAAGTTTCCCCTGTGATCAGTGATCATAATTGCATCCGATGCCTGCTCAATAAGCACTTTGTATCGTTCTTCACTTTTTCGTAATTCCTTATCAAGACGGCTTTTTTGAATAATGATGAGGATCAGTACCAGGATAAAAATAAAAAGCCCCAGGAGATAATTACCCAGGTGTTTAATGCTCGTTGCATTTTTTTGCTCGTCCTGCCGGAGCGTAACCAGTTCAGCGCCCTGCATTTTTTGAATGAAAGAAAGTACCAGGTTATTATAATCCCTGCCGGCCCCTGTCTGGTATAATTCAGATGCTGCCGCTATTCCTTTATTCTTCCCTGCTGTAATAATCTGGTTCGAGAATTCAATTCGTTTAATAATATACTTGGCCAGTGAATCGGTTCGTGTTTGTTGCCCCGGGTTGTTTTGGACAAGATTTTTCAACGCACCCAGTTTCAGCAGGAGCGCCGAGGCAGTTGATTGCATCCGGCTGATATCTTCTTCCTTTCCGTTCAGCGAATAATTCCTTGCACTGCCGGCATGCTCAATCACCGTAGTATACAAATCGCTTAATTGTGATAATACATTCCGGGTATAATCTATCCGGGCGGTGACAAAATTTACTTTCCGGGTCTGGCGGTAAGAAAAAATAGCGATAGTAATAATAGCAGCGATTACCAGGGTAATACCAATTCCAAATGTTTTTTCCTGCGGACGGCTCATAAAAAGTGTCAGGAGTTTTGGTTTATCAGCCTTTAAGAAAGCCGGAAGGAACTTTTTGGTTATAAGCTACGAAAAAAAGTGGTTATGCGGAAGTTTACCGGGGTTTGGTATGCCGGGAAGTCGGGAAGACGGCAAGAAGAAACGGCAGGTAAATCAAAACTTTCCCTCTTCCCCTTTCACCGGATATTTTCAAACTGTGATACTACCCGGAATTTGGACGGGGAAATCCTGGCCGATGTATTTAAACTTTACTTTTGTCAGGCCCGCGACTCTGCCTGTGGCAGCATTTCCTTACTTTTCGGCATTCATTACCTTTATATGAAATAAGACTTTCCTTGTAATGGCAAAAGCTTCGCCGAAAATACCGGATAAAGACCTCCTGTTCGCCATTTCTGAATCGACATTTGGCTATACAGGACGTGATTTTGTATTGGAGCTGACCAAAAAAATCACTGAGATACTGGACATGGAATACTGCTTTGTGGCAGAATGTGCCAACAAGGAAAAAACACGTTTGCGTACCATCGCTTTTGCCAATGGTCAAAAGATCCTGGATAATATAGAATATAATACCAGTGATTCCGCTTGCCAGATGATGATGAATGGCGAGCCTTATTTTTTAGCCAGCGGTGTACAGAAAAATTTTCCGGGCGCTAAAGGAATTGAGGCTTATGTCGGGGCGCCTATTCTGAGCCCGATAAACGGCGAAGTACTCGGGCATATTGCTGCCACCAGTTCACGGGTTGTAACCGAAGAAAAAAATCAAACAGCAGTGCTTAAAATTTTTGCCGCAAGACTGGGAGCGGAACTGGAAAGAATAAAGGCCGAAAGGGAACTCGTTAATAAAAATGAAGAGCTGCAGCGGCAAATGAAAGAAAACGAATTTTATGCTTTTACGATAAATCATTTGCGGGAAGCTGTTTTCTGGATCGACCAGGATGGTTATATCTGGCAGGTCAATCAGGGGGCGACGGCGTTATCAGGGTACAGTAAAGAGGAGTTGATAAAGATGCATGTGTTTGATTTGAACCAGAGTGTTCAAAGACCCAACTGGGAATTTACCTGGAACCGGCTCAAGGAAGCAAAGAAAGTAGTTTTTGACGCAAAATTCAAAAGCAAGGATGGTACCATCATTGATATCGAGATTACCCAGAATTTTATGGTATTCGAAGGCCGCGAATATACCTGCAGCATTGTGCGCGATATCCGGAAAAGAAAATTTGAAGAAGATCTGCTCAGAACTGTTTCCGAACGAACAGCGGGTGTAACAGGGGAAGATTATTTCAGGGAACTGACGAAGTTTATTACTTCATCGCTGGATGTCAGGTATTCCATGGTAGTGGAATGTTCCGGTGGCGACAATACGAAATTGCGGATGCTTTCTTATGTTGACCGGCAGGAAGTACTGGAAAACATAGAATATGATACAAAAGGCACGCCTTGTGAGATTGTCATGCAGGGAAAGGATTTCTTTTGCGCCAGTGATCTTGAAAAAACTTTTCCGAGAGAAAAAGGCATTCAATCCTGGGTAGCTGTGCCAATATACTCCCCAAGCACCGGTAAAGTAATTGGCAATATCGCGGCATTCGACAGCCTGCCTATGCGGAGGGAGCAAAATCAAACTGCCATTTTAAAAATATTCGCCGCACGCGCGGGAGCGGAAATTGAACGTATCGAAGCGCAGAAAAAACTGGAACAGGCCAATGAAGAACTGGAGCTGCGGTTCAAAGAGATCGAGTCGCTGAAGAACCAGCTCCAGATGGAGAATAAATACCTGCAGGAAGAGATCAAGCTGACCTATAATTTTGAAGAGATCATCAGCCGGAGCAAGGATTTTCAAAAAGTATTGCAGAAAATACAACAGGTAGCTTCTACTGATGCTACCGTATTGATACTGGGCGAATCAGGGACCGGTAAAGAGCTGATCGCAAGAGCTGTTCATAATATCAGCAACCGCAGTAAGCGGCCATTGGTAAAAGTAAATTGCGCAACGTTGCCTGCCAATCTTATCGAAAGCGAATTATTCGGTCATGAGAAAGGGGCTTTTACGGGAGCGATGGAAAGAAAGATCGGCCGCTTCGAGCTGGCGGACGGAGGCTCTATTTTCCTGGACGAGTTAGGAGAACTGCCTATAGAATTACAGGCAAAACTGTTGCGTGTTTTACAGGAAGGAGAATTTGAAAGACTGGGTAATCCTAAGACAATGAAAGTAAATGTCAGGGTCATTGCGGCTACGAACCGGAATTTGCAACAGGCTATTGAGAACAAAGAATTCCGGGAAGATCTTTATTATCGCCTGAATGTTTTTCCGATCATTTGCCCCCCGTTAAGGGATCGTAAAGAAGATATTCCTTTGCTGGTAAAGCATTTTTGCCAGAAGCATGAAGGAAAGATCGGGAAGAAAATAACGAATATACCCGCTAAGGTAATGGAAGCGCTGATGGCCTATAATTGGCCGGGCAATATACGAGAGTTGGAAAATATTATTGAAAGGTCGATGATTCTTAGCCCGGGAAGCACCCTGGAATACGGAGACTGGATACCGAACGCGAATAACGCTAATGGGGACACCAATGGGAATGCTAATGACGCTAATGGAAAATCAAGACTTGAGGATGTAGAAAAAGAACATATCATTGAGGTACTGAAGAAAACAGGATGGAAAGTAAGTGGTGAAAAAGGAGCTGCTAAAATTTTAGGGTTAAACCCGACTACATTGGAAGCAAGAATGAAGAAGATGGGGATTAAGAGGGAGACTTAAGGGCTTGATGGCAGGATGACTCAATGGTTATTTAAAGAAATGAAACAAGCTGTTATTATAGCCTTAAACAATTTAAGCAATCAAGCCTCATGAAACAATTCAATTGATAATAGCCTCCGCCGCACCGGCAATCTTCAAATATCTTTCATCCTGTACAAAAGCGATCACTTTCAGATCTTTCGCAGCCAGGCCTGCCGGAATTTTAATGTCCACTGTCCCATTGCTCTCTTTATTAACAGGAATGGTTTTGAATCCCCTCACAATATTAATATGATTCAATGTATGGCCTTCATTCTCTCCGCGTTTTACATTTGATGTTGCCATTAGTTGGACAAGAGCAATATCCAGGGAAACTTTCCCGGCATTGGTCACTTTGTAAGAAACACTGATATTTTCACCGGCAGTTTTTTTTGCTGTTAATCCTATGACTACCGGGTTGGCAGGTGACGAAGCTGTATTTTTCAAATCCTGCTGTATAATGCTTTTTAATTCGCCTTCTCTTGAGCCTACCAATTCTTTTTCACCGTTCACAATCGCTTGTGGCGTATAAATGTTATCTGAACCGAATACTTTTGAATACTTCTGTTGTCTTTCGGTATAGTCCGCATTGCTGAATTCATCCTTCCAGCCGAGATAATCCCAGTAGTCAACATGGTAACCAAGAAAATAAACATGTTCAGGAAATTCTTTAGCCAGCCTGATCATTGCTTCATCTGCGGGCGGACAACTGGAGCAACCTTCGGATGTAAATAATTCTACCACGGCGAATCCATTACCCATTGGCGTAGTAGTTGTTTTTTTTGTCGCTTTGCCATTGCAAAAAGAAAAAGATAAACCGGCTAACGCAATACTGCCTGCAATAAAAAAAAGAGATGTTGATTTCATAGTAAATAATTTATAATCGCCTGAACAATTTTGCATGTCTTATAGCTACCGGTACAAAGATCATCTTCCGGATATGAAAGAAAGCTGTAATGAAAAGAGCCATCCCGATAATGCAATTTATCAAATATTGATTGGATTGAAATGCTTTCAGCAGGTACTGGCCACCGAAAATAAAAGTGGTAAAACCAGCTATTGTACCTGCGGCGATACCAAGTATATATAAATTATATTGTTTTGGCTGTGGTGCCAATACGCCTTTGTTCATCAGGACAGTGCTCCAGCCAAGCCAGAAAGGGATATGCAAAGGATTGATGGCGCTTAATACAATACCCGCAAGGAATGATGGTAAAGCCAATCCCGGCAGGACAACGGGAAATTCCTGCATTTGATTGGCTGCAATAAAACAGGCTGCTGAGAACAGGATAAGCAGACCGGCTGTCATCCATTCCAAAATATGAAAAAACTTTTGGCTGCGCGTTAGCCAGCTCATCCCGGATAGAGCCAGCCTTACAACGATCACTTCAGCAAGCATGGAACCGATAGCATAAGCCATCGCAGCGCCATTGCCCTGCTTGCCTGCGATCTGTATAGCGGCAAGGTTGATTATTCCCGGTGGCAATGATCCAAGAAAACTGATCAGCATTCCCCAGTAAAATATTTTAATGGATTGTTTCATGGTATTATGCCCTCTTCCTGCTATTGTCAGCGATCATTTTCACATATTCTTTGTTTTCTTTCAGCATGCTCAGTCCGGATCTTGTATCCATATAAGGGTGTTGTTGATTCCGGTGATTGAACCGGCTGATCTTCCATAAAATATTCCAATGGCGGGTAATTTCTTTCCAGGCAAAAAAGATCGAATGTTTCGGGTCATACATATGAGTGGGTTCACTGCCCGCACCATTCAATTCAATAATAGAGAAATTCTTTCCTTCTCTCAATTCTTCCCAGGTATTATAACGTATATCCATCCTGCCGAAATAAAACCCTTCCACCTTTTTGCATACCGCATCTATGGAGGCGGTAAGCTTTTCATCAATCAGGTGGCTTGCGTCAATGAATTTGGCGCCGCGTACATGATTCCCATAGGGGACAAGCACAAATTCTTCGCCTGCAGGTAATATTTTATTCAGTCTTCCGCCATACGTTTTTTCCAGGACAGCCAATTGTAAAACGTATCTTTTATCCTGTTGCAGCAATTCTTTAATGGTTGAAACGCCGTCACCTTTTACTGTAAGGAACTCTTTACTGACGATGCCTGATAGGTGTCCCTTTTCTTCCTGAGGATAGCGATAATAGAATATGCCGACTTCATTTGGCCAGGGCACAAATTCCTGGACAAGGAAATTGACTTTCGTATTAATTATATAGTCAACCAGTTCAGCTTCGTTATCTAATTTCTTTACTGCGATTCCCTGCATTCCAATATCAGGTTTACCTACGAGTGGATAGCCGAAATGATTCCTGTAAACGATGTCAATGACTGATCTTGGTTGGATGCCTGCCCGGAAAAATAATGTGCCGGGATAATATTTTTTTGGAAGCAGTTGGTAGATCGCCCATTTGGATTCCATCAGGAAACCGCCATTCTTTATAGTGGGGTTTGAAGTATTAAAAAAGAAAAATGATCTTGACTTTAAACAAAGCCAGAACCAATAGAGATAAACAGGACCATAGACTACATGGAAGGGCCAGTATTCCCAGTTAAATAATTTTATAAAAAAAGGACGGTATAAAATTCTTTTGATCATGCTAATTCCTGTGTATTGAGTAATTCGATCTTTATTTCAGAATTTCTGTTGTCTTTCAGGTCATAGTACTTCATTACCCCGCGGTCGGCATTCAGCTGGATACTGGTAATACTGACAGTTGAATAAACCCCTTCACGTTCCATCAGCAGGTCGTTGTGGCTATCGCCATCCCCGCTGAACTGGTGGAAGTTCAATATATCCTGTTGCGTTGGGTGAGGTGTATGGTTAAGAAACTTTGCAAACCATTGCTCTCTTTTTTTGATTACCAGGCCATCATACAAGGTAGCGGATGACCAGATATGCGGGCGGTTGACCGATAATTGCCTGCAGTAACGTTCTGCACCATCCCACCTGAACTCATAAAGCGAGTTTTTCTCAAAAAGGATAAGCGTAAAGGGTTCAATACCGGACAGATCAGTCTTTGAAAAGGTCCAGGCAGGATGATCGGAGGAAAGCACTTCGAGAAATAACACACCCCGGCTTTTCCGGTAAGGAGGCTCGGAAGCATGATAGATAAAAGCCCCATTGAGCAATACGGCGGTATCGCCGTTTTCTTTCAAAGCTATCCAGGTTCCGCCGGCATTCGCATCTTTGGGATAAACCAGGTTCCAATTATTATGGCGATACAGGGTTGGATGTATCGCCTTTTTGCGGCTGTATTTTTCATCCCGGTTGGAGGTAATGAAAAAATTATCTTTTACCGGTACAAAAGTTACTGTGCACATTGCTGGCGGAATTTTATTGTTGAATAAGCCACACCAAATTCATTGGGTAATGTAATAGAAGATACTTCCGTGATCCCAACGCGGATCAGGGCCATATGATGGATAGTATGTTCGAGGTTATAGGCTATTTCCCGGTAATAATTACTTGGGATGGAAACTATTTCCGCCGTATCGCCATAATCCTCCGCTTCCAGTACGATATCTTTGTTGGGCCTGTTCAGGCGATGATAGATATCTTTTAGCAAACCTGCTGCAAAAATCTTATCTGTTTCGATCCTGTAATCCCTTTTTCTTTTTTCATAATTCACTATTCCGGATTCATAGCCGTTTTCCAGGCACAAAAACAATTCGATAATATGCCTTACATGCTGGCCGATGGTCGCATTAAAAAGAATTGTGCTCGGTTGAGTGTATTCCGGTTCGGATAACTGGTTAAGCGATTCGCTTAACTGAACGAATACATTTTGTATGGGATGCCTAAGCAGCATAAGCTTTTTTTTTAATTGTGAATGCAGCAGGGGTTGCTAAAATTTTATTCTTTAATGGAAAATATTTTTCCAGTTTGTGTCAGCCTTGGTTTTCAGGCCTGTTTCGTCCTTATTCCAGATTTTAAGTGTATTATTGAAATTGCTGTTGTAAAAGAGGTAGAGCTTCCCGTCAATGATCTTGAAAGTTTCAGGGTCAACAGCGACTTTTTGCCCTTTAGCGCCCATAGCATAAGCGCACCATCCTCCATATTGCGGTTCGTATTGGGAGGGATTCTTTTTGAATTCTTCTTTATTTTCTGCCGAAGCGAAAAGATAATATACCCCATCCTGGTTGACTATGAATTCTTTTTTTCCCTTTACCGCCTTATTCACTTTGAAATAAGCAACGGGATCATAACCACTGATGGCAATATCATTATTGAGATTAAATTGTTTTTTGCGAAGGGCAGGCGCATTTTGCCCGAAAGATGCAACGCTGAGCACATTCATAATAACTACAGCTACTAAAAATCTTGTTTTCATTGGTTAATTTTTTTTAATGACGAAATTTTAATTGAGAAACACAAATATAGATTCCGGTTTTGCCGGCGGCTGTCAGCCAAATGACAGCGAATTCATCTTTGGTTCTTTTTAACATACCGGGTTGGCTGCCCTGGTCTCTCTATCACATTCCCAACATTTCAGGAAATTCCCAACAGATTGGGAAAAAGAAAGCTTGTGTTTGACAAGCATCCCCGAAATGAAAATTTCTGAAACCCTTTACAGTAAATAGTTTCAGACGATTTTGAAAGCCTGTAATTTTTTCTGGCACGCCGGTTGGCTATAGAGGAGAGCAAAAATAAAAAGCATGAATAAGATGGTCTCGAAGAAAGATTTTAAAAAGGAAGTGATCGACTGCAGGAGTTTAACACTGGTACAATTTACACTGGAATGGAGCGGCGCCTGCCAGATTATTTCACCTATATATGAAGAGTTAGCATCATCTTACCGGGGCCAGGCAAAATTTTTAACTGTGGATGTGGAAAAAGAAAGAGGAATTGACAATGAATACGGCGTAATGGAATTGCCCACTATACTTTTTTTTAAAAGCGGGAAAGTCATTGACTATGTAAAGGGACTTACCCCCAAAAATGTAATGATCGGCAAGATAGAGAATGCTTTAACAAATGAATCGAACTAAATAAACCTACTTTATAAATTTTTAAAACCCCAATCTATGTCTGAAGAAATGAAATACTTCTATCTGAAGAATCACCCGATGTTATCATCATTGACAGAACAGAAGTTAAAAGAAGCAGCGTCTGTCGCGAAGATCAGGACCGTTTACCGCGGTGAAATGATCAGTTACGGGGAAGCTGGTTATACCCGTATTCATTTTCTTGTAAAAGGCAAGGTTAAAATTACTGACAACAGCAGTAACACGGAGAATGAGCTGATCAAAGACATCCTGACGGAGCCCGACATTTTTGGTGATCTCGGTCTTGAAGGAAAATTGCTGAATGACGAATGTGCTGAGGCGCTCACGGCCAACACGATCATCTGTTCCTTTCATGTGAGTGAGTTTAGGAGAATACTGGAAGAAAACCCTTCCATGGTACTGGGCTATGCAAAAAAAGTGAACAGCAAATTGCAAAGACTGGAGAATCGTCATGCGGACCTGGTTTTCCTGGATACAAAGGACAGGCTTATACGCTTCATTAAAAACTGGGCCCGTTCAGATGGTAACCGTGTTGGCGATAAGATCGTTTTGAACAATTATCTTACCCACAGTGATATCGCAGGTTTTATCGCGACCTCCCGCCAGAGTGTAAACATGCTACTCAATGAATTACGAACTTCCGGGTTACTTTGTTACAACCGCAAGCATATTGAATTGAATAACCCGATAGTGTGGAATTAGGAAGGCTGTTAGCCGTTTGCTATTAGCTGTTAGCTTTTAGACTTATATTCGATGTGAAAGATTGATCCGAACACACAATACCACCGCTACTTTAAGTCTAACAGCTAATAGCTAATAGCTGAAAAAGTAACCAAAGCGACAATCTTCCTCTTCACTTCGTCATAGCTTTGCTTCCAATATATGACATCAGTTTGTTTATACTTTAGAGTGCATCAGCCTTACCGGTTAAAAAAACACCGGATGAAGGGGGTTGATATCTCTTATTGTTATACAGATATCAAAGCTGATAAAGAATCGGTTGAATTATCAGCGGATAATTGTTACCTCCCTGCCAACGAAATAATGAAGCGGCTTATTCATGAACACAATGGTAAGTTCAGGGTTACTTACTCAATTAGTGGTACAGCACTGGAATTATTTCAAAAGCACCGGCCGGATGTGATTCATTCCTTTAAGCAACTGGTTAAAACAGGTTGCGTGGAAATAATGGCCGAAACTTATTATCATTCGCTGAGTTTTCTTCATTCCAAAAAAGAATTCCGGCGCCAGGTTGCACAGCATTCAATATTGATAAATGAACTTTTTGGAATACAACCTGCCGTATTCAGGAACACAGAACTGATTTATAATAATCAATTAGCTCAACAGGTTGCTGACCTTGGATTCAAAGGAATTTTGTGTGAAGGAGCAGAACGAATATTGCAGGGACGATCTCCCAATCATCTTTATACAGCGCCGGGCCGGAAGGATGCCATGCTATTATTGCGCAATGCCCGGCTATCGGATGATATCGCTTTCCGTTTTGATGACACAAACTGGAATGACTTTCCATTAACAGCCGGAAAATTCGCGGAATGGCTTCATGCTCATCCGAAGGAAACAGAAGTGATCAACCTGCTGATGGATTATGAAACATTGGGTATTCATAAAAAGACAGGGAGCGGAATCTTTGGGTTTCTTGAAGCATTCCCTGCCGCGGTATTGACCAGTGACAATTTTAAATTTTCTGTTCCATCGGGTGTACTGAATGAATATACCGCCAAAGATGTTTATGACTCTCCTGGCGCAATATCCCGGGAAGACCGTAGCAATGCATCCTGTGTGTGGTCTGAAAACAGGCAGCAGAATAACACGCTGAAAAAAATATACAGCATTGAAAATATGGTATTGGCCAGCGGGAGCGAAAAAGCGATGGATACCTGGGGAAGACTGCAGGCGGCTGATTATTTTTATTATATGTCCGGGGAAAGCTGCAAAGCGGCTGCTTATAAATACCATAATCCATTTTCAACAGCCGATGAAGCTTTTCAGAATTATTCCAATATAGTAGCTGATTTCGAAATAGCCCTGATCGAAAAAGAAATTGCCGGCCGGAAAAAAATTTTTCAGCGAGCTTCATTTATTAACGCTATTCTTTAAAAAATAAAAAATAAAATAATGGACCAGAAATTAAAAGGCCAGGTAGCCATCGTTACAGGTGCCAGCAGCGGCATCGGCGCCGGCTGTGCCAAAGAAATGGCAAAAGCCGGGGCTACCGTTGTAGTCAATTATCCAATCCCGCAGGGAAAAGATATGGCACAAAAAGTTGTGGATGAAATTGCTGCCAATGGAGGCTCAGCCATCGCTTATAAATGTGATGTGAGCCGGGAAGATGAAGTAAAACAAATGTTTGGCGATGTGATCGGGCAGTACGGAACAGTTGATATATTAGTTAACAATGCAGGCCTGCAAAAAGATGCGCCCTTTACGGAGATGACGCTGGATCAATGGAATTTTGTACTGGGGGTAAACCTGACTGGCCAGTTCCTTTGCGCGAGGGAAGCAGTAAAAGAATTTTTACGCCGGGGCGTAAACGGTAAATCAAAATCAGCCGGGAAGATCATTTGTATGAGCAGCGTGCATGAAGTAATTCCCTGGGCAGGTCATGCAAACTATGCGGCCAGCAAAGGAGGCGTGATGCTGATGATGAAAACTATCGCGCAGGAATTTGCTCCAAAGAAAATCCGGATCAACTCGATCGCTCCGGGGGCTATCGCTACACCAATCAATCATGATGCATGGGATACACAGGCGCATCTGCAGGAATTATTAAAACTGATCCCGCAAAAAAGAGTGGGCCAGGTAGAAGATATCGGAAAAGCTGCCGTATGGCTTGCCAGTGATGATGCCGATTATGTGAACGGGACAACTTTATTTGTAGATGGCGGCATGACCTTGTACCCGGGGTTTGAGGATAATGGTTAAAGCCCCCTGTCTCCGGCGCAGCACAGAACATAGGTTTAATATGCTTTTTAATAAAGTTGATTACTTTGTCCCGGAGGGACAAAAGGTCGGTAGAGTAAAGTGAAGAATTTTCTCACCGCTCCGTAGGAGCGGAACATTGCGAATAGAATTACCGAACGATGAAAAGTGCGACGCAAGAGGCGATGCCATGAAAAACCAAAGCTGGTTACACAATTATAATTATACAATTATGAATACTGAGCAGAAAAGAATAGAGTCTTCGAAAGCCTCCCACTCAGGGGGAGGTGGAGTGGGGGCCTGGAAAAAATGGGGCCCTTATCTCAGCGAAAGGCAATGGGGAACTGTAAGAGAAGATTATAGTGAGCAGGGAGAGGCCTGGGATTATTTCCCGCATGATCATGCGCGCAGCCGTGTATATCGCTGGGGCGAAGATGGTATCGCCGGTATCAGTGATGATATGCAGCGGATATGTTTTGCTATTGCATTATGGAATGGTAAAGATCCTATACTAAAAGAAAGAATGTTCGGGCTGACGGGTAATGAAGGCAATCACGGGGAAGATGTGAAAGAACTCTATTATTATCTCGATAGCACGCCTACTCATTCTTACATGAAGCATTTGTATAAATACCCGCAGGCGGAATATCCTTATGCTGACCTGGTGAATACCAATCGTAAGCGTTCGAAGTTTGAAAATGAATACGAAATAACAGATACGGGTTTGTTCAATGATGGGAAATATTTTGATGTATTCACCGAGTATGCGAAAAATGATCCGGAAGATATTTTTATTAAAGTAACGATCCATAATCGCGCGAATAACCCTGCCTATATTGCCGCCCTGCCGACCTTATGGTTCCGTAACCTCTGGAGTTTTGGTTTATCGAACGAAAAACCACTGATGTACCTGAAAAAAGTACCGAATGGTTATGGAGAAGTGAAAGTAATTGACTACTCTGCGGGAGAATATCATTTTTATTTTGACAAACCCGTTCGTACCCTTTTTACGGAGAATGAAACCAATACAGAAAAATTGTACGGGCAGCCCAATAAAACGCCGTTTGTCAAAGATGCTTTTCATACAGCCGTAACACAACAGAATTTTGAATGGCTGGAAGCGAAGAAAGAAGGAACGAAGTTTTCGCCGGTGTATGAATTCAATATAGAAGCACATTCGTCTGTAACGATAAAGTTAAGGTTGAGCAAAAAGGCTATTGATCATGATCCATTTGAAAAATTGGATAGTGTAGTGAATGACCGTACCAGGGAGGCGGATGAGTTTTATAATGATATTACGGCGGCAAAGGATGAAGACCTGCGCAATATTCAGCGGCAGGCTTTCGCGGGCATGTTGTGGAGCAAGCAATATTTTAATATTGATATACCCCGTTGGCTAAATGGTGATCCTGGCCAGCCCGCTCCGCCGGAACGACGTAAGCATGGCCGTAATCATGAATGGAGCAGCCTGAACAATGAAGACATCATTTCCATGCCGGATAAATGGGAATATCCCTGGTATGCCGCATGGGACCTGGCTTTTCATTGTGTGCCCCTGTCCATGGTGGATGCAAATTTCGCCAAAGAACAATTGATTTTATTCTTGCGGGAATGGTATATGCATCCAAATGGCCAGTTGCCGGCGTATGAATGGGCATTCGGTGATGTGAACCCTCCTGTACATGCATGGAGCTGTTTGCAGGTATATAAAATGGATAAGGAAAAAACAGGAAAACCGGATGTTGAATTCCTGGAGAGAGTATTCCAGAAACTGCTGATCAATTTTACCTGGTGGGTGAATCGCAAGGATCATAAGGGCAATAATGTTTTTGAAGGCGGTTTTCTTGGTTTGGATAATATAGGTGTATTCGACCGGAGCAATACCATACCCGGTGGCGGTATTCTCGAGCAGGCGGATGGCACCAGTTGGATGGCGATGTATTCGCTCAATATGCTGGAAATGGCATTGGAGATTTCGCAATACAACCCGGCGTATGAAGATGTAACAACAAAATTCTTTGAACATTTTGTTTATATCGCTGAATCATTAAACCGGATAGGAGAAAACTGGACCGGGAGCTGGGATGATGAAGAGGGTTTCTTCTATGATGTATTGTCATTGCCCAATGGAAAATATGTTCCGCTGAAAGTTCGCAGTCTTGTCGGGTTGACCACTTTGTTTGGTGTCATGGTACTGAAAAAGGAATTATTGGAAAAGGTTCCCGACTTCCATAACCGGTTAAAATGGTTCCAGCAATACCGGGAAAAGAATATGCAGTATTGTGTTATTGAAGAATTGAATGATCACGATGATATCCTATTATCGCTTGTGCCTAAAAAACGGCTGGAAAAATTGCTGAAGGCATTGCTGGATGAAAAAGAGTTTCTGTCTCCCGGCGGTATCCGTTCTATTTCCAAACTGCATGAAACGCCTTATTCTGTTCATATCGAAGGGCAGGACTTTGGTTTGAATTATCAACCTGCCGAAGGAAATACTTATTTGTTCGGGGGCAATTCCAACTGGAGAGGCCCTGTATGGATGCCAATGAATTATTTGCTGGTGCTCGCATTGAAACGATATCATGATTATTACCAGGATGACCTGGAAGTAGAATACCCGACAGGGTCAGGCAGGAAAATGCAGTTGAATGAAGTATCGGCTGAACTGGGAAAAAGAATAGTGTCTATTTTCCGGAGGGATGAATCCGGTCACCGTCCCGTCAATGATCGACTTGGTATCTATAGGGATGACCCGAATTTCAGGGATCTTGTTTTGTTCTACGAATATTTTCATGGTGATACGGCCAGAGGAGTGGGGGCCTCTCACCAGACAGGCTGGACGGGCGTTGTAGCCGAATTAATCAACAGGATAAGTTTGTTTGTCCACAAGGACTCCAATGGAGAGGGATCAAAAAACCGGTCATTAAAACAGGAAGAAGTTGCAATATAACCGGCCGGCGGCCTGGACCCGGTGCATAAATGGGTGCAGAAAATGTGCTTAACTCTAACAGTTGTTAGGTTTTAACAGTTGAAATTTGTGTCTAATCAATGCCCGGGAATATCTATGCCCGGGTTGATAAACCCTTGAGTCACTTAAAAATTCTACTATGCTTACAAAAAACCGGGCGGTACTGCAAAATTTTGTAGACGCCACTCAACACGAATGGTTAGAAACGAATGGTCTTGGTGGATGGGCCAGTTCATCCATTATTGGTGCACACACAAGACGCTATCATGGATTGCTGGTGGCGGCTATTGTGCCGCCGGCGGAAAGGATGGTACTATTATCAAAACTGGATGAAACAATTGTTATCGGTCAGGTTGGTGAAACAGGCCCAGGCCGTATTGAGCTTGGCGTTAATCTTTTTCCCGATCATACGGTTCATCCAAACGGGCATCAGTACCTGAATAATTTTACCAAAGAATTATTTCCGCAATGGGAATTTGAAGCCGAGGGAATAAAATTAAAGAAGACCATTGCGATGGTGCATGATGAGAATACAGTGCTGGTTATTTACGATGTGATTGAAGCCCCGCAACCTTTTACTCTTGAGCTTTTGCCATTGATGGCCGCAAGAGGTTATCATTCGCTGGCTCATGAAGGACCGCAGATGCATTGGCATGTTGATTTTGAGAATGGGATTTTTCATAACCAGCCGGATGGCAAGACAGATGTGTTCATCAGTGTGCCTGGTTCCATCTACCAGCATACACCCAGATGGTTCAACAATTTTCAGTATAGTGCTGAACAATATCGCGGCCTCGATTATACAGAGGATTTGTTCAATCATGGAATATTCTCTGTACAATTAAAGCAGGGAGATTCCCTGGGTATTATTGTATCTACCCGGAATCCCGAAGGAAGAAATGCCCATGAGCTTATTACAAGAGAGAATATGCGCCGGCAATTACTTGTCAGCCATCAACCTGATGATGAGGTCTTTGAACAATTAACACTCGCAGCTGACCAATTTATTGTTAAAAGGAGGATCAAATTGTCAGAAGGCTCGCAAGTCTCCTCCACCGGGGGAAATTTAGAGGAGGATTTTAAGACCATTATCGCCGGTTACCATTGGTTCACTGATTGGGGAAGGGATACCATGATCAGCCTGCCGGGGCTTTGTTTAAGCACTGGCCGTTTTGACGATGCTAAAAAAATATTATCTGCTTTCGCGAAAAGCGTAAGCCAGGGTATGCTGCCCAATCGTTTCCAGGATAACGGCGAAGCGCCCGAATACAATAACGTGGATGGAACCTTATGGTATTTTATCGCGGTGAATAAATACCTTGAAGCAACGGGAGACAAGGAATTTGTATTGAATGAAATCCTGCCGGTATTAAAAGAGATCATTGACTGGCATTATAAAGGCACCCGCTATAATATTCATGTCACTGATGACGGGTTGTTGTTTGCCGGTGAAGAAGGTCAGCAGCTCACCTGGATGGATGCCAGGATTGGCAACTGGGTTGTAACACCACGCATGGGTAAACCCGTAGAGATACAGGCTCTCTGGTACAACGCGTTAATGATATTTGCCGAGTTGCTGGAATTGAATGGCCAGCCCGATGACGCGGGCATGGTGAACATGAGCGCCGAAAAAGCCAAAAAGAGTTTTGGGCAGCAATTCTGGTATGTCGAAGGCAATTATCTCTATGATAATATCAATGAAAAAGGCGAACGTATCGCTGAATTCAGGCCCAACCAGCTTTTTGCCATCAGCCTGCCTTACCAGCTCATTGAAGGAGACAAGGCCAAAGTGGTATTACAGCATATAACGGAGCATTTGTATACGCCCGTCGGGTTGAAGACATTGCCCCAGGGCGACCCTCATTATATTCCGGTTTATGGGGGCGATCAGTATCATCGTGATTCTTCTTACCATGAAGGCACCGTGTGGAGCTGGCTTCTCGGGCCTTATGTAGATGCCATCATAAAAGTAAATGGCACGATAGGCCTGGAGCAGGCGCAGAAAGTGATCAATGATTTTGCTTATCATCTCAACGAAGCCTGTATCGGTTCAGTATCCGAGATATTTGATGCTGAGCCACCGCATCATCCGCGCGGGTGTATCGCACAGGCATGGAGCGTAGCAGAAATTTTGCGGGTGATTAAAGATTATCAACTATTTTCGGAAGTAAAATCAGCCACAATGGTTGAGAAAGGAACTTTGACCGAAGCACAGTTGTAATCGAAATGATAAGATTTTTTTTCAGATGTTTGCCGGCAGCAATTGTATCATTCATTGCTGCCGGTTCTTTATGCGCGCAGGACCTGAATTTCCCGGGAGTGACGCCTTTTGTCATTCTCAATGCGTCCTTAAATAAGAAGGTCGATCTCAATGTACTTTCTTTATCGAAAATAAGAGTAGGGGAACATATCATTGATGGCGTGAAATATGATCCCGGCCCGTTGCAGATATACACCCACGCTATTTTTTCGTATAAGATTACTGGGCATTGGCAAGCCGGTGCTGGCTTTGCATTTCAGCGGAATAACCCTTTTAGGGATGACTGGAAAAATGATTACCGGCTTTTACAACAAGTAGTCTATATCCTGCAGGGAAGTAAATGGAAATTGAGTAGCCGGCTTCGCGTGGAAGAAAGATGGTTCCGGTTTCCGGATGCTTCAGGCAGTTTTGGAACAAGGCTCAAACAACAAAACGCTTTTACCAGGCAATTGAATGGGGAAAAATTTTACTGGCAGGCCGTCAATGAACTATATGCAATCCCTTCCGGGGCGCGCAATTCTTTTGTATCCGAGAACTGGTTTTATACCGGTCTTGGGGTAGCGCTAAGATCATTCGGACGCTGGGATAATGGCTTTGGATGGAATACGATGACAAGAAATACCAAACATGATCTGACCAATCTTTTTTTTCTTCAAACGATGCTGACTATTACTTTTCACAGGCATGAAAAGGAAGTGGAACCTGAAATGGAATCGGGACATTTTTGATTTAATTGCCGGGCGGGACGCTGCAAACGGCCTCCGCTATGCCATATTTCAAAATTACACGGGAACGCTGCTCCATTTGCCGGGCTGACCAGGAGAGCTCTGTTGCACTTGTTTTTTTGCAAGAAGCTGCCGCAACGAAAAAATATGCAACGTATAAGCCAGGGGAACTAATAGCCCCGGCAACAAAATGAATGGAAATTGAGCTACTAAGGCATCTGAAGGCTCGTTCATAAAATAGCGGATGGGTGTTGGCATAGAAAGCACTGCTATAACGAGAATGTTCAGCAATAACAGGATGCCTGTTATATTAAATGCAATAGTAAGTTTGGATGCATAACTCTTTTTTGTTGTAAGAAGCCATCCAACAGGCAACGCCAATACCCCTGTGATTACATCAAAATTTCTTCCTTCAAAAGTCATCTGTACGGGAAGCTTATGGGCCATAAAAGCAAACCATAGCAATAGTTCTACCACTATCCTGAACGATTGCATCCAAACCAGCCATGGCTGTGGAATAGTCTGCAGGAGCCGGGTTCCTTTCTTGGAGAAAGCAATCGCAAGAACAAATGGAAGGGGCAGCAACATTGCCAAAGCAGGGCGGGGCGGCAGTTTGCTGAAATTGGCGAAAAAACCTTTGTAAGACAGCACAGCGAGCAGGCCTGCCCATAGTAAAATGACCGCCGCCGTACCAAAAAATATTTTCTTGCGACGGCGTTTTTCACAGCCTGTTTTTTTTAACGCGACGTTCAGGCCGCTAAGAAGAAGGACGACGCAAATCAAGGTAAGCAACGGCCATAAAAAGCCGGGTGTTGAGAAATTATTTTTCATGGTAAAGTTTTTAATTGGTTTATTTTAAAAAATCAGCACACAAAGAAAGCTCAGGAAATCTTCCCGGCTCTTCGCAAATGACAAGAAATAAACGGAGTCTTATTTTTTTGAATATTCTTTGCGTATGCGGCTTAACGAAGTGTCGGTTATGCCAAGATAAGAAGCGATATGTTTCAGCGCTGCATACCGGAATATCTCAGGATTGGTTTTTAGCAGGGCTTCATATCGTTGTTCAGCCGTCTCTGTTATCATCGACAGCGTTCTTGTTTTAAGGGAAGCCAGTAATTTGACTAATATCGAACGCCCGAAGTCCCTGAATTCATAAAGAGAATGAAACAGGTTGTTCAGTTGTTCATAAGTAATGTACCAGCCGGAACAATCAACAGTTGCCTGGAAATTTTCTTTGGAGAGGGTGCGGTTAAAAAAGGAGGATGACTCGAATACTACCTGGTTGCCGGAATAAAAATTAGTCGTGACATCATTACCATCGGTATCATAAGCAAAAGACCTTATAAAACCTTTTTCGAGAAAAAAATATTCATTGCAAACCCTGCCTTCTTTAAGCAGGAACCCGTTCCTGTTTATTTCTTTTGCGGTAAATACATTGGCGATTTCTTCCGCTGTTTTTAGAGAAACCAGGTTAGTGCTTTGCAGAAACTGGATTAGTTTTTGGTGGCTCATTTGGTTGAACAATATGACCGGTAAGCACCGGCGATAGCATGTCTTTGTTCCAAATTTAATTAATTATCCCTGCAGGCCCGGAGAAAAGAAATTTCGGTAGTGTGCCGATTTGGTTTCTCGCAGCGTTCGCAGCGACAAGGCGACGCAGTGAGCGTTGCCCCGCTGCGTTGCGTGAAATATATTTTCAAACTGGTACACTACCGAAATATCTGAGAATTGAACACAGATACCATGGATAACTACAGATCTATCTGTATAAATCCATTCTATCTCTGGCATCCGTGTTATTTTTTTATGCAAACGCGATCCAATACACCCACATTCCAAAACTAAGCGCTAATGCTGCCCATGGATTGATGAAAGCCACGCCCATAATGATAGCATTGCAGATGAGACCAATATTTTCATTCTTAGTCGTTTGTTTGATTTGCCTGTCAGTGATGCCATGAATGAGTCTTTCTCGTTTATTGCAGGCTGCATACCAGAGTAAGCGGAAGGCTAAACTAATCAGTACAAAATACCCGGTGTAAAAAATAACCGCCGTTTTCAATGCGCCTGTTTGCAGAAACAAACCCAATGTCCTGGTAGGAAAGGGAACCAGCGCTACCAGCATCAGCAGCAATCCATTGGTGATCATGATTGCATTGTCCGATCTTCTCAGGAGCTTGAACAGGCCATGATGACCAATCCAGGCTAAGAGCACGTTTACAAAACTTATTACATAGGCAAGACAGATAGGCCACTTGCCCGATAACGCGTGCAACAAATCATTGTTCGTTTCATTTCCTTTTACTTCCACACCAATTTCAATAGATAGCAAAGTGACGGCAATACAAAATACGCCGTCGCTGAAAGTTTCAATGCGAAGGGTTTCTTTTTGTTCGTCTATACCGGAAGGTTTGCTTAGTTGCATCTTTATAAAAATAACCCGGAGCCGCCCTGTAAATTGTAATGCAAAAGACATTTTGTGAAAATAGCTGTACTATTCTCTTATTAGTCATGCAACTGACATGATGCTGGCTTTGCCTGCGTTTATTTTGTACCTGAAATAATAAGGTATGACCAATCATTATGATATCATCATTATCGGTACCGGTAGCGGAGGCAGTACGATCGCCTATAAATTGGCTCCTACGGGCAAAAAAATATTGATCCTTGAGCGTGGGGGCTTTATACCCAAAGAAAAGCAAAACTGGGATCCGCATGAAGTAGTGACTCTTGGTCGCTATCGCCCAAATGAAAATTGGTATGATAAAGATGATAAGCCCTTTAAACCTTATATTCATTATAATGTGGGTGGCAACAGTAAAATGTATGGCGCCGCTTTATTCCGTTTCCGGGAAAGCGATTTTGACAAGGTAAGGCATTATGGAGGCGAATCACCTGCATGGCCTTTTGGTTATGAAACCCTCGAAGACTATTATACCCAGGCGGAAAAATTATATAGTGTGCATGGTAAACGCGGTATTGATCCCAGTGAACCGCCGGCACCCGTTGATTACCCGTTACCGCCATTAGCCTATGAACCATTAATAAAAGATCTCGACAAAAAATTACAGGAAATAGGATTGAAACCTTTCCCGTTACCGATGGGGGTGCGTCTGCCGCAGGATTATACAGAAACAGAAGCGCCGGTTGTATTGGAAAACTTTGACGGTTTTCCCGATTTGACTGACAGCAAAGCCGACGGGCAGGTAATAGGCCTTCGCCCGGCATTACTGAATAAAAATGTAACCTTGCTGACACATGCTTACGTGGAAAGATTAGATACAGATACAAGCGGGCGGAAGGTAAATAAGGTGATCACAGATGTAAAAGGAGAAAAAATCATTTTCAGCGCCAATACAGTTATCGTTGCCTGCGGGGCGGTCAATTCAGCCGCTTTATTCCTGCGCAGCGCTAATGATAAACATCCCGGTGGCCTTGCTAATTCATCTGACCAGGTCGGAAGGAATTTAATGCTGCATCATAATGGGTGCCTGGTAGCTTTTACCAAAAAGAAAAATGATTGTGTATTCCAGAAAAGCTTGGGCATTGCCGATTTTTATCATGGAGCCGATGACAGTGAACTGCCATTAGGTGAAATACAACTGATGGGAAGAAATGACCCGGACACTATCTTATGGCTCGCTGAAAAGATCCATCCGGGTAAATCGTATGAAGAGTTGAAAGAAATGACGATCGATTTCTGGTTGACGGCGGAGGATCTTCCTTCCCCGGGTAACCGGGTAACGCTCCGGGAAGATGGAGCCATTAAAGTGAATTATACCAGGACAAATTATACAGCTTTTGAAAAGCTGAAAGAAAAATTGAAGCAGGTTTTTGTAAAACTTGGTGAAATTGATCCCGGTTACAAGGACACGCAATGGAACGGTTATGATTTAGATGTAAGCGGAATGAGTCACCAGAATGGCACCCTGCGTTTCGGTACTGATCCTTCGAAATCTGTTCTGGACCTGAATTGCAAGACGCATGATCTTGACAATCTCTACGTGGTAGATGCCAGTTTCTTTCCGAGTTGCGGAGCATTCAACCCGGCATTAACGATCGCGGCGAATGCGTTGAGAGTCGGGGATCATCTTATTGATAATGTATTGAATGAAAAACCATTTATAAAAAGTACAGCTTACTCAGCAGTAGTGTAATATTCCCACCTTAATCATCTTCTCTTATAGCGGTTAGTCCCGATAACTATCGGGATGGTTAAACGGGCTCCATCCTGGATGAAACAAAGGACCAGGAGCCCTTTTTTAAAAAAGACAAATATGGAAGAAATAGCAAAACAGGTTACGGTCAATGTGAGTCATGCGGTAGAAATACTTGCCGGTGTTATCACGGGTATTGCGGTATTGAAAGCATTATACAATTACCTGCTCACGCTTTATTCAACATCCCAAAAAATAACAAAAGAAGCGATTCGCGTTCAGTTTGGCAGTTCGGTGGCCGTAGCATTGGAACTATTGCTTGGCGCTGATGTCCTGGCTACAGCCGTCGCGCCAAGCTGGAATGATATCGGGCAGTTGGCCGCTATCGCTACTATCCGTACTGTATTGAATTATTTTCTGGAAAGAGAATTAAAACATGTGAAATCTGCAGCTTAGCGTCAGCAGCCGGACAGATACTCTCCCGGAAGAATCTTCTCTTTGTACTATGAGAGCAATGGATATCAAAGCGAATACCGGTTCAGCAGGCTGGATACAATTGAAAGCCTCCTGGAAAAAAAACAGGAAACATTATTATCAGGAAGCTTTGGGTTTAGCCATCTTCATGATCTCGGCGTGTTTTTTTGGCGCTTTGCTGGAAGGAAAAAGCTCATCGCTTCACCAGGCCATACCCAATGACTTTGCCAGAACAGTGATCATGGGTTTTTTAATGGGTTCAACAGCCTTGTTTATTTTTTATTCCCCGGTAACGACTCCGTCCGGCTCGCATATTAATCCTGCGGTATCACTTACTTTTTTGCGACTTGGAAAAATGTGTCACTGGGATGCCTTGTTTTATGGCATATTTCAATTTATGGGTGGCACGCTGGCCGTTTATATCATGCAATGGTTGATGGGAGAAATATTAACGGCTCCTCCTGTAAATTCAGTAGCGACGGTTCCGGGTAAAGCAGGTATAGTACCGGCCCTTATCACGGAGTTTATCATCGCTTTTGTCACCATGACCATGGTACTCTTCACATCCCATCATGAAAAGTTAAAAAAATATACGAGGATATTTTCGGGCTGCCTTGTTTGTACCTGGGTGATTATTGCGGGCCCTGTATCCGGTTTTGGGATGAACCCGGCACGATCATTTGCCAGCGCGCTGCCGGCACATATATGGACAGCCACCTGGATATATTTATTAATGCCGGCAGGCGGGATGCTGCTCGCGGCAGAAGTATTCCTTTTTGTGCAAAGAAAAAAAATGAATTCAGACCAAAGGAAATTCACCAGGACAATTTCTTTTAAAAAAGAACTATTAGAGCCGCTGGAATTTCTTTTATAAAAAAATAAGTATGAAAAATATTTTTAAACGGGGATCATTAGTAGTAATTGCCTTTTTTATTCAATATGCCGCCTTTTCGCAAATAAGAGAAGTGGAGGCTATCGGGCTAACCGTGAGCCAGATGGATCGATCGGTTAAATTTTACAGCGAAGTGCTGGGGTTTAAAAAGATAAGCGATGCAGAATTATATGGAACAGAATACGAGGACCTGCAGGGTATCTTCGGGTTGCGTATGCGTATTGTAAGAATGCAACTGGGCGATGAGTTCATTGAATTGACCGATTACCTGACCAGTGGCGGACGCACTATTCCCGAAGATGCAAAGAGTAATGATCTTTTCTTCCAGCATATCGCTATCGTTGTCAGCGACATGGATAAAGCTTATGCTCAATTAAAAAAATATAAGATCGAATATGTTTCTACAGGGCCGCAAACTCTCCCTCCTTCCATTCCCGCGGCAGCAGGCATTAAAGCGTTTTATTTCCATGACCCCGATAAGCATAATCTCGAATTAATTTATTTCCCGAAGGGGAAGGGTCAATCTAAATGGCATCCCGATAAAGATCGGGACAACGGAAAAATATTTCTTGGCATTGATCATACAGCGATAGGGGTAAGTAATACCGATAGCAGCCTGAAATTCTACCGGGATATTCTTGGCATTGAACGAAAAGGCGATAGTTGGAATATGGGCATCGAACAATCACATCTCAATTTCATAGAGGGAGCAAGCCTGCATATTACCGGTCTTCGGACCCAGGAAGGACCGGGGGTTGAATTTCTTCAATATGTAGCGCCGGGCCCGGGTAAACCTTATCCTGTTGATTCAAGGACGGATGATATCTGGCACTGGCAAACTACATTGATTACAGGTAATGCAGAAAAGCTATATAATGAATTTAAAGCGGGCCCTTATAAAATAGTATCAAAGCGATTAGTGTATTTACAGGCTAAAAATGGTAAACACAGCAAGGCATTCATTGTAAGGGACCGGGACGGGCATGCTGTATTGATCCTGGAAAAAATCAAATAATAAAAAAGGGAAATGAAAAAGATAATAACAGGAATGACCATTCTTGCAGCTATTTCCGTGAATGTAAAAGGACAGGGGGTGCAGCGACGCGGGCTTTTGCAGCCGCAATTAATTATAAATTCAGTTTTTAAAATAAATTTTAAACGTAAACCGGGAAAAATGAAATTGTTTAAATTTTCGATAGTGATATCCCTGGTATTGCTTGTTTCCTGCGCTAAAGATACTGTACCTGCTGTGAACAGGTTTAAAAAGACTTCGGTTCGAATGGTGCCGGGCCGCCCGGTAAAATGTTATGGATATATTAGTCTCCTGTAGCGGAGAGGCACCATTCAACTCGTTTTATCAGCGCGTCCACAACAGACCGGAGCGCTTCGGATGTAACAGGATCAATCATCTCGCCTTTTTGATTCAATTTAGAACGGATAAAGGAAATCAAAAGAGTTCCGCCTTCCACGATATCCGCTGATATGGCCGTAAGGGTTTGCAGTAATGAAGCATGTCCTTTGTCCCCCACGCTGGATGCAGTTACCAGCGCGACCGGTTTTCTGTCAAAATCGCCGGCGCCCACTGTCCAGTCCAGTGCATTTTTTAAACTGCCGGGAACACCAAAGGCATATTCGGGAGTACAAATAAAAACTCCATTGGCCTCTTTCAATAAATGACGAAAATCTTCTACCTCCGGCGGAATAATTTCCGGGTCATTAAAGTGCGGGAGGCTACCCAATCCTTCATAAATAGTGAATTCAACGTTTTCCGGCATTATCCCGGCAACTATTTTCATAACGATATTATTGGAAGAGCCAGCCCTCAGGCTCCCTGAAATTCCCAGTATTTTTATCATAGTTCAAATTCTGTCCTAAAGAGCTGACAAAGCTAAGGATATAATTATGATGATAACGTCGTCTTCCTGACAGCGCAAACCCGTTCATTTATGTCTATTTGCAGGTAAACCCGAACGAGGTTAATGCAATCATCAACTATTATATGTCCTCTTTGCCGCGATAAGGTAGACAAACTACTGTACCGCTATCATATTGACGGGGAGAGAAAAGTTGTTGAACAGATAAAACAGCATAATCCCGGCTGGGCTGAGAATGACGGCGCCTGTGGGCGCTGTGTAGATTACTACCACACACAAGTAGTCATGCGACAACGCATACTGCCGGAGATCGGTCCACATTTCCCTGTAAAGAGCGCGGATGATTTTGTGATACTACCCGCCGGTCTTCGCCTGGATGCTGACCAACGTTTTACCGGTAAAGGAATAACGATCTGTTTTATTGACAGCGGCTTTTATCCCCACCCGGACCTGGCAGAACATAAAAACAGGATCAAACATATTATTGACATTACAAATAATAGAGACTCTTCAAAAGCCTCCCCCTTTGGGATAAGCGGGCAAAGTGAAGCCTGGGAACACAGTTCATTAGAGACGGCCGGGGACTGGCACGGAACCATGACCTCCGACGTCTGTGCAGGGGATGGTTATGTAAGTAAAGGCTTATATAAAGGGATTCCCAGCGATGCGGAACAGGTTTTAATTAAAGTTCAA
>JAUZOA010000072.1 GCA_030706685.1 Bacteroidota bacterium
ATTATAAATCCCCCACTGGTATTTGGCATTCAGGTAACCCAAAAACTGGGGTACAGGATTAGCCAATGGCTTACCGGCCGCGTCATTAATTATTTGCCCATCCGGCGTTCTGACAAACGCGCTGCCGTAAAATTTATCTACCCGGTCTCCCTTTTTAAAGAAAGTATTATAGACAGACTGGCCCGGAGGCAGCTCATCATACTTGTCCTGGAAAGTGGAGATATTCAGCGACACATCCCAGTTAATTCCGCTTTTGGTTTGCACCGGGGTTCCGGCTAATGTAAACTCGTAACCGGTCTTCTTTGTTTTTAATGCATTCACGAAATAATAACTGTAACCAGTAGCGGATGAAATAGGATTTTGCAATATCCTGGGTCCGTCAATATATTGAAAAGCGGTGGCGCCAAAGCTCAGCCTGTTTTTCATAAACTTGATATCAAATCCTTCTTCATAATTCACCCGGTTAAAAGTTTTGATGTCCGGATCATAAAGATTGCTGGAATAATAAGCCGCGGACTGGCTGTTATAGGGTTTGGCCGTTGAATAGGTAGCCGCCAGTGAATAATCCGGGCCGCCATAAGGTGACAAATAACTATTACCATAATCCAAGGGGTAATCAAAAATCGAAGTGCCCGGGTTGGAAGTATTGCCAAATACAGCGCCGATCGAGTTAAAAGGCGCAACCCCGATAGTAGCGGAAGTAGCATCACCATGCACCGTAGCATAGGATCCTCTTATTTTCAGGAAGGAAATGAATTCCGGCAGTTTTACATAATCAGAAATAACAGAAGCTACAGAAATGCTTGGGTAGAAATAGCTGTTATTCTTTTGCGGTAAGGCCGATGATTTATCTACCCTGCCTGTAAAAGAAATAGTCGCATATTTATCTAATGACGCATCTAATGAATAATAGGCGCTGTACACTCTCATGTCTGATGCAAAACTGCTGGCTTGTACAGGATTTTTTGAATTACTGAAGCTATATACGTTCGGCACATTGAGGTAGTCGGTAGAAGTAAAATTTGAATTATACATGAATGACCGGATATTTCCCCCTACCAGGCCCGACAGGTTCAAAAACTTTTTAACGGTATAATTAAAGTTCAGCAATATCTCGGTGTTGTTCTCAAAAAGATCCCGGTGATCTTCCCGGTAATCTCCCTGGTTGCCTTCCCGGCCATAAGGATGCGCGGAGAAAGGCATTTTCTCTGTACGCAGTAAATTGTAAGTTGTCACTTGTGTGCGCCCGGTAACATTCAGGTTGCTGTTGATCTTATAGTTGGCCGATACATACCCGTACACATCATTTTTATAATGACCCCTCAGCCATTCATTCACCATGAACCAGGGATTATGATAGCGCTGGTATTCCGCGAAAACATTTTGTATCCCTACTTTGCCCGGTTGCCATTCTCCTTTGATCAGTGGTGACTGTACATCCCAGTCGGCCCCGGTCCATACCGATATATTATAAAGTAAACTATTCGGGCCATAATCCACATCCGGGAAATTAGGAGTGTATTGACGGTTATAATTCAGGTTGGCTTCTATTTTTAATTTTTTGGAGGCATTGAATGATCCGTACATGTTGAAATTGGTAATATTCAGTTCCATGTTGGGAATAATGCTCTGCTGGTAAGAATGGGAAAGTGAAAAACGCAGGTTATAATTATCGCCGCTGGCACTTAATGCGATATTATTGGTAGTCTGGAACCCGGTGCGCAAAAACCTGTTAAGATTATCCTTTCCACGGGCTACCCATGCAGTGGGTTTTATATTTCCATGGTACACATACCCGCCGGGGAAAGTGGTGGTATAGGTGGTGTTAGGATCATACTGCCCGTCCCACTGGGGGATCATCTGGCCTTCGAATCTTGGTCCCCATACATCATAATCATTATCGTTCAAACCACCACCTTTCCCATCGCCAAAAGCATAGAGTTCATTTTCACCCGGGCCATACTCGTCCTGTACTCTTGGAAAAGCCAGGAATCCTTTATCAATCGAATTGGTGGAGTTGAGCTCAACAGTAAAACCTTTATGGTTCTTATTTCCTTTTTTGGTGGTGATGAGAATCGCCCCAAACTGCGCGCGGCTTCCATATAAAGAAGCGGCCGTAGGGCCTTTTAACACAGTGACGGATTCAATATCATCCGGGCTGATATTCCAGGTATCAGAACTGATGGGAATACCATCTACTACATACAGCGTAATTTCATTACCCCTGAGTATTACCGTCGGTTTCCTCAAAAGCTCTGCAGAAGGGCCTACTGATAAGCCGGCAATTTTCCCGGTTAATCCCGATATAGGGTTCTGGTCCCTTGCCTTAACAAGCTCATCCCCCTTTACCTCCTGTACGGCATACCCTACCCGTTTCACTTCTTTTTTTATTCCGAATGCTGTTACTACTACTTCATTCATACTTTTCGGATCTACCTGTAAAATAATATTACCGGCATCCGAAGCTTTTACTTCCTGCTTAATATAGCCGACATTGGTGATGATTAAAACATCATTGTCGGATGCGTTTAATTTAAAAAAACCCCGGTCATCGGTGGAAGTATTGTTTTTAGTGCTTTTCACAGTAACCGTAGCGCCGGTCAACGGCTGGTTATTGTTGCCGATCACTTTTCCGCTGACGGGCCGCTGTGCCATTGATACCAATGACAGCGCCAGGAATAAAGTAATAAGATATGCTTCTTTGAGGCGGGAAAAATTCCGAAGTGACATAAAGAGCAATTAGTTTGTTTCCTAATATTGTTTGCAGCGCGAAATTGAGCTTGTAATGTGAAGGGATTCTTAAGAGCAGGTAAATGAATTATTATCGAAATATGAAGCAATCGTGAAATTGTTCATAAAAAAATGGGTAACAAGAACAGGAATAAATGGATAATGAGTTTTCTACAGAAAAAATTTGGCTTGCACCGGCAGGTAGCATCATAAAAAAACCACCCCGGGGAACCGGGGCGGCACTACATGAGATTGTTTGTCTAACGATCTTGCTAAAAATTGCTTCTTGAGAAATCTGCCAAAAGAACTGACGTGAAAGTAGATGGCTATTGTCAAGATAGTATTACCTGAACGTTATGAGCATCTTAATTAAGGGAGTAGGTAAAAAAGCGGATGCGTCAAAAATTAAAATAAAAAGCTTCCCCCCGCATAAACGGGGGAAACATAATCTCTTTTGACCCTTCTTCTTTTTTTGACAGCTTAATGTAAATAGAAAAATCCCGCTATCATTTCTGCGAATGCAATGCTACACGATTGCCTTCTGTATCCGCGATAAAAGCCATAAAGCCAATTTCCGGGCTGATCAATGTCTTTGGCATCAGGATTTTCCCGCCGACCATTTCTACTTTTTCTAAAACAGTACTCATGTCCGGGTTGGCATTGAGATAGACTATCGGTCCGTCCATGCCTGGTTTATGAGAATCGCTTTGAGCTAATGCCCCGCTTGCTTTGCCGCTCATGGGTTCGTAAGGGAACATGGCCATCTTTATTCCCGGCATTTCCATTTCATTCATATGCAGGCTGAAGATGACCTGGTAAAAATGTTTCGCCCTTTGCATATCGGTAACGGGTATCTCAAACCAGTTAAGACTATTGGTAGTTGCATCCATATAAAATGATTTTGAGGCAAGGTAACCACTAATACCATTGATCTTTTTCCCGGTAATTAAATTAACCCAATGTTCTTTCTGCGGGCAGGCCCGGTGAGAAGAGTAACCCTACCTTATAAATACACTTGGCTGTGTATATGATTAATGCATGTCATGGGGCTGGCAGTGCTATTTTAATAGAGGTAATGCGAAATAGATATTCCGTAGATATCCCGTATTTATTTCATAGATATCCCATAGATATTCCGTTATTTTAAAAGTACGGGATATCTACGGCTCGCTTACATTTTATCTATATCTAAAAAATATTTTATACATTTATTTCCGGGTTTAGTGACCCGCAACTGGTATACCATTATCTAATCTTATCAATCAATCTGCTATGGCCCAACTGCTCTCTGCCTTTCCCTTTACCGGCACTATTGACAATCTTTCCTTTTACAAAATGCGCGGATCCGATAAAATCGTCATCCGTAAAAAAGGAGGACCCAGGAGGGAACAAGTAAAATCCTCCCCTTCTTTTGACATCCCCCGACGCAACAATGCCGAATTCGGCGGCCGCTCCCAGGGCGGCAAATGGGTCATCAGTATGCTATGGCCGCAAAAAGCCCTGGCCGATTATAATATCATCGGCCCCCTCAATTCCCTGATAAAACCAATACAGGAACTCGATAAAGAAAGTGAGTTCGGCCAGCGCAATATTTGTTTTACCAAAAACCCGGGGTTGCTGCAGGGATTCAGCCTCAACAAGCGAAACCCTTTCGATTCCATTACCAGGAACCCGGTATCCTGGTCCGTTTCCCGCGATAGTCTTTCAGCAAGCCTGGAGATCCCGGCTATGCTGCCCGGCATTAATTTTTATGTCCCGGGCAAATATCCCATGTATCGTTTTGTCGCTGCTTTGGGCATAGTGCCCGACCTGTTTTATACTTCTAATGGCTACAAGCCTGCGGGCGATTATCATGAACTTCGCCCCGATATACAAACAACAAGCTGGTACCCGGTGATGAATGGGTCGCCCGCGACAATCCTGGAAATGAAGATGACCCAGGCGCCGCCTGACACCTCCTTCAGCTTACTGCTTTCTGTCGGTATTTCTTTTGGAACCATGGGAGAGGCCGGTACCGTCAATCAATTAAAACATACAGGAGCGGCGAAGATTTTAGCAATGGGATAAGAGGGGGTTGGGAAAACTGCATGAACATACTGTCTGCAAAGGATGGAAGTTTTAATACGCTTTCCTGAGCATTTCTGCATATTCACCAGGCAGAAGGCCGTCTTCGATGGCTTTTGCAGCTTTTTCAATATCATATTCGAAACGAACAAACTCTGCTTCTATGCTTTCAGCCACTTTGGTATTGCTGAATTCATGGAGTGTCAGCATCACATAGCATCCTCTTGTATCACCATCCTTGGGCTTGCCAACTGAACCAATATTAATGGCATGACGAAAATGATTTTTATTTTCATCCATGGAATTCAATACTCGGTGATAAGGTTTATGTGTATGCCCAAAGCACATAATATCTGCATCGGCCTGTTCCATAATCCGCCATAAACTTTTTTCTTCGCGGTCTTCAAATAGATATTCATTGATTCTCCGGGGGCTGCCATGCACCAAAAGCAGGTTCATTTTGTCCTCATTCAGTTGAAATTCCAGCCGTATATGAGCCGGTAGCGTTCGCAGGTATTTTCTTTCTCCCTCTTTTACTATGGAATTAGTAAATAAAACAGATATTTTGCCCATGTCTTTATCGTGATCGGTTTTGTAAGCACAGCCGCAATCATCACTGGCCCTGCCAATACCAAAATCATAATTGCCGGCAATGGTGGGGATGCCTCTTTGGCGAATTTCATTAATGACTTCATTAGGCCAGATATTATAGCCGACCAGATCACCCAGGCAATAAACAGCATCAGGCTTTTGTTCTTCGATACTTTTTAAACAAGCTTTCAAAGCGGGAAGGTTTGCATGTATATCACTGAATAATGCAATTCTCATGACTAAATTTTTATTGTGTTGAACTTAAATATTTCCATGTGGGTATTGCCAACGCCGCCCCTGAAACTGTAGCAGTTAAGTAAATCCAAAGATGTTCGCTATGGCCGGATATAATAGCCGGCGCCAACGATCTCGCCGGGTTCATAGAGGCTCCGCAAATGGGACCAGCAAACATAGCTTCCAACAGCACAACCGAACCGATGGCTAAACCGGCAAACATTCCCTGCTCTTTACTGCCGGTAGCAACATTGACAATTACCAGCATTAAAAAAAAGCTGAGTAAAAATTCCAATATAAAAGACTGTGCATCACTCCCGGCGGGTAAGGTGGTTCCCAGAAACTCATTAGCGGGAAACAGGTATTTCAAAATTACACTTGCCAAAAATGCTCCTGCAACCTGACTTATAATGTAAGGAAGCAAGTCCTTTACTGAAAACTTTCCCGCTAACGCAAAAGCCATACTAACAGCCGGGTTCAAATGTGCACCGGATACATTGCCCAGTGTATAAATCATGCTCATTACAATCAGCCCAAACGTAACAGCAATGCCAACATGCGTAACCGCTCCTTTGCTTTCTTCGTTAATTATTATTGAACCTGTGCCGCAAAAAACCAATGCAAAGGTCCCTATAAACTCTGCAACATATTTTCGCATCAGGAGAGCGCTTTATTAAAAACATAAACAATATCTGCAGCAATTGCGGTAAATTCTTTATCGAATTCAGCTTCAGAAGCAGCCATATCAATATCGCTGTAAGGTAACCAGTCATTGAACCTGGCGCTTTTCAATTGGGGACATTGGGCATTATCACTGCACATCGAAGCCATAAACATATCACTGGCCGGAACAGAAAATTCAGCAGAGGATTTTGCATAGATAATTACCGGTGCCATATTATCTCCGAATCTTATTTCATAAGATTTTTTCCCGTTTGCAGCTATAGAAAGCTCATTAGCCTGGAACCCATGTTTGAGTAACAGCTTAATTAAAATTGGATTGACCTCCGCCGGTTGAGAGCCACAAGAGGAAACAATTAATTTGTTGAACTTATTTACGGAAAGGAGAGATTGCAGGATAATTTGAGATACCTGGCTTTTGAAAGAATTATCCGAACAGGTAAATAACAGATTAATCTTTTTATCACTTGTTGATCCCATTCTCACGCAGGCTGTTAAATCACGAAAGGCCTCCGGGTATTTATCTGTACTTAGTGTTTTTGGCAATCCCTCGTAGTATTTCTCTATTTCAGGGAAGAGTTTTAGTTTACCGGCTGAGGAAAACCTGAAGCTGGCTAATGCAATTGCAGTAACACTTATCGCAGTCAGAATGATGTACTTTTTCATTGTATTTAGTTTTGATTCTTTCATGTTTGGCAACGAGTGCTGCCGGGTTAGCGACAAGCTGTGGCGCTGCGATACGAGCCTCTATTTTACATAGTCCACGGATCACCAACAGCCATGTACTCTTCTTTAACCGCTTCTTTAATTTGCTTCACAGTTTTCGTAATCTTTATTCATTGTTTTATTGCAATATTACGATCAACGGGGGCAAAAAAAATCAACAACAATTTCCCCTGGCATCGTAAGTAACAAAAAAGGCCTCAATCTCTTTTTTATATTGCTTCCAGGTCCTTTCATCAATGCAATAGCAAACACTTGTTCCTTCAATAGTCCCCTTTATTAAGCCAGCATTTTTCAGTTCTTTAAGGTGCTGGGAAATGGTTGCCTGGGCAAGCCCTAATTCATCCACCAGGTCGCCGCAGACGCAGGCTTGTGATCTGATTAAATGCTGAATGATGCCAATACGGGCGGGATGGGCCAGCGCTTTCATCATTTGCGCCAATTTGTTTTGCTTTTCTGTGAATATTTCCGTTTTAGTAAGACCCATGTTAATCGCAATATTACGATAAAATCAAGGCTGTCAAAAATTTTCTTTATTACAGGTGTGGCGGCCTCACCATCACCCACAAAGTCTCCTTGTTCTTTGTTATCCCGGACTAAAGTTTAGGGTATCCCTGCCAAAAAAAATCCATCCCGCACCTGTCCGGCTACGGGATGGAAAACTGCATGAGAAAACTGCTTGCTTTACAAAATAAAACTGCTAACCCATTTTGTAAGTGCGGAACGACGATCTGGAAAGAACTGGAGTAAAGATGTTCTCTTACTGTTATCTCCATATTACGTGAAAATTATTTTAAGATTATCTAAACAATCCTGCTACACCGGTCATAAAAAAAGTTCTGCATGACGCAGAACTTTTTTATGATGAATGTATTAATAGCTCAATCAGAAATTATACTTGATTCCAAATTGACCCTGCCAGCGCGAGTTGAGCGGGTCAACGGTATAATAATGACCACTCAAACCAGTTGGTTTGATAAAATTGTACGTTGGCAAATACCCTGATGAAGGTTTTGAAGGAGCGATATTATTCGCATCCTTAACGAATGTAAGAAGGTTGACCGTGTAATTATTAACATTGGTAACAAAGTAGATATGACCCCATTCGTTGTTCAGCAGGTTCAATAAATTAAACATATCAAAGCTGACCTGCAGGGATTGTTTTTTAAGTTTCCCAAATTTGAACTCATGCATCAGCTTCATATCTAATTCATGATTCCAGGGAGTACGCAAGCCGTTTCTTTCAGCATATTGACCCCTTCTTGAGCTCAGGTATTTGTCGTTGGAGATCAGGTTATCGAGATCAGCCCATTGCTGCGCCGCTGTATAAGTCTGGCCATTGACAACATAATCAGCTAAACGAATATCGCCCTGGTTTTTGGGGATATAAGGCAAATTCGCATTCGCCGCGTTGCCAAAAGGGTTTCCACCTGAATTATACACAACTGAATAGGGACTGCCTGATTGGCCGGAATAAAAGAATGTCAAGGATGTTGCATTGGATCTGCTCCAGATCAGGTTCATTCCGAATGTTCCGACAATTCTATGGCGCAGATCAAAATTGGAAAAAGCCAGTTGCGGGTTATTGGCAACAATGGCGGGGTTCACTTCAAAGTTTGACTGGAATGAGTTCCTGATACCATTGGCGACATCCTTACTGATACCATAGGTATAAGCAAGGCTCCAGTTCAAATTAAAATCATGTATTCCCAGCTTGGTATTATTACCCGTCTTGCTGATCTGGGTAGTAAGATTGTAGCGATATCCTTCTTTAGTATTCGTCAGCAGGTATACATTAGAATACTGGCTGTTTAATTTACCGCCTGTATAAACCGGTGACTGGGTAGGACCTGAAGTATAATATTCAACCTGGTCCTTGATATTGATCTGTTGGAATTTGACATCGTAGAGTGTCTTGGTGTACAAAGCGTCGAGTGTAAGTTTATAGCCTTTTCCAAACTTAAAGTCAACGGCTATATTTGAACGCAGTACTCTTGGAAGTTTAAAATTGTTATCAATCACATCCACTTCCCTTGTAGTAGCGGCATTCGCGCTGGCTAATGCATGCGCATTGATCGTATCTTTCAGGTAAAGCGGGTTGATCGCCAGGGGAACAACCACATTTCCTCCTACTGTATTGCCGGCGCTTGGCCTGAAATCAATATTATTATAAGTACCGCCTGATAAAGTTTCGGCATATCCTAACCAGGCAAAGGGCATTCTTCCTACAAAAATACCTGCCCCGCCGCGTATGACAACAGTACGGTTATCATTTACATTCCAGTTAAACCCGATCCTTGGCGACAAAGTGAGAGTGCCAAGCCATTTATTGGTAAACTGGTTGAAGGGTGTATTGGAATAAGTGGAATTAGTTGTATTGTTGGCAGCAGTAGCAAAATCTTTATCCACGGGAATTTGTTTTCCCATTAAGGGATAATCAGCGCGCAAGCCGGCTGTCAGTTTAAAGTTTTTGCTGACGGATAGTTCGTCCTGGCCATAAAGGCTCAATAAATTTACATTGTAAGGATTGGGTGGATTACCATAAATAGTATTCCTGTCATTGGGAAGTTTTGGATCGGTTGTATAAGCTCCGCGGATACGGCTCGGCTTATCGGCCAGGAAATTAGCCAGGTTGGAATATTCCCAGCGGCCATTCCATGAATTGATAAATCCGTAGGTAAGATTATAGAACTCGTTGTGGGTGCCTATCGTGAACTTGTTGATGCCTTTTACCACGGTCAGGTTATCGCTGATCTCGATAGTTTGTTGCTTCATATTATAAATGGAAGCTTCCCGCCATGTACCTGTCCATACAGCGCCACCGCCAATATCCATCAGCGGGGCCAACTCACCGGGAAAAGTCCTGTACTCATGTACCTTAATATAACTTGCATTGAACTGGTTGCTTACATTGTTTGACATTTTGGTCTTTAACTCAGCCGTGAGGTTGAAGTTTTTTGTGTACTGGGTAAAGTCAGTGGACCCGAATTGAAAATTGGTCGAGGTACGCTCCAGGTTATTACCCCAGCCGTTTGTATAAATACCGCGAACGGTCAGGGTATTATTGGTATTAAGATTAAAGTCAAATCTTGCAAACAGTTTATCACTATTCGTAAATATTTTATAAGGCCCCAGATAAGAGCCGGCATCATAGCCGTATTTTGTTTTTAAGTTGTTATAAATACTGGTGGCATCCGCGACACTGACAGCGGCACCGGGATCGCCTGCATTATAGAATGTAGGTTCCTGTCTGCGGGTTTGTTCAAAATTGACAATATAAAAAGCTTTGTTCCTGACTATCGGTCCGCTGATTGTAGCTCCGTACTGTAATTCATGGAAGTCAGAACCGATCTTTGTTTTCAAACCATCCACGCTCTTGCCTACAAAAGCCTGGCCCCTGGCATAAAAATAGGCCGACCCATGAATATCATTCGCACCGCTTTTAGTAACAGCATTAACGGAGCCGCCGGTAAAATTTCCAAGCTTTACATCATACGGTGATAACTGCACCTGTACTTCCTGGATGACATCAAGACTATAAGGATTGGTACGGGTACCCGCGCCCGCCGCGCCTGATTGTCCGCCGCCACTCACACCCCCGAAAGAATTACTAAAGCCTATCGCGTCATTATTAATAGCGCCGTCAACCGTCAGGTTATTGTAGCGGAAGTTGGTACCTGCAAAAGAGTTGTTATTGGATTGTGGGGTCAGCCTTGTAAAATCAGAAAGACTTCTGCCGATAGATGGTAAGGTGTTAAGTTGTGCCCGGCCAACTGTCAATCCTCCCGGGTTACCACGACGGGCTGAATTCACTACGACCTCGGTAAGACTTTTATCAGCGTTTTTCAGGTTGATAGTCATTTCCGGGTTATTGCCAAGAATAAGATTGGCATTTTCAAATTTCTGTTCGTCATAACCTATATAAGATACCCGGATAGTGTAAGGTCCGCCGGGCTTAAGATTGGGAATAACAAAAAATCCTTTACTATTGCTCTGGGTTCCTATTTGGTAACCCGTAGGCTCATATTTAACAACGATAGAGGCAGAAGCTACCGGCTCTCCTTTTTCGTTGTTTATCCTGCCGCTGAGGGTAGCAACGGTTTCTTGCGAAAAAGCCAGGTTGTTAAATAAAAAAGTAATTAAAAATGCAGTAATTAATAGTCGCATAAGAGTGTTGTTATGCGGCAAAGGTGTATTTATGAGATTAACGACATGTTACGGGAAGATTAAGCAATTGTAAACACAATATTACCGAATTGTTACCTTGCGCCTGTTTAAAGGGCAAAAACACCCGGAATAAGGCTTATTGTTCTTTAAAAGATCAGGGGGAGTCTGGGCTATATTAAGGAATTATTAATTCTGGCGCAGCCCCAGTCACCGGGAAGTGAAGCTGTAATTTCGCAACCAGTTAAAATAAAAATAATGGCAGGACTCAATTCTATCCTCTCGATATTCATACCGAAGAACCGTATCTTCTTTGAATTATTTGAAAAAGTAGCCGACAACGGAGCCTCTATGGGCGCTATATTGAAAGATGTGGTCGCCGAAACGGATTTTGACAAAAGGGCTTCGCTGATCAGCCAGATAGAGGACCTGGAACATGCCAATGACGAATTGACCCATAGCATATTCACGGAGCTCGGGCGCAACTTTATCACCCCCTTCGACCGGGAAGACATTCATTACCTCGCCAGTTCGCTGGATGATATCGCCGATTATATCTATGCTTCCGCCAAAAAGATCAACTTTTACCGTGTCAATCCCAATGATATGGGTATGCAAAAACTGGCCGAACTGATAGAACAGGGCGCTCACCAGATACGCATAGCCGTAAAGGAGTTGCGCAACATGAAGAATATGCGCAATATCACGGAGGCGCTTGTAAAAATCAACAGCATCGAAAACCAGGCCGATGATGTTTTCGACATGAGTATTGAAAGACTGTTTGCTACGGAGCAGGATGCCAAAGAAGTGATCAAGAAAAGAGAAATCTACCAGGTGATGGAGATCGTTACCGACAAATGTGAAGACGCCAGTAACGTCATTGAATCAATTATTATTAAATATGCCTGATGTTTTTTAAGACGGAACCTGCCGGTTTTTCAGACCGGATCATTTACAAATCTTCAAGCTCCCGGAACCAGCAAATTCAGCCTTTATGACCTTTTTGATTATTATTATCGCACTGGCTCTGATCTTTGATTTTATCAACGGGTTTCATGATGCCGCCAATTCCATTGCGACCATTGTTTCTACAAAAGTACTTACACCCTTCCAGGCTGTGCTCTGGGCTGCGGTATTTAATTTCGTGGCTTTTTTTATTTTTAAGGAACATGGAATAGCCAATACAGTTGCCAAAACAGTCCATGCTGAATTTATCACTTTCCCGGTGATTCTCTCAGGGGTGATCGCTGCTATCTGCTGGAACCTGCTTACCTGGTGGTATGGTATTCCTTCCTCTTCCTCCCATACATTGATCGGTGGATTTGCCGGGGCAGGTATTGCCCATGCAGGGTTTGGAAGCATTGATTCAGAAAGCATTTATAAAACATTAATATTTATCGTGCTGGCCCCTTTGGTGGGAATGATCATTTCCATGTTCATAACGATTGTAACCGTTCAGCGGAATTTCTGGCTGAAAATTGCCATCATCGTTACCATTTTATCCGCCTGTATTATATTTATCAAATTCAAAAAGCCATTCGAGAAATGGTCATTGATCGTCCTGTGTACAATTTTCATTGCTACATATTTTTATAATTACCTGAAAGGAGAAAATGCCCGACGAACGGGAAACATGTATAAAAAACTACAATTGGTTTCCTCCGCCGCATTAAGTATTGGCCATGGCGGGTCCGACGCGCAAAAAGTAATGGGACTGATCGCTGCAGCGCTGGTATATAGTCACCAACACGGAGGGTATGGAATCAATGAATTAAAAGATATGCCGGATTGGGTGCCTTTTGCCTGTTACACCGCCATTGCGCTGGGAACATTGACGGGGGGTTGGAGAATTGTAAAAACGATGGGCACAAAAATTACAAAAGTTACACCCCTCGAAGGAGTGTGCGCGGAAACAGCGGGGGCCATTACCTTATTCGCAGCCGCCAACCTGGGAGCCCCGGTAAGTACTACCCATACCATTACCGGTTCAATCATTGGCGTAGGCGCCACCAAGCGTCTGTCAGCCGTACGATGGGGCGTTACGATTAATCTTGTCTGGGCCTGGATACTGACTATTCCCATCAGCGGGTTATTGGCAATAGGAATTTATCACCTGGTAGGTCTTTTTACCTAATTTAGTTTTGGCTTTCTTTTCAAAAAAATTCTGATTTTTACCGTTACTATGGCTAAAATACTGGTTACCGGCGGATGCGGTTACATAGGCTCCCATACAATAGTTGACCTCATAGAAAATGGCTATGAGGTTATTTCCGTCGATAATAATTCAAGATCCAACCCCCGTATATTGGAAGGTGTTGAAAGAATAACAGGTAAAAAAGTAAAGAACTATAAAGTTGATCTTTGCAACTTCGATGATACATTCGCCATTTTCCAGGAGAATGAAGATATCAGTGGTATTATTCATTTCGCGGCTTACAAAGCAGTCAATGAATCGGTAGAAAAACCTTTATTGTATTTTGAAAACAATCTTGGTTCCCTGATTAATCTCCTTAAGTGCGTGCAGGAATTCAATGTCCCGTATTTTGTTTTCTCTTCTTCCTGTACTGTTTATGGCAACCCTGATCATATACCTGTTACAGAAGCTACCCCGCCAAAACCTGCGGAATCGCCTTACGGCTACACCAAGCAAATGGGCGAGCAAATCATTAACGAGTTTGCAAAAAGCGCCGGAACACAATGTATATTGTTACGCTACTTCAATCCTGCCGGCGCGCACCCTTCTATTAAAATCGGCGAAATGCCGCTTGGCAAACCGCAGAACCTTGTTCCTGCCATCACACAAACGGCAATAGGCAAGCTTAATAAAATGACTGTCTATGGCAATGATTATGATACCCGTGATGGATCCTGTATCCGGGATTTTATACATGTCTCCGATATTGCGCATGCCCATACACTGGCTTTTGAATACCTGCAAAAACAGCGATCCGCCATCCTGTGCGAGGTCTTTAACTTAGGTACCGGCAATGGCGTAACCGTACTGGAAGCCATCCATTCATTTGAAAAAGTAAGTGGCGTAAAACTGAATTACGAGATCGGCGGGCGCCGGCCGGGCGATGTAATAGCCATCTATGCCAACAATGACCTTGCAAAAAAGAAACTGGGTTGGGAACCTGCGTTTTCTTTGGATGAAATGATGAGGACCGCCTGGGAATGGGAGCAACGTTTAAAAGCAGATGATACTATTTTCACGGGCAAACCGGTTGAACTCAATTGAGGCTAAGAGATAAGAAGAGAAAAGAGTCGGCCTGAAGAATCCGGCTGATTGGTAAAATTGCTCCTGGTTGCGCATGCAGTAATGCTATATTTACCCGATTTTCGGGTTTTTCCATACACCCACTCTCTATTTTTGGTAGCGTCCCGATTTCAATTTTCATGTTGGCCACGGAAGACCGCAGAGAAACAGAGAACCTCAGAGTATATATGACCGTTTCTCTGTGACCCTCTTTTATTCTGTGGTTCTCTGCGGCCATGACCAAACCAGGACACTACCCTCTTTTTGCCAGTGTCTCAATTTCAATTTTCATGTTGGCCACGGAAGACCGCAGAGAAACAGAGAACCTCAGAGTATATATGACCGTTTCTCTGTGACCCTCTTTTATTCTGTGGTTCTCTGCGGCCATGACCAAACCAGGACACTACCCTCTTTTTCTCTTTTTTTCTCTTTGAACTCTTAGCTTACTTTTGCCCCGTCAAATTTTAATATGCTGAAAGAAATTCAATCTACCGGGAATAAGGACACACGCAGCGGTTTTGGCGACGGAATTGCAGAAGCGGCGAGAAAGAACTCCAATATTGTTGCATTGACAGCCGACCTTGCCGGTTCATTAAAGCTGAATCAATTCATTAAAGAGTTCCCCGATCGTTATTTTCAATGCGGTATCGCTGAAGCCAACATGATGAGCATTGCCGCGGGATTGACGATCGGCGGGAAAATTCCCTATACAACTACTTTTGCCAATTTTTCAACCGGTCGTGTTTATGACCAGATACGCCAGAGTATCGCTTACAGCGGGAAAAATGTAAAGATTTGCGCCTCTCATGCCGGCGTTACTCTTGGAGAAGACGGTGCAACGCATCAAATCCTTGAAGATATCGGGATGATGAAAATGCTGCCGGGTATGACGGTGATCGTTCCCTGCGATTACAACCAAACCAAGGCAGCCACTATGGCTATTGCAGATTATAAAGGCCCGGTTTACCTGCGCTTCGGCCGACCCGTATGGCCAATCTTTACCCGGGAAGCCGATTTTAAAATTGGCAAAGCCCAATACTTTTCCGAAGGAACCGATGTAAGCATCTTTGCCTGCGGGCATCTTGTATGGAATGCCATACAAGCTGGTATTATTTTAGAAGAAAAGGGAATAAGCGCAGAAATAATAAATATTCATACTGTCAAGCCACTGGATGAGGAAGCGGTTATCCGTTCTGTCAAAAAAACAAAATGCGCGGTAACGGCCGAAGAGCATAATATCTTCGGCGGAATGGGTGATGCCATTGCCCAATGCGCCGCTAAGAATTTCCCGGTCCCGATAGAATATATAGGAACAAAAGACACTTTTGGTGAAAGCGGAACACCCAAAGACCTGCTCAAAAAATATGGTATGGATATTCCTGATATTGTATTGGCGGCTGAGAAAGTGATTAACCGTAAGAAAAATAGTTAAGATATTGTTTAGAATAAACCGGGCAGGTTCTTTTTAGAATTGAACCTGCTTTTTTACTTTTATTTAGTAAACAAATAAACCAACAGCTATTCTAACTCTTACCAAATCCAGGGAATGTCGCTAACCTCAGCCAGTGATAATGAATTATTAGTTCAGTTCCGGGATCCGGGTACGAAGGAAAAAGCCTATACCGCGATCATCAAAAAATACCAGGAAAAGCTCTACTGGCATATCCGCAGGATGGTAGTGGATCACGAGGATGCCAATGATGTATTGCAAAATGTACTGATACGGGTATGGAAAGGCCTTGAAAACTTCAGGGAAGATAGCCAGTTATACACCTGGCTTTACCGGGTAGCCACTAATGAAAGCCTTACTTTCCTGGAACAGCAAAAGAAAAAAGCGGCTGTCAGCCTCAATGATGTAGAAAGCGGCCTCAGTAATAAGATCAGGGCGGATCAGAACTTCGATTTCAATAAGCTGGAATGGAAGCTCCAGTTGGCCATTCAGCAACTACCTGAAAAGCAAAGAGTTGTGTTTAGTTTGCGCTATTATGAGGAAATGCCTTATGAGGAAATGAGCAGGGTGCTGGAAACCAGCGAAGGAGCGCTCAAAGCGAGTTACCACCATGCAGTAAAAAAAATAGAGGATTATATCATAAATCATTAAACTTTAAGACCCGGATAGCGTCTCAATTAATGTAAAAATGACACAGAGCGACAACATATTACAGGAATTGAAGGAATTGCAAAGTTCGCTGGCAAACTCCTTGATTCTGAATGTTTACCAGGTACCTGCCGGATACTTTGAAGGATTGGCTGACCAGGTATTGAGTCGTATCAGGGCTTTGGAAGCGCGGGATGCTAAGGAGGAGTTGACTCATTTGTCTCCTTTACTGGCCGGTATTTCTAAAGAGATGCCTTATTCTGTTCCTGCCGGTTTTTTTGCTGAAATGGATGAAAAGCTCAGCAACGCGATGACAAGTGGCGATGAATTGAGCCCCGCAAAAGAACTGGAACAACTCTCGCCCTTATTAAGTGGTTTGAAAAAAGAAATGCCCTATACCGTGCCGCAGGGTTATTTTGAAAATATTAATCCCGTTATTCAGCCAAAGACAAAAGTTATTTCGATAGTAAGACAGAAATGGTTCCGTTATGCCGCCGCCGCTGTTGTAGTAGGCGTGGTAGCGACCATCGGTCTTTTATTACTGAACAATAAAACCACTTCCGTCAATGAGAATGATTCTTACGCAGTCGTCAAAAAAATGATGAAAAAAGTAAGTACCGATGATATTGATAATTTTGTGCAACTGGCAGATAAAGAAACCGCTGAAGTGGCTAACGTAGATGTAAAGAACAGCAATGAGATCAAAGAACTGATGAAAGATGTTTCTGACAAAGACATACAAAAATTCCTGGATGAGACGCCGGCTGACGAAACCAGCAATAGTGATAGTGAATTAATGAATTAAGAGGATGGCATCCAACAATGAAAAAATTATTCTTCATATTAAGTTTTTTGTTCGTAACAAGCAGCCGGCTTTTTGCGCAGGACACGGATGACAATGAAGGCGGTGAAAAGATCCGCGACAAGATGAATGAATATATACAGCAGCGTCTTAATCTTTCCAAAGACGAAGCCGAAAAATTTACACCGATTTTTATCCGTTACTTCAAAGAATGGAGACAAACATTACGGGAAAATAAGGATCTCCCGAGACTGGACTTGCAGCAAAAGATCCTTGAACTAAGGCTCCGGTACAGGAACCAGTTTAAAGATGTCATAGGTGAAAGAAGAAGTAACGAAGTGTTTGGTCACCAGGAAACATTTATTAAAACGATAAGAACCCTGCGGCAGGAGCGGCTTGGAAACAATCCCCGTCCCCCTCTCCGGAGAAATCGTATTAACAGATTGCTATAAAGAACTTTCATATTTTTGAAATGGTGTTTTTCATAGGTTAGCAACGGCCGGCTCTTTTTAGGGCGGGCCTTCATTTTTATACGCGAATTAGCGCTAATGAAGGCGAATGGACGCTAATCTACGCGAATGGACGCTAATATATCTTCACTTACTGTGGTTTTTCCCTATTGGAACCGTTAATAAACATTGGATCGCGTATAATCATTTTTGATATTTGGGAATGGCATCATTAATCGAAGATTTACTTTTTAAAGAAGAATGTTATAAGATAATCGGCCTTAGCATGAAAGTCCATTCTAAGCTTGGAAAAGGTTTTAAAGAAGTTGTTTACAAAGATGCACTGGAAATAGAATTTATAAACAATCAAATTCCTTATGAAAGAGAAAAGTTTTTTACTATCCCTTACGAAGATGTCATTCTACGGCATTATTTTATAGCAGACTTTTCCGTATACGATTCAATCATTATTGAGGTAAAAGCTGCATCTATGATTCACCCGGATAACTTTCGCCAAACATTAAACTACCTGAAAGCGTCTCATATAAAATTGGGTATTTTGATAAACTTTGGTGAAAACAAATTAAAGTTTCAAAGGATTGTCTGTTCGTATTAGCGTTCATTAGCGCTAATTTGCGTCATATATTGGCGTTTTAGTGTCATGATAAAACAAAAATGTCCATTTCTCCTTTTGCCCCTGCTCCCACCATTGTCTTCTTAACTCCATTGCCTTTTTACCGTCAAAATCATACTTCGCTACAAAACGATGCTTCATCTGCTGCAATTGCGGAGCATCATCGCCACCGAAAAAAATGATTTTGCCTTCTTCTTTTATCCAAAAAACCTGGTGATAGGGGGAATGCGCTCCCGTAACCTGGTAAAAAATATAGTCGTCAATGATTCCTGAATCATCCTTCAATAAAACGACCTGTGAAGATGCTTTCAGCACCGCAAGTTCTCCGGGTATAAAAGAAGGCATTCCCTTTTCAAAAGCTAAATTCAGTTCCCTTTCCTGTACATAATAAGTAGCATTGGGAAAACTTAATTCAGCGCCACGGGATACCCCGCCGGCATGATCCTTATGTAAGTGTGTAAGTAAAACTTTCGTGATCTCAGACGGGTTAATACCTGTATTCACCAGGTTCTGGTGTATCTGCATGCTTCCGCTTTTGGAAAAACCCAGTCCTGCATCAAGCAACAATAAATCCCTTGAAGTGACGACAACAAAAGGTTGTATTTCTACCAGCAGGCTCCCGGCCGATCTTGCCTGGAGCAGGTCCATGCTCTCATCAAAGGGAATGAACAACTTGGTCTTGTCGATAGTAAAAGTGCCTTCGGAAAGGGGGATGATACCCCTTGTCCCCCTGAAGGGGGAACTCAGATTGTCGCTGGCTTTATTATTTGCTGGCATTTCTATTAAACGGTATCTCTATTTATTCAAATATAATCTTTGTGCCCGGATACCCCCCGGGGGGTTGGGGTATCATCGCAGCACCATCTGCCGGTCAGCATCGAGCCGGACTAAAATGAAAATAAGAATGGTAAAAGTTAATAAGGAAGTACCTCCATAACTGATAAAAGGCAATGGGATACCGATTACCGGCGCCAACCCGATCGCCATGGCCACATTAATGGCAATATGAAAAAAGAATACAGCCGCCACTCCATAGCCATAGCACCGGCTAAAAACACTTCGCTGTCTCTCCGCTACTGTAACTATGCGAAACAATAAAAGAAGATAAATGCCAAGTAAAATAATACAACCGATAAAGCCATATCCTTCAGCAATCGTATCAAAAATGAAATCTGTTCGTTGTTCCGGTACAAAACCATAACGTGTTTGTGTCCCCTTCAATAATCCTTTACCGATAACGCCACCGCTGCCAATAGCGATTTTTGATTGCCGTACATTGTAATCAGTGTCTTTCTTCTTTCCGCTTGGGTTCTCTGCTTCTTTTTTATGCGCTTCAATATATTCAACAGGCACTTCTTTGCCGATCGTGCTGTAAATACGCTCAACCTGGTATAATTTAAGCACATGCTTAAAAGCAAATGGCACAACGAATCGCTGAACCCCAACACAGATTGTCCAGATAAGCGCTATATAGAAAAATACCTGCTTCTTTCTTTTGATTTGCCTGCGCATAAGATAGGCAACCAGCAAAGCAATACCGGTCAATACCATTGCCAGTATGTTTTTCTCCACCAGCAATGTGGCGACTACCAGGGCGGCGCCGGCGAATCCTATAATCAGAATACCAGATGGCAGTCCTTCCCGGTACATAACGAGGAAAAAAGCGAAAAAGACCAGTGCAAGTCCTGTTTCTTTCTGCATGACAGTTAAAACAGCGGGAAACAGGACAATGGCAGCAGCAATTAATTGCGATCTTGTTTTGGTAAAATCCGTTTCAGGCCTCGATAAATATTTTGCCAGTGCCAGGGCTACGCAAATCTTGCAGAACTCTGCCGGTTGAAAATTGAATGCCCCGACCTTTATGATCGATTCAGTTCCTTTGATATTCGAATGAAAAGGAAAAACCACCAGTAACATGAATATGCCTATAACATACCATATATTGGCTGTAGCGGAAAAAAATTTACTGTCTGTAAGAAGGATAAATAATCCGAGCACCAGGGCTACACACAAAAAATAAAATTCCTTGCTGTAATCCGTCTTAAAACCGATAAAGCTTTGCAAAAAGGGATCACCCTCCTTATAAGTAGCGCCAAAAATGGCAAGCAGCCCGATAACTACCAGCACCAGGTATATCCAGATAAGGCTCCAGTCAATTCCTTTTGATATGGCAGGGTTGCGTTGGTTCACTATTAAACAGGTTGGACGGGGGTTTTCCGGAATCGTTTTTCGCCGGGAAGAGTTGCCAGCAACTGTGTCTTTTGCTTATTGACTGGAATATCTTTTCTTTCACCCGGCTTTTTTTCATTCCTCCCTTTATTTATACCCGTATATTTTTTTATATAGGTGCTGTCTTTTGTCATCTCAAACCATTTGTAGGCCCTTATCGAATCATCTATGTATTGCAGGCGTTTTAAATAAGAGGGCATCAGGTTGGTAGTTGAAATACGATCAAAGTCGTCTTTACTTTTTGTTTGCAGCGTATCATTCAGGTATTTCTCCAATAAGATCCTGGCGATAGGACCTGCCCAGGTGGCGCCGAAACCAGCATTTTCCACCACTACCGCAATAGCGATCTTCGGGTTCTCCCGCGGGGCGAAACATACGAACATGGAGTTATCGTTTAACTTGGTACGTTTGCCGTCAATGACCCGGTAATTCTCTGCTGTACCGGTTTTAGCGCAAATATTAATACCCGGTATCTTCACTATCCTGGCCGTTCCTTCTTCTACCACATCCTGCATACCTCCTATTACCGCGTTGTAAGCCGTATCCGGGATATGAGTGAGCACTTCATGCTTTTGCCTGTACTTGTTCAGTAAAGTATCGTCCTTGGTTTCATTGTCGATTTTTTCTACAAAATGGGGAATATAATAATACCCTTTGTTGGCAACTATACAAATAGCATTGGCCATTTGCAAAGGGGTCACCAGCATTTTTTCCTGCCCGATGCCAAGTCCTCCTCCCACCATTGTACAAGAATTCCATGAATTCCTGTATTCCTTATTATACACAGCCGTATCCGGAACATTTCCTCCATCTTCACTGGGCAGATCAATACCCGTTCTGTGCCCTAGTCCGAAATCTGTCAGGTAACTCTTCCATCTTGTCAGGCCTGTTCTTGCATCTTTGTATTTAGGATTGTCTATTGTTTTTTTCAAAATATCCGAAAAAAAGGAATTACAGGAATGCGCAATGGCTAACCGGAGATTGGCGGCATGACCGGCCCAGTCTTCAAGGCATTTTATGGGCCTGTTGCAACCGAGATAAACTCCGCGGCAATTGATGCCACTAGCCGGTGTGATCACTCCTTCATCCAATGCCACTAAGGCGCCGACCGGCTTGTACGTTGAGCCGGGAGGATATCGTCCTTTTATCGCCCTGTTTAATAAAGGCGCTGAAACATCCAGTACCAACCGTGTGTAATTTTTAGTTTTTTCCGGCCCGGTCAGTTCATTCGGATTGAAAGTAGGTCCTGAGGCCATTGCCAGTATTCCGCCGGTTTTGGGATCAAGAGCAACTACTGCCCCCACTTTATTACTCATTAATTTTTCTGCCAGTTGCTGCAAATCAACATCAACATAGGTTCTGATTCCCCGGCCGGCAACAGCGGCGGTATCCAGCGCGCCCTCTTTATACTTTCCTACCAGGCGATTGAGATTATCCTTAATCATAAACTGTACCCCGCGCTGACCCATCAATACTTTTTCATAGGTGGCTTCCAACCCGCTTTTACCTATATAATCCCCCTGGCGGTAAAAACTGCCTGATCGCTCAATATCTTCCGGGTCTACTTCATTAATATACCCAAGTATCTGGGCGGCAATATTATAAGGATAAGTTCGCACGGGTCTTTCTACAAGAGCGAAGCCGGGAAATTTCCAGCTATTTTCTTCAAACCGCGCCTGCATTTGCGGAGTAAGAATACTCTGGAAGACAGAAGGACGAACCCGTGTATTTTTAAAAATCGCCTCCCTGATCCTCGCCCTGAACCCGGCTGTATCTATTTCCATCAGCCGGCAAAAGGAGAGCGTATCAAAGTTTTTCACTTCGGCAGGCGTTACCATCAGGTCGTACATGATCGTATTATTCAATATCGCCTTTCCCCTCCGGTCGTAGATGATTCCCCTTTGCGGGAATACGATCTTGGTAAAGACAGCGTTTCTGAAAGCTTCTGAACTGAATTGATTGGAGATGATCTGCAAATAAAATAACTGCCCTATAATTACAATAAAAACTATAAGAAAAATGAGACGGATAATACGGCTTCTTGATTGATTAAACACGGGCATAGTTCGAACAAGGGTATGAAATAAGAAGAAGAGTGATGACTATTCAGCTCCTACAAAATACGTATTAGATAAGGCTGTTTCCAAATGTTATTAGAAATAAATTTTGTTTTAAGAAATTTTTCTGATCCGGGTACGAGTGCCCGGATTTTTTTACGCCGTGTTGGTACGAAACCTCATTTTCCTTGGAAACAAAAGTTCGGTGGTAATGATCAGCAGCATACTGATACCGGTAGTGGCGATTACTTTAATGATAAAATGAAGAATACTTCCAAAGGAAAGCCATTCCAATAGTACCATATATCCATGATGAAACAGGGTCAGGATAAGGGTATATACAAGATAAGGCGTCCAGCCCATCGCTTTGGGCGAAGGTTCCCGGTAATTGAATTCTGATGCTTCCTTGGGTGTCAGGATACCGATGACAAACGGACGGAGATAAGCGATCAATACACAGGGAGCCGCGTGGATGCCCGGGGTCATCATGAAATAATCCAGTACGATGCCGGTAAAAAACCCGATAAACATAAGGTTTGCCCGGGAAATATTGAAAGGCAGCCAGAGAATGAAAAGATAATAGATATAAGGATTGATATACTGGTGCAGGGGCGGTATCTTATTCAACAGGTAGACCTGGAGTAAAATGAATAGAAAAAACCGGATGATATTTCTTAGTAAACCGCTCAACTACTGTTTAATTAAGGTTATAAAATCTTCTTTTTAGTTTCTTCCTGGAGCTTCGCCTGTTCACCAAACTGGAGATTCTCGACGACAAAAACCTGTTGCAGGTCCTGGAACTTAGCCGTCGTCCTCACCCTGAGTATATAAAAGCTGGTAGAATTATCCGGGACGATCTCCGCCACCGTACCTACCATTTTGCCCGGGGGAATACTCAGGGAATAAGTGCCTGTAATGATCGTATCGCCCTTCATGATAGAATCGCTTTTAGGGATGTCCTTCAGCGTAAGAAAGCGGGGATCTTTCGCGTCCCATGAAATCGTGCCCGCGCTTCTTGTTTTCTTCACGAGCACGCTTACCTTGTTCTGTACATGAAGCAGGCTCATCACCTCGCTGAAATTCGGGCTGACAGCTATTACTTTACCTACCAGGCTTCCGTCTGAATTCAGCACTCCCATATCATCTTTTATCCCGTCTTTAGAGCCCTTGTTGATCTGCAGGTAATTTTTTTCTTCATTTACGGTACCATACACCACCTCCGCCTCGCGGTAAATATATTGACGGTAACGGTTGGCTGTTGTATCAAACAACAGCGTATCCCTTACCAACCGGTTAGCAGAATCTCTCCTGGCAAAATTTGCGGCAAGGAGATTCATCAGCGAATCATTCATTTTATGTACCCGCCGGTTCTCTTCTTTCATTTTAAAAAAATCCTCCGCCTTATTATATCTTGTATTGAACCACCCGGTTATTTGATTGGCAATTCCCAGCCCCCTTGCCCGGTGAAATTTATTATAGGTAATTAAAAACCATATTGCCACTACCTGCAGGACCAGGAAAAGAATGGCGGTGGAAAAACGACGAATGAAGAGAAATATATTACGCATACCCCAAACCCCTAAAGGGGCTTTTAGCAAAAGTCATTATTAGTAATAGAAATCAATAACCAGAGAATTTATTGAAAAATAAAATTACACCCATTAAACGATGTTCATGAGCCCCTTCAGGGGTTGGGGTTATCTCATTACAAACGGGTACTTGTCATAATTTTTTAAAGCAATCCCTGTACCACGAACCACGCTTTTCAACGGATCATCCGCTACATGTACCGGCAATTTGATTTTTTGGCTTAATCTTTTGTCAAGACCTCTTAACAAAGCTCCGCCACCAGTCAGGTATAACCCACGGCGGTAGATATCAGCCGCCAGTTCAGGAGGAGTCTGTTCAAGGGCTTTCAGGATAGCTTCTTCTATTTTAAAGATACTTTTATCCAGTGCCTCGGCTATTTCCTGGTGACTTACCATGATCTGCTTGGGAATACCGGTTACAAGGTCGCGGCCGTTTACAGGAATATCTTCCGGGGGGTTATCCAGGTCTTTCATTGCCGAACCTACCTGTATCTTGATCTGCTCTGCTGTACGTTCTCCTATTAATAAGCTATGATAGCGGCGAAGCGCTTCCATGATATCTGCGGTAAACTCATCACCGGCAATCCGGATAGACTGGTCGCAAACGATGCCGGCCAGCGCTATTACCGTGATCCCGGTAGTTCCGCCACCAATGTCAATGATCATATTACCTACCGGCTCTTCTACATCAATACCAATACCCAGGGCCGCGGCCATGGGCTCGTGGATCAGGTAAACCTCTTTGGCGCCAGCCTGTTCAGCACTGTCGCGAACAGCGCGTTTCTCCACCTCGGTAATGGAAGAAGGAATACAGATCATCATCCGCCAGCTCGGGGGAAACAGGGGTTTTTTGGGATACACCAGCTTTATCAGCTCACGGATCATCAGCTCCGCGGCATTGAAATCGGCTATCACACCGTCTTTCAGGGGACGAACCGTCCTGATGCTTTCATGTGTTTTCTCATGCATCATCAATGCCCTTTTGCCTACCGCCAATACCTCTTTTGGATTGTTGCGGTTGAGAGCAATGATGCTTGGCTCATTTACTACTACTTCATCATTATGTATAATCAGGGTATTGGCAGTGCCCAGATCGATGGCTATTTCTTGCGTAAACCAGTTAAAAAGTCCCATTTGTGCGGATTGGATTTAATGTGTGCAAAGTTGGAGGAAATAATTTGAATTAGCAAAGCGGAAAACCTTGACAGGTAAAGTTTTTTTGAGAAGGAATTTTGAGGTAAATAATCGTTTTAAGGTTTCATGTCGTGGGCTGTATTACTTTTACTTCAATTAGCATATCATAATGGGATACCTGTAAAAAAATAGCAGTCACAACATACAATAACAATAAACGGTTATGCTCACTATTCTATTATTCTGCATCAAAAAAAATTTACCTTCAATCCTATGCGGGTCATTACCAAAACAGTTTTGATTCTTTCCTTTGTCAGTCTCTTTGCTGATATTGCCAGCGAGCTGCTGTATCCCGTGATCCCCGTTTATTTAAAAGAGATCGGCTTCTCTGTTTTCTGGATTGGCCTGCTCGAAGGTGTTGCCAACTTTACTGCCGGCATCAGCAAAGGCTATTTTGGAAAACAGAGCGATGAAAAAGGGGTTCGTTTGCCTTTTGTAAAACTGGGTTACCTGCTGAGTGCTATCTCCAAGCCCATGATGGCAATATTCGTTTACCCCCTCTGGATATTCTTTGCCCGGACCCTTGACCGGCTGGGTAAGGGAATTCGTACCGCCGCCAGGGATGCATTGCTCTCGCAGCAAGCAACCAGGGAGACAAAAGGAAGAGTATTTGGCTTCCACCGGGGCATGGACACTGTGGGTGCAACGATAGGACCCGCTCTTGCTTTATCCTTCCTGTATTTCCGCCCGCACCAGTACAAAACGATCTTTTACCTCGCCTTTATTCCCGGCTTGATCAGTGTATTGCTTGTTTTCTTCCTGAAAGAAAAAAGACAGCCTGTTTCAACATTGGCGAAAGGAAACTTTTTCTCCTTTTTTAAGTATTATTCAATCGCTACCCGTGAATACAAACGATTGGTGGCGGGTCTGCTATTGCTTGCATTATTTAATAGCTCCGATATCTTCCTGTTATTAAAAATAAAGGAAGTCACCCACAACGATACAACAACGATAGCCGCTTATGTCTTCTACAATCTTGTCTATGCGCTGCTTTCTTATCCGTTGGGCTCCCTGGCTGACAAGCTTGGTTTCAAAAAGGTTTTTTTATCGGGGGTTTTGTTGTTCGCGGTTGTTTATACCGGCTTTGCATTCGAGCCGTCTACCACAATGATCTTCCTGCTTTTTTTTATTTACGGAATCTATGCGGCCGCCACCGAAGGCATTTCCAAGGCCTGGATCACGAATATCGCGCACAATGCTGATACGGCAACCGCTGTCGGTTTTTATACATCCTGCGAAAGTGTTTGCACACTGGTGGCCAGTATGGTTGCCGGTCTAATATGGACAAGCTGGGGAAGTTTCTATACCTTTTTTATCACTGCTCTAATCGCCATAATTGTCTTCATATATTTTATCCTGAGAATCAGGATGAATCGGTAATTTTTTCTTTATTTGCTTTTAATTTGGCACGGAAATGGGAAGTGCTGGTTCTTACTTGATTATTCCACTAAAAATCTATGTTATGAGAAAAGTTTTTGTATCTGTAACGGCATTATTCATTGTTCTTGTATCACATGCGCAGAGCCACAGCGCCAGTGGTTATGAATACCGGACCGCATTAGGCGTAAAAGTCTGGGATGGCGGCGGTATTTCCCTGAAACATTTTTTTGATGAAAAGAATGCGGGCGAATTGATCGGTTATTTCTGGAGTCATGGTTTTCGGTTTACAGGTTTGTATGAAATACATGGCGATATTACCGGGGCTGCAGGATTGAAATGGTATGTAGGCCCCGGTGCGCATATCGGTGTCTATAATGATAAATATGGTGGCGGCGGATTTATCGGTATAGATGGTGTTATTGGACTGGATTATAAATTCAATTCCGCGCCTATTAATTTATCCCTCGACTGGCAGCCTTCTTTTGAATTTGGCACCGACCGCGGATTTATCGGCAGCTGGGGCGGACTCGGAATACGTTACACCTTTTAATATATATATCTTCGGTTTATCTATCAGCAAAAAAGGAGTGTTGATTTTTTTCGACACTCTTTTTGTTTTACCTTGTCTCAAATGCCTCAATCATGAGAAACCTGGTCACCTTCATTATTTGTATTGGCTTCGCATCGGCGGGCTTTTCACAGGATGTCAATAAAACATTGGAAGAATTCGGGAAAGCACTAAAGGATCCCAAAGCTCCTTATGGCCACAATAAAGAAACCGGCAAGTATTACAATATCCGTGGTTTCAAAATGTATTGTGAAGTGTATGGCAAGGGCGAGCCTTTACTTATTATCCACGGTAATGGCGGTTCCATTAATAATTTTACTTTCCAGATACCTTATTTCGCGGAAAAATATAAGGTCATCATTGCAGACAGCCGTGCGCAGGGAAGATCCTACGATACGGGTGATAGCCTTACTTATGAAATGATGGCTGATGATTACGCCACCCTGCTGGATAGCCTGAAAACGGATTCCGCCTATGTGATCGGCTGGAGCGACGGAGGTATCAATGGGCTATTACTGGCGATGCGCCACCCGGAGAAAGTAAAGAAACTGGCAGTTACCGGCGCTAATCTTGTGCCGGATACAACTGCAGTACCCCAGCAGATATGGGATATGGTGATACCTGATTACAATAGTTTAAAATCAAATACGAATAAGAATCCTATAGAGAAAAATAGATATAAGCTATACCGGCTGTTAGTGGAGCAACCCCATATTTCTTTAGAAAGCCTGCATACTATCCAATGCCCGACATTGGTCATAGGCGGGGATCATGATGTTATTAAAGAAGAACATACGATGCTCATCTACAAGAATATTCCCAGGGCTTATTTGTGGATATTGCCTGCATCAGGACATTCTACACCGATATTCTACCACGAAGATTTTAATAAAGTAGTGGATCGCTTTTTTATCTATCCCTACAGGATAATAACCGGTGAAGAAAGGTTCAATTAGAAATCAAAAATATAAGATGCAGGAAGTAGAATTTAAAATGTAAGAAGGGTATCAAAGATCGGTAGTGTCCCGATTTCAATTTTTATGTTGGCCACGGAGGACCGCAGAGAAACAGAGAACCTCAGAGTATGTATGATAGTTTCTCTGTGATCCTCTTTTACTCTGTGGTTCTCTGCGGCCATGTCTCAAACCAGGACACTACCCAAAGATCAGCGTGTTTTTTATTTCAGATTCTGCATTTATATTCCCTTTTAACCGCCGGCAAGAAATCCCAGGCGTCTTTCCATCGTAGAAGGCAAAGCCGGCAGTTTTCTTCTTTCAATAAGAAAACTGTTGAGTTGCGCGATTTCCTTAAAGATATAATGTTTGTCCGCCGCCGCTTTTAAATAGTCTTTCCCGCTGCTGCCACCCGTTCCTATTCTCATACCTATCATACGATGCACCATATTCATGTGCCGGTAACGCCATGAACTTAATTGCTCATCTATCTCCAGCAATGCATTCAATAATTGAAAGGGCAACTGGAGCATAGGATAGCCCCGGTACAACATAATGAAAAGAGCTGCCCGGGAAGCTGTAGCTGATAACCTTTGCTGGTCATTGACAGGTGAAGAAGGCCTGATAAAAATTTCATCGAAAGCCTCTATATTGTTTTTCTCCGCTTCCGCCAGGCTGTTTTGATACTGGTAACGATACTCCGCCCAAAAGGAGGGAATATTTTTAATGGTTGTGTGAACCGAAAATTCTTTCCAGTTTTCTTCCTCGTTAAAAAAGGGCATTCTTTCCAGCCATGCATTTACCAGTTCCAGTATAGATTTTTTCTTTTCCGTATTCCTGATCACATCAATATGTTCCTGTCTTAACTGGGATACATAATATTCCTGCCCATGCCGGTGCTGAAATTTAAGTCCCAGCTTAGCTTCCAAGTCCTTGAACTGCCAGCTTTGAAAACCTGAAGCGGGACGAAGCATGTCCCTGAAATCAAGAAAGTCCATCGGCGTCATGGTCTCCATAATATCCACCTGGTGAACGAGTACTCTTAAGATAGTCACCATGCGGTTCAACCGGTGTACTACGGTTTGAAGTTCCGGGGAATTATCATTCAGCGCGGGTTTGCCCATGATCTCCGCAATAGAAACGGCTTCATGATGAAGTTGCTTGAACCAAAGCTCATAAGCCTGGTGAATAATGATGAACAGCATTTCATCGTGCGCGGGAAGTTGGTGTTTATCGCTTTCCGGGAATTGTGCATTAAGTATCCTATCCAGTTGCAAATAATCATGATAGTGAACATCCGGCATAGCAAATATTTATGCAAAAATAAGCGGATAGTACAGCAATTGATTTAACCTTAATTATTAGTTACTAATTATTGATTATGGGTACCCGGAATAAAAAATGCCTTCCATTATTCTTTGGAGATAGCCGATTTAAATTCGTACCCAATATCCGTACGGTAAAAAATGCCTTCGTAATGTATATACTCCAGTACATCCAATGATGTATTCACCGCCTCTTCAATATCTTTCCCGAAAGAAGTGACGCATAATACACGGCCGCCGTTGGTTACAACCTTACCCTTTTCTTCTTTCGTTCCCGCCTGGAAGATCAGCGATTGTTTACCATATTTTTCATTCAAACCTTCTATTTCATATCCCTTTTCATAGCCAGTGGGATATCCACGGCTAACTGCCATAATCGTTGCTGCTGCCCTGCTGTCTACTCTTAGTTTCACCTGGTCCAGTTCCTGCTGGGAAGCGGCAATGCACATACCTACAAGGTCAGTTTCCATTCGCGGCAATACTACTTCGGTTTCTGGATCACCCAGGCGGCAATTGTACTCTATCACATAGGGATCGCCGTTTACACTGATCAGGCCAAAAAATAAAAATCCCGTGTATTCAATGCCTTCTTTATAGATCCCGTTAATGGTGGGCTTAATGATACGTTCTTCCACTTTATACATGAAGCCGGGCGTTGCGAAAGGCACCGGGCTTACAGCTCCCATTCCTCCTGTCATCAGTCCTTTATCTCCTTCCCCCACGCGTTTATAGTCTTTCGCTTCCGGCAGTACCAGGTAATTCTTTCCGTCCGTGATGACAAACACACTTAGTTCAATTCCTTTCAGGAATTCCTCTACCACAACTTTTTTACCGGCTTCCCCAAATTTGGATTGCTGGACCATGAGTTCAAACTCGGCTATGGCTTCTACCTGGTTCTGGCATATAGCCACCCCTTTACC
>JAUZOA010000073.1 GCA_030706685.1 Bacteroidota bacterium
ATGCGCATCTCAAACACCATACTGCTGTTCATTTCTTTACCTGCGATGATGTCCTGCCGGCATCAAAAGAAAACATTGTTTCAATCGCTTTCTTCTTCTCAGACGGGTGTTGATTTTGTCAATAAGGTAGAAGAGAATGATAAATACAATGTCTTTAATTACATGAATATTTATACAGGCGCGGGAGTGGCGGCGGGAGATGTGAACAATGACGGGCTGGTTGATCTTTTTTTCAGCGGTAATGAAACCAGTTGTCGCCTGTATATTAATAAAGGGAATATGCAGTTTGAGGATGTGACGGAAAAAGCAGGATTAATTACTAACCGCTGGTGCACCGGTGTATCCATGGTAGATATCAACCAGGATGGTTTCCTCGATATTTATATAAATGTGGCAGGGAGTAAAAAGTTCGGCAGCACCGCCAATCTTCTTTACATCAACAATAAAGACGGAACCTTTACCGAAGAAGCGGAGAAATATGGCATTGCCGATACCCGGCTGACGATGAATGCTTCTTTCTTCGATTATGACCGCGATGGCGACCTGGATTTGTTTTTAATCACCAACCCTGCCGATGAACGAGTAGATGATGTAAATACTGTCCTGGCTATACAAAATCATGGCGAATCCCCGGGAACTGATATTTTATACCGCAACAATGGTGACGGTACATTTACAGATGTATCTAAAGCGGCAGGCATACTCAATGAAGGGTTTAGCCTTGGCGCGGCTATCAGTGATGTAAATAATGATGGCTGGCCGGATATTTATGTATCCAACGATTTTTTACACAGCGATATCTTATATATCAACAATGGCGATGGCACTTTTACGGATAAGATACATGAATGCCTGAAGCATACCAGTTTTTCTTCCATGGGGAATGATGTGGCCGACTTTAATAATGATGGGCTTCCCGATATTTTTACACTGGATATGTTGCCGGAAGATAATTACCGGAAAAAAATGATCATCCCGGCTGCCAATTATGATAAGTTTGATTTGCTGCTGCAAAAGGGATTTGAGCCCCAGTATACCCGTAATGTGTTGCAATTAAACAATGGTAACGGGACATTTAGTGACATAGCTTTTTTATCCGGCGTCAGCTCTACAGACTGGAGCTGGTCTTCCTTATTCGCGGACTATGATAATGATGGCGATAAGGACCTGATGGTAACAAATGGTTTCTATCGTGACTTCGGGGACCAGGATTTTATTTACCATGAAAAAGAACTGAATAACCCGATGGGCGGGCCGGAGGCTATAAAGGCCGCGAAATTAAAAGCGATAAAAGAATTAGCTAAAATTCCCTTACAGAGTTATCTATTTGAGAACAACGGCGATCTCACTTTTACCAAACGCAGCAGCGAATGGGGTTTCACCGAACCCGGTTTTTCCAATGGCGCCTGTTATGCCGACCTGGATAATGATGGCGACCTGGAACTGATCATTAATCAATTCAACGGCAAGGCGAGAATTTTTAAAAACAATGCGCACGAATTATTAGCCAATAATTACCTCACCATAAAATTAACCGGCCCGAAACCTAACCTGCAGGCCATTGGCGCCAAAGTATATGTATTTACCAAAGGCAAGATGCAGATGCAGGAGCTGAACCCGTACAGGGGTTATGAATCTACCGTGGAATTGCCTTTGCATTTTGGGTTAGGAAAAAATACGGTGGCAGATAGCCTGGAAATTATCTGGCCCGACGGATCTGTGCAAATGAAATATTCGATTGCTGCCAACAGCGTAGCCGATATAGTTTTTTCTCATCAAGCAAGCAGCCCTGCAGATTCCCGACCCCTTCCGTCAATGGGCGGAAGCGGGTCACAGGGTGTGGTTAAAAATATAACGGAATCCAAAGGACTGATTTATTCCCACAAGGAAAATTATTTTGTTGATTTTAAGATCCAGCCGCTTGTTCCCCACATGCTTTCACGCTGTGGCCCGGGCATTGCGGTCGGGGACATTAATAATGACGGGAAAGAGGATTTTTATATCGGCGCGGCTTCAGGAAGTGACGGTAGTTTTTTTATACAAAACGCGGATGGAAAATTCACAGAAAGGAAATTGAAGAAAGACACGCTCTATGAAGATATGGGCGTATTGCTTTTTGACGCGGACAATGATAAGGACCTCGACTTATTGGTTGTAAGCGGAAGTTCTGAAAAGGAAGAAGGTTCCGCCATGCAACAGGACAGGTTGTATATAAATGATGGCAAAGGGAATTTTGTTTATCAGCCGGATGCTTTACCAGATACCAGGGCCAGCGGCTCCTGCGTAGTGGCCTGCGACTATGATAAGGATGGGGACATGGATTTATTTATCGGCGGAAGGGTAGTGCCGGGCAGTTACCCTCTTACCCCTAAGAGCTATTTACTGAAGAATAATGGCGGTAAGTTTACCGATGTATCCGCGACTGAATTACCAAACCAGGGAAAGATCGGGATGGTTACTTCGGCTTTATGGACAGATTATGATAATGATGGCTGGACGGATTTAATGCTGGCAGGAGAGTTCATGCCCATTACCTTTATCAAAAATAAAAGCGGTAAGCTGCAGCCTGGCTCACCACTGGTCATTGACCACTCACAAGGCTGGTGGAACAGTATCATCGCCGGCGATTTTGATGAAGATGGCGATATAGATTATATAATCGGCAACCTTGGCTTAAATACCAGGCATAAAGCCAGCCCCACCGAACCGCTTTGTATTTACGCGAAAGATTTTGATAAGAATGGGGGAATAGATCCTGTGATGTGCTATTATGTGCTTGGAAAAAACTATGTCTATCCTTCCCGGGATGAATTGATCGGCCAGATACCGGGCATGCGCAAGCGATTTGAGTCGTATAAGTCGTATGCCCTGGCAACATTTGATGACATATTTACGCCACAGGAACTCAAGGACGCGTTTATTGTAAAAAGCGAATGTTTTGAAAGCAGTTATCTCGAGAATAAAGGAAATGGAAAGTTTGAGAGAAAGGCGCTTCCCCTTCAATGCCAGTTTGCGCCGCTGTTTGGAATGGTAGCGGGAGATTATAACAATGATGGGCACCTGGATATTTTAATGACGGGTAATTCTTATTCAACGGAAGTATCTACCGGCAATTATGATGCGATGACCGGCTTATTACTACTTGGGGATGGCAAGGGAAATTTTCAACCCGTTAATTCCAATGTCTCAGGGTTTCTTGCCGATGGTGATTCGAAAGGAATGGCGCAGGTAAATATGGCGGATGGTTCATCAGTGATCTTAGTGGCTAATAATAACAGCAAACTGCAGGGTTATGAGTTCCTGAACAATCAATGCGCTCCAGTCAAAGTAAACCAGGATGATGTGTACGCGATAATTCATAAGAAAGACGGAAGCTCCTTTAAACAGGAATTATACATGGGTAGTACGTATCTGTCGGCATCATCGAGAATGTTGTGTTATGGAGCTTCTGTAGCGGGTATAACTATCTATAATAACAAAGGGATGAAAAGAGAAGTGACCCGCTAAAAGCTAATAGCTATTAGCCATTAGCTTTTAGCTCTCAGTCTTCAAAAAGTAATTGCAATGAAAAAAATACTATTCTTCCTCTGCTTACTGCCTATCCGGCATTACGCACAAACTTATCAAACCAATATACCCGTCCATGATCCTGTGATGATAAAGCAGGACAGCACCTGGTATTTATTCTGCACCGGCCCCGGCATCAGCGAATGGTCGTCGAAAGATATGGTCAACTGGAAGGCAGAGAAACCCATATTTGATACATTGCCCTGGGCCGTCAAAACGATCCCGGGATTTCGTAATCATATCTGGGCGCCGGATATTTCTTATCACAACGGTCTTTATTATTTATATTATGCCGTTTCTGCTTTTGGCAAAAATACTTCCTGTATTGGAGTAGCTACTAACAAGACATTGGACCCGGCCAGCCCCACCTATAAGTGGACCGATCATGGAAAGATTATTCAATCTGTACCGGGCAGGGATATGTGGAATGCGATAGACCCCAACCTGGAGATGGATGATAGGGGAGTGCCCTGGCTGGCATTTGGTTCATTCTGGAATGGGATAAAGCTCGTTAAATTAAGTAATGACCTCTTGTCGGTGGCGGAGCCAGAGCAATGGTACACGATAGCCAGCAGGCCAAGGAATGCTGTATTGCCTGATTCGGTAGCGGGTGATGCGGCTATTGAAGGCCCGTTTATCTATAAAAAAGACAAGTATTATTATCTTTTTGTATCATTCGACTATTGTTGCCGTGGTGAAAAGAGTACTTATAAAATGATGGTGGGGCGGTCTGAAAAAATAGAAGGTCCTTATATTGACCGGGATGGCGTGCCGATGAATTTAGGTGGTGGCAGTTTGGTGTTGGAAGGCGATAAGAATTGGTATGGGGTGGGGCATAATGCTGTGGTCAATTCGGATGGGAACGATTATCTTATTTTTCATGGGTATGACGCGAAGGATAATGGGCGGTCAAAACTGAGGATTGAAAAGATAACTTGGTTTAATGGGTGGCCGGTGGTTTTTCGGAGGCTGCAGTAAATCGATTTTTTTCTATAGCTTAACGCGATGCTATTTTTTTGCAATAACAGGCACTGGGCGTTAAAAAGATATTTATGAACTTTTATCTAGTTTTGCCCACGTAGTTTGATATTCATCAAAGGTAATTTGTCCTTTGTCATATAGTTGTTGCAATTTTTCCTGTTCTGCAGTAGGTTTTTTTTCAGGCCTACCCATTGCTTTTGATACTTCTGTTTCATATCTAGCTTCTTTTATTCCGTTTTTTACAGCAGCTTTTATTGTATAATAAAATATTGACCACCCTAGTAAAGCACCTACTAAATAAATCACGAACATCGTTGCTGTAAGATCAATTTGTAGTAGCGTGAATCTCATATATTTTGAATTTAGTAAATAAGACATTAAGATAGCGTATAATCTTTACTATAACATTGAAATCGTAATAAGCTGATGTCGAATATTTTAAGAATTTATTTCTCAATATGGTAAAGCTTAAAGATTATCAGGTTATTGCCAATATGCCTGCACACAATGGTCTATGCAAGGGCCCTTGTACCAAGGACCTCAGTGAGCAATATAAATCCGGCACAGCAGGCACGCAAGTCGTTAAGATTGTTGTACGCTGGCTATTTAATTAATTCTGAAATTAATTCTATTTTTTGTTGAATATAATTATCTACCACTGATGGCTTAGTTTCCGTTGTCTTAAAACCGTAAATATCTTTATTGCAACTACTACAATAGGCGCCTATTTCATTATTTGCTTTACCGCATTCGCAAGTCCAAACTTCTTTTTCTTTTGAGGATAACAATTGTTTTTTTGTTGCACGTGTACCACGTTCGACAAATGCCGTTTGTATGAATTTTCTAATATTTTCAAAGTCACTCATATCTTGTTTGCTGTAATAAGGTTTATCGTAAGTCATAGTCCATAAGCCTCTTTTTTGGATATTAAATTCATTTTTTTGAAGTAATTCAAAACTTTTAGCGAGGTCTAATAAATTTAATTCGTTAACGATGTTGCATAATTTTAAAGCCAATTGTTCATTAGTTTCATTTGCTATGTAAGTGTATAAGAGCTCTTTCTTTTTATTTTCCGGCAAACCATCTATGAAATTCGACAATTGTTTATGAAATGTTTTTGTGGCTGCGGGAGATAGTTGTTCGTTTGGCAGTGTTTCTGAATATTTCTTTAAAATGTAAGGAAATATTTCATCTACTTGATTAGAAGTTATAAAATCCCAGGTCTCATCATCAAGCGTCAGGCTCTCCGCCTCCGCCTTTTTAATAATAACTTTTTTCTTTCTCAACGTATCTATTCTATCAAGACCAACATTTTCAAATTTTTCCGGAGTTTGATCAAGATGTTTTGCAGATATTTCTTTTTCAAGAATAACGGCTGTCCCTATTGCTGTCAGCATGAACATTGATTTTCCTTTGCCTGATATCTCATCCATATCTATACGAAGTCCTATAATGCAATTAGCCCCAATTTCATAAGCTGAAAACTTTATCCTTTCAATTGCTTCATTATAAAGAGATATCAGTTGCTTTTGATACGTTTGGGAGCGACCACCAAAAACATCGCTAAAGGAGGCGAGAAAATCACTAAATAAATTTGTCCCAGCTACTATATGGGCTGATATAGGCCTTAGGTATTGCTTAATTTTTAGTCCGTCAACTGGTGATGTCGTGATTACCAAAACGTCTTTCGGATTTGCCATTTAGATTTATTGTGTTGAATGATTAAGGTGTACTCACAAAATTTCGCAGTGCGATTACATTGCATTTAAGGTCAATTTATATTGGGCAATCTCTTAAAATCGCATCCGGCATGCTCCATTTACATCGCTTCTCTGCATTGCTATTACACTAATAGCCGTTTGCAGGAGGTCCTGGATATTTATATAGTGCAATAAGATGGGCGAATACCTCAAGCGGGAAGAATTGATAAGGTTCATGATGACGAGTATTAACGGTTATATCCAAGCTATGAAAGTTTTCGGGAATGCAAAAATATTTTAAGGCTTGGTCAACGAGCTATCTCGTTCTTGTTTAAGAATTGGAAATAGGGTGCTACTTTCAAAAACATACTGTCTTCGGAATTGCTAGTTGTTTGGGTCCCGTATGAATCTTATCCGGGTCTTATCCGCCTTATATAGGGGGTATATAGGGAGATGACCCGAAGATGATCCGGAGTATACCCGGAGCATATCCAGTATAACTCCAGTATAATTCCAGTATAACTCCGGTATAACTTCAGTATAGCTTTTACAGTTTTTCGTATATTTATCCTGGTAGCGCGATTACCACTTATTCCAATGAAAATGCGAAAAAGACGATATAGGCCTGAGCCTGCGCCTCCGGCGGATGCTGAATCCTATATTTTGGTCAAATCAAAAGAAGGCCCCTATTGGCGGAGAAAACGAGGAAGTCTTACCAAAGCGAAACTGAATAAAGGTTATCAAAAAAGCGCCAACGCAACATCTATTGTCAGTCCTGCCGCAAAAAGAATACGGGATAAACTCGATGAGTTTTTAATCAACCTGCAAACCGGAAGATTTATCGCAAATGTTTCCGGCAAGCTCAGGAAGATATTCAATAAAACAGGCGAACTGGATTTTTCTTTATTGAACGGGTACGAGCTGCAACCCTATTTTCCTTTGTCATCTTTATTTACGAGCCGATACCATGTTTCTGAAAAAAATAATGAGCTCACGGTCCATATACTTCTTCATAAGAATGCTGTGAAGCGGCTTAATAGCCTCGTCACGGGCTATTATTTCGAAGTGGTGCTCTTGTCCGGCGACCCCGGAAAACCAAAAGGATTACGAACCGACAGTGAAATATCGCCTTTATATGGTTTCGGTGAAAAGCGGGAAACGGAGTGCAGGCTTAGCCTTGCTTTACCTGCGAAAAAAGTCCCCTGGATGCTACTGTTAAAGGTGAGTTGCCTTGAAGATAATGCGCTGGCTCATCACCCGAGACATTATGGGATGAAAGTGATAAAGGTGGGAGGAAAATAAAAGGCTCTTCCTTGCACTGATCATGCTTACACCCTAATTAAATCCATAAATTTCAACTTGAAAATAAAACAATGATGTTTGTTGCCCGAAAAACTCTCCTGTTTATAATAACATTCCTTCCTGCCAGTTTCATCTGCCAATCCCAGGTAAATGTTCGTGATAGTTTTGAATGGCCTGAACTGAGTAAGATTTGGAGCACCGAAAGAATGGTTCCGGGCTCCATCCGGATGCAATCGGCAATCGTAAGAAACGGTCACAGTGCCGCAGCCATCACTTTAAAAAGCGGAGACATATTTGAAAAAGGGCAGGGAAAAAGCCGCGACTCTGAACGCGACGAACTGTTAGAAGCTTCCAACCTTTTTTCAGCGGAAAATAAAAAATATGAATTCCGTTTCAGTATGTTTTTACCGGATAGTTTCCCGGTTGTGCCCACCCGGCTCGTGATCGCGCAATGGAAACAATTGTGCCCGGCCGGTGGCATCTGTGGCGACGACAGCCCTGTAATGGCAATACGGTATGTGTCGGGCAGATTATACATTACGATACAAACTGACTCCGTCACAAAAACCGTTTACCAAACAAGAGAAGAAATAAGAAATAGGTGGCTGGATTTTACTTTCAAAACCCGTTTTTCCAGGTCGGATAGCGGGGAAGTGGAAGCATGGCTGAATGAAAAACCAATTGTCCATTTTAAGGGCGCAAACTGCTATTCGGCAAAAAGAGGTTATCCCGAAAAAAGCTATTTCTATTTTAAGATGGGGCTATACAGGGACCTGATGACCATACCCATGACGATTTATATTGATGATTATAGCAAGACGCAATTAGCAGAATAATTTCTTTCGTTCCCTCATTTTCGGTTTCTCTCATAATAGCTCCTCACAAGCCCATTGGATTGTACTTCGGTCCTTATGTGATTGAAACTAACGTCAGCGGCAAGGTAACCGAACAATGGAATGCCGCTTCCAATAAGTACAGGAGCCTTTGAAACGATAAGCTCATCAACCAGGTCTTCCTGTAAAAAGCTTTGTATCACTTTTCCGCCGTCAATATAGATATTCGAAAAGCCTTCACCGGAAAGAAAGCTCAGCAAGCCGGCCGGCTTCATGGAAAGAACACTAACTTTCTCTCTTAGCATGTCCGGGACTTGTTGGATGCTGGCGCTTAGCACAAATACCTTCTTGTCATAAGGCCAGGAAGGAAAACTAAGTACTTTTTCAAAAGTGCCTCTTCCCATTACAATCGCGTCAATCCTGTTGATGAGTTCTTCGTAGGCACGGATAGCTTCATCGTTGGCAAATTGAGCCAACCAGTCGAAGTCGCCATCATTTCTTGCGATAAAACCATCAAGACTTGTTCCTATGTAAACTATTGATTTCATTTCACGAGTTTAATATGAATTCAGCAAATGGCGACTAACCGCGGGGGCTTGCTGTCCGGGCTGGTGCCGGCTAGGCATCGGAGCTGTGGTGGCGACGCGAAGCCGTCATAGCGAAGTCATCATAGCGAGCATAGCGAAGCTAAGCCAAAAGGCTATGATAATAGTCAAGCCAGAGCTTATAAAGAATAAATCCGGGCAGGAAATGCTCAATTGCCAGCCAGGATTTACCTTTGACAAAATATCAGGTTATGGGCATACAATGGAAAGGCGTTTTTCCCGCCATCACTACAAAATTTACCAAAAGAGAGATATTGGATATTGACCTGTTTTCAAAAAATATCCAGGCGCAGATAGCAGCAGGGGTAGATGGACTGGTGGTAGGCGGTACATTAGGTGAAGCCAGTGTTTTAACCCTTGAAGAAAAGGAAATATTGATCAAGACCGCGCTGGATATTGCCAGTGGCAAAATACCTGTTGTCCTGAATATCGCTGAAGGCGCCACGGCCGAAGCGGTAAAACAGGCTGAACTGGCCGACAAATGGGGGGCAAAAGGTTTAATGCTCCTGCCGCCTATGCGCTACCGGAGCGATGACCGTGAAACCGTGACTTATTTTAAGACGATTGCCGCTGCTACCAATTTGCCGGTAATGCTTTATAATAACCCCATTGATTATAAGATCGAGATCACGCTGGATATGCTGGAACAACTGGCGGCTTCGCCCACCATACAGGCTGTAAAGGAATCCACCCGCGACGTAACGAATGTAACGCGTATCATCAACCGTTTCGGTGACAGGTTTAAGATATTATGCGGTGTTGACACCATTGCCATGGAAGAACTGTTGTTAGGCGCTCATGGCTGGGTAGCAGGATTGGTTTGCGCGTTCCCGGGAGAAACGGTTGCGATATACCGGCTGGTAAAAGCAGGAAGAATAGAAGAAGCTAAAAAAATTTATCGCTGGTTTATGCCCTTGCTGGAACTCGATATCCATCCGAAATTAGTTCAATATATCAAACTTTGTGAATCGGAGACGGGCTTGGGTTCTGAATATGTAAGAGCGCCGAGACTGGTATTGGCAGGAGAAGAAAGAGAAGCTATTCTGCGTCTTATCCGTACCGCGTTGGCGAATCGGCCGGAACTGCCGGATTATCTTTCTATCGACCTTAGCAAACAACCCAAGCCAGCGCTGGTATAATTTCATGAAAAATATATTTGTCTGTATAGACGCGCATACATGCGGTAATCCCGTCAGGCTGGTAAAGGAAGGCGGTCCCGTATTGCAGGGAAAGAATATGAGCGAGAAACGGCAGCATTTTCTCCGCGAATATGACTGGATAAGAACAGGGCTGATGTTTGAACCCCGCGGTCATGATATGATGAGCGGAAGCATCCTGTATCCGCCGCATGATCCTTCCAATGATGTAGCTGTTTTATTTATTGAGACAAGTGGTTGCCTTCCGATGTGTGGGCATGGAACGATCGGTACCATTACTATCGCGATAGAAGAAGGTTTGATAAAACCGAAAATACCGGGAACTATAAGAATGGAAACGCCGGCAGGGTTAGTGAATGTAGAATATAGACCTCACCTAAATCCTCTCCAGGGGAGAGGACTTGACGAAGACCCTGCTAAAGTGAAGGTAGCGTCTGTCAAGCTCACGAATGTCCCTTCATTTCTTTATTCAACGGAATTATTGGTTGATTGCCCTGAACTGGGGGAGCTGGTGATTGATGTTTCTTATGGTGGAAATTTTTATGCCATTATAGATGTACAGCAAAATTTCGGGGGACTTGAATACTATCCCGCAGATAAGCTAATTGCCTGGGCCAGGGAGCTTCGAAAGAATATCAACGCGAAATATGAATTTATACACCCGGAAAACCCAACCATTCATGGGTGTTCGCATATTTTATGGACAGGAGCGGTATTGGATAAAACATCTACGGCGAGAAACGCGGTGTTTTATGGGGATAAAGCGATTGACCGTTCACCCTGCGGCACGGGTACGAGTGCAAGAATGGCGCAATGGTATGCCAAAGGGAAGCTAAAGAAGGGAGATGAATTCATTCATGAGAGTTTTATTGGAAGCAAGTTTACCGGAACGATAGAAGAAGAAACGACGGTGGGAGGCAAGCCTGCTATCCGGCCGGGTATTGAAGGATGGGCAAGGATCTACGGGCATAATACGATCACCATTGACCCGGAAGATGATCCGTATGCGTATGGGTTCCAGGTGCTATAAGTGGCGAGTGGCCAGTGGTCAGTATCGTGAAAGCATTTTACTCACAACTCATCATTGACCACTCACCGCTCACAACTGACAACATGAAAGTAACAATCATAGGTGGCGGCATCATCGGTTTAAGTTCTGCCTATTACCTGCAACGTTCAGGATGGGATGTGACTGTCATTGACAAGAGTGATTTTCTGGATAACTGCTCTTATGGCAATGCCGGTTATGTTTGCCCCAGTCATTTTATTCCGTTGGCTTCGCCCGGTATTGTAAAGCAGGGATTCAAGTTGATGTGGAGTTCTCAAAGCCCATTCTACGTAGAACCACGGTTAAACAGGGCTTTGTTTAGCTGGGGAATGAAGTTCATACGCAGCGCTTCCAAAGAAAACCTTGAGAATGCAGCGGTGCCATTGCGGGATATCGCTTTGCTGAGCCAGCAAGAGTATGAAAAATGGTTAAAGGAATTTGATTTTTCTTATGAACATAAGGGATTGCTCGAAATATTTCAAACGCCTGAAAATGCCGATCATGCCGTACATACGGTTGAAAAAGCAAAACAACTCGGTTTGGATACGGAACTGCTTTCCTATGATCAATTGCAAAGTCTCGAACCGCATACAAAAATCAATGGGAGAGGAGCGATACTTTTTAAATGCGATGCGCACCTGTATCCGAATAAACTGATGAAAGGGCTTATCGCTAAATTGAAAGAGTCGGGGGTGCAATTATTGACACAGGAAGAAGTAACAGGATTTGAGAAAAATGGTTCCCGTATTACCCGTGTAATTACCCGGAATAAGAACTTTGATACAGATAAGATAGTAATCGCCACAGGAGCCTGGAGTCGCGAGGTAGTTCAATTAACCGGTATAAAATTACCGCTGATACCCGGAAGGGGTTATTCAGTTACATTGGAAGATTCTCCTTATCGTGTGAATTACCCGGCAGTATTAATGGAAGGAAGGGTGGCTATTACACCTATGGATGGAAACAAGATACGTTTTGGTGGAACGATGGAAATTACTTCCATTAATAAACCTCCCCGGATGAACCGGGTAAAAGGAATACTGAATGCGGTAAAACGTTTTTACCCCGGGTTTGATATCCCCATGCCTGCATCGGAAAAAGTTTGGTATGGCTATCGACCCTGCTCCGCGGATGGACTGCCCTATATAGGAAGAGTGAAGAAATGGAATAATCTTGTGATAGCGACCGGTCATGCTATGCTGGGACTAAGTCTTGGGGCCGGAACGGGGAAATTGGTGAGCGAGATCATCAATGAAGTTCCTTCAAGTATGGATACAACTCCGTTTGAAGTGGAGAGGTTTGGCTAACAGGATTTTGGAATTTTGTCCTTCACTTTGCTAAGGATTATAAATGGGAGGGAAATTGATCTTAGATAAATCATTCCCGGCCGTGCCGCTCTCAGACCTATTCAAAAACTTAGCATCATTTTTGGACAACCCCTGATTTATCTTCCTGCTATATTACCTTTGACTATGCCTGAGTTTAATAACCGGATAAAACAAATACTGCTTTTATCCATTATCATTTTACTTGTTTTTCTTGTCATCAATGAACTGTATATTTTTTTACCCGGGTTGCTGGGCGCCCTCACTTTATATATCCTGAGCCGTTCCAATTATTTTCAGCTTGTGTATCACCGCAAATGGAAGAAAGGATGGGCAGCCGGGCTCTTTATTCTATATTATCTACTCCTCATCGGCCTCCCGGTTTTCCTGGCCATCATGCTGATCAGTCCAAAAATTGATGCTTTTTTGGCCAATCCTACTTCTATGATCAATAACGCCAAAGAATCCATTGTAACGATACAACAAGAGCTGGGGTTCAAATTCTTTTCAGATGAGGCCCTTGCCAGTTCCCTGAGCAAACTGACGGCTTTTATTCCCAGTATATTGAACAGTACGGCTAACCTGATCACCAATCTCGCTATCATGCTGTTCGTACTGTATTATATGCTGTATAACGGCCGGGAAATTGAACGGATGCTGAACAGGATCATCCCCCTGAAGCAGGAGAATATCAATATGCTCGCGTCGGAGACCAAGAAATTAGTAAGAGCGAATGCCCTGGGCATACCCCTGATTTCCCTCATCCAGGGTTTGACAGCGACTCTCGGGTATTTTATTTTTGGAGTAAGAGAATGGGCTTTGTGGGGCTTCCTGACAGGCGTATTTGCTTTTTTCCCTGTTGTTGGAACCATGATAGTATGGGTGCCGCTGGTAGTATATACTTATGCGATTGGTCAAAACTGGCAGGCAACAGCTTTGTTGTTATATAGTGTGATCGTTACCGGCAATATTGATTATATCGCCAGGATCACTTTATTGAAAAGAATGGGGAATGTTCACCCGGTGGTGACGATACTTGGAGTGCTCGTGGGTTTGGGCCTGTTTGGTTTTATAGGCCTGATATTCGGGCCGCTTCTTATCAGTTATATTGTCCTGCTGTTTAACATTTATATGAATGAATTCATTGAGGCTCCGCAACCTGACTCACATATCCGAACTCCAGATGAGATAAAAGAAAATATACGGGAAGGGAAATAAAAAAAGCCGTTCTATTTGAAACAGAACGGCTTTTCAGATATGTTATGCCTGCTAAATAACTTTTAATTCCTGTTGAATTTAGAAAGCAATCTTAATATTTCGAGGTATAACCATACTATCGTAACCAACAAGCCAAAGGCGCTATACCATTCCATATATTTAGCGGCTTTCATGTCTACTCCTTTTTCGATAGTGTCAAAATTGAGGAGCAGGTTCAGCGCCGCAAGACCTACCACAAGGATGGAAAAACCAATACCGAGTGGAGTGGCCGCATTAGTAAATGAACCGATCGGCGAACCCATCGCGAGGTAAGTGATCCATTGAATAAGATAGAATACCCCGACAGCGGCAGTAGCGATCACGATCACCATCCTGAATTTGCCGGTAACCTTAATGATGCGATACCGGTATATAAGAAACATAATCAAAGTCACGAGTAATGTTAATGCGACAGCCTGGGTGGGTAAGCCGGGATAAGCATAATCATACATAGCTGAGACAGATCCTACAAAAAGACCTTCCATGATTCCATAAGCGGGAGCTATATAAGGAGACCATTGTTTTTTGATCATCATGACTATTGCCAGTGCCAAACCTCCGAACACACCGATAAGCATCAGTGGCATTGGGTCGCCTCCTTTATTGAACTGGCTCCAGGAAAAAACGGTTGACCCGATCATCATAAGAACCAGGAAACCGAATTTGTTCAGTGTTCCTTTCACTGTCATCGTATCACCCGCGGTCATGCCCTGGAAAATAGTACCCTCATAGGATTTTTCCTGTAAAGTGGGATTGCTAGATTTAAATAATGCCATAATGGTTTATTTTTTTTATAAAGATAAATAGTTTTGCAGCAATAGTAAAGAAAGCGAATTGTTAATAATACCAGCGTACAAATGCCTCCATTGCAGCGTAATGGGTGAGTCCGAGATCGGCATATAAACCGGCTGTAGCGGCATTTCTTTCTTCCGCCCTTTGCCAGAATTCCCTGGAATCATTGCCCTGGAAGGGAACCATATCTTTCTGCGACTGGTGTATAAAGATCCCAAAGCGTTTTTTCAATACCTGGTCGGGGCTCATGGGTATGGCCATCTCGATTTCTTCAATGTTCCATTCCTGCCAGGCCCCTTTGTACAGCCATAGCCAGCAATCGTTGATCCACTCATCCCCTGCTTTTTTGATTCTTCTTAAGGCTTCCAGCACTACGTTGAAACAAACGATATGGGTACCGTGCGGGTCGGCAAAATCGCCTGCGCAATAAACCTGCTGTGGCTTTACCTTTCGTAATAATTCAATCGTGATCTTAATATCTTTTTCGCCCATCGGCTTTTTCTCGATCATCCCCGTTTCATAAAAAGGAAGATTGAGAAAATGAATATTGGCTTCGCTGACCCCTACATACCGGCAGGTAGCCCTTGCTTCGCATTGCCGGATCAGCCCTTTTATAGAACGGATAGTCGGCGTATCCACCTGGTGCGATTTTTTATTGGCGATAAATTTTCTTGCGTTAGCGAGTATCTTTTCGGATTTGCTGGTATCAACGCCTACGATTTCTTCAAACCCGATCGCGAAATCAAGGAATCGTGTTACAAATTCATCTGTCACCGCGATATTGCCGGAAGTTTGATAGCCGATATGTACATCGTTGCCCTGTTCCCGGAGACGCATGAAAGTGCCACCCATGCTGATAATATCATCATCGGGGTGAGGGGAGAAGATGATCACTTTTTTTGGATACGGCGTGGAGCGTTCAGGATGACCTGGTATTACGGCATTGGGTTTTCCGGCAGGCCACCCTGTAATGGTATCGCGAAGCATATAAAACACTTCAAGATTTATTTCATAAGCATCCCCTTTTTCTACAAGCAGGTCACTAAGACCATATTCATTGTAGTCGGTATTGGTGAGACTAAGAACAGGTTTTTTTAGTTTCAACGCCATATTTACCACGGCTTTCTTTACCATCCTGGGCGTCCATACGCAATCACCGGTGAGCCAGGGCGATTTATTTCTTGTGAGTTCGGAAGCCGCGGCTTCATCTACTACAAAGATTACATCATCATGATTCTGGAGCAGGGAAGCCGGCAATTGTTCCGTATCATCATCTTCCGCCGCCTTTTTAATAACGGGAGCTTTGACCTGGCCCCAGGCCATCAAAATAATTTTCTTTGATGTTAAGATAGTGCTGATGCCCATGGTGATCGCGAGACGCGGTACCTGGGATATATTCGCAAACTCGTAAGAATTAGCAATGCGTGTAGAGTTATCGAGCGTGATCAGTCTTGTTTTGGAATAAATGCTTGAGCCCGGTTCATTGAAACCAATATGCCCGTTATTACCGATACCGAGTATCTGCAGGTCAATTCCGCCGGCTTCTTTTATCTTCTTTTCATATTCCAGGCAATGGGATTTGATATCTTCCTTTTTTGTCTCGCCATTGGGTATATGAATATTTTTGGGAGAGATATCCACATGATCGAAAAGCTGCGTACGCATGAAACGGTTATAGCTCTGCAATGCTTCGTTGTCTATGGGATAATATTCATCGAGATTAAAAGTGATAACGTTTTTAAAACTGAGACTTTCTTCCTTGTGCATCCGGACTAATTCGTCATACAGTGACTTGGGAGTAGAGCCTGTGGCAAGGCCCAGTACACATTTCTGTTTATTTTTTTGTTTTGATCTTATGAGGCTGGCAATCTGCTGGGCTACAAACTTTGAACCTTCATCCAGGCCGGGAAATATTTTGACGGGAATCTTTTCAAAACTATCGGAGAGATCAATCGAAGCGGTTTTTTTCGCCATTAAGGGTGGTTTAAGCGGTAAAGATAAAGAAAGACAAGAAGACGGGTGCGATGCGCCGGGCCGCCTGAAGAAGCATTTGCATAGCGTAAGAATTACTACAGAGGCCCGGCGCATGGCACCCGTCTCGTGTAGCGGCCAGCCTCCTCAGCGGCCCTCCTCAATTCACTTCAATCTCATCCACGAACAACCATGCCTTATTACCTGCGCCGGGGTTGCCATTGGGAATTATACCTGCATTCTTGATGGTGATTTTCAAAAACCGTGCTTTTGTAGCAGGGAGATTTAGTTTCATATAACCATTTTTGATTCCAGACGTAGCGACCAGGTCTGATTTTCCAGCCAGGATTTCTTTATAGGTATTTCCATCATCGGAAGTCTGAATCACCATACCCAATGGCATATAGATCCAGCTTCCCGGTTCATTGAATACATGCGCAACGATTTCTTTGATCTCAGTACTATTGCCAAGATCAATAGTAGCTTCACAATCTGTTCCTTCAAAGCCTATAAACTCGGTCGATTTGGCTAACCCTTCGTTATTCTGTACGCCATTTACTAAAGTAAAAGCGCCATCACCAGGATATTTATCAGATGGAGCTGTGGTTAGTGTTATTTTTTTACCTGTGGCTTCATTAAAATGTAATTTGAGTGATAGGGAAGAAAGGGTGTCGGATTTATTTTTTTCCTTTTTTATAAGATGAGCAATTATTCTTTCATTGACAAAACCTTCGAACCTGATTGGCTGGTCATAAAGAATCTCTGTTTTTGATAAAGCAAGAGCGAGCGAATCCCTTGCTAAAAATTCCGGCGAAGGTATTTCTTCAAGATTTATTTTACAGGAGCTGCATTTTGAAGATAGCTTCCATAATACACCTGTATTATTTTCTGTTGGTAAAATTTCCGATTTGAGTCCAAAGTAGGCCCCGCTATAATTTGCCTTCCACAGATCGTATCGTTTAAACTGGGTTTGCAATCTTTTCTCAAAATCTTTCCAGTCTCTTTTTTCTTTTGGGCTCCATAATACTTCGCTTAATGCCGACATACGGGGAAAGATCATGTATTCGACCTTGGAAGGATAAGCCATGTACTCTGTCCATACATTCGCCTGTGCGCCCAATATATATTTCGCTTCGGCATCGTTTAATTCTTTGGGCACAGGTTCGTAAGCGTATACTTTTTCCAGCGGGTTATAACTGCCGATCGTTACCGAATCCTCACTCTGCGTTTGCGAATGATCAAAATAAACAGGGCTTCCCGGTGTCATGATCACCATATGTTTTTGTCTGGCTGCTTCGATACCGCCTTTTTCGCCCCTCCAGCTCATTATGACCGCATTGGGCGCCAAACCTCCTTCTAATATTTCATCCCAGCCGATCAATGTTTTGCCCTTGCTGTTCAGGTATTGTTCCATTCGCCGGATAAAATAACTCTGCAGCTCATGTTCATTGTTAAGGCCATTATCTTTCATTCTCTGCTGGCAGTACGGGCATCTCTTCCAGTTTTCTTTTGGACATTCATCACCGCCTGCATGGATATATTTTGAAGGGAACAGTGCCATCACTTCATCCAGCACATCCTGCAAAAACAGGAATGTATTTTCCTTGCCCGCGCAAAACACGTCATTGAATACGCCCCAGGTTTGTTGTACCTGCTTGCCGGTCGTATCACCGTACCAGGCGCATTGTTTGGGATGTTGTGTAGATTCATTGGGGAAACAACTCAATTCGGGATAAGCTGCAATAGCCGCAGAGGAATGACCCGGCATTTCAATTTCCGGGATCACGTCAATATAGCGCTCGGCCGCATATTTTACGATCTCTTTCACTTCTTCCTGGGTATAAAAGCCCCCATACTTCAGATTATCATTTCCTGTTCCGGGATAGCGGCCAATGATAGTTCCGTTTCTCCATCCGCCGACGGAAGTAAGCTTTGGATATTTTTTTATTTCTATTCTCCATCCCTGGTCATCTGTCAGGTGCCAGTGAAAAGTATTGAACTTATGCAGTGCCAGATAGTCAATATATTTTTTAATAAAAGAAACCGGGAAGAAGTGACGGCTTACATCAAGGTGCATGCCCCGGTAGGCAAAGCGGGGATAATCTTTGATTGTACAGCAAGGTATCTTTAGTTCATTGGAAACAGTTACAGGTAATAGCTGGATCAATGTTTGAAAAGCATAAAACAGCCCTCTCTCATCCCCAACAATCGTTATATCTTTTTGGGTTATTGTGATTTCATAGCCTTCCCGGGGCAAATAACCTTTTTCATAATCAATAAAGATTTCGGTGGGCAGGCCGTAGCTATGGGTGTTTCCATCAACAAATTTTTTTATGCCATATTTTTCTTTGATGTAATCCTTGAAGAATTGAATTCCTCCGTCACCTGCAGGCGGGGCATCATTGCTGATAAACCCAAGAGGCTGTTTAATAATCAAAAAACCGGTATTCCTTTTTATCTCTGCAGGCCGGGGAATAACACTTATTTCCTGGGCAGAAACGTTTAAAAACCAAAAAAGACCAATAAACAAACCGGGAGTTAATCGCATAAAAGCTTTATTTCAATACAGGCAGAATAATACTGCTGCTATTTGCTGCTTCATGATGAATTTGTATCGTCGCTTTTTGGAAGGCGCTTTCATCACATTCATAAATATTCACAAATTGCTGCGGGTTGCGATCTGCCAGCGGAAACCAACTGCTTTGTACCTGTATCATCAACCGGTGCCCTTTCTTGAACGTGTGGGCGACATCCGGCAGATTGAATTTTACTGTTTCCACTTTGCCGGGTTTAAAGGGTTCTGGCTTTTCGAGGCTATTCCTGAATCTTCCTCTCATGATTTCTCCGCGTACCAGCATCTGGTAACCACCCATCGGGTAAGAGCCGCCTACCGAACGCCGGGGTTGCTCAGCATCACCGGGATATTTGAAATCATCCGGGAATACATCAATCACCTTTACCACGAAATCCGCATCAGTACTGCTTATGCTTACTTTAAGATCAGCGGTAACTACACCGGCGAGCGTCAGGTCTTCCTCCAATGGTGGAGTTTGGAATGTCAATACATCCGGCCTGCGTGAAGCAAACCGCTGGTCATCGGTCATATATTCTCTTGTGCGGCTGAAATGTACATCTTCCGTATAGGGAACAGGATGAGCAGGATCACTTATATACTCAGAAATACTTTTAGCGTTAACCGGTTTATTCCAGGATAATGTACCGTTCTCTTCGAAATAGATTGCTTTCGGATTGCTGCCCGACGGCGGCCATTGATCTAACTTCTTCCATTCATTATCGCCGGTGAAGAAGATTGTTGCTTCAGCGATCTTCGGATCATTTCCTTTTCCTTTCAGGTAATAATTGAAAAAAGGGATCTCGATATTATTCTGGAACCAGAAAGAAGTATTGCTGCCAAATTTTACATTACCCAGGAAACTTCCGTCACGGCTCGCCCACTGGCCATGATACCAGGGTCCGATCACTAATCTATTGTTGGTAGAAGGGCTTTGCTTTTCAATAGCCTTATACAAGTTCCAGGCGCCAAAACAATCTTCCGCGTCAAACAACCCGCCTACTACCAATATGGCAGGTTTGATATTATACATGGCGGTTCTTGCATTTCTCGCTTTCCACCATTCATCATAGTTGGGATGGGCATAGAGGTCTTTCCAAAACTGGATACTGTCGCCGATCAACTGGCCCAGGTGTTTTAATGATCCTGCTTCCAGGTAGAATTTATAATTATCCCTCACTTTAAAATCATAGCCGCTGGGGCCGATAGTTGTCGGTTTAGGTCTTGGTTTGCCAAACCCTGAATAAAAACTGAACCCGTCCATTTGGAAGAGTGCGCCGTTGTGATGAAAATCATCTCCCTGGAACCAATCCGTTACAGGAGCCTGCGGACTAACCGCTTTTAATGCAGGATGATTACTGGCGGCTGCCATGGTAGAGTAGAAGCCGGGATAGGAAATACCAAATACCCCGACATTACCATTATTATCCGGTAAATTTTTTACCAGCCAGTCAATAGCGTCATAGGTATCACTGGATTCATCAATATCGGCGTTTGTTTTTTTATCTTTTATAAAAGGACGCACATCCACAAAGTCGCCTTCACTCATCCACCGGCCTCTTACATCCTGCACGACGATGATATAATTTTCCCTGGCATAATATTTCCAGTGCCCGCCCCATAAACGCGGGGTGAAATCCTTTCCATAAGGAGCGCAGGAATAGGGCGTTCTTGTCATCAGTACCGGGTGTTTTTCACTTTGGTCTTTGGGCAGGTAAATAGCAGTAAACAATTTTATCCCGTCGCGCATGGGAATATATTGTTCCAGTTTTGTATAGTTATCCCTGATCCATAAAGAATCCTGGTCAGTTTGGCTGAATAAAAGAAAAGGGAATAATAAAAAAAGCAGGTAAAACATTGATCGTCTCATGATATTGTTAGTTTTGAAGAATTAAATTTAGGTAAAAACCTGTAAGGTTCTGATGATTATGACTGTAAATGAAATATATAATAAACCTTGCAGGTTTAAATGAAATTTTATGGAAGCGAACAAAGACCTGGTTGAAAGATTCTATACCGCCTTTCAGAAGCTCGATTATAAATCTATGAATGATTGTTACAGCAAGGATATTGTTTTCAGCGACCCTGTATTTATGGTTTTGAAAGAAGACGAAGTAAGGGCCATGTGGGAAATGCTTTGCAAAAATGCAAAAGACTTTTCCCTGGTATTTTCTGACATTGAATTATTGGATGAAGAATATGCTACCTGCAGGTGGACGGCAACCTATACATTTTCAAAAACCGGCAGGAAAGTGGTGAACAGGATCAAAGCCTATATGAAGATCAAAGAAGGAAAGATCATTGAGCATAGCGATGCTTTTCGTCTTAGTACCTGGATCGGGCAGGCTCTGGGATGGAAAGGCGTACTATTCGGCTGGACAGGATTTATGAAAAGAGCCGTGCAGAAGAATGCGAGAAAGAACCTGGTGAATTTTATGGAGAGGAAAGCTAACAGCCCCACCTAATCCTCCAGCACTCCAAACTTCCCCGCATTTACATCCTGTATCGCCTGTTCCAGTTCGTCCCAGGTATTCATCAGGAAGGGACCGTATTGTGCAATAGGTTCGTTGATAGGTTCACCGGATAATACCAGCAATACAGCATCTTCAGTGGCTTCAATATTTATTTGATTGCCGTCATTTTTAAACAAAACAAAATGATCAGCAGAGGCGGTTTCGCCATTGACAATAACATTACCTTCAACAACCAATAGCCCTGTATTATAATCAGCAGGAAAATCAAATACGGTTTTTGCTGCTTTCTTTAATCTTGCGTTATATACGTGCAGGGGGGTAAAAGTGGAAGCAGGCCCTTTTACACCATTGTATTCCCCGGCTATTACTTCGATCACTCCATTATTGCCGGGCAATGAATAAACACCCATACTGTCATGAGTGATCTCCTGGTATTTTGGAGCCGACATCTTATATTTTGCAGGCAGGTTGACCCACAACTGCACCATTTGAAAAAGACCTCCTTTGCGGCTGAATTCTTTTTCGTGATATTCTTTATGCAGTAAGCCGGATGCGGCCGTCATCCACTGCACATCGCCTTCCCCGATTATCCCGCTGTTGCCTGCGCTGTCATGATGCGCTACTTTGCCATGGTAAGCGATAGTTACTGTCTCAAAGCCCCGGTGCGGATGTACGCCTACTCCGCGGGGTTCGTCCTTGGGGGCAAACTCAATTTTTGAATTATAGTCCAGCAAAAAGAAAGGACTCATTCTTTTTTTATCTATCAACCGGCTGCCCGGGAAAAAATTATGTACCCGGAACCCATCACCCACCATATGCGGCGGAGGCGGGGCTATTACGGCTTCGACTGATCTTATTTTATTGATCATAATATATTTTCTCCTTTAGAATTTCTTAAGCCTTCCGCCGCGGCGGAGAGCTTGGGTGGGGTTTACACAGGGACTTCCATCAACAACAGCTCCGCATTACTATCCGCGCTTATATTCAGTTCGGCGGCTTCAGTAATACCGAGCCCATCCCTGCGGTTTAATTTTTCGCCATTAATCGTTACATCCCCTTCGATCACAAAAGCATAAACCCCGTTTGCTTTATTTTTCAATGTATAGGTTGTATGGAAATCTTTATCCAGTTTTCCGAGACTGAACCAGGCATCCTGGTGAATCTGGACGCCACCATCGGGACTGCCCAAAGGTGAAACGACCGTCAGCAGCCTGTTGTGCTTATCAGCATCTGAAAAATTTTTCTGATCATATCTCGGTTCCACATTTCTCTTATTGGGGAAAACCCAGATCTGGAAGAATTTTACTTCTTTGTCATTATTCTTATTTTTTTCAGAGTGCTGAATGCCCGTACCGGCGCTCATTACCTGTACATCCCCTTGGCGGATCACCTGTTTGGTGCCCATATTGTCCTGGTGTTCAAGGTCACCGGCGGTAGGTATAGAAATGATCTCCATGTTGTCATGCGGGTGAGCGCCGAAGCCCATAGCCCCCGCAACGGTATCATCATTCAATACCCTTAACGCGCCGAAATGAACTCGTGCAGGATCATGATAGCCTGCAAAACTAAACGTATGATAAGAATCTAACCATCCATGATTAGCATGGCCTCTTGTATTAGCCTTGTGAAGAATTGTTTTCATACCCTGAACCCCTTAAGGAGCTTTTAAAATCCTGAAAGCAAAGTCGTTTCCAGGATTGTGTTAATTAATATGGTTTCAATACAATTAATAAGAGCTTTTGTACCCGGGTTTCCCGCCGCGACGGGGCCAGGGGTTTTAGGCTGCCACTTTTTCCGTTATTACGTTTTCTGCCAGCCACAGGTATTCCCTGATAAAATTATGCACGCTGTTCTGAAAATTCTCTTCTATCAATCCACCCTGTGCATTAAATTTCTGATCTACTGCCGGCACCACGAGCAAATAAGGCGATGCAATGCCAAATAAGGCCGGTACCAATAATAATAATTGCTGTGCCGCACGAATGCCGCCTAAAGCTCCGGGAGAAGCGGTAACAATGCCAAACGGTTTATGGTGCTGTTTCGGAAAATGATCCAGCAGGTTTTTCAGGGCGGGAGAATAGCTGCCGTTATATTCCGGTGATACAAGAATAAAGGCATCCGCTTCAAATATTCTTTTGCTCAACGGTTTGAATGCATCGGGTGTATTTTCAACGGATGTAAAAATGGTTTGCATAGGAGGGAGATTCCATTCCTGCAGGTCTACCAGGCCAATTTTATGCGTAGTAGCTTCTTTCAGGGTTTTGTACAAATGCAACGCCACTCTTTTCGTTACACTGTTCGTACGCGGACTACCCGAAATTATTTCTATTTTCATTGTGTGTGTTGGTTATAGTCAGTAAAATTAGTTTAAAACAGTGTTTGAACATCAAATTTTAGTCCTTTCCTGTTTACTTGGCTTTTTGACAGGTAAGGGTAGGGGGTAAAGGGCAAATTGTCTTCTCCTTTACTGGTGGCAGCTTTTTGTCAGCTTTCAACTATTTATCCTTTAATTTCGATAACAAACTCTTAACAATGATCAACAGGAGAAAGTTTATTGCGCTATCTGCGTTTAGTTCTGCGGCTGCCCTCTTTACAAAAAAATTGCCGGCTACAGGGAATGTGAATGTTTTTAACAAAGGACCTATTGTTGTTTCTACATGGGATACCGGTATTGAAGCGAATAAAGGTGCCTGGAAGATTCTAAGTGAGGGGGGCAGGGCTCTTGATGCGGTAGAAGCGGGTGTAATGGTGACGGAAGCATCACAGAATTGCTGCGTTGGCCTGGGTGCTAATCCTGATCGTGATGGATTCGTAACATTGGATGCGTGTATCATGGATGAGTTTTTCAATTGTGGCAGTGTTGCGTTCTTAGAGAGGATCAAACATCCCGTCTCAGTAGCCAGGAGGGTAATGGAGAAAACGCCGCACGTCATGCTGGTTGGCAGCGGCGCCCAGCTATTTGCTGTGGCTGAAGGGTTCCCCCTGGAAGAACAAAAACTTTCGCCCGAAGCACAAAAAGCTTATGATAATTGGCTGAAGCAATCAGAATACAAACCAGTAATTAATATTGAGCGTACAGGCAATCATGGCCCTTCCGCGCCATCGAAATTGGAATCGGGAGAATGGAACCACGACACGATTGGCATGGTGGCAATGGATGGTAAAGGGAACCTTAGCGGAAGCTGCACGACCAGCGGAATGGGTTTTAAGATGCGGGGCCGTTTAGGTGATTCTCCTATCATTGGCGCCGGCTTGTTTGTAGATAACGAAGTAGGAGCCTGTACTTCCACTGGCCAGGGAGAAGATGTAATACGGATTGCCGGCTCACATACCGTGGTGGAATTAATGCGGCAGGGTTTATCGCCCGAGGCCGCCTGCAAAAAAGCAGTTCAACGAATTGTAAAAATAAAAGGAGAGAAGGCAAAAGAAATACAGGTAGCTTTTTTGGCTTTGAATAAAAAGGGTGAGGCCGGGGCATTCGCTATCAATAAGGGATTTAGTTATGCAATAAAATCAGGGACTATGGAAAAATTGGTTCCTGCAAACAGTTTGTTTTAACTGCAAGTGTGTCTCAAAAGGCTGGAAAAATAACTCTTGCAAAACCGTAACGACCAAAGAACAGAAAGATGATTTTCAAACATTGCATCGTTGCCCCATATGTCCGGGAGAAAACAATCCCTTGAAAAAAGCCTCTTGGAATTTTTTTACAATTCTTAATTAGTATGCCATCAGAAAATTATATAATCGAAATAGCGACATCGGATTTCACGACCACCCAATTGGCAGTGGAAGGAGGGGCCGACAGGATTGAACTTTGCGCCAATCTCGCTGAAGGAGGTACAACACCGTCTTATGGGCAATTAAAAAAATGCCGGGAAGCATTTACCATTCCCCTTTACCCGATCATTCGCCCGAGGGGCGGGGATTTTTTATATTCCGCGGAAGAATTTGAGATCATGCTCACCGATGTAAAGAAATGTAAAGAGCTTATTTGCGACGGAATCGTTATTGGTTTATTGAATGCCGACGGCAGTATTGATATTCCGCGCACAGCAGCATTGATTGAAACGGCTTACCCGCTGGAGTTTACTTTTCACCGGGCTTTTGACCGTTGCCGGGACCCCTTTGAAGCGCTTGAACAATTAATTGAAATAGGTTGTGAAAGGATACTCACTTCCGGCCAGCAGCCTGCAGCGCCGGATGGAGTGGAACTGATCGCGCAATTAAATAAAGCCGCGGATAAACGAATTATTATTATGCCGGGAAGCGGGGTAAGAAAGGAGAATATCAAAATGCTGGCAGAAAAAACAGGATGCACGGAGTTCCATTCTTCGCTGAGAGGAAAGATAAATAGCAGGATGGAATTTATTCACCCCGGATTTGTTTCTTCCGAAGAAAGTTATTTTAATAATTATATTGATCCGGACGAAGTAAGAATGTTGAAAGAATACTTAATACATTAAAACACTTATTTCCTGGTTTGTCTATGCGTACCGTCATTTTACTTTTAGCATCCAATGTCTTTATGACTTTTGCCTGGTATTATCATTTAAAACAGCAGGGTTGGCCCCTCTGGAAAGCCATTGTACTAAGCTGGCTGATCGCTTTTTTTGAATATAGCCTGATGGTTCCGGCCAACAGGATTGGGTATGGGAGAGGGTTTTCAGGGTTTCAATTAAAGATGATACAGGAAGTCATTACCCTGGTGGTCTTTACTTGTTTCGCGCTATGGTATCTGAAAGAGCCTTTCCACTGGCGCTATCTCGTAAGCTTTGCTTTTTTGCTGGGAGCCGTTTATTTTATGTTCACGAAGAAATTTGGATAAAGAAACCGGCAGGATTATTCAAATTCATATTTTTTGTGCTGGTCTTTTTGTTTTTGCTTGCGTATCAGGTCGGCTTTTATTTTGTGTATAAATGCGCTGCCAAGAGCGAAGAGCCCCGAATTGATAAGGATGATGGATAACGCCGCCCAGAAATACCATTCCTCCTGCCTGTCTTTCAAAAAGGAAGTATATAAAAGAACAAGGATACCCCCGCTTACCAGGATAAAGCCGGCCAGAAGCCGGGTGATATATTTTTCCCTGTGCCTGTTAGTCATGGTAGTGAATATTTAAAGGATCCGATTGCACTGACCGTCAAAAATAAGGGAAATAATCTTTTGTTAACAATCCGGCGACAGGTATTGACCTTTATCATTATTTTTAATTTTAGCTGTTATAAATTCATATATGAAAAAAATACTAAGCCTTATTTTCTTACTGCATGTCTCTTATTTCCTGGTAGCACAGGAAGCCCCGGAAGGTCTGTTTATCAATTCAAAAGCCCCGGATTTCAAAGCAAAGGATCAAAAAGGCGATGAAGTACACCTGAAAGACCTGCTGAAAAAAGGTAAGGTCGTATTGATATTTTATCGTGGTCAATGGTGTCCTTATTGTAATAAATTCCTGAAAAAACTGGAGGATTCACTACAGTTGATAAAGGATAAAAAGGCTTCTATAGTGGCTGTAACCCCCGAATTGCCCGAAAACATTCAAAAGACAATTGATAAAACTAAAGCTGAATATTCTATTTTATATGATGAGGATCTCAAGATCATGAAAGCGTATCATGTGGAATTTGAAGTACCGGAAAACACCGTGACCCAATACCGCAACACGGGTATCAAGCTGGAAGAGCTAAATGGTAAAAAGAACGGGAACTATTTACCCATCCCGGCTGTCTATATCATAGATAAAGAATCTACTGTCACCTATCGTTTTTTTCAACCCGATTATAAAAAGAGGCCTGCTGTCCGGGAAATCCTGAATAATCTTTAAAAAGGGCCTAATTAAAGCCCCCAGTCAATCTTTGCAATTTTCCCGTTTTCGCCGGCCAGGAAAAAAGCAGAACCATTCCTGGCGATACGGCAAACATGAAACCCTTCCTTGCTGATTAATTTCCAGTTCCTGCCACCGTCATTACTATAATCAACACCCGTAAGACCGCAACTGATGAGGTCTTTGGGAGATAAAAATTCTACACAGCTACGGTATCCATGCGGTGGCGTTTTGGGAGCTTTCCAGGTCTTGCCGCCATTTGTAGAATAAAAGCAATTCTTTTCGGCAGAGGAAGCCGATAAAAAGTCACCGCCAACCAGGATGATTTTTTTCCCGGCCCTTCTTGGGTCGCCATTGTCATATACATCAATGGAATTAGCCCCCGTACTCTCTTTTCCCTGCAATACCGGTAAAGGAAAAGCGCCTTGCTTTGTTATCAATCTTGATTTCTTCCCGCCACTGACCAGGTAATAATTGCCATCCCGGAATACACGAAGATTGGTGCCGCTCGCAGCAAAAAAAGCTTCACCACTATCAGCTTTGGGTCTTTTATTATCCGGGGCTATTTCCTTCCAGGTATTGCCATTATCTGCTGTATAGGCAAGGAATATCTCATTGTTTACCGGGTCACCCACCACCATTCCATTTGCAATATCTGAGAAATCCATGGCATCGAGGAACATTCCCTTTGTTTTGTTTTCATAGACAACTTTCCAGGTATTACCGCCATCGATTGTTTTTAAAATATAAGCCGGGGAATCTATCGCCATGATGATAGCTGTGTTGGCATCAAAGGCTTCAATATCCCTGAACTCTTTTCCCTCAAAGCCTTTTACCGTCATCCAGTTCCAGTTTTTACCGGAGTTCAGGCTTTTGCCAACGATGCCATGACTGCCACTGACCCAGATGACATTATCATTCACTACGCACAAACCGCGAAGACTGGTTTTTGTACCCGAAGTAAGCACCTGCACTTCGGGGTTTTGTGCAAACAGGTTCCGGGGGAGGCTTATTAAAATTACGAGGGGAAAAACGACCAGGGCAAGCCGCCTTATATGTGTAATCATCGTTTATAAATATGGGAGTAAAATAGTTTGTTTGAATGATATTTTCTCATGATTTCCCGGTAAAGCGGCAATTTCAGTACTAAAATAGCCTTATTTTTAACCCTGACGTAATTCCCCTTTTATGAGAGAACGGTATTTACTCTTTTTTTTATTGGCGGGAATTTTCTTCACCGATGCTTGCAAAAAGGAATACAGCTTTGAAGGTGGTATACGGGCGACTGCTGTCTTTACATTGAACGGAGCCCCGGGTGGATGCATGGGTGCTTCAGTTGCCGGGTTATATACAGTGGGCACAGCTTTGACGGCCGGCAATAAAGTAACCATCCAAGTGGATGTAACTACTGCCGGCTTCTATACGCTTGCAACAACGGCCCTCAATGGAATGATTTTTACCAGTTCGGGGATATTCACCGCTACAGGACCACAGGCGATAGAATTAACGGGAAGCGGAACACCCGTTGCTGCCGGTAATACCAATATTCCCGTTCATGCAGGAGGATCCGATTGCGATTTTAATGTGGATGTAATAAACAGCGCATCCGCTTCAGCGTTTACCGTGAATTGTTCTTCCGTGGTTGTAAATGGCGTGTATGCTGCAGGAGTGCCTCTTGGCGCATCGAACACCGCCAGTATCAGCGTTGATGTTACTGCAACCGGAACTTATTCGATCACTACCACTACGGTTAATGGCATCACTTTTTCAGATTCGGGAATATTTACTTCAACCGGCATTCATACGCTCACGTTGAAGGGCAGTGGTATTCCGTTACTATCCGGAACATCTGCTATCCCGCTAACTGCTTCCTGCAGTTTCCAGGTGATAGTAGCGGCTCCCTCATCGCCAACTTTGCATAGCTGGATCTTTGTTGAAAATGGAATTACTTACCAGGGCAGCATTGTCAGCGCGCATTTAACAATGGTTGGCTCCAGTTCAAGATTGATTGCAAACGGGCAAACTGTGACGGGAGATACAGCCGTACTATTTGACTTAACGGACGCAGCAGCGATCCAGGTTTCCGACACCTATGATACAAATAACCCCGGGACTGGTAATAAAGCGTCTTTTTCATTTACAGATAATACGACAGGGAGTACAATTTACCAGGCAATGGCGGCTACCCCAAGCGTTAATCTTGAGTTTAAGATTGTTTCGCACGACCCGTTGACAAAAACGATCGTGGGAACATTTGGCGGGACCGCTTTATCCGGGTTGAATACGATCAAAACGATACATAACGGAGCTTTTTATATTACTTATCCATAATTTATCTTACGAGAATAAAAATTGCGGAATAAAAACACTATTTCACGCAGTATTTTCGTTTTTGCAGTTATTATCCTTTTTCCCACATCTGGTATTGGACAAGCTTGCCGCCACAATTCTTCTACAAGTATAGATCCTGGTATTCATTACAGGCAGGATTTTTGACGCAGGAGAAACAGGGAAAAATGGCATATAATTAACGCAGGGATCTGCGAGAGCAGAAACAATCCATATCCTGAGAGAGGCGATAGGAAAAATGTCGCCCGCAAAGAGTTGTCAAGCAACATTTTCATTGACAAAATAGTCTTATTTTTAATCTTTAATTTAATTCCCTTGTATGAAAAAACGATACTTATTCCTCCTCTTTATGGCAGGTCTTGTACTCATGAATGCCTGCCAGAAGGAGTATAGTTTTGAGAGTGGAAATGGTCCTTCCGAGGGAACATTACAGGATGATGGTACAGGGGATTGTTTACCTAAGAC
>JAUZOA010000074.1 GCA_030706685.1 Bacteroidota bacterium
CGTTAAAACGATTACCGGGTAATCTCTTTTTTCATAGCCCCGGTTTAAGCCCTACCGTTAGGACATATCTTTTTTAGAAGTGCCGTAGGCACTAAAGGTCGGTAGTGCCCGCTTGTAGCCTTGTTCTATCCTGTTTTTTTCTGTTACATATTAGCGCTTTGATTGTAAGGGTGAGACAACCTCATAACAGCCCTGAAGTTTTTATCTTTCTTATGGGAAGGGGCGCTAAGTACAACTGGAGACAGTAGCCAAAGCAGGAATTTGAGCGGCTATATCTTTTATCCCATTATTGAGCCGGGTGACCCTTACCTGTCTGTTATCCGTTGGCAACAAATATTTTTATGTAAAAAGAAGCTACCTTTAATGACGCCAAACAAAACAGTTAACCCACAAATCTATTGCAATGAGAAAACTTCTTCAGCTTGCGGCAATTGCCGCGATCATCGCAACATTTTTTCAATGTTCTCACGGCATAAAGACTCCTGGAATAAGATTAAGCGAAATTTCTTTGGCAGACAATGAAGAAAAAGAGGAAAAAGAAGATGGAATCAGGCTTGCTATGGAAATGGAGTTTGAAATGACAAAGGATGTGTCGCTTGGGTATGTGCCAAAGAATAGATTGGTGAATGCTCTCGATAATTTAATGAGAGAAAGAAATGGATTGAATGGGCGACTTACAGGGATCAATACATTAAGTTGGACTGAACGGGGCCCCAATACAGACACTACCGGACCAAGTAATGGCAACACAAGGGCTGGCAATGCGGCAACAAGCGGGAGGATGAGAGCTATTTGGGTTGATCTTGCTGATGCGACAAATCATACTGTTTGGGCAGGGGGAGTAGACGGCGGTGTTTGGAAAACGACAAATATATCAACCGCTCCGGCCACCTGGACTTTAGTGAATGACTTTTTCAGCAACCTTGCTATTGCCTCTATTTGTCAAAGCCCTGCCGGTACAAAAGATACTATGTATTTTGGAACAGGAGAAAAATGTCAAAGCAGTTTCTTTATTGTTCAGGGTGGGGGAGTATGGAAAAGTACAAACCACGGAGCGAGTTGGAGTATATTACCCTCAACAACTAATTTTTTTAATGTATCGAAAGTTGTCTGTGACGCTTCAGGATTTATTTACGTTTCTGTAATTCCCAGTTTATTTGGGCTGGGAAGTACGGGCGGAATTTACAGATCTACAGATGGCGGAACCAGTTGGACAAATATTACGCCCGCCGGATTAAGTTCAAATGTTACGGAGATGAAACTAAGTAGTACCGGAAGATTGCATATAGTTTGCGGTTATTCTTCAAGTGGTACTCCCGATCCGGCGCCGGGTTACAGGTACACAGATAACCCTTCCACTGTAACATCCGGATCCGGATGGAATTCCGGAGCTGGTTTTCCGTCTCCCCAATTTAATTGTGAGCTGGCTGTTTCTTCAAATACACTATATGCCCTGAATGCAAATTCAAGTTTTCAAACACCCACTATTTATAAGTCTACAGATGGTGGAGCCAATTGGGCTCCTACAGCAACTTCGCCCCCGGCTGCCGGGGGAACAAATGATTTAAGCTCCGGCCAGGGATGGTATAATCTCGAAGCCGTAGTTGATCCTGCGAATGGCAATAATGTCATTGTCGGCGGTTTGAATTGTTACCGTTCTTCTAATGGAGGAACAACCTGGACACAAGCCTCGGTGTGGGTAGGAACAACAGGACAATATGTACATGCCGATCAGCATACAGGAGTATGGAATGGCAGCCAGGTACTAATAGGAAGTGATGGCGGCATTTTTTATTCTGCAGACGGAGGCGTAACATTTTCTGACAGGAACACTGGTCTCAGGTTAAAACAATTTTATTCCTGTGCTATTCATCCGACTTTGACAAACTATTTTCTTGCGGGCGCACAGGATAACGGCACTCATGCTCTTAATAATCCAGGTTTAAGCGGTTCAACAGAAGTGACGGGTGGTGATGGCGCATTTGTGCATATTGACCAGGATGAACCACAATATCAATATGGTTCTTATGTTTTTTCGCAATACCGGAGAAGTATTGATGGCGGCAGTACATGGTCCCCGGTTAACTTTTCTTCTTCGGTCGGGCAATTCATCAATCCAACTGCTTTTGATGACGGGAATAATAAAATGTACACCAGCGGGGCGGTGGGACAATACATTCGCTGGGAAGATCCTCATACAGGAAGTACATTTACACCAGTAGCCGTCGCTGCATTGGGTAGTAATACAGTAAGGAGCATTACAGTATCACCCTACACTTCAAACAGGGTTTTTTTTGGTAACGCGGGAGGAAGAGTGGTGCAGGTTGATAATGCAAATACCAATTCACCTGCCGGCAATAATATAACCGGTGCAGGAATGCCGGCAACAATCGTTTCTTCTATTGCCATTGGAACGAATGACAACAATCTTATTGCCACTTATTCTAATTATGGATCAGCGCATGTATGGGTGACTACAACAGGAGGTGGTTCCGCCGGGTGGACCAATATCAGCGGTAATCTTCCCGATATACCTGTACGGTGGGCTATGTTTTATCCTGATGATAATACAAAAGCGATCCTTGGGACAGAAATGGGAGTGTATGAAACATTACTGATCAACGGATCTTCAACCGTTTGGACAAATGACCCCAGTTTCCCGACGGTACTTACTTCCATGCTGCGATACAGAAAAAGTGATGGAACAATATTAGCAGCAACTCATGGTCGTGGTTTATGGACGGCAACCATTCCCTTTACATCGCCTGCTATCCGGTTTTCTTCGGCTTACAGGACCCAGGCAGAAACTTCCACTTCTACTTCCGGATGCCGTCGCTATACAGATTATACTGTAAATATGACTATTGATGCGGCTCCTGCGGGTGATGCAAACATTACAGTTAATGTGGCAGGCGGCGCTACCGCTACCCAGGGCGTGGATTTCGATTTTACAACCAATGGCAATTTTGCCTCACCATCCAACACGTTTACATTTACTAGTGGATCTACCGCGCCAAAAACCATTACGATAAGAATATATGACGATGCCGAGGTAGAAGGTACAGAATCGTTTACTTTGAATTATTCAATCGGCGGAGCAACGAATGCATTGGCTGCCCCCAGTTGCCAGTCCTATACGTTTACTATTACCGATAATGATGCGGCCCCGGTAACTCCTTTTACCGGGAATTTTTCTGTTGGCACATTCAATGCAACAATCAATTCACAAACACCATTCAGAAGTAACCTGCAAAAATTCAGGTTACAATCATTGTTTACCGCTGCTGAATTGCAGGCGGCAGGGCTCACCAGTGCATCCAATCTTACAGCGATGACGATGAAGATAGATACAAAAAACAGCACACAACCCTATACCGGGTTTACTATCTCAATGGCTAATACGGGCGCGACAAACCTTTCAACCGGGTTTATCAGTCCGACCTTCACGCAGGTATTTTCAGGAAGCTATTCGTCGGTAGTGGGTGATAATACGTTTACATTCAGTACGCCTTTTGCATGGGATGGTAGTTCCAACGTTGTAGTGAATTTCTGTTTTGATAATGCCCCGGGCGCTGCAGATGCGCTATCTGATATTACTGAAGGAACGGTTGCTCCATTAGGAACGGGTATTCGGGCATCGACTTATTCAAGCAGTGTTGCAGGATCGGGTTGCTCATTGCCTGCCGCATTTATTTCTGACGCAAGGATTACGGCAACATTTACTGCTAATGCCGGCACCCAGATTGAAACAATATTAAATAGTAACAAGTCAGAGTATATTGGTAATAATGGCGCTTATTATTTTTATGTATCGCCAAGCGGTAATATCATAAATAGTATCACGAATGTATCGGCCAATCTTGGTTGTGTTAGTTCCAATATATTTGAAGCAGGAAATACATGGCAATCATTTTCAGGCGGATTCCGTTCTCAAAAAGTATTTGAAATTATACCTACTGCGAATTCCGGCGCAACGTATACGGTAGGAATATATTTTACAGCAGCGGAACTATCCACGTACAGCGGTACCCCGGGTACTTTACGGATGGCCAAAACTACGGCTGCAACGATGGCCGCGGCCAATTCGGGCAATACGATTATAGCTGGCTCCACATCATTTACTCCTTTTGGCACCGGCTACCTGTTTACGGCAACATTCACCGGCTTCTCCAAGTTTTTCTTAATTGATGCCGGCGTTAGTCTCCCGGTAACGCTTCTTTCGTTCAGCGGTCACCTGGATAATAAAACGATCCCGCTGGATTGGAGCACCAGCCAGGAATTGAATTCAAGTCATTTTGAGATAGAAAAATCAACCAACGGAAGCGACTTCCATTACATTGGGGGAGTGATGGCGGCCGGATCCAGTTCTTCACAGCGCAACTACAATTTTATAGACAGAAACGTAAATGAGTTCAATTATTATCGCCTTAAGGTGGTAGATATTGACGGACGATTTACTTACAGCCCCATAATACTGATCAGGAACCCCGATGCAGTACAGGCGGTCCGGGTGGTCAACAATCCTTTCCGGTCATATATTGATGTCCGGTTTGCAAAAATGCCCAAAGAGCCAGTTCAGTTAGAGTTGCTGAACATAGCAGGAGCGAGAGTTTATTATAAAGAATACGGAATGATTGACCAGGTGAGATTTGATCTTTCAGGAATACAATTGAGTGCCGGGACTTACCTGCTACGGGCCAGGGTTGATGGACAAGTTTATACCTCTAAAGTGGTAAAGCAATAAGACAATAATACAACCCGATTTATAAAAGGCTGGTCGGCGATCAGCCTTTTTTTATTGGGCTAACCCAACACTCCGTTTGGCAGCATGGGCAAATTATTCAAAGGTATGCCCGTGGCATCCACAATAGCATTGCGGATAGCAGGGGCAATGCCAACGATACATGCTTCGCCTGCGCCGGCGGATGGCATGTCCTTTCGGTCAATTAAAACTATTTCAATTTTTGGTATATCACTAAAGCGGGGAACCCTGTAGGCAGAAAGCCCGGAGTTAAGGATTTTGCCATTGGCAAAATCAACCGCTTCAAATAAAGCGCCGCCAAGACCCTGAATGATAGAACCCATCGCCTGGTTTTCCAAATGATGCGGATTGACGATGGCGCCACAATCGAATGCCTGCGTGATACGAACTACTTTTACTTCCTTATCACTATTTATCATCACTTCGGCGCAACAACCCACATAACCGCCTTTTTCAAAACCTCCTGCGATACCATAACCATGACCGGGAGTTTTGGAACCGTTCCAGCCAAAGGCTTTGGCAGCCGTTTGCAAAACAGCTATAAAACGATCGTCTTCTAAATTTTTTAACCGGAAGGCAAGCTGGTCCATTTTTATCAATCGGGCCAGGTCAGTCATATGAGATTCCCGTGCAAACACATTCGCTGTTGCAGCCAATCCACGGTAGGAGCCCTGTCTTAAGGGCGTATTGGATGGAATATGCGCTATTTGCTGGTTACTGACTTTATATTGAGTATCCAGGCCAGCGCCGCCGGAATTGTAGTTAATAAATTTCCAGGCAGTAATGGCGCCATCTTTATTAACGCCGGCGCTCACTTCAATGACGCCGCCCGGCCTGAAATAGGCCCAGGTAAACTCTTCTTCTCTTGACCAGACAATCTTAACCGGCTTCTTTGCCTCCTGTGCAAGGCGTGCAGCTTCAATAGCCGCTTCACCACTGTGCTTTCCTCCATAACCCGATCCGGTATCGGGCATTAGTACCCGCACCTTTTCTTTATTCAATTTAAAAACAGCAGCCAGTTCCTCCTGGACGCCAAACGGGCGTTGTGTCCCCGTCCAGACAGTAAGCTTTCCATCCGTCCACTCTGCCACGGCTGCTCTTGGCTCCAGCGGTACATGTGCGATATAATGGATGTTGTAGGTTTTGGAATGTTTGAACTCAGCTTCGGATAACCCGCGTTCCGTATCTCCTTTTGTGTTGCCCGGATTTCTGCCGCCACCTGCACCCGATGCATTCTTCACGAACCAATCAAATATGTTTTCCCTGGATGGTTGCCCTTTACTTTCATCCCATTTGGCATCAATGGCCTGTAAAGCTTTCCCGGCCGTTTTTATATCCGGCGCTGCTACGCCAATAAAATCTCCATCCTTCACTACAATGACACCGGGTATATGGCTTGCTTTGGTAATATCCGCTTCAAGAAGTTTGGCCCCGTAGGAAGGCGCGCGCAACACTTTACCATACAGCATACCCGGCAACTTCATATCCGAAACATATACATGTTTACCGGTGATAAAAGTCCGTTCATCTATCTTGGGCACTGTTTTTCCCGCTACCTTCCAATCCTTTGCCGCAATCACCCGGACCTTATCTGAAATGGGCATCAGCAGTTGCTGACCCTTTGTAAGTTCTCCATAACCTATTTTTTTATTGGCAGCATCATTCAGGATCATCCCGTTTTCTGCTTTTAAACCGGTAGCCGGGGTGTTCCAGTTTTTCGCCGCCATTTCTACCAGGGCTTCCCGGGCTGTTGCGGCAGCTTTGCGCAATTGAGTACCCATTTGCGGAGTAGTGCGGCTTCCAAAAGTACCGGCATCGTAAGGCACCAGGTCCGTATCGCCCATTATCATGGTGACAGATGAGACAGGCACCATCAGTTCTTCCGCAACGATTTGAGACAATGATGTCCGTATGTTCTGTCCCACTTCCACTTTACCTGTGTACACGGTCACCTTTCCATCTTCGCCAATACGAATCCATGCGCCTACCCCGCTTACGGGATCGGGAGATGACCCGGTGGATGAGGTTTCGCCGGCAAAGGAAAACATATCCTGCACTACAAAGGCAACCACTAAACCTCCACCGGTTAGTTTAAGAAATTTACGCCGGTCCAATGCAAAATGATATTTAAGTTCAGGCGGCAGTTCATCCTTTGTTGGCTCAAACGGATGGGATAAATAATCCGGATTTTTCATCGTCAGTTATTTATGATTTTGAAGCCAGTTGAATAGCTTTTACAATATAGGGATAGGTTCCGCAACGGCAGATATTCCCGTCCATTGCTTTTACAATCGCGTCTTCAGAAGGTGAGGGATTATTCTTCAGCAGCGCCACGGCCGACAAGATCATACCCGACGCGCAATAGGAACATTGAAAACCATCTGTAGTAAGAAAAGCTTCCTGCACGGCATGGAGTTTTCCGTTTATTTCGAGGCCTTCAATGGTAGTCACTTCTTTGCCGGCAACGGAATTGACGGGTGTAATACAGGATCGGGTAGGTTTACCGTTTATCAAGACTGTGCAGGCGCCGCAAGCTCCTTCGCCGCAGCCATATTTGCTGCCGGTTAAACCGATATAGTCACGTAATACGGTCAATAATTCAACATCAGGATCCACCGTTACTTCGTGTTTTACACCATTAACAAGTAAAACCATGATTTAAGTTTTTAGCTGAATGTAATTTACGAAAAATGAAAGTGAAACCTTTCTCAGCTTTCTTTATTCAGCCATGTGCTTTTTATATTGAGTTTTGCTACAGCGGGTGTGCTGAGCTTGCCTGCGGTGGTCGCCCGCCACCGGTCTGTAATTCAATACCGGTGATGAGCATCTGTTAATTTAGGGTAGTGATCAATTTTGCCGGGAAGCCGGGAAGACGATAAGAGAAAATGATTTGAAAATTAACGCTTACCGGCTATTTTTAAAAATGACCACTACTTAATCTTAGTAAGATAGTCATTAATGGGTGCGGTCAGTGTGGACCCTTCGATTCGCTCCGGGCACCGGCTATGGCTCACTTCTTTCAGCGAACACATAAAGGGCGGGGGAAGGGCATTAAAATTTGAAAACATAAAAGTGCCCTGCATTACCATCAAACTGTAGTTCCATTTTTGCGGGATTGATATAGAATGGAATGGGTAGCAGGTACGGGGGTTCCAGGTAATGGCATGAATCTATATTCGGTAAAATGTCTTTTAACCTGTTTGTATACTGGGTATCTGCAACCGGAAAATTCCAATGTTGAATTGTAAAAGTTACTTTGGCATTTATAGAATCTGCCTGCATCCAGGAATAAGTTCCTGTACCGGTTACATCGTGAAGGGTAAAGGTAAAACTCCGGTCATCGTTTAATTGCAGGTACCAGGAGGTCGGGATCGGATTTATAAAAGGATCATTGGTTTTTTGTAAGCTAAATAGCTGCCAGGCAATTCCGGTTACGTCGGTTATGGGGAACTTTGGAGAATTCGCTTTGTGGCATTGAATCAATAATGCACTAAGAAGGTATAGAAATATGATCTTTTTCATAGCCAGGTTTTGATGGCAGTGCAATTGCCGGGTTATCGCCAGCACGTAAATTTATGACAGCAGGCGCAGCAAACAAAAAAACCGGGGGACTAAAGATCAAACAATTGATCTTATAGTTTTTACGCCTGTGTTGTTTCCCGTCAAGTCCAATGCATCTGCTCAATTAAGGATACCAACACAAGAACTATGAAGATTTCACAAGTATACGCAGTGGAGTGACCTGCAGATCGTCGTTGGTGCTCCCTTATACTCCTTGAGTTGAGCTAACATTAATGTAGCGGGAAACACCAACGATGGCGTAAAAAAATATTTTAGCCGTATCTTTAAATTATGAAAAAGAACTTATTTATAGCATTTGAAGGTATTGACGGGAGTGGTAAGAGTACCCAGGTGAAACTATTAAGAGACCGGCTGAAAAAAGAAGGTCATAAGGTTTATGCTACGTTCGAACCAACAGATAGCCCCATTGGCTCTATCATTAAAAATATATTTAAACACCGGATAGAGGCAGATCACAGAACGATCGCCGCGCTTTTCGCCGCAGACAGATTAGACCATCTTCTCAATAAAACAAATGGGATTTTGAAAAAATTCGAGGAAGGCTATACGGTCATCACCGACAGGTATTATTTCTCGTCTTATGCTTATCATAGTGTACACATGTCAATGGATTGGGTAATAGAAGCAAATTCCCTGAGCGCTGATCTGCTTCGTCCTGATCTGAATATTTATATTGATATATCTCCGGAAATCAGCATGAAACGTCTTAATAACGGCAGGAGTTCCACAGAGCTCTATGAAACCACGGAAAATCTTTATAGTGTACGAAAAAAATACCTGGAAGCATTTGAAAAGCTTAAAGAGAAAGAAAAAGTCTCCATTATTGATGGCGACCAGAACGCTGAATTGATTTCTGCAAACATCTGGAAGGAGTTTGTAAAAATAACCAAACGCCAGGATATCTATGCCCGGAAAAGAACTACCTAAAGTCGTATGAGTGAGACTATTCAAGTAATCAGGGATTCTTTTATTAAAGAATTAAGAGAAGGTGATTTTTGGCGAATAATGAGAAGAGAAACCTTTATCGATTTAATCAAATTGAGCCTCATAAAATACCAGGAAACGAATAATAGTAGTAACCTGGTAGATATTATAAATCTTTCCTTGAAAGTAAAAATATTATCCGCCCCTCAGCTTATGGAGATTGCTATTACTAATAATCCTGAACAAGTATACAATCAATTCAATAAAGAGAAGGAACTGATTACCAGGCTTTATGATGAAGCTCTTCAAAAAGCAATTATCAACCTGGATAGTAGGAGAAATAAAGAAGCAGGTGGTCTTTACGGTGAAGTGGAATACCTGAAAATGATTAATCAGTTGAAAATAAAAGATTACTCCGACGAAATTTTCGATGGTCTTATTTGTACATCTATTAATCTGCTTGCAGATCGAATTTAAATATTTATTTTGATAATTCCGATGCGTGGGATCATTGCCGTCGCCGGTGCAGGGGGCGACTCGATTAATGTGAAAATAAGATCAGTTGGAGCTCCCGGATCTTAGTAAAATTTTTATCGGCGCTGATAAATGGCAAATCGTAATAGAGAGCTGTTGCACAAATTATCGCGTCGCCCACTTTGGCTTTATAATCTTTCTTGATACGAATGGCTATCTCTTTTATTTCATTAGTGAGCATAATGATCTTTACAGAACGTAAATACCTTTTTACGGCATACAAATCAGCAGTTGATTTGAAATCAAATCCTAAAACTTCTATTTCAGACATCACTGATGTATGGTGAATTTTTTGATCAAGCAGGGGAACGATTGCAGGGTTACCCCCTAAAAAATAAATGATAGCATTAGTATCCAGTAACAGGATATTATTCATTCCTGCCATCTTTCTGGTATTTCAAGGCGTTCAGCTTTGTGAATGATTTCACAGTGCCGGCAAATTTCTTTGCGTCAATCAGCTTTGACTTCCCTGCTATTTTCCTGACCTTTTTTTTCATTTCTTCTTTCTTCAAGTCCTTAGTTAGCCTCGTTGCCATAGAAATTGTTTGACCAAATTTACAAATTTAGTGGTGCCCCGGTTGGGTTTTTTAACAGATTTTATTGTCTTTTTCTGTTGCTTTTTTGTGGCTTTGCGCCTGTGCTGTTTCCCGTCAAGTCCAATGCATCTGCTCAATTAAGGACACCAACCACGAACTATGAAGATTTCGCAAGTAAACGCATCGGAGTGTCCTGCAGATCGCCGTTGATGCTCCCTTATACTCCTTGAGTTGAGCTAACATTAACGGAGCGGGAAACACCAACCAATGGCGTAAAATCCTGTACAATACAAACCGTTCATAAACCAACCAGTGGGCAAATCATAGTTTTTTCTACCTTGCAAGTCTAAACAAAACTAATATGGACTTCCAACTAGTCACTGGCAGGCCAGATATAACCGATCACCTGGTTTTTACAACCACCTTCACACACAATGACGTTTTTTACAAAGCAGCTCTTGCTGAATCCATTTCCTGGGAAGGGCATCTTATCGGAACCTACGATGTGCTGCTTCAGTCAGGCAGGGGCACTCAACGCCTTACGCTCATTAAATATGGAGAACATTGGAGAGCAGGAGATGAGATTGAACAGATTGGGATTATTCAGCAAGAGGTGGTTGATTTGCTTGGTGCAGTCGTCAACAGGGTTCGCAGGTAAAATGTTTCTGCTGCTGTTATGCAGATCGCGGCCGTCATGATCAGCTTACGCTTGTGTTGGTGTTTCCCGTCAGGTCCAATGCATCTGCTCAATTAAGAACACCAACACAGGAACTATGAAGATTCCGCAAGTATATGTATTGGAGCGACCTGCAGATCGTCGTTGGCGCTCCCTTATACTCCTTGAGTTGAGTTAACATCAATGTAGCGGGAAACACCAACCGATGGCGTAAAATCCTAACTTTAAGCAAGCGCGTATATGAGCCGCTGTTTCCCTCATAGCAAAAAACGCAAACAATGACAAATCTTTCTTACATCTCCCCTTTTTTTATTGTTACAAGTTTAAAGACTTCAGTATCATTCTATATAGATAAGCTCGGATTTGAGCTCCGGTATATTGGCCCGGAGCCGGGAGATGCACCTTTTTTTGCCATTGTTGGCCGCGACCATATTTCTATTATGCTTAAGGAAATTGCTGATGATGTAAAACCGGTTCCCAATAATACACGTCATAAATGGGCTCGCTGGGATGCATTTATTCATGTCTCAGAACCGGATACTTTATTTGAGGAATATCGCTCAGGTGGCGTATCGTTCCGCCAGTCCATCCAGGATGACGAAGACGGTTTACGTGGATTTGAAATAGCAGATGCCGATGGATATGTTTTGTTTTTTGGGCGACCCAAACCATAGCAGGCATTACACTTGTCTAAAATAAAAGCGGCTATCGTTTAAATGATAACCGCTTAATTCTTCGTGCTGGGGGGCGGGATCGAACCGCCGGCACAAGGATTTCCAGTCATAAAAACCCGGGTGTAATAGGACGCCATATTAAACCAATCGCTTGATTTTCAGCAGTTGCCTTTTTCTATCAAACCGCATCAGACTATATAAAACTTCGATTTGTTCGACCCCCAACCCGGGAAATTATAATCCTTATTCCCAACGGATTGTCCTCCCGGCAATTTAAAACGTATAACATCATTTGGTTGGTTCTTAGCACTGCAATTTTTTCACGGCATGTATCTTATAGCGTAAATTTATGCGTAGCCGCAACCCTTACGCTTGCGCTAAAGCTTCAGCGCAGGCGTAGGGCGACAGTGCTAACTTGAAAATGACTGCAAAACAGGACATTTATACTATGACAGATGACAAAAACTTATTGCTAAGGAATAAAGCGACTATCGTTTATAGTATCAGTTTGGCTTTTCTGCTGTTTCTTCTCAAATGGTTAGAACTTCGTTTTATAATATTTGACCATTCATTTGAAATTTACATCGGGTTTATTGCGGTCATTTTTACTGCATTAGGTATATGGCTTGCCTTAAGACTTTCAAAGCCAAAAATTGAAACCGTAGTGGTAGAAAAAGAAGTGTATGTAAACCGGAATGAAAATTTTGTTCTGGATACATCACTTGTCTCCCAACTTGAACTACGCAAACGCGAGTTGGAAATACTGGGTCTATTGGCACAAGGGCACAGCAACCAGGAAATTGCCGCAAAACTTTTCGTTTCATTAAGCACCGTCAAAACGCACATTCAAAATCTTTTTGAAAAGTTAGATGTGAAAAGACGGACACAGGCGGTTGAAAAGGCTAAAAGGTTAAATCTCATCCCTTAAAAACCTCATACTTTGGTATGAAAACAGGCAGCACAACTTGTCCCGCTTGAGGCGGGAGCAGAAAAATAGCCGAAAGTATGACCGGAAAAAGCTGTGCAGTAGCCATATTTGCACCAGCAAAAGATAAAAAATGAAAAAGAATATTATCATCTACGGGCTCATAGCAGGCATTGTTGTTTCTATTTTAATGCTGTTTATTACCAACTACATAAGCCATTGTGAAGGCAACGTTGATTATGACACAAGTATGCTCATCGGGTATGCTTCTATGCTCATCGCCTTTTCACTTGTTTTTGTGGGCATTCGCAATTACAGGGATAAATACAATCAAGGAGTAATCAGTTTTGGCAAAGCGTTTAAAATAGGGATTATGATGGTTTTAATCGCTTCCACCATTTATGTTATTGCCTGGCTGATTGACTATTTCTTTTTCGTACCCGATTTTATGGAAAAATATTCAGCGCACGAGCTTGACAAACTGAAAGCAAGCGGAGCAAGCCAACCAGAAATAGATAAACAAACAAAAGAAATGGCAAATTTTGCCAGGATGTATAAAAACCCACTCATTAATGCGCTGCTGACTTACGCGGAAATTTTACCAGTCGGGTTGATTGTAACGCTTATCAGTTCATTAATTTTAAAAAGAAAAACAGCAAACAAGTAAACTGATAATAACAATTCAGAGCAGTTAAAAAACAATAAAATGAATACCATAATTACAATTCTGCTTGTTGTGGCAGGCATCATTGCCTTGCTGTTAATCATGGCGCTTTTCATGAAGAGGGAACATTATGTCAATCGTGAAATTGTCATCAATGCGCCCCGGCAAAAAGTATTTGACTTTTTAAAACTGCTCAAAAACCAGGACCAATTCAACAAATGGGCAAGGGCTGACAAGGACAGGAAAGAAACAACCAAAGGAACAGACGGAACAGTTGGATATATTTATTCCTGGAGCGGTAATAAAAGCGCCGGCGAAGGAGAAAAGGAAATTATGAATATCATTGAAGGGGAAAGAATTGAAACAGAAATTCGTTTTATAAAACCGATGCGGATCTCTGCCCGTGTGATCATGGAAACAGAATCTTTACCCGGTAATCAAACCAAAGTAAACCTGGTCAATGCGGGTACGTTAAAATATCCTTTGAACATAATGATACCCATTGCAGAAAAAAATTTCGCGAAGGATATGGATACTAGTTTGTCTGCTTTGAAAAACATTCTCGAAAAATAATCACAACACTTTAAAACAACGAACCGTAAGACAGCCCTCAAATGTTAATGATGAAATAAAAAAAGTTTAGTTTTAAAAATCTAATTTTATAGACTATGAAACGGACGGTATTGACAATAATAGTAATTGCAACTTCATTTCTATCAGGTTTTGCTTTTAAGACAATAATCTCTAACAAAAATAAAAATACAAAAATGAAAAAAGTAACAGGAATAGGGGGTATTTTCTTCAAATGTAAGGACCCAAAAGCAATTAACGAATGGTATAAAACACATCTTGGGTTTGACACAAGTCCATATGGAACAAGCTTTGAATGGCGGCTAATTGATGACAGTACAAAAAAGGGACTTACCCAGTGGAATCCTTTTGCAGAAAATACAAAATATTTTGAACCTTCAACAAAGGACTTTATGATAAACTATAGAGTAGATAATTTAGAAGCCCTGGTTGAAGAATTAAGAAAGGAAAACGTAACTATCGTCGACAAAATTGAAACCTATGATTATGGAAAATTTGTTCATATTTTAGACCTTGAAGGAAATAAAATTCAATTGTGGGAGCCTAAAGAGTAGAATATAAGTTAAGGCAAAAACTGGTAGTTAACCAGGCGGTCAGGCAGGGGAATAATATTTTTTGTTCTGGCAAACCTGATCCAAACATTAGCATCGAGAATAATAGAATACATGCTAACTGCGGTATCTGTTTTTTTGTATGGCTTTTATGATATCATCTTCAGAAGCCTTTTTAAGATTTGAGTCTTTTGTGATCTCTTTCCACTCATTCTTTAAATCATTTTTAAAGAAACGCAGATAAAGTATCTTGAGTTCCGCTTCGGATTTGTTGCGGAGCTTATCTACCATTTGGGCAAAAACAGAAGGCTGTTGCATAGGCCTGACATTATCCATTTTTCAAATTTGCATCTTTTCAGGGTCAGTGTCAAGCATCTTCCCTCACTTGTTCAGGATGACTCCCTCACTTCGTTCGGGATGACAATTACGCGTCTTTCCCGTGGCAATGTTTGTACTTCTTCCCACTCCCACAAGGACAAGGATCATTCCTTCCAATCTTCGGCGCCACTTTAATCGGCTCCTGCTTTACAGCCACATCAGGACCACCACCCGGTTCAAACCGGTCTTTTTCGTTAGCGGCATAATCCTGGCCGGCCGCATCAATCTCTTCTTTATTCGCCCGCATCTTACTATAGTCCGTTTTTTCCTTACGGCCTTCTTTGAGCGGCGCATTTTCCTGCTGGATAGGAATAGAGGAATGACAGAGAAAGGAGACAATATCCTTATTCACTTCCGCATCCATATTCTTGAATTGCTGGAAGGCTTCTACTTTATAAATGACTAAGGGGTCTTTTTGTTCCAAATAAGCTGTCTGCACACTCTGTTTCAAATCATCCATCGCGCGCAAATGCTCTTTCCAGGCGTCATCAATGACAACTAATGTTATCGTTTTTTCCAATGCAGCGGCTACTTCTTCGCCATTTGAGCTTAGAGTCTTATCCAATGGGGACAATACATTCAGTCCTTTGCGTCCGTCAGTAAAAGGCACTACTACATTTTCGATATGACTGCCCTGCGTCAAACGTATATTTTTGAAGACAGGGATGACCTGTTTCTTCAATTCTGCCTTGTGCCTGCTGTAATTATCAGTCGCTTCAGCATATAACTTATCAATGACAGTATTCAGATCGCCTCTTTTAAAATCTTCTTCTTCAATTTTTGTTTCCAGGCCGAAATTCACAATACAAGCCAATTTGAAACCTTCATAATCTTCCTGTTCGCGGAAACCGCTTACCAGGCCCTCGGCTACCACCGAGAAGGCATTGTCAATATCCAAGGCCAGGCGTTCGCCAAACAAAGCGTGTTGTCTTTTACCATATACCACATTACGCTGCTTGTTCATGACATCATCATATTCCAGCAATCTTTTGCGGATACCAAAATTGTTTTCTTCCACTTTCTTTTGCGCCCGCTGAATGCTATTGCTGATCATGCTGTGCTGGATCACATCGCCTTCTTTATAGCCCAATTTATCCATCAGCCCTGCGATCCTTTCACTGCCGAACATACGCATCAGGTCATCTTCCAGCGATACATAGAATTGAGAAGTGCCCGGGTCACCCTGGCGACCGGCACGGCCACGCAACTGCCTGTCTACACGACGGCTTTCATGTCTTTCTGTACCGATAATAGCAAGGCCACCTGCTTCTTTTACACCGGGCCCGAGTTTGATATCCGTACCACGACCGGCCATATTGGTAGCGATGGTAATAGCGCCTGCCATGCCTGCTTCCGCGACTATCTGCGCTTCACGGGCATGTTGTTTTGCATTCAGTACATTGTGCGGGATCTTTTTCTGCTGCAGCATACGGGCCAGCAACTCACTTATTTCTACCGAAGTGGTGCCTACCAGCACAGGCCTGCCTGCATTGCGCAAAGCTTCTATTTCATCAATAGCGGCTTTGAATTTCTCTCTTTTTGTTTTATAGACCAGGTCCTGTTTATCGATCCGGATCATGGGGATATTGGTAGGAATGGTCACTACATCCAACTTATAGATGCTCCATAATTCCGCTGCTTCCGTTTCGGCGGTACCCGTCATCCCCGCCAGCTTATGGTACATGCGGAAATAATTCTGCAGGGTGATGGTGGCATAGGTCTGCGTCGCCGCTTCGATCTTTACACTCTCTTTCGCTTCAATCGCCTGGTGCAAACCATCGCTATAACGACGGCCATCCAGAATACGGCCGGTTTGCTCATCCACGATTTTGATGGCGCCATCCATGATCACGTACTCTACATCTTTTTCAAATAAAGTATAGGCTTTCAATAATTGCTGAACAGTATGGATACGATCGGCTTTCTGCGCGTAGTCATTCAGCAGGGCTTCTTTCGCCTGCAATTTTTCTTCCTGCGAAGCGGTATTCTTTTCTACTTCGGCGAGTTTCACACCTATATCCGGCATGACGAAGAAATCAGGGTCTTCACCCGAGCGGGTGATCATATTCAGGCCCTTGTCTGTAAGATCAACTGAATTATTCTTTTCATCAATATAAAAAAGCAGCTCTTCATCCACGACCTTCATATTGCGCGACTGATCCTGCAGGTAATAATTTTCCGTCTTTTGCATTTTGACCCTGATGCCCGGCTCACTCAGAAATTTGATCACGGGGCCGTATTTAGGCAGGCCGCGATGGGCACGGAATAAGTACAAACCGCCGGTCTTCGGATCATCCTCTCCTTTTTCAAATAATTTCTTGGCTTCATTCAGGGAAGCCCGGACAATACGTTCCTGTTCCTGTACTAATTGCTGAATTCTCGGTTTATGTACATGAAACTGCTGGTCTTCTCCTTTGGGTACCGGACCAGAAATAATCAGGGGAGTTCTCGCGTCATCTATCAATACGGAGTCAACCTCATCCACCATGGCAAAATGATGTTTGCGCTGCACCATTTCTTCCGGTGAATGCACCATATTATCACGGAGATAATCAAAGCCAAATTCATTGTTGGTGCCATAGGTGATATCGGCGAGATAAGCCTGTCTTCTTTCTTCCGTATTGGGCTGGTGTTTATCTATACAATCTACTTTCAATCCAAGCCATTCAAAAATGGTTCCGTTCCATTCCTGGTCACGGCGGGCGAGGTAGTCATTGACCGTTACAATATGAACGCCTTCGCCCGGCAATGCATTGAGGTAAGCAGGTAAAGTGGATACAAGGGTTTTACCTTCACCGGTAGCCATTTCCGCGATCTTCCCGGAATGTAATACGGCGCCACCGATCAACTGCACATCATAATGCACCATGTTCCAGGTGACATTGCTGCCGCCTGCCGGCCATGTATTTTTATAAATAGACTGGTCTCCAACAATAGTGATATAACTCTTTTTTACACTGAAATCACGGTCCAGTTGTGTAGCTGTTGAAACGATCTCTGTACTTTCTTTGAACCGGCGCGCTGTTTCTTTGACGACGGCGAATGCTTCGGGTAAAATTTCCTGCAACGCTTCTTCAATTTTTTTGTCCCGCTCTTTTTTCAATTTATCCACCTGCTGGTAAATATCATCCTTGCCGAGAAGGTCATTGAAGGGAAGTTCTTCGGCGGCTTTATTCTTAGCGATAATATCCGCGTCTATTTCAGCAAGATGTTCTTTTATACGCTGGCGAAACTCCAGTGTCTTATTGCGGAGCTGGTCATTGGTCAATGAAGCATAGGCGGCAAAATGCTGGTTGATCTTCTCTACTACAGGAAGAATCTTTTTCACGTCTTTTTCCGACTTATTGCCGCCAAAAACTTTGGAAATAAAACCGAGCATGATTACTTAGTATTGAGTAGTATAAAAATTCAATTAATAAAAGACATTTTCTTGTCAAAAAGGGTGCTACATAACCAGTTGCAGCCAATTTGACAGAGCTTGCCCCGATCTTTTCGGGGGAGGCAAAGATACGGCATCCGGCTGGAGTTGAGAGTTACGGGTTATGGGTTAAGTGTTAAGAGTTTAGAGTTAAGGCCTGAGTGCACCGGCCAGCTCGTAACCCCTAACCCGTAACTCATAACCCGTAACTGATTACTAAACTCACGCTTGTATCCGTTTAAAGCGATGGATCGAAAAATAGAACAGCAGGATCAAAGTGCCCGACATCACAGCAAAGTCGACAGGAAGGCTAAAATGATTTTGATTGATGAGACTGCCGCGCATGGCATCAACCGCGTAGGTCAATGGATTGGCATAGGCGATCGCTTTCATCACCGGCGGGATATTATCCAATGGAAATAAAGCGCTGGACAAAAAGAAAAGAGGCACAACGAGGAAATTGGTAATCGCCATGAAGCCCTGCATATCGTTGACAACAGCTCCGATGCCTGAGCTGAAGCTTACCATTGTCATGGATAGTATCGCCATTACTGCCAGTGTCAGCAACAACATGGACCAGCTATACGGATGAAACCCGAATAGTAGCGCAATGATAAAAAGCACTATTCCCTGCAATACGGCAATGGTAGCGCCTCCCAATGAACCGCCAAGCATTACTTTCAACCGCGATACAGGGGCTACCAATGTTTCTTTTAAAAAGCCAAATTGCTTATCCCACATAATATTGACTCCCCAGAAAATGGAAGTAAATAAAATGGTTTGCGCTACTACTCCCGGAACGACGAATTGTATATAGCTTCCCCGGCCTGCCTGCTGAAACAATGAATTGAACCCAAAGCCTAAGGTCAGGAAATAGACCAGGGGCTGTACTACACTTAGTACCATGCGCAGACCCGAACGCCTGTATCTTTTCATCTGGCGAAGCCATAGTATATAGATGATGTCCATGTTGTTTTTTTGGTTTTTATTAGTTTACAAGTTTCAGAGGTTCCAAAGGTTCCAGAGGTTTAAGAGGTTCCAGAAGTTCCAGAGGTTCCAAAAGTTCCAGAGGTTCCAAAAGTTCGCGGATTTTTCAAACGGCCAGAACTTGTGAACTCGTGAACTTGTAAACTTCTGGAACCTCTTAAACCTTTTGAACCTCTTAAACCCCTCACCTTCGGTTCGCAATCACCCTCCGTATCATATCTTTCCTGCTATCAGCCGCATCCACGATTTCGTCACGAACGGTTTTGCCGGTCAGTTCCAGGTAAGCTTCTTCCAGGTTATTTGTTTGGGTTTGTTGTTTTAATTCTTCTGTTGTGCCGGAAGCAACGATCTTTCCGTTATCAATGATGGCGATACGGTCGGCAATAGCCTCGGCTTCGGCAAGATAATGCGTGGTGAAAAAGATCGTCATGCCCTCATTGGCGTTCAGTTTTTGAATATAAGCCCATAATAATTTCCTGGTTTGGGCGTCGAGGCCAAGCGTAGGCTCATCCAAAAACAGGATCTTAGGATGGTGTAATAAACCTCTTGCGATTTCCAGCCGGCGTTTCATGCCACCGGAGAATGTTTTTACTCTTGAATTGCGCCTGTCCCATAGCTCCACCAGCGTCATCAATTCTTCTATTCGCCGGCGCATGATCTTTTTATCAACCCCGTACAGCACAGCATGAAGTTCAAGATTTTCATAAGCGGTCAGTTCATCATCCAGGCTGGGATCCTGGAATACGATACCGAATACTTTCCGTGCGGCATCCTGTTCCTTTATCACATCATGCCCGGAAAGAAAAAGAGCGCCTTCTGTCGGGCGTAATAAAGTAGTCAGCATTTTAATGGTGGTGCTTTTGCCGGCGCCATTAGGACCAAGAAAAGCAAAGATTTCTCCTGCCTTTACATCGAAACTGACATTACTGACCGCTTCTACTTCTTTGAATTTCTTTGAAACATTATTTACTGAAATGATCGGTTGCATAAATAGTATAATGTCTTTATTGGAAGGTAAAACTACTTTTCCGGAATGAAATTAATGCCGGCTTTCGGTAAAATGCGGAAAATAAAAGGCGAATGCCCGGCCGGGCATTGATAGAGTATCAGCTTTACTATTTATCCGGGCCACAGAGGGCCGCGGAGAAGCAGAGAATCACAGAGCATGCATGGTGGTTTCTCTGTGTTGCTCTACAACTCTGTGGCCATATCTTAAACTGATACACTCCGGAAATCCGGCCATCGGGATCACTTTCATTTTTCTTTGACTTACTTTGCGACGGATAACCGGGTTAATGAAAAAATGTTTTATGTATAAGCCCATTTTTGCGGCGTTAATTCTTAGTTCATCCTTATGGCTGGTTTCCTGCCGAGGCAAAGATGGCAAAGACATGAAGCCGGGATCCATTTACCTTGATTATAAGGTATGGGGAGATGAAGATGCCGGTTATATAACTGTCCGGCTCCAATATCGTTTTGGGGGCCATAATGGCACTACTTTATTGCTGGAAGATCCGGCTAAGGCAGAACTCGACGGGATCCGGTTAAAGGCGGACAGCTCAAGGATGAACGGGATTTATTATGAAGCGATCAAACCGGTGAAAGAATTTACAGGGAAGCATACTATTATTTTTACCGATATTAATAAAAAACAATATCCCGAAGAATTTAGTTTTCAGCCCATAAGTTTAAAGACCAGAGTGCCGGCAGTAGTCAGCCGGGACGATCTTGTTTTTGACCTGGATGGACTGGAGCCGCAGGATTATGTGAGGGTTTTGCTTAGCGATACAGTTGCTTTTAGTGAAGGGGTCAGCCGTATAGACACGGTTAAAAACGGGCGCATTACTATCACTAAAGCACAGTTGCGTTTCCTTGCCAATGGCCCGGTTCATCTTGAATTTTCGAAAGAAGATGAAAAAAAGATCAGGAATGGGACAAGGGAAGCAGGGAATTTTTCCGTTTCCTATGGACTGAAACGGGATTTTATACTAAAAGACGAAGATTCTTTGGCAGTGGAGGATAAATAACTGCCGGGTAAATTTATTTTTTATCCCATAATGTGTATTTTTAATAGCGGTTTTTTTTGATTCTGATTCCTCTTGATTCAACCCACCTTAGGTTTTAAGAATTCTGTCGCTTTTTAAATGACTTACCGCGACATCTTATATCTCTTGAAAAAAGCAAGATTTAATTTCCCCGGGCTCTCTGTGAAAAACGGGTGATGATTTTTTAAATGGCTAAGCCGAAAAGCCAATCATTTAATGGAAGGAAGCAACCCTTACTATTCATAATTTTTAAAATAATAAAACATGAAAAAGCAACCAGTTTATTTTGCGGGTATCTTTTTGCTGCTGTCATTGGTTACCACGACGGGTTTCCAATCTTTGCCGCCTGTATCTTCAGCTAATGGCGAGGGAGAATTGTCTTTTAATGGCGGTTTTCAGCATTTTGCCTTTCATGCATTAAAGTATGGAGATGGTACTGTCAAAGGATCATGGGAATCAAAAAGCACTGGCGCCGACGATCGGACCCATGGCATTATTACCTGTCTTACAATTCTTGCCGACGGGAAAACGGCCATTATGAGCGGGATCATTACACAAAAGGACGGGACCGGGTTCCCCCAATTCACAGTGGGAGACCCGGTATGGTTTAAAGTACAGGATAATAGTGAAGGAGCCAGAGCCTCAGTGGACATGTTCTCAGATTATTATATGGGACTAAGCGGGTGCGTTGACTATGGTATTACTATGCTGCCAATTGAAAACGGTAATATCCAGGTAAAACCCTAGCCTGTTTAATTTTCAGTCAATATATTCAGGCCGTTGATGCCGGCACAAGTTCGTGTACAGCCATTGAGATCAGGTCATTCGGTTATGTGAAATAACCGGGAAGGTTCTGCGTTAAAAAAAAGCCCTGGTTCGCGGGAGAAATACCAGTCAGGGACCCTCCTTTTTCTTTGTCTAAAAGATTTATCCACTGTGTCATGGCTCTTTTGATTCCTATTTCATGTACGGGGTATGGTTATTTCGGCAGATTCTGATACCTTCGCGGCCGAAATAAGGTTCGATAGTTCCAGAGTTCACGAGTTAAAAAGTTCCAGAAGTTCAAGAGGTTCAAGAGGTTCACAAGTTCAATAGGAGCACTCCGGTCAGGCACGACAACTTGTGAATTAGTAAACTCGTAAACTTGCGAACTCGTAAACTGAATAACTTTTAACTATGGCAGGTCAATTAAAAGAAGTACGCAACCGGATCAAATCAGTACAAAGTACACAGCAGATCACGAAGGCGATGAAAATGGTGAGCGCTGCCAAGCTCCGGCGGGCCCAGGATGCCATCATCCAGATGCGCCCTTATGCCCGGAAACTACAGGAATTATTGAGTAATATCGTCAGCAATACTGAAAGTGGTACAGGGATGTCATTGGCGATGGAACGCCCGGTTGAAAAGGTCTTATTGATCGTTATTACCAGTGACCGCGGTCTCGCAGGCGCTTTCAATGCCAATGTGATCAAATTGGCAAAAGCTACAATCGCTGAAAGATATAGCGCCCAGCATAAAAAAGGGAATATTACGATCTGGGCCATCGGGAAAAAAGGGTATGAGCATTTTTTGAAAAACAATTATAAAACGGATGCTACCTATAAAGATATTTTCCTGCACCTGGCCTATGAAAATGTGCAGCAGGCTTCACAGGCTGCTATGAAGGCTTTTGAAGAAAAACAATTTGATGTGGTGGAAATTGTTTACAGCCAGTTTAAGAACGCAGCTACGCAAAAATTCGAAGTAGAAAGATTTTTGCCTATTCCTAAAGCCGCTAACAAGGCCGGGGCCGCGAAGGCCGATTTCATTTTTGATCCATCTAAAGAAGAATTGGTGGCTGAGTTAATGCCAAGGATATTGAATACACAATTATATAAAGCGGTGCTGGACTCAAATGCTTCTGAGCACGGCGCCCGTATGACCGCGATGGACAAGGCCAGCGAAAATGCCAATGAAATGCTTCGCAGCCTCAGGATATCTTACAATCGTGCACGGCAGGCTGCCATTACTACTGAATTGACCGAGATCGTTAGTGGGGCTGCTGCGTTGCAGGGCTAGAACCCCTGTCCCCTAAAGGGGAACTTAGATCGAATACATCCGATAGGTTTTGTACCATTATTAAAATGTTAATAAATGTGTTTCCTCCTTCAATTCAGTGATTGTATTTTCGTTTTAACTATTTAAGCCAGTTACTTTTGAATAACATTCTACCAACACTCCCGTTTGAGCACTAATAATTTTCTTTTTAGATTGAAATATGGAATTAACTAATCTGATACCACATATTGAAGCATTGATCTTCGCCAGCGACAGACCCCTGACAACTTTGGAGATTACTGAACTGATCAACAGCGTATTCACAGAAGATAAGATTACGCTTGACCAGGTAGAATCCGCTATCGAAGGCATTACGGAGAAATACAATTCTGAATTCTATGCTTTTGAGATGAAGCAAAGCGGCGGCGGCTGGCAATTTCTTACCAAAAAGGAATTTCATAAAACAGTAGCCCAGTTGAATGGAGAAAAGTTCTTAAAGCGCTTGTCGCAGGCTTCCCTGGAAACGCTGGCTATTATCGCTTACAAACAACCCGTTACCAAAGGTGAGATTGAAGCTATTCGCGGGGTCAGTTCGGATTATGCGGTACAAAAGTTATTGGAGAAAGAATTGATCATTATTAGCGGACGCAATGAAAAGATGCCGGGTCACCCGCTGGTCTATTCTACTTCCCGGAGTTTCATGGATTATTTTGGTATCAATTCAGCAGAAGACCTTCCGAAGATCAAAGAAGTGCTGGCCGATCAATTGGTAGAGCCTACTATTATTAAGGATACTGAATTATTACCGCCGAAACAGGAAGAAACAGAGGATAATGCCCTGCTTTCTGTAACGGAGGAAGGTGAACTGATTGAAAAAGAAAATAACGAAGACGAAAACGCATAGATATTTAAACAAATAAGTTATTAAGTGAGAGATGGCACGGTTTAAACTGTGCCATTTTTTTTTTGCGGGAGCCTTGTTTGTTTCCAATTAGCCCACATTGTAAACCCCTATTCTCTTTCTTGCCCTTCCTTTGCCAGTGTCACGGTTTGAGATATGGCCACAGAAACGCAGAGTTAAAGAGCACTACAGAGAGACCATCCACGCTTACTCTGTGGTTCTCCGCTTCTCCGCGGTTCTCTGTGGCCAAAGCCACATAAATATTGAAACTGACCTACTATCCGCTCTTACTGCTTTTGGAGCGATGATGCACCTTTTTTATCTTCGCTGCTATGGCAAGGCAATTATCCAACGAACAATTGATCAGGGCGGCTAAGGATTTCGGAACTCCTCTTTATGTATATCATGCGGAAAAGATAAAAGAGCAGTATGAAAAGCTGACAAACGCTTTCAGTAAAAGCAATGTTGTTTTTTTTTACGCCTGCAAAGCGCTGACCAATATCAGCATACTCAGTTATATTCAGTCACTTGGGGCCAATATTGATTGCAGCTCCATCAACGAAGCAAAGCTTGCGCTGCATGCCGGCTTTGCCCCCACGCAGGTATTATATACATCCAATGGGATCGGGTTCGATGAAATTGAAGAAGCAGCTTCATTGGGAGTAAACATTAATATTGACAGCCTGTCCAATCTTGAAAAATTCGGAAAGAAATACAGGCATGGCTACCCGGTAGGTATCCGCCTTCGGCCCAATATTATGGCCGGGGGCAACCTGAAAATTTCAACGGGACATGATAAAAGTAAATTCGGAATACCGGTTGATCAACTGGACAAGATATTGGCAGTGGTCAGGCAATATGACCTTCTTATTACCGATCTGCATATTCATACGGGCAGTGATATAAAGGACGCGGATGTTTTTGTGAAAGGAATTGAAGTGTTGTTTGATATCATTCCTTATTTCAAAGAATTGAAATCAGTTGATCTTGGAGGCGGATTTAAAATACCCTACCAGCCGGGCGATGAAGAAATTGATATTGGGCTCCTGGCCAAAAAAGTGAAACAGGCTTTTGATAATCACCCGCAGGCAAAGGACCTGCAGATATGGTTTGAGCCAGGAAAGTTTATAGTCAGTGAATGTGGCTATTTTGTCACACAGGTAAATGTGATGAAAGAAACAGCAGCGACTACTTTTGTCAGCGTCAACAGCGGCTTCAATCACCTCATACGTCCCATGTTTTATGATTCGTATCACCGGATCGAGAATATCAGCAACCCGGATGGGGAAGAAAAAAAATATTCGGTGGTAGGTAATATCTGCGAAACGGACACTTTTGCCTGGGACAGGAAGCTGAATGAGGTTCGTGAAGGGGATTATCTTGTTTTTCATAATGCGGGCGCTTATGGATTTGAAATGTCATCGAATTTCAATTCAAGATTGAAGCCCGCGGAAGTTATGGTGAGGGGGGGCAAGACCTTCCTTATTCGTAAACGGGATGACTTTGATAGTTTGTTGAGAAACCAGGTGATACTATTGCAGGTACAGCATGAACCAGGTAAAGAGCCAGTATAAACTATCGGGCCTTTTATTATTTGCCGTATTATTTGACAGCAAATTTTACTCCTTCTTTATTGGGGTTTTACCCTGATAGTAATTGTTGTTTTAGAAGTCACCGGTACGGTGCCGCCCATGGCCTCTGTTGAACCTGCAGAGGTGATTTCAATTGTTTTTTCACGAAGGATACCAGTAGCCTTATCAAGGATAATCTTCCCGGTATAATTATTTTTCATAGTCGTAGTGGCCCGGGCGCCCATCATCTCGGTACTGGTATTAGAAACAGAAGTGCCTTTGAGGTTGACAATGAGAGTTGAGTCGGTCATTGCTGCTAATGTATAAGTAGTATTGAACCGGCTGACGGAATCTTCCCCGGATTCTGTCCAGCTATCAGTGATGCTTGTCTCCTTTTCAGGAAGTACTTTGAAGAAACTGGCTTCATTTTTTTTAGGAGGGTAAATGACGGCGGTCACATCCTTTAGCATGGTGGTTACAATGGCTAAACGGTCGTCGGGTTTGGCCAGTGTTATTTTTTCCGGTTTTACCAGCAACACTTTTCCGGCGGGGTTAATGATCATGTCAAACGTTTTAGTCATCATTTCTTTTATGGTTGGCCCAAACATACCCTCCATATCTTTCTTATTATCCGAATCAAAAGACCGTTTCGTTCCCATACCGTCGAACAGGAATGTTATCTTTTTTACATCATGGTGAAGGGTGGTATTATCTTCCGTAGCATTTGTGACTTTATACGCGTGAGCAGCGGTTCCATTTATTGAAAAATCTATGGCATTGCCCATGGCTTCCTGGGAGAAAGTACTTTTTACATCCATGGTTATACCTATAATTTGTCCCTGCTGGAAAACCAATTTGCCGGAAATCTTCTGGCTAATACCGGCTATTGAAACAACCAGCATGACTAAAATCAATAAACTGATTTTTTTCATGGTAAATAGTATGGTCTCAAAATTGACGATTCTTTCTCATAATTGGTATTGGCAGCAGGCGAAAATTATTTTATAAATTCCCAACTGCGCCGAATTTGGACTGAACTTCCTACATTTATTTCACATTTCGACATAAAATTCATTGCTATGCCAATCAGGATGACCGAAGACCCGAAGGATGAAAGTCAAAATGATTACAATGATGACCAGGGCGGAGGTGGTAAACAGCCCGGTTTTCCCGGGGGTGGTGGCGGATTAGGCGCTTTATTACCGTTACTGCTGGGTTTGTTCAGGGGAAAAGGCATCATTGTGTTGCTGGTGCTTGCTGTTGGGGGCTATTTCCTGCTTGGCAGAGGTGGTTGTAATATGAGCAATGTACAGGAAGCAATCTCGAAATTTTCTCAGAGTGGTTATAATTTCAATCCCGGTGAATTCAATAAAGCTTCCGTTTATGAAGGTCTTGAAGATGATAATGGGAAGAACCCTTTGCCTGAAGCAGTTTCTCTATTAAAGTACGCGCCTCCCCGCGGCGACCAGGGACAGCAGGGAAGTTGTGTAGCCTGGAGCAGCGCTTATGCGGCCCAGACTATTTTGTTTTCCGCCGCTACTCACCAGGATCCTGCCAGTATCGCGTTCAGTCCGTCTTATTTATATAACCAGATAAAATTGGAAGGATGTGAAGGGTCTTATGTACAAAGAGCCATGGAAACCATGCAAAAAGATGGCGGTGTTCCGTTGAAAGAATATCCTTACAATGACCAGGATTGTGAGAGAACGCCTACTGAATCGCAAATTCAGGAAGGCCGGCAAAACAGGATCCATGGTTTTACAAGACTGACCGAAGGTGATAATATTAGTACGATAAGCGTCCGGGCGGTCAAGGAACACCTTGCTAAAGATGCGCCTGTAGTTATCGGGATGATGGTAGGTAATAGTTTTATGCAGGATATGATGGGCAAAGAATTGTGGAGGCCAGAGGGTATGGATGCTTCAGGAGTAGGTATGGGAGGACATGCCCTATGTGTGATTGGTTATGATGACAGGAAGTTTGGCGGGGCCTTCCAGATCATGAATAGCTGGACACCCAAATGGGGCGACAATGGAATTGCCTGGGTACGTTATGGTGATTTCAAAAACTATGTTAAAGAAGCTTATGGAATGGACCCTTTGCCTAAACGAAGCGATGTAGCGAATATCCCATTGGAGTGTACGATCGGCCTGGTAAAAAATGATAATAAAGAATACGTAAAATTGCAGTCAACAGGAGGCAATACTTTTCAGACTATTTCACCCATTAAGCCGGGAACAAGATTTAAAATGGAGATAAAGAACGAAACCGAATGTTATATTTATATTTTCGGGGCGGAAAGTGACGGGAAGAGCAGTTATGTTTTATTTCCTTATTTAAAACAAGGTGAGACCGTTTCAAAACATTCTCCCTACTGCGGTATTACCGGTTATCGTTTGTTTCCTAAAGATTATTCCATGGAACCTGACTCAACCGGCACAAGAGATTATATAGCTATTGTGGTCAGTAAGGATCCCCTCGATTATATTGATCTTAATAACCAGATCAGCCGGCAAAGCGGTTCATCGTATGCCGATAAGGTGAATGCGGTGATCAAAAGTATTAGCATACCTTCCGTGAGATTCAGCAGTACAGGTGAAGGCGCCGTTTATTTTAAAGTAAGCGCTAATGATAACAAGGCTGTAGCAAGTATTGTGGCGTTTGACAAGAATTAGTGAATGTTCCGGAGGTTTGCAAGTTCCAAAGTTCACCAGTTACGGGTTTACAAATCTTTGAATATACTTCCACTTAATGAACTTGTAAACTTTGGAACTTGTGAACTTCTTAAACTAGAAACTAATGAACCGTGGCTTTGAAGCTTTTATGAAACTGGTCAGAAACCCTTTTGGGTTCAGGATGTTCTTACTGGGCAAGCTTCCCAGTGCGTATTTCACAGGCGTAAGGATAAAAGAGTTGGATGAAAAAAGATGCGTGACTACTGTTCCATACAAATGGTTTTCAAGAAACCCTTTTCGTTCCACTTATTTTGCCAGCCTGGCTATGGCTGCGGAAATGAGTACGGGCTCATTATCTATGGCTCATTTGTATAGACGAACACCCTCTGTTTCGATGCTGCTGGTGAAATTAGAAGCCACTTATTTTAAAAAAGCTACCAGCCGCACAAAGTTCGTATGTGAAGATGGTGAATTGATCCAAAAAGCAATTGAAGAAAGTATCGCTTCGGGGGAAGCTAAAACGGTCAGGGTAAGGTCAACCGGGACCAATGAGCAGGGAGAAGCAATAGCTGAGTTTTTTATTAGCTGGTCATTTAAGGTAAGGAGGGGGTAGGTGAGTGGTGAGTAGTGAGTAGTGAGTAGTGATTAGTACAAAGTCAGTCTTCAAAGATAATTGTAGTTGGTTTTTAAAGCTTTGGGTATGATATTCTATTAACTAATTAAAAAATCTCCTGGTGGAATATAGTAATTCCATTCCGGGAGCGGAGGAGTTTTATGAAAATAGCTTTTCACGGAGCGGCGAGGACAGTTACAGGTTCCAAGCATTTGCTGACATTAAAGAATGGTAAGAAAGTTTTACTTGACTGCGGTATGTTCCAGGGGATGGGGGATCGTACAGACTCGTTGAACCGGAATTTTGGTTTTGATCCGCGGGCTGTAGATGTCATGATTCTTTCTCATGCGCATGTAGATCACTGTGGTCTTATTCCTAAATTAGTAAAGGAAGGGTTTAGCGGAAAGATTTTTTGTACACCTGCCACGAGAGAACTTACACAAATCCTGTTATTGGATTCGGCGGAGATACAAATGGACGAAATTAAATATGCCAATAAACGGCGTGCTGCTCAAACTGTGTTGGATGCGCAGCCATTATATACCATTGATGATGCCAGGA
>JAUZOA010000075.1 GCA_030706685.1 Bacteroidota bacterium
CCTTGTTTCAATATAATTATCACCTGTCGTTTGACTAAACCCTTTATTCCGGTTCAGCAGGTCAAAACCCGATAGCCTGATCTCTCCTTTATTGTTCCGGAATATAAACCTGAATACAGAAGCGTTCCAGGTAGCAATCGTCCTCCCGGGCAAGTTCCCCTGTTTTCCATCAACCAGGACTGTAAAATCAGATGACACTCTGATACCCAATGGCAGCATATACGTGATATTCGCGGCATAATTTTGAGAAACCAATTCCGTATTCAGGTTATTACCGATCGAGTAATTCGAACGGTTGTAATTCACTCCAGCCGACACGCCCGCGTACAATTTATCATCCGCATGATAATTAAGCCGGAAGCGTTGTCCTGCTACAAAACTCTGCCGGGTATTTCTCTCCCCGTTTACAAAATTGATATCATGGCCGTATTGAAGGGTAGTGGCTATTTCACCACCGCCATTTTTAGTCTTATTGAGCGCGAATCCATAATTCAGGTCGCCATTGACAGCATACACCCCGTTTACATTCACAAACATCAATTGCTGTATGCCCGCGGCGGAGATAGTGGAGGATTGAACAATCTTATTCATGGTCAGATTGCTTCCCAACTGCAGGGAAAGATTACGGAAAGTCTTACTGCTGGCTGAATTATAACCCATATTAAGGTTATGCTGGAATTGTTGCTTCAGGTTCGGGTTACCCAGTTTTACCAGGAAAGGATTACTCAGGTCAGGAATAGGCTGCAGCATTTCGGTAGTCGGGGCCGTGCTATTACCATTATATTGTATGCGCAGGTTCTTCTGCGCGGCTAAACGATAAAAAGCGGAAGCCCGGGGCGACCAGTTTATCAAATGCTGTTCGATAGTTGTATAATTATGATTATCGCTTTCATTCTTTAAGGAAGTGTACAACACACTAACCCCAAGCTGGCACTGTACTTTTTTGCCAAGATAATTATAGCCGATACTGAAATTCTCTTGCTGGTTGCTATTCGTAAATTGATTAGTGGTCAGTGTATCCTCCTGGTCATATTTATGCGTGGAGGAGTCATAATTAAACGCCTGCTTGCCCGATTGGTTGGAAGATGTGTTCAGGTTAATACCCAGGTCAATCACCTGGTTAGCTTTGATTGGCTCGGTATAATAAATATTCAGCCCATAATTATTTCCATGGTTCTTTTGATCATAGTGCTGGTCAATAGTTTGGTTTTGCACCGTGGCGCCGCCATTATCATAGAACCTCGAATACAGGTCGCCTTGCTGCGTTTGCTGCTGGTGGCCCTGGGAAAAAACGCCATAAAAGGATCTCCCTTTCTTTCTGAATCTCCGCCGCCAGGCAATCGTATTATTAATCGTGGAACCTTTCGAGGATAGATGATTCATCGTTTTTCCTTCATTGATAAGGTAATTATTGCCGTTCTTTTCAGACTCAATAAAAGAGCTATCGGAGTTCATCGTTTCATTTTGCTGCCAGGAAATAGAGGGAGTATATACAATGGAGTTTAAGCTATCGATAGTATAGGTAAGATTGATATTGAAATTACGACTCTGGGAACGATTATCATTGAATGAATTCTTGTTTTGCAATAGCGATGAATCTCCCAGGAAAGTTTCTCTTTTATACAATTGCCCGGATTCAATCCTGCTTTGACCGCTACCATAATTAGCCACTACCTGTGTCTTCTTTCCTATATTGTCCCTGTAGTTCAGTCCCTCATTGTTACCCGACTGTTTTAATCCGGTACCATTAGCCTCATTAGCGTTACCATTAGCGCTCCCATTCGCATTCTTAGCGTCATTAGCGTTATAATTAGTGTAATTAGCGTTGCCCCTCCCAAAAACCCATCGATCCCCTTTAAAATAAGTAGCCGTAGCGCTTCCCGAATAAATATTATGGTTGCCTGCCCTTGCGCTTGCATTCCCCGAAAAACCTTTCTTCTTATCCTTTTTTAATCGCAGGTTGATCGCTTTATTGACATTCATTTCTTTGATGCCGCTGAACTTCGCCTTGTCACTTTGATTATCGAATGCTTCTATAGCATCTACCATATCAGCCGTTAGATTCTGCGTGGCTAATTTGGGATCGTTCAAGAAAAACTCCTTCCCGTCTACATATATCTTTTCTACTTTTTGTCCATGCAGGGTAATATTGCCATCCTTATCCACATCCATACCCGGCAATTTCTTTATCAGGTCTTCGATCGTGGCATTGGGCTGCGTCTTGACGGTATTGGTATTATATACTAGCGTATCATTCTTTACAATCACGGGAGGTATCACGGACCTCACGACTACTTCCATCAGGTTAGCCGTTAATTTTACCAATTGTATTTTCCCGGTATTATACAGAGAGTCGGCTGCTCCTACGGTCAGCCGAATAGTATCCGGCCGGTAACCAATAAATGAAACAGAAAGCAAGTAATCACCTGCAGCGACTCGCCGGAACTCAAATCCATTCTTACCGGAAAGCAATTGCTTCAGCACAACCAAATCGGCCCTTCGGATCAATGATACAGAAGCCTGTTCCAACGTCTCGCCAGATGCTGAATCTATGATCATTCCCCGCACCGAAGAAAGCTTCTCCTGCGAATAGCCAGCAGAGCCAATAGCCAGGCAAATAATCAATAGCAGGAATAATTTCATGGATAGTGCTCAATAATGTAAATCTCACCTTCTAACAACGATTGAATATAAATATCCGTTTTCCGGGTATCGTAAGAAAATTATAAAGTAACCCAAATATTCATTTTGTCATTGTAATTAATAAAAAGATAGCCCTAAAATCAGCTTTTTCACTTAAGCATCTTCCCCCATATATCACGTATTATTGACTGATAAAACAATAGTTTAGAGCTTCCCCAACCCTTAAACCCGTAAATAAACACAGAAAAAAAACGCACATTCCTGTATAAAATCACGGCAAAATTCGCGTCAATTAGCATTACTTCGTGTCCATTAGTGCTAATTCGTATCAATTCGCGATCCCTTAGTGTCCCCTGTAACCCCGCAATAAATTATTATGATTTTTCCGTAAATGAAATACCATATACGGTTGTTTTATAAACAAGCCCTATTAGTCTTTGAACAGATAAGAAATTAATTGAATACTAACCAATTACACAGATGGACAGAGAACAAATTATAACCATACTTCATAAATCCTTAAATGGATCAGGGCTTACAGAAACCGAGAAAAAAGATCTGGATGACTGGATCGCCCATTCAGAGCATAATCGCCGGCTTTACGAGGAAATAATGAATTCTGATAGCTTCCACCAGGACGTAAAGCAAATGCTGGCTTATGATGGTAAAGTGATTTGGGAGAAAGTATCAAAGGAACTTCCTGTTAAAAAAAATAGGATCATTTCTATTTTACACAACCCTATATTCTGGACGGCGGCGGCCGCCATTTTGCTTATTCTCATTTCCACCGCCACTTATTATATGTTTATTAATCCTGCTCATGACACCCAGCATCCGGTATCCAGGATCCAGCAGCCAGTTGCTCCTGACGTCGCCCCGGGAATGGAAAAAGCCATTCTTACCCTGGCCGACGGTACCACTGTTGTCCTGGACACTGCGTCCAATGGCAAAATAGCCCAGCAAGGCAATACGACTGTCTTAAAAGAAGATGGGCTATTGGCTTATAATGCTGATAAAAATAAACCCCAGAGCGGGACTTATTATAACACGATTACAACCCCAAAATCCACCTATTATTCTTCCCTTGTACTAGCCGATGGTTCCAAAGTCTGGCTAAATTCTCTTTCTTCTATTCGCTTTCCGACGGCTTTTACTGATAAGAAAAGGGTAGTGGAGATTACCGGCGAAGCCTATTTCGAAGTGGCAAAAAATACCGCAAAACCTTTTATTGTAAACGTGAAAGATAAGGGTATGACTGTTGAGGTACTCGGTACCCATTTCAACGTCAATGCCTATAATGATGAATCTGCCGTTAAAACCACTTTGCTGGAAGGAGCTGTAAAGATTGTTGCAGGAGGAAAGACAGGTTTCCTGAGACCGGGGCAGCAAGGGGAGGTCCTTCGCTTCGCTCAGGATGACGAGGGGGTTATCAAAATAATAAATGACGTAGATATAGATGAAACAGTAGCCTGGAAAAACGGAGTATTCTCCTTCAAGAAACAGGACCTTGAAACCATCATGCGGCAGCTATCCCGCTGGTATGATGTGCAGACAGTCTTCGAGGATAAGGTTCCCGGGCATTTCGGGGTGACCAATATTTCGAGAAACGTACCCCTTTCCAAATTATTGAAAGCATTAGAGCTGGCCGGCGCAGGGCATTTTGAGATTGACGAAGCCGGCAAAAAAATCACGGTAAGGCGCTGATCTATTATAAAAAACGGTTATACCGATTCTTTTACCATTGACCAGAAGCATTCTGCTTGCTGCCGTGTTCATTTTAGTGATGCGCGAAATGCAACACGGCGGCACAGGTGCCCCGAAAGAGTTTAGCGAAAGATGACACTCTTTCTTCCCTTGAGGCAAACATATCGAACTTTCCTTATCCTTTTTTTTATACTCTCATGCTGTGGTCTAGTTTTTCCGCCGTACTGGTTTGTGCCAGCTACGGCGGCTTTCTTTTGAAGTAGTGAAAAATCGGCATCAATAGTGTATCAAGAAAAGAAATTGACAAAAAACCATAAGAAATTATGAATGCCGAAAAGACGGCAAGACGGAGCACAGCGCCTTCTTGAGCTTTGAATAACACGAAGCGAAGACTGCTGCCTGAAGCACGTCGATTAGCTGGCTGCCTTGCCGATTCGCAATAGGAAAAGACCAGCCACCGGAAATGTTCCCCATCGAATCAGCTTGACTTTTTTGCTCCACTTTTTGTGTCAAAACAAAAGTGGAATAACCTATAGGGGTTCAGTATAGGAAAACTACGATAATAGCCCTTCTAAAAGCTTTTCCGAAATCTTTCCCAGAATTATTGTTAATATCTATTCTTCTCAAAGAACCAAGGCTATTAAATGTTTAAAGAATTATTAAATCCATGTAAATGAAATTCCGTGGGATGGTGTTTTATTATTGTGAGAGACTAAGTATTTAAACGTAGAGAAAATACGTCTTTAATACAATGCCGAGTTGAGTTTGGTGAATAAGCCAGCGATAAATGTGGATTGAGTGTGGACTTGAGGAGTGCGCGAAACCAAGGCTTTGGAACAAAATGGTCAAAAACTTCCAGGTACCCTTTAATGATTAAGTTACTAAAACTTTGTATTGATCGGGTTAGTAAAAAGTTCTTGCCGTTGTCTCACAGGAGTTATACTCCTCCTGTTGTGATAATCGATCAATACAGCGACAGATTGCCATATACCTTATCTCTTTTATCCTTTTCGCTTGCTATTGATTTTTGAAGTAAGTAGAAGTCACTGCTCTTTGTAGTTGCCGGGGCGATGATTTTGAAAATTAAAATGCAGAGTATTTAAAGTAAATTAGGAGTAAAATCCTGCAGGCCAAAAAGATTGTCGGAGCCAATCACACAGCAAAAAAAACCAGCAGTGTAGTAGCACTACTGGTTTATGACTGGTTCAACTAAAAAATAGTCGGAAACTATCGTTTTATCAAACCAAAACCAAAGGTATGAATCTGTTTGTCCACCGCAAACTCTTCCATTCCCGTGCCCGTCATATTATAGTCAAAATACTGCTGACAATGAAAATAATGGCCGTTTTACTGACTGCTTTTTGCTTACATGCAAGCGCGGCAGGGTATGCTCAAACGGTGACGATTTCAGCTAAAAAAGCCCCCCTCGAAAGAGTGTTCGCCGAAATAGAAAAACAGACTGGTTATGGTTTTGTATATCGATGGGAACTATTGCAAAAAACAAAACCCGTTGATCTTCAACTGAACCAAGCTTCTTTAAAGGATGCCCTGGATATTTGTTTTATGAACCAACCTCTTTCTTATAGCATCGTTGATAAAACAATTATTGTTAGCAAAAAGGAAAATGAGCAAATTACTCTTCTGACTGCTCCTTTAATAGATGTAAAAGGAAAAGTGACTAATGAAAAAGGCGAGCCCGTTGCCGGCGCCAGTATAAGAGTAAAGGAAACAAACAAAGGAACAAGCACGGATGAAAATGGCGTTTTTGCGTTAAGCGGTGTAGATGCCGAGGCCACACTTGTAATAAGTGGAATAAATATTGAAACCATAGAGGTCAAGTTAGACGGCAAAACTGATTTGCAGACCCTGGCTGTAAAAACTAAGATAACCGAAGGAGAGCAGGTAGTAATCAGCAACGGTTATACTAAAACTACCGCTGAACGTTTTGTAGGCTCTTATTCACAGTTGAGCAATGTTGCTTACGAGCGTCGGGCAGGTATGGATATTATCAGCCGGCTTGATGGAACTGTGACAGGTTTTTTATTCGATAAAAAATCAAGTTCAGATCAATTAGGGACTATTCAAATCAGAGGAATTAGTACTATAACAGGTATAGGTCTGTCGCAATCTGCAAGTAGTGCGCCATTGATCATTGTTGATAATTTCCCTTTCAAACAAGATCTCAATACTTTAAATCCAAACGATGTGGAAAATATCACGGTACTGAAAGATGCAGCGGCAACTTCTATCTGGGGAGCTCAAGCGGGAAACGGTGTTATTGTGATCACCACTAAAAAAGGAAAATATAATCAACCATTACAAGTATCAATAAGTTCCAACATAACAATGCAGGAAAAACCCGACCAGTATTATTATCCACAAATGAGTATTCCCGATTTTATTAATGCTGAAATTTTTCTTTATCGTAATGGACAATATGATGCGAGCCTAAATAATAGAAGTTCTTGGCCGGCCGTATCTCCCGTTGTAGAAATTCTAGCGATGAGAAAGTCTGGTAAAATATCTGGCTTGGATTCTACTGCTCAGATTGATGCATTAAAAAGTATGGATTTGAGGCGTGATTTGGATAAATATGCTTATCGAAATGCTATTTTTCAGCAACATTATATCAATTTGAGCGGCGGTAACAGTTCATTTAATTATACCTTTTCCGGGGGTTATAACCGCAATTTAAATAATGTGCAAAATAGCAGACCAGATGATCAATTTACTATAAATACCCAAACAGGATTTCGGCCTATCAAAAATTTGGAAATAATAACAGGTATCAGTTATAGTCAGGCCATGCAGAGGAGTGCAAGCTTTTCTTTACCTGGTAAAATATACCCTTATGCACAATTAGCCGATGCACAAGGACACCCGTTGGCAGTACCTAATCATAGAAGGGTTGCGTATCTCGATACCGTAGGTGGAGGGGAACTGTTTGACTGGAAATATCGCCCTTTGGAAGAACCTGGCCTTACAGACAGAAAGGACCTCAACAGGTTCCTCATGTTAAACATAAATGTTTCCTATCGCTTTGCAAACTGGATAAGTGGAACAATTAGCTATCAATACAGAAATGAAACCTCTGATAATAGCAATTATTATAGCCCTGAAACCTATTTCACCAGGGATCTTATCAACACATACACGAATTTGTCCCAAACTAATCCTGACCTTCTCCACCCTGTGCCGGTTGGTAGTATTCTGGATTTGCAACATAGCAAATCAACTAGTCAAAATGCCAGGGGTCAACTTAATTTCCATAAAAGTTTTGGAATAAGGCACGAACTCAGTGCAATGGCGGCTACTGAAATATCCGAGACAACCGGGGCTAATGATTTTAATAGATTTTATGCGTATAACAATGATTTTGGAACGTATAAGTCTACTATTGATTATTTAACGCCTTTTCCTTTATATGGTGGCGCATCCGGAAGTTCAAGGGTACCAAATGGCAGCATATCTTCTCCACAGGTATATAGTCGTTTTGTTTCTTTTATTAGTAATGCTTCCTATACTTACAATGGTCGTTACTCTATTTACGCCAGTGCAAGAAAAGACGGGTCAAATGTTTTTGGGGTAAATACCAACAGGAAATGGAAACCGCTATGGTCGGCCGGCGCTAGTTGGGATATTTCAAAAGAGGGCTTTTACAATATTAAAAACTGGTTCTCCAGTCTGCGTTTTCGTGCTTCCTATGGTTACAGCGGCAATCCTGGAAATGCTTCTGGCTTGCCCACTATAACTTTTGGTTCAACACTTTCGCCGTTAGCGAATCTCACGGCCGCATTTCCTAATGACCCGCCTAATCCCGATCTGAAATGGGAAAAGGTCAAGATAGTTAATGAAGCACTTGATTTCAGCTTATTCAATAACAGACTTTCTGGCAGTATTGATGTTTATCAAAAAACATCCAGTGATATTATTTCACAAAGCCCGTTAGCACCATCAACAGGGAACCTTTCTTTTGTGATTAATCTTGCCAGTCTCAAAGGAAATGGGTTTGAAATCGGCCTGAATTCAAAAAATATTGATAGAAAATTTAAATGGCAAACTAGTTTTGGGCTCAGTTATTCTAAGACGATTGTCACTAAGTTATATAATGGCAAATATACTGCGCAGGACTTTACACTTTATGGGTTAAATCCTGCCGAAGGAAAAATTGCATACGGGATGTCAAGTTATCGATGGGAAGGCTTGGATCCTCTGACAGGTGATCCACGAGGATATTTTAATAAACAAGTTTCAACAAATTATAATGCCATCTTTAATGACTCTGTCACTAATCAGGTATTTCATGGTTCGGCAATTCCTTTGTATTTTGGATTTATAGGCAATTCCTTTAGCTGGAAAAATTTTACTTTGTCCAGCAATATTACTTACCGTCTCGATTTTTATTTCCGGAAACCAACAATTAGTTATAATGATTTAGCAACTACCTGGCAAGGCAATGCGGATTATGCACTACGTTGGCAAAAACCAGGTGACGAAAAGTTGACTACCGTGCCCTCTTTTCCTAATCTACTCAACTCTGATCGCGATAACTTTTACAAGTTTTCAGAAGTAAATGTTTTGAGAGGAGATAATATACGCCTGAATGATGTTCGGTTGCAATATTTGCTGGATAATAAAATTTGGAAAAAAATGCCATTTAAATGCTTGCAGCTCTTCGTGTATGTGAATAACCTGAACCTGATTTTGTGGCGAAAAAATAAATCTGCTATGGATCCTGATTTTGTTGGTGGATCAGCTTTTATTGCTCCGACTCCAAAGACATGGACAGGTGGATTTAGTTTGAATTTTTAACCTTCTTATGTTTCTGTTTGAAAAGCACATAGTATCAAACTAAAATTAAAAAATATTATGCGTTATAAAAAAACATTACATAAATTCCCAAAGCTGATCCTGCTTATTCTGTTAATTCCTTTTATCTTGGTCCTGACTTCCTGCAAAAAATACCTTGACAAAAAGCCAAGCCAAAACTTAGCGGTTCCCTCTAGCCTAGCTGATCTGCAGGCAATATTGGACAATGAACACACCAATTATAGTTCTCCAGCCGATCTTGAATTTGTAGCTGACAATTATTATTTAACAAGTTCATCTTGGAACAGCAGCTCGTTCTCCTACCGTAACAGTTACATATGGGATGCGCAGGCAACAATCACTACTTCCAATGTCTGGGACCTTCCTTATCAGGCTATTTACCAGGCTAACTTTGTAATGGATCAATTACCAGGAATTTCTATAAGTGAATCCGATAGAAATTCGTATAACAATATTAAAGGTACTGCGCTTTTTTACCGGTCCTTTATGTTTTATCAACTGGCTCAATTATTTTGCAAGCCCTACTCATCGTCGGCCAATTCAGATCTTGGAATTGTATTACGCTTGACATCTACTATAACCGCCCCATCCAGGCGTTCCACCGTTCAGGAAACATACAACCAGGTGATTACTGACCTAAAGGCCGCAGCAACCCTTTTACCCTCAACGAGCTTATTCGTAACACGTCCAAATAAGGCAGCAGCGTATGGAATGTTGGCACGTGTCTACCTTTCGATGCGGGACTATACGAATGCAAGCACATATGCAAACCTAAGTCTTGTTGAGAACAGTTCATTATTAGATTATAATTCTTTAGCTCCTAGCTTCCTCTTACCTTATTTCAAAAATAATCCGGAAATTTCTTTTCTAAGTTACGAAGGAGCTGATTTATTTGTCGGCACTAGCCAAGAATTAATTGATTCTTTTTTATATCAATCCTATAATACAGATGACCTGAGAAAAACAGTTTATTTTGCCCCCGGATCCGGAGCAGGAACGTATTATTGGCGTGGCTCTTACTATAATTATGGATCTACATCCGCAATTTTTGATGGAATTGCAACTGATGAAATCTATCTTATACGGGCAGAATGTTATGCAAGAAATGCTAATAAGGATTCTGCATTAGCAGATTTAAATGCAGTAATTCAAAAGAGATGGAAAAATACAGTAGTTCCTTATCCTTCAATTACAGCGCTTGACGCAAATGATGCGTTAAATAAAATACTGAGTGAAAGAAGGAAGGAATTGCTTTACAGAGGACTTCGCTGGAGCGATCTCAGAAGATTTAATCTTGATGGCGGTAATATCACGCTTAAAAGAATTGTAAATGGAACAACATATATTCTTCCCCCTAATGATCTCAGATGGGTATTGCTAATTCCAATAGATGAAATCACCCGATCGGGTATTCAACAAAACCCACGGTGATACGAATCCTTTTGTTAAGATGAAAAGAAATAGATAAACAGAAAGCATTTACTAAAAGTTATCAATGATGGCTATACAAAAAAAATTAATAATAATTCTGGCATTAGTGATTGTCTTGTTTTCTTGTACCCTATCCAAAATATCTTCAAAGGAGGGAAATATTTCACAGAATGTTCAACGCATGGAAGAAGTAAAAACAGATACTTCAAGCATTGATACAATTAAAAAAGGGATTAGGCCATATAATGAGGTCATTACTAACAAAGCTATTACGCAAAACGGGCTATTTAAAGTTCACAAAGTAAATGAAAAGTACTATTTTGAGATAGCTGACTCAATCTTAAGTAAAGATATTCTTATCGTTAATCGAATTAGCAAAGCAGCAGCAGATAATCGGCCTTTTTTTGGATTTTTTGGATATGCGGGAGATTATATCGGAGAAAATGTTGTGCGATTTGTAAAAGGGCCTGCCCAGAAGCTATTTATTGAGCGGGTCTCTTATCTTGATATATCCCACGACAGTTCCCAAAACGGTATGTATCGTTCGGTTCTCAACTCTAATTTGCCAACTATTCATGCATCTTTTGATATAAAAGCGTTTTCACCGGATTCCATCGGACTGGTTATTGACATGACTGATTTCATCAATGGCGATAATAATATTCTTTTCTTTCCATCTTCAGTAAAAGATGTTTATAAACTAGGAGCGATTCAGGCTGATAAATCCTATATCCAGGGTATAAATTCCTTTCCATTAAATACTGAGATTAAGACAGTAAAAACTTTTGTTCATGACAAAGAATTGTTGACCTACGAATTGAATAGTTCTCTTGTTTTATTGCCATCTAAACCAATGAAGCCTCGTTATTATGATGAGAGAGTGGGATATTTTGCAAGAGAGTACCGAGATTTCGATGCACCGGGGGGGATTAAAGATAATTTTATGATTACCCGCTGGCGTCTTGAACCAAAAGAAGATGATATTCAAAAGTATAGAAATGCTGAATTAGTGGAGCCCAAAAAACCTATTGTGTTCTATATCGATCCGGCAACACCTAAAAAATGGGTTCCTTATCTGATACAAGGCGTAAATGATTGGCAAAGGGCGTTTGAAAAAGCGGGCTTTAAAAATGCCATTTATGCAATTGAAGCTCCGGCTAATGATTCTACATGGAGCTTAGATGATGCTCGGCACAATGCCATTGTTTATAAGGCATCTGATTTACAGAACGCCAGCGGTCCACAGATAAGTGACCCAAGATCTGGTGAAATTTTGGAATCACATATTAATTGGTATCATAATGTGCAGCAAATATTACACGATTGGTATATGATCCAGGCGGGACCAAATGACCCTAAGGCTAGAAAGATGGAATTTGACGATTCCCTGATGGGACAATTGATTCGCTATGTATGTACACATGAAGTGGGGCATACTTTGGGATTGCAACACAATTTTGCAGCGTCATCTACTATTCCTGTGGATAGCCTAAGAAACAGTCATTATGTAGCTATAAATGGACATACTCCTTCCATTATGGACTATGCACGATTCAATTATGTGGCCCAGCCGGAAGATAAAATTTCTCCAAAAGATCTGATTCCCCGAATTGGTGTATATGATGAGTGGGCCATTGAATGGGGGTATAGCTGGTTACCAGGTTTAAAAACAAAAGACGAAGAAAATGTTTATTTGAAAAAGTGGATCGTTCAAAGACTGACTAAAGACAAAAGACTATTTTTTGAAGAAGCAAAATATCGTGATGTTCGAAACAGAATGGAAGATCTTGGGGATGATGCTGTAAAAGTAGGAGACTATGGTATCAGAAACCTAAAACTTGTAATGTCCCATTTAGTAGAATGGACAAAATCGCCTAGTGAGGATTATAGCCGCCTCAAACGTATGAATGATGTCTTGCTAGGACAATATAAACTTTATATTGATCGTGTGGCTCGTAATATTGCTGGTGAATATGTCAACCCCAAAACTGGCGAGCAGGATGGCACAGTTTTCAACTTTTTAGACAAAGAAAAGCAGCGAGCTGCAGTACAGTTTTTGCAGAAACAATTATTTGATACTCCCGAATGGCTTTTTAACAAAGAAATATTTTCTCTTAGCGGAGATGAGAACGTAATCGCCCTATGGAGATTTCAGGAATATGAATTGTACATGCTGGTATTTCCAATGTTCACATATAATGCTCTAATCTTTAATGAAACAAATCAATCCGCAGAAAAAGTATATCATTTTGACGAACTATTAACTGACTTGGAAGATGGAATCTGGAAAGAATTGAACGGGAACAACAAAATTGATCTTTACCGTCGTCATTTGCAAAAAACTTATGTATTTGAGCTTGTTCATAATGGTATACGTCTTAACAAATATGGAGATTTTAGCATGACTGATTTTTGCACTATTGTGAACGATCATATCAAACAACTCGTTAAAAAAATTAATTCAGTATTGCCGAGATATACAGATCCAATGTCGAAATCACATCTCTTAGATATGCTCACGACCTTAAATCAGGCATTGGATTTTCAAAAAAAGAATTTCCCAGAAAGGCCAGGAGGTATTATTCCGGGACCTAGAACTACAGCTTTCGGTCCCGGAGAAGTAAAAATCGTAGCTCATGGTTTGTTTCCAGTTAATCTCGGACAAGATAATAAAAGCTGCTGGGAGAATGAAAATAATTGGAAAGAATGGGGGGAAACAAATTATTGAAAATTTAAAAATAGTTTTATTACAAAGATGAAGACGAACTTCTAAAATTATCAGTTATCGGTCTATTATTTACCGGCTTGCTATAAAGGGTTAAATGTTTAGCATTCTATTACGCAACAGGAAAAAGTAATTTAAAAAATGAAAAAATTAAAACTATTATCAACGATCTTATTTTTTATTCTAAGTTTACAGGGGCTGGCCCAACAGCCCTTTACAGCGGGTAATATAGTAGTATATCGTATAGGTGATGGCAGTGCGACATTGACGTCCAGTGCAACAAAGGTTTATTTAGATGAATACACACCTGACGGAGTACTGATTCAATCTATATTGATGCCAATAGCGGCAAGTGGCAGCAATAATATCCTGACAGGAAGGGGCTCGGGGAATAGCGAAGGAATGCTTAATTTATCGGCTGATGGCAGATATCTTGTAGTGCCGGGAATCAATACAGCACCGGGTGGATCCGGTTCGACAGCAACTATAATAGGATTAGTAGATTTTAATGGAGCAATCAATACTTCTACAGCCGTTACTGATTATACAGAAGGTAGTAATATACCTAAGTCCGCTATATCGGATAATGGTAACCGGCTTTGGTTTTCTGGTACCGGAGCCATTCGTTATGCAACAACAGGAAGTACCAGTTCAACTCTCCTCTACGCTAACGGCGTCAAATCATATACTAATCTTAATATAGTGGATAGCCAATTATATGTCGCCGGCGTTGATGCATCCTCTAATAATGCAATTTTTACAGTTGGAATAGGGTTGCCTACAACAACTGGTCAAAACATTACCATCTTACCTGGTTTACCCTCAATGGGTACACAAACATTTGCTTTTGCTGATCTTGATCCAGCTACACCCGGGGCTGATGTTTTATATATCGCCGACCAAGGAACCCCAGGAGGGATTCTAAAATTCTCCCTGGTAGGAGGTTCATGGGTATCTAATGGTAATATAGGAACCGTAAATGATAGATATGGAGGTCTCACATTGAGAGTTTCCGGCAATACAGTTACCCTTTTTGCAACAAGACGCGGTGCTAATAGCGCTCCCATAAGAGGAGGAGAACTTGTTAAACTCACAGATAATAGTGGCTACAATGGCACCTTAACGGGAACACCTACTGTGATTGCCTCTGTCGCTACCACCAATACCATGGCGTTCAGAGGAGTAGCAAAAGTGCCATTGAATTGTTCATCAGTCCTTGGTCTCCAAGCTACTAATATCGCTGCCTCGCAGGCAACAATTTCCTGGACTCCCTCAGCTGGAGGAACGAATTATGAATATTCCGTTACCACATCTCCGAATCCACCTACTTCCTGGACAGATACTACCGCTACAATTATTACTGTAACTGGTCTTACTAACGGTCTTACATATTATGCTTATGTTCGCACTAAGTGTAGCGCCATAAGTACATCGGAATGGTCAAACGTGCAGTTTATAACAAGTTGCAAAACACCTGCAGCACCATTATTGACGATTAATATTACTGGCTCAGGCGTAACCACGGTCAAATGGAGCCAAGTATTCGGTGCATCAAGTTATGAATATTTTATTTCAACGAATCAAATGCCACCCTTATCAGGCATAGCCTTGGTCGATACTTCTATTACCCTTATAAATCTAAATCCAGTTACGCAATATTATATCCATGTACGCTCCAATTGCGGAGCAGGAGCTTTTTCAAACTGGGTCACTAAATCATTTACTACAGGCTGCTTTTTGCCCACTATTCATCTTAGTATGCTTCCTAATCATGTAGGAGCAATCTGGAACAAGATTAATAACGCTATAAGATATGAATACGCTCTTACCTATACCGCCGCAAAGCCACTGAGTGGTATATATACAATTGATACTTCCTACACAATGGATAAACTGCTGGATGGATCTGCTTATTATTTACATGTACGTAGCATTTGCAATAATGGTACCGTTTCTGAGTGGAGTACAGTTAGTTTTCACATACAGGGTATGCAAATATATCCTAATCCAGTAAATGAAACATTGTTTATAAGTGTAAACGGAGTTAATAATACCAATGGGCAAATCTATATTAGTGATGCTATGGGAAGAATAGTAAAAAGGACTCATCTTACCAGTAATTCTGTGACAATAGATATGAAAGCATTGGGTGCGGGAATATATCTCGTTCGCTATGACGACGGGCAGAATAAGTACACTGTAAGAATAATGAAACAGTAATTTTCAATAAGAAGTATTTATTAGTCATGTTAAAAAAGGAATCACTTGAAAGGAATTGCAAGAAAAAGATTGCTTTTTATTTAATGCGAGAAATAATCTTTTGAAACCCAGGTTACTCTTAGGCAAGGCGTTTTATTAATCAATAACTCCAGCAGAAACATACATTTGTAGAAAAGAAAAATAATTTCCTTTTTATATATACTTAATAACCTAATTATTTCCTGATCAAGGCACTGTAAAAACAGTAATGTTGTAGCTGACCCCACCGATACCTGGTGCTGAAAGGGTATTTCCATCCGTAGGAAGCCTGCTATAAGAAAGATAATAGGACGTTACACCATCAATTGCTTGTTGAAATGTGAATTGGTTGCTTTGAAATTGAATTGCCTGAAGAGAAGTAATGCCCCCGTGTGGTCCGAGGCTTCCATTATCCCAATAGCCCTGATCATCCAACTCACTTGGTATTATGCTATGGCTCTGATGAGGCTCTATCACTATATTGGAGCTTACGCTATACAATTTGACAACATCAATAATTGGCTTGCTAGCATCTTTTCCAGTAAATGCATATGATACAGTAAAACCGGCTGCGATCATTACTGCGACCATCACAATTTTATTCTTTTTCATAAAGAAAAGTTGGTATCTACTTATTTTCAGCGAGTTCGACACTACTGACTTGGAGATATCTGCCATTCTGATCGAAATGGAAGGCGGAGTATGTGATTAAATTTGTTATTATTGTTAAAAAAGGAAGGATTAACCCTTCCTTTTTTTAACAAATTTCTGTTTCAAATCAAGGCATTGTAAAAACAGTAACAGGTTTGTTGCCACCACTACCGGGTACTTGAATGGTAAGATTGTCTGACAACGTATGAGTTGCATAATAATCTTTTAGACCGTCTATCGCTTGCTGTAATCCAGTGAAATCGGTACTTTCAAATTGAATTGCTTTAAGAGAAACAGTACCCCCATGAGATCCGAGAGTTCCAGCATCCCATGTCGCAACTGCATCCAGTTCGGCTGGGTCAATACTGTTGGTCTGATTTTTCGCGATCACTATGTTTGAAGTTTCATCATACAAATAAGTAACAGTAGAAAACGGTTTTTGAACACTTTTCTTAGTCGTAGTAAATGCAAATGATGCAACCAGGCCTGCTGTTAATACTAAAGCAGCCATAGCGATTTTAATACTTTTCATAAATAAAAATTTTAAAACATATTTAATAATGCCTACTCTTTTTAAAGGTTTTTCGGCTTCCAACCTTGCCCGCCGTAGTTCTACTTTAGATAAATCCACAGTAGAGAACTAAGCGAAGGCGGGCCTCGCTTTCTTTGTCCGCCGGAGCATCCACCTTCGATAAATCGTCAGTGAAAACTAAGCGAAGCGGAACTTGTCCGCCGAAGCTTCCACATTTAATTCATCATTAGTGAAGAACTAAGCGAAGGCGGATCCTCGCTTTCACGCACCCTGCTTAACTCAGCCGGGTTGGTTTTATCAGCCATAGTTTCCACAGGCTGATTCCCTGTCATCGTTGCAACTCAGACAGGCTTTGTGTACACAATATTTTGTTCCCGAAAGGGAAATAAGAGCTTTTAATACAAAACCACCAGGGACTATTCTGATCAGGCGGCTTTCCTATGAACGGTAATAGTAATCGTCACTCCTTTAATGACTACAGTAAAATTATTTGGGGGCAAAGTGTACGAATTATTTATGTAATAATGCCACAATGCGGTGATTGCCTGCTGCAATGTCAATTGGGAATTATCGAAACTTATTGCCAGGAGATGATCTCCCTTGCCACTAGTTGCACTCGCAGAAGCATCCCACATACTTTGATCTGTAACCTCCGATCCCACTAAACTGTTGCTAAAGCCGGGTGAAATTCTGGTATTTTTTGTTCCATTATAGTAATAAGTAACCGTGCTGAATGATTTATGGTCGCTCTTGCCTGCAAAAGCCAACGTTGTCACGAGACCGGCTGTTACCACCAGGAAAGTCAATATGATTTTTAAAAATTTCATAGCAAATGAAAATCCATTAAAAAGATTATTTTTCTCTATGTAAAAATTACAGGTGGCAATTCCCTTTCTTTCTCATTATGCATCTTTCTTCTTTGCAATACAATGGCCGTCAAAGAAAGCGCCAGGAAAAAGATGTTAAAGGCCAGGTGCTGGCTCCAGGTCAACCCTTTAAATACTCCCCCGGAAGAATCCGGAAGTTTCGATGAGAAATAGATCATATAGGTGAAATACAGCGTGAATATTATCATCAGTGCCGCTGCTCCATACAATCCCCACATCCTTGTCGCCGGAAAAAATATCAGGATAGCAACCCATAACAAAGCAATAAGCAATACTATGGCTACAATCTCTGCCTGGCTTCCGATAATCGGTGACTTGCTTAATATATCCTTAAATAAATTATAGTTAGGCAGTTTGCTCACGACTGTATAAACAAATAAGAGAATAAACAGGCAGCAAATGATATCTATGAAAATTTTTTTGGTCATATGCTCATATCAAATAGTTATTCAAATACGTTTATCACTGGTCATTGCGAGGGTTGAGCAAATCCTGGCTAAGTAACACTGCATACAAGCCGAAGCAAGACGTTGCGAGACCTGCTGAATGACTGTCGTCTCGAGATAGTCTCTTTAGCAGGTCGAAATACGTCCTTGCGAGGTCGTCAGATCGAAGCAAACTTCAGCATCCCACCACAGAAGCGGGGTGTTTCGGTGTCCATTAGGTCACACAGGCCGGGTGGGAGAGTAAACACCGTCTTGAGTGCTAAACCCCTTTATAATCCCCGTCATTGCAAGGTTTGCAGGCGTAGAGTTCCGAGTCACAAGAATTCTACTTTACAAACCGTGCAACGTCATTGCGACTGCGATGGGCATGCCAAAGCTTCGACTGCTGCTTATCGCCAACCGTGGCGATTTACTCAACACATATATATAGGAACTATGGTACGGCAGCCCGCTGAGAGCTGTATATACAAATAATAAACAAAGCGGGCTACTGATAATTTTACTGATAAGGTCTCTTCTCATGGATCCTGGTTATTTATTTCACCGCCATTGCGGGGCTTTTCTTAATCACTGTTTAAACTAATTGCATCAAGCCGAAGCAACGTCATTGCGAGGCTTGCTTAGATTCCCGTTCTAAAAGATCACACAACAAGCCGAAGCAAAACTACTAACCGAGAGTATCAACCGTTTTACAAATCAAAGTGAACATTCTTGCAATTGATCTTATTTATTTCATCATTGCGAGGTCTTCAACACGATTCTCAATTTCAATTATTTCTTCCCAAGACCGAAGCAACGTCATTGCGAGGCCGCGTCATGAAAGTTAAATTGTAACGATTGGTGCTTGCGGCCGAAGCAATGGTGATTTTTTTTCTACGCAGTGAAGATAAAAGTAAATGACAGGGGTCTCCAAATTTTAGAGGTTATAAAAGCAATGCAAAAGGTTCCCGAAATGAAGGTTTGTTATTGTAAGATGAAGAATAGTCACTCAATAAAAATTTATTGTGAATAACTCATTATAAACACAATAAAATTATTCGATAACCAGGTATTTAAAAAGAATATGCATGACATGGAAATGCTCTTTTATGTAAACGATTACCTTATTGTATAAAGATTGAAATGAGCTCCGGGTTAGACAGTAAAGAATATAGACTGTGTTATAGATTTATTTTTTTCTGTATTAACACCTACGTTTATTGACTTAGGCTGGGGGGAAGTAGAAAGTTTTTTGCAATTGCCCGGGAAATATATCCGCACAGGCGGGAATATTCACTTGGTCGTCTCCTATATGTAAATGTATCTTCCCTTTTTGTTGCTGATTTTTAGTTTGCTTCGGCCTGCCTTGCGAGGTCTGCCGACAGCAGTTTCGAAATGTAAAAAATCTACCGGCAGACCGAAACAAACGTCCTTGCGAGGCCTGCTGACAGCAGTTTCGAATTGTAAAGATTCTATCAGCAGGTCGAAGCAAACTAAAACATAAAAATTCACCATGGCAGGAAGACGCAAAGGTGGTCATGTCTACATTACATCCAGTCTAAATAACACCACCCTCTACGTCGGTGTAACCTCCCAACTCGCAGTAAGAATACTCCAACACAAAGAAAAAATCCATCCTAAAAGTTTTTCCAAGAGATATAACTGTGTAAAGCTTGTCTATTACAAATGGTTTGATACTATCCTGGAAGCAATCGCTGAAGAGAAAAGGATCAAAGGAGGCAGCCGGAAGAAAAAAGAAGCACTGATCAATAGTATGAACCCTGAGTGGAAGGATCTGTATGAAGAGGTTAAGTTCTTATGAGGCAAGTGAACGGTGGAAGTCATATTTCTTCTTTTGGTTTTCGTAGACAAGTAGTTTTTTCCAACTTAAAGAAAAATACATCGTGCAGTGTGGGATTGTTCATGCTGTGCATACATATACATAAATGTAACTTTCGGCTTATTGCAGTTTTTAGTTTGCTTCGGTCTGCCAGAAGGAAACCTTGCAGTTCTAACGTCGATAGGCAGACCTCGCAAGGACAGAAGTTGCGCCTATACTTTGAAAGTTCCTCTAACACCGCCCCGTCATTGCGAGCGAAGCAAACGTCATTGCGAGCGAAGCAAACGTCATTGCGAGCGAAGCGAAGCAATTAATTCTTCCTAAACGCCCCCGGCGTATCATGAAAATACTTCTTGAAAGCATTCAAAAAACTTTGCTTCGTAGAATACCCCGTCAATGACGCGATCTCTTTAATCGGCTTATCTGTTTCCAGCAACAGGTTCCGCGCCGCCTGCATTCTTTTCTTTATTAGATAATCAAACATACTGATCCCAAATACCTGTTTGAAGCCGGCTTTAAGTTTGAACTCATTCATTCCCATCTGCTGCGCGATGGACGCGATGGTGACGTGATGGTCAAAAGCCTTGTCCAGTATATTTTTGGTAGCGCGTACGATTTCGATATTACGGCGGGTAAGCCGGTTGGAAGCGGTTATTTCACCGTTATGGGGAGTTAAAGCGAGACAAATAAATTCACGGGCCTTCAATTCCCGGTAATATTGCAATACATCACCGCTGAAAGGACAGTTCATTATTTTATCAATTACGTCTTTCAACTGCGGTGTCAGCCAGGAATGTACACGGAACAAAAGCCTGGGCCCAGCGGATTCTGAAGCCAGCCATTCCTGCAAGTAATTGAAAACCGGGAGCAGCCTGTCGAGCAGCCCCGAAGAAAAAAATACATGCAGGGTACGATATTCATTGTCTTTCTCAAGAAAATATGTGCCGTCAAGGGAGGGAGCGTCTGTAATATTGAATTGCCCTTCCGCCAGGTACAGATCACCGAAGCCGCTGATATAATACTGGCTGTCGTTTTTCAACGCCACATGCGTCCGCAAGGTAGCGGGACTACACTGGAAGTCGAGGGCGATATCTTCCTTTACCTGGTAGATATTATAAAGAAGGGTTATTTCCCCGGCGCGAATTTCCTGGAGCAGCATCCTGCCATAAGCGCCCTCAGCGAAGGCTGCTTCACTTCCGGGAACGACAAGGTGCAAAAGCTCAGCCGGAATTGCCGTGCTGGCAACAATAGGGCCATACGTAAATGAGCTCAATCGAAGATTAATCATTGGTTGATGCTTTAACCATATAATAAGATCACCTGGTGGATGGCTTGCCTGGCTCATAGGATTAATATTCATTACAGTATTTTATTTCCAACAATTTCTTATCCTGGTATCATGATCATGTCTCCAGCAAACTGGTCAACTCCTTCTTCAATTCCTTTACATCCATTCCTACCTGTTTGGCTATTTTGCGGAGCGAGATGGGTTTCCCGTAACTTGTTTCAAGGATATATTTCGCCTCATTGATCGCTTCAGCCTTATGGCTGTCCACTATTTTCCCTTTTACTGTTTCTGCGTATTCAAGACTGAGCAGCGAAAAAAGCAGCTCTTTTACCATTACATTAAAATAAAAGCGCCGCAGGCTGCCCCGGTGCAAGCAACCCAGCAAATGATCGGCCATGTCCATGATCATGGAGTTTATCCAACGATGATTTTTAAAAAGAAATACCATTTCACCCTCACCATTTTGGAGAAGGTCAGAGTCAGCCAAGTCCCCTCTCCTTTGGAGAGGGATAGGGTGAGGTCCTGCCCCATTCATAAAGCCATTTAAAAAAGGAAACGCGGGAATCAATTTCCTCAACTGCTCGGCCGGGTAGGAAATGCTCAATGTCCTGTATTTTTTTCCCTGCTCCATACAAAAAGCCCCCCTGGAAAAAGAAGAATGCAGGAGGTTGAATTGCCCCTGTTTCATCTGGTGAACGGCTGTATCATTTATTTCAAATGTGCTCATGTTTTCCAATGCAATATGTGTGACCCATACCGGCCGGTTGATCGTAAAATCTATCGCAAGGTCTTCCCGGATATCGCAGATAGTATAAAAAAGATGGATACCGCCAATAATAATTTGCTGTAGCAGGATGCTTCCGAATTTTCCCCTGGCACTATACGGCTGGCTGCCCGGTATTACCCATTTCGCAAAAGAAGCGGGTACCGCAGGGGTAAAATGTATATGGCCATATGTTTTGGAGCGCAGGTTAAAATCCATCTTATTCCTTTAATGCTTCATCCGGCTATCATCGCATAGATGAACAAATCCGGGGTCTTTCCAATTTTCATCTGAACCTCACCTGTAAAACAAATTGCCACCCAGGAACGATAACCTGGACTGATATCAAAGAAACGGACTTTTGAGTATGAACGTTGGTTGCTAACAATAAAATAATAAAACCCCTGTCCTGTTTATCTTTTGGCGCCTTTAGGTTGACCTTAATCAACGATAAAGGATGTTAAAATTAAGGAGATAGACGGTATCTCATTTGCGTATAAAGACCTGTAATGGCTACGTCTTTACACTGATTTTATCATTAAAGACCTTCGTATACCTCCAGGATATTGGTGTTTTTGACCGGTTCTACTTTTTCTAATTGCCGGCTGGCGATATTCTCATATACCTCAACATAAAAATCAAATACCTTATAGATCGAGATCATTTTCATTCGTACTTTTTTTTTCATAACATGCTGACCAAACTCCGTAAGTAATTTAAAACGGGTAGTAAGATTGAACTGGCAAAATTCGCCCCTGGTCAATTTCATGTAATTAACTTAAATAAGTAAAAAGAAATCATGGATAAGGCCCAGCAGTGGGTTAATTTGGTCGGTTGATGCAATTAGGAAGATATCAGATTATCGCCGGTGGTTACTTGGCTTGTACAACAAGGCTCACAGTCGCCAGCGCCTGGGCATTGAAACTATCCCTTGTCTGCATAAAAGCATAGGTGGGGCAGGTAACGGCCCCAACCTTTTTCTTTTCGATAGCGGCGGAAAATCCCAGTTTGATGGTTTTCTTCCCCAGCATTTGTCCCCGCATCACTAATTGATAAAGCGCCTGCCGGTAAATCTTATACTCTTTGTTATAGGTATAATCCAGGCCAATGATCATAGGAATATAATGATCGCCGCTAACATGGCAGAATACCACGCCAACGGTCTTTTTTGAGCCCTCTTCACTATCGGGGCACAACCTTAATAACAACACTTCCCAGGATGGATCCCTTGCGATAGCAGCAAAAAGTTTTCTGGGTAAGGTGAAGGTATTCAAGTCAAGGCTGTTGTTCTTTACATTTTCATACAATGAATACCAATGATCAATATCTTCTTCAGAAGGATTTTTTTCAATACCGATCTCGTATTTGTCTTCGTATCTTTTTACCTGTTTCCGGAAATGCGCCTTCGACCATTTTGACAACCGCTGGTAAAATTCATCCCGGCTCTTCCAGTCCAGGTCATGAACGATATTATTATCAGGCATTGAAACTTTGAAATACCCGTTATCCACCAGGAAACTTTCCATTTCCCCGTCAATATCCTGGAAGTCCCTTAGCACAATACTGTTGGTAGTATATTCTTCCTGCAACTGGTTGATCTTATCAAAAAGCAATTGCATCGCGTCTTTCCAGAAAGGAGAAGAACGGTCAATGAACAAATGTTCTCCTTCTGTCAGCAGCGAACCTGTGGCGATCACTTTCGAGGTTAAATAATAAGGATCATTTACTCTCTTGGTTTCTACGTTGGCCGAAACCTCCGCCGGGGATAGCATATCATCCTTCCAGATAGCTGTAGTAAGGAATGTCGCTACTACCGGCCGGCCTGTTATTAAATCTTTTATAAGGATATAATCAAATTCCCAGTTATCTTCCGGGCGCTCATTGTTCCGGAAAGTAGTTTCCAGCAATTCGAGCCCTTTCCAGTCAAATGTTCCTTTATTGGTGAAAACCTGGTCCCATTCGCATTTCTGCACTTCGTAGATGCTTTTATAATGAAACACCCCAAGCGACAGCGCCTGGTTGATGACAGAAGCGACTTTCTTATCGAGTAGTTGCTCTTCGGGTACCCGCAAACCGAACGCTTTGTAAATATCTTCGTAAGTAACCCCTTCCTCTTTCAGGGCTTTGCCAAGTTCTTCCGCCATGGTACTGATCATCTGTTCTATCTGCGAAAAGGAATGGAGACGCGTGATTGTGAACCGTATTCCCGTATTCTTCATCGGGACGGCGGGGAAAATACCGAGGTTAACATAGTAACCCGCATCCAGCATACGGCGCACCATATTATACCCGACTTTGGGCAGGTGCACCCCTATAAAGAAAACCGCTTCATCATTTTCGGCGATCACAGGAAGCCGGTATTTTTTCAGCATCAGGTTGGTGAATTTTATTTTTTCACGCAATTCCTCCTGCATGCTATATATTTCATCGCTAAGATGGATTTTGGCTGCAGCCACTGCGGCGCCAAGCTGGGCGGGCTGAAGAGGGCCCGATGTGATGAGGGGTCCCCCGCAGGTTCTCACTTTCCTGGCCATTTCCTTATCAGGATACACCATGGCTCCGCCTCCCGAAGCAAATGCCTTATTCAATGAAGTGCCGAGCGCCATCTTGGGATGAAAGCGCCGGTTGTTCAGCACCGATCCCCTGCCATTTTTGCCATGGATACTCATACCATGCGCGTCATCCACATAAAAATAAAATTGGGGGTAGCTGTCCAGCAACTGGTATATCTCATCAATAGGAGCTATATCCCCAAACATCGAATAAATTCCATCAGCGAGGTACCATATTTTCCGGTGCTTATTCCGGAGGGCTTTAATCTTGTCCTCCAAAAGGTCCATCCTGTTATGTCTTATTATTTCGATATGGGTGCCGGCTCCTGCCATCAGGCTGACGGCAGTATTGACGGAATTATGTACCCGTTGGTCCGTGATAATGGCATCGGCTGAAGACATCAATACGGGTATATTGGATATATGTCCTAATGTCGTGGTAGGCGTTATGACGGTAGGAGCATCGAATAGCTTATAAAGCAATTCTTCAAGTTCTGCATATAATTTTACTGAAACATAGGCTCTTGACTCAGAAAATTGGGTTCCGTAATTATCGATGGCCGCCTTGGAAGCCTCTCTCAGGCGGGGATCGAACTCAAGCGCCAGGTAGCTGCAGGAGCCAAAATTGACAACCGGTTTCCCCTTGAGGGTGATCAGGTTCCCTTGCAGGCTGTCGTTATCAGTATAGAGATGGAGAATTCCCCTTCTTACCCCGTCAGATATAATCTGGTCGGTTGTTTCTATGATTTGATTGGTGGGGCGCATGAAAATCAATATTTGAACAAACCCATACAAACTTTATCTTTATACCTGAAAAAAAAAACAGCCAAAAGACTGATTTTATCAGCCTGGGCTCGTTGTTTTTCTTAAGCCTTTATACTTATTAAACCCTATTGGATCTTATGAAAAAAGAAGTGGATTTGCCCTACGCGCATTTTTCTCTCGAAGACGACCTGCTTACAGGTGTCTATAAGAAAACGCCGCGATTAACCCTTGACATGGCGAAAGAAGCAGTAAAAGCGAGACTGGAGCTTACAGGTTCCCAACAAGTTTTAGGATTGATTTATAACGAAGGAGTAAAGAGCATTGATAAAAAAGCAAGAGATTATTTTTCGTCCGAGGAAGGTACACTTGGAATAATTGCCGCGGCCTATATCGTGGATAGCCCATTCAAATCCGCCATAGCTAATTTTTTTATTTACGCATCAAGAGCTAAAATACATGTACGGGTCTTCACCAAAAAAGAAGCGGCATTAAAATGGCTGGCACAATATAGAAAATAATTCCAGGCAATGAGTAATGAACGGTTCGTTAAAATAGCAAAACTATTAGCCGCCTATGCCATTGGCGACTTCGATAAGAAGTTGGCTATATCCCGGCGGATGGATGACATTGATTCTATTATCGGCGGGGTAAATATGCTGGGAGAAGAATTGAAGGACAGAACTATTTCCCGCGATTACTTCAATAATATCTTCGATTCTGTTTCTGATATGGTATTTGTATTGGATACAAGAGGAAAAATTGAGGATATTAATATATCGGTAACTCATCATTTGCATTACAAGATGGATGAGCTAAAAGGTAAACAAATCAATTACCTGTTGGATAGATCGCAGCCCGGTTGGTTCAGCGCCGTTTTAAAAGATATACGGGCATCGAGGAAGACGGGTTATGAAACTATTTTTAGAACAAAGGATAATAAGAGTATACCGGTGCTCATTTCCGCTTCTTCCTTTACCAGTGGGGGAAGCAAACCGAAGAAAAGGGTATTGGTGACGGCAAAAGATATATCCGCACAGAAAGAAACACAGAATATCGTATTGAAAGCAATTATTGAAACAGAAGAAAAAGAACGGATCCGCTTTGCCAAAGATATTCACGACAGTATCGGGCAGCAATTGTCGGCGATAAAATTTTATATTGGAACTTCGGCGGACACGGTGGAAGATCCAAGACAAAAGGAAATATTATTAAAAGCTAATTCAGCCCTGCTCGATGTGCAGGCGGATATGCGGAATATCTGTTTCAACATCATGCCCAAAAGCCTTGAAATTTTTGGCCTCGTGAAAGCCGTGAAAGAACTATGTTCGAAGAATGAATTACTTGACCAGATGAAGATTATTATCAAAGATAACCCTGATTTTCCCCGTTTACCCGTGCAACAGGAATTCGCGCTTTTCAGGATCATTCAGGAATTCATCAACAATTCGCTCAAGCATAGCAAGGCGGATATGTTACGGATCGGGTTCGCCAATAAACAGGATAGCATAAAAGTTACCCTTAGCGACAACGGCATAGGATTCAATAGGGCCCGGTTGCAAAAACAGGGGATGGGACTGAATAATGTCCAATCGAGAATATTGCCTTATAAAGGTGAAGTGGACATCATCAGCAGCCCGGGTAAAGGAACCCGCTATGAAATTTCAATGCCCTTACAAACTAATCAATGATAGTATGGAACCTGCAGTTAAAACAATACGGCTCTTGATTGTGGATGATCACCAGATGGTCAGGGAAGGGATCAGGATGATGCTTGAGTTCAGGAAAACCCATTTCCATTTTGAAATTCATGAAGCGGAAAACGGGGAAGCGGCCGTGCAGGAAATCCTGAGAAAAGATTTTGATATCGTTTTATTAGATTACCAGCTTCCCGGCATGAATGGCACAAAGACCCTGGAGAAGATCCGTTTGTATAGGAAAGACCTTAAAGTGCTGGCCCTTTCCAATTATGATGAAGTTTCTTATGTCAAGAGCATGATGAATGAAGGAGCCAACGGGTATATCCTCAAGAATATCGAGCCTTCCCAGCTCATCCAGGCTATTGAATCGGTGCTGGCCGGCAAGCCTTATTACTCCAATGAAGTAGCGGTCAAACTGATTGATTCGGCCAATGACCCGGGCAAATCTGTCAATGCGCGAAAAGGCGATCTGACCGAAAGAGAAACAGAGGTGTTGAAATTGATCGCCAGCGGAAAGACCAATGAAGAAATAGCTAAGGAATTATTCATCAGCAAGCGAACGGTAGATACGCATCGTCAGAACCTGCTGAAGAAACTGCACGTGAACAATACAGCCGGCCTTCTCAAAGCTGCCTATGCATTCAACCTTTTATAATCTTTGTTTAACGATGGTACGGAGCGCATGCAGGGCCCTCGCTTTTTGTACCCGCACCGTATCTACAGAGATTTGTAAAGCCCTGGCTACTTCAAAACTATTCAAGCCTTCCAGGTATAACAACTTGAATATGCGCCTTCGCACCGGCGGTAATCGTTCTATATCCTGCCAGAGCTTATGCAGCAATTCAGCTTTAATCATTTTCTGATCGGCAAATAGCTCGTCCGGGCTCCCGGAAAGATATTCAATCTCCTTATGACAAGCGGCGCGGCGTTTGTTTTGTTTGAGCTGGTTCAGGCAAGCGTTCTTTACAACCGTATAAAGAAAAGATTTAATAGCAGCCAGGCATTCAAAATCATTTCTTCTGTTCCAGAATTTAATAAAACTTTCTGCTACGATATCTTCAGCCGCCTGCATATCCCTGAGATATTGCATGGCAAAATAAAAAAGAGGGATATGGTATCTTTTAAATATTATCTCCAGCGCTTTTTCATGATTTCTGTGTAAAAGGGTGAGTAGCTCATGTTCTCCATTCGAATTTTCCGGATTATAAATCATCTGAAAGGTTTTTTTAACCCTTCAAATATAGAAAAATTATATCAAATTTAATATATGACAAAGTCGTTAACTTATTATCTTTTTTGTCGTGTCTTGGTATGGGGAAAATAGTGGCGGGTTGAAAATGCCCTATATTACCCACCAGGCAATATTGTAGTTAACAATAAATTGCCATATAGGTACATTGAAACATAGTCCACATAGCCACTACACATCGCTATTTTCTATGTGAAATCCTATCCACGCCTTACGCGGGGCAAGTTGTGGTTTAAAACTCTACATTGAGGCACAACCGCACAGCGGAATAAAAAGGGAAATAGAACGACTTTAAACAGCTTTCATGATAAATCATTGCTGTCCGGGAAAAATTGTGATTTCTTAATTTATATTGACTTGCACGATACGTTCCTCCGGAACGTAGCAGGGCACTCAAATGAACTTGCTACCCACGATATGCCCCGATGGGGCATGAAAGTCTCCTGTATTTATTTACTGTTCTGCATCATAGCCCCGGGGTTTTCCCGTGTTCCGGCGGAACACATCGTGGGTAGACAGGTGAGA
>JAUZOA010000076.1 GCA_030706685.1 Bacteroidota bacterium
AGAACGCCAAGGAGCAAAGGCCGCAAAGTTTAAGACTCTCTTTGCGCCGCTGCATTAACTTTGCGCGCTTTGCGGGAAATAATAAAAAGGTTTCACGCAAAGAACGCCAAGGAGCAAAGGACGCAAAGTATAAGACTCTCTTTGCGTCGCTGCATTCTTTGCGCGCTTTGCGGGAAATAATAAAAAGGTTTCACGCAGCAATAATTCAGTAATTACCGGATAATATCTACAAAACCTGTAATGGGCTTTCTCCCGTTTTTTGGATCAATGATATAATAATAGGTTCCTACCGGCGCATCCTTTCCATTGATCTTACCATCCCACGGAGAAGTATAATTGACAAATCGCTGCACCATCTGCCCATAGCGGTTATATATTTGTACCACGCATCCCGGATAGCTTTCCAGGTACTGAATCACCCATGTATCGTGAACACCATCTCCGTTGGGACTAAAAATATTCGGGATCACAGGCGCTTTCAGCACTTTCACAAAGACGGTATCGCTTATTTTACATCCGTCGGCTGATGTTACGGTCAAAGTATAGTAAATATCATCAGGGGGGCTGGCTACAGGTTGAGCAATAATAGTACTGCTTAAAGCAATATCCGGCGTCCAGAGATAAGAAATACTATTACCTGTGCCTGATCCAAGCAAAGTGGTAGAGCCTCCATCCAGCATAAACCTCCCGGGTCCTGCATCCGCAGTGGGAACCGGGAATACCCGTATCAATTGTTCTTTATAATTGCTGCATCCGTTTGTAGCCGTATAAGTGTACCTTATATTCTGTAAACCCGGTCCCGCAGTCGCGGGATTAAATAACCCGGAAGGAGAAACACCGGGCCCGGAAAATGCAGCCGTCCCAGGTAATCCATTCAATACCTGCGCCTGCGTTAATTGAAATGATTGATCATTGGCACAAACAGGATTGACTGCATCGAATTGAAGTGTGGGAGTAGCTAATACGGTAATAGTGCGGCTGGTTGTACTTACACAATTAATCCCTGAATAAGCTACATATTTTATCGTATAAGTTTTTGTGGCCGGCGCACCAAATTCGGGATAGGCATGCGTATAGATCTTACCCGGTGCAGGGAGGTCATCTGTTTGTTTTATGCCCGGGTTATTGGCCAGGTCCCAATATATTTCCACTTTCACGATATTGCCAAAATCAACTGTCGAAGCATCTGCAATGGCAATATCCTGGTTACTGCAAAGCATGTTGGGATTCTGCACCGCAAATCCTGCCACGGGTATAGAACCATTAACCGTAAATGTCTGTGCCACGGTATCCTTGCATCCCTGGGCGGTAGTAACAATCAATGTGGCGGTATAAGTACCCGTATTGGTATACCGGTGACCAGGGTTCTGCAACGCCGAAGTATTCGGATTAGCCGGCGTAGCATTCGGGTCACCAAAATTCCAACTCCAGGAAATAATATTCCCGGATGCAACATGGCTTGTATCCGTGAAGGGAGCAACAGGGTCAGTTAAGCAAACTTCCGGCGAGATAAATGCTGCCGCCGGTACAGGATAAATGACAAGGGGTTTAGTAAGTATTGTACTTACACAGCCTTTGTTCGTCTCTACCTGCAATGTTGCATTGTAAACAGCCGCCGCCGCATATACATGAATAAACGGTGTCGCGTTGGTTAGTACAATATTATTGCCATCGCCAAAATCCCATGTCCATTTTACCAGTGTCCCTGCATTGGCGAGAGACGCGTCGGTAAAAGTAATATCCCGCGTTTCACAAGAAGGAACAGATGTGCTGAAAACGGGCGTCGGCAAGGGGTTTACAATAACGGTACGGGTAGCTGTGTTATTGATAGTCGTACACCCTATTGCGGATACAACCGATAAGGTGATCGTATAAGTTCCGGGAGCCGAATAAGTCTTTACAGGATTTTGAAGTATGGAAATTGTTCCATCACCAAAATTCCAGTGCCATTGCGTGACCGAACTGTTGGGCGCCGTACTTTGATCAGTTAAATTGACAGGTGAGCCAAAACAAACTTCAGCAGGCGCTGTAAAAGCCGCTTGTGGTTCGGCATAAATGGTGCTCAGGTTATGACTGGTACTATCTATACAACCATTAACTGAAGTGATGACTAAACTGACATTGTAAGGGCCTGGTCCCGCATAATTGTGCAAGGGGTTCTTGATAGTCGCCACTCCCCCATCTCCAAAATTCCAATGATAAGTGAAAAGATTCTGGGATCCATCGCTGATAGTGGAAAGATCATTGAACTGTGCTGCGCCAACAGGCAGGCATACGTTCGGCAAGCTGAAGTCAACGACGGGATTCGGATGAATAGTTACAGGAAACGTAAACAAAATACTTTGGCAACCGGTTGTCGTTTCTACTTTCAGTGTCACAGCATAGGTGCCCGTATTGGCATAAGTATGTGTTTGCGTAATATTGCTTGTTGCAATGACTATGGAAGATCCATCGCCAAAATTCCAGTACCATTTTGATAACACAGAGCCGCCGTTGGCGACAGATGAATCACTGAAACTAATCGTCTTCCCGGCGCAATAGGGAGTGGAGACGCCGAATTTTGCAGTGGGAACAGCTGTAAGGTTGACGATCTTACTGGCAGTATCTGATAGACAACCGATATCAGTAATCAATGAATACTTCACATCGTAGGAGCCGGGCAAACTGTATTTATGTTTTGTGTTACGGATACTGTCAATGCCGCTATCTCCAAAGTCCCAGTGCCATTTTATGGCTGTCCTTCCGTTCAGGTTGGAGACATCCGTAAAATAGACCGTATCGGTAATACATCCATTATTACTGAAATTAAAATCAGCGACCGGGGGATCAAAGACCTGGAGATCATAATCAATTTCCTGCTGCCCGCTGCAGCCGTCGGGTGTAGGATTTTGTGCAAAGACCTTGACAGGATAAGTGCCAACGGTATTGATGGTATACGGGTTTGCCAGCTTGTATAAATAAAGTTGTTTCCCGTTGATCACCCATGTTGAATCATATACGGGGTTATTGACAGTTACATTGGAAAAGAGCCCGCTAAAATCCCAGATGATCTGTGTAGGCTGGTAGGGAAAGGTCATTGAAAAATAAAAAGGAGAACTCTTGCAGGCTGCGGGGAAATCGACAGTAGCATATTGGTTGTGGACGCTTACAAACTGGTACAGGTCCCTGATATTGGTTCCTGCGTTATAACCATACGATTCCACGTTCCCATAACCATAGGCGATCGCGAGAAAGCCGCTGTCGCAGGTGATACGATGGGAAGGGTTAATAAGGGTAGAATTGGTAACTTCTTCCTGCAGGTAAGAATAAGCGGTGGCCGGTATAGCAACCGGCGCGGATAAATAAGGCGCCCCGTCAATTTGTAAACTTCCTAACGCAGAAGTCTTGACAATGATATTAAGAAAGTGTCTTGTAATATTGGTGTTGGGAGGAGTAAGATCATTCCGCGCCGATAATACAGTGATATCTTTCAAAGTTTGCTCAACGGAATTTAAGATGATCATCTCGGGATCGCTGTTTACGCCGTCACAGTTTTGAGTGATCAGGTATTGGATCACGCAAACCGGCTTATCAGAGGTGATGATCCTCGGTGTATTATTACCAATGGTATTGAATTCATAATAGGTGTTCTTAATAAGCGTTGCCGGGCTGAGCGTCACCCCGTTTACCTGTACAATGGTTGCCGGGTCTTTGACCAGCACCCGGAAGATATCATAGCTGCGTAAAATAAAGGGCGCTGTAATATATTCTTTGCCCCACGATACGAATGGAAACAATTGCTGGTATAAATTATCACCGGTGGAAGCATTGGCGCATCCTAAAGCGGTCCAGGTAGAGCCTGCAAAAACAGCAATCGGTTTGCAGGGCGAGCTTGCTGTAGCTATTGATTTGATATAGGTGCCGGTAAGATCGCTGTCATTGGCCGACTGGTATTGAAAAACATCTCCTGTATTTAAAGTTACCTGGAACGGGGTGTTCGCCGGGTAAGTATTATTGGCATCAGCCGAGGCAGGCGTGATTTCTACCGTCGTATTATCCTGCGAAGCTACTACAGCAAACTCCGCTCTTCGTAAACTGCCATTACTGCCGCTGCCCTGGGAGTTATAAGAAGAAACGTAATATTCCCTGCCCAGGACACTGGTAGGCAATACCAGTGTGGAACCAGAGCGGGCCATATTGAGTATATGCGCATAAACCACCACCGGGTGATCGGCCACAATATGAATTCCCTTATTGGTTCCGATACCTGTGGTCTGCCCGTTATAAGCTACAGAGTTGGGAGGCGTGGAAGTATTGGTTAACCGTATTGTTGTTACCTGGTTGGCAGTGACGGTAAAATTGATGATGTTTCCGGCTACAGAAACAGTCCCGCTTGCATTCTGATCGGAAGTAATATATAGCGCCATCCGTGACCCGGTTCCGTCTATATGGCCGGTATATATTACCCAGAAATCTTTTCCTTTATTGGAAAAATCCTGGGCAATAACAGGATGGCACATTAACAGTGTAAGCAGAATGGCGGCTGCTATACCCAATTTTCTCACCAATGCAAATACTAGTTTTGAAGTGATGAATTCACAAACGGTTCTTGCATATTATCGGACAGCATAAGGCCAACAATTTTGACAGTTTAAAGCCCTATAAGTTTAAATGATCACAAAACTTTACCCCGCGAATAGTAATTGTACCAATAACTCCCGGTCGGCCAGGCAAACACAACAGATTTTAGCTGGCTTCTTATTTATTATTAATTGATATGTGCGGCAATTATGCCAGGGTAAGAATCAGTCTACCATACATTTCTCGGGCAGGTATCGCCATACCGGTTGCCAATAAGAAAACCGATCATGAGTTCATGGGTGCCACGGCTATAAGTTCTGAGGTCTGTTGTCGTGACATCATAGGCATAGCCGACATTGAAAGTATTACCAACATTGAATCCGAGCATGGCCGCATAGCCGTCAAACTGGCGATAGCTGCCCCCTATCCAAAAAAGATCCCTGTATTGCAGTTTAAGATTTAACTCGCCCTGGTAACTGTTCTTGAAGGCCCCGCTGATATATTTTACCATGACAGAAGGCAAGGCGTTCAGATCATCATTAATGAGGAAACGATAACCTGCGGTCGCGAATAGATGCGGGATAAGCCGCCCCTTTGCCTGGAATGTGGCATCGTCTACAAAAGCGAGCTTTTGCGGAATGACCTGTTGCGCGGATACGCCAACAAAATAATCCGCTGAATACAACCATAAGCCAACTCCAAGATCGGGCTTTACTTTATTCAATTCACCTACCGCACTTGCCACTGCCGGATCAGAAGGATTATTGCCGCCAAAATCAATTTTACCATCAGCATTAAGACCCACCATCGTAATACCGGCGGAGAAGCCTGCTGCCAGGTTTGTTCTTGGGCTTAGCCCAAGGTGATAAGCATACGTGGCATAAGTAGTAAACCGGTTAAAATTCCCTGTCTTATCGTTCAGAATAGTAAGGCCTACACCATGATGAGGCTCGGAAGCCGTGTAGTTTTCCCAATAGGCGTTCCCTCTCGGGTTCTCGCCGGGAATATTAAAAGAAGTAGCGGTGGTTTTATAATCTTTTTTCCCGATCGGGCCCTGTATGGTAAAATACATCGTCCTGGGTGCGCCACTCAATCCAACCCACTGGTCTCTCGCGCTAAACTTGACATCGGTATAATTCTCAATCCCGCTTAATGCCGGGTTGATAATATAATTATTCAGAATATACTGTGTATACTGCGGGCGCTGTTGCGCTGCAACAACATTACATACAATGACACTGGCCGCTATCAGCAATTTCTTTTTCATCATGGCTAACGAATTATATCCACAAAACCGGTGATCGGTTTCCTTCCGTTTTTGGGATCAATGATATAATAATATGTTCCGACAGGCGCGTCTTTACCATTTATCGTTCCATCCCATGGAGTAGTATAATTGACAAAGCGCTGCACCATTTGTCCATACCGGTTATAAATCTGCACTACACAACCCGGGTAACTATCCAGGTAATCTATTACCCATTTATCATGAACGCCATCTCCATTCGGGCTAAAGATATTGGGTATGACAGGTGACTTGAGCAATTTTATAAAGACATCATCGCTGGTTGAACATCCTTTGTCGGATGTTACCGTCAATGTATAGGTAAAATCAGTCGGGGGTGATGCCTGTGCGTTGGCAATAGTAGGATTATTGAGCCCGGCCGGCGGCGTCCATGTATAACTAACCGGGATACCCGTAATCAACTGGGGTGTAAGAACCACAAACCCTCCTTCCAATACAACTTTATCGGGGCCCGCGTCGGCTACAGGTGTAGGATTCACTATTACAGATTGATCAACAGAATTGACACAGCCATTATTGGCTGTATAAGTATACGTAATATCATGCGATCCCGCGCCGGCTACGGAAGGATCAAACAAACCTGTCGCGGATACACCTGCTCCGCTGAATGCTCCCGAACCCGGAAGGCCATTTTGCAATTGCACTCCTGTAAGCTGGAAGGCAGGCTGGTTGGAACAAACAGGTATTACGGAATTAAAAGCAAGTTGCGGTGTAGCCAGCAGCGTAATATCCTGCGTGTATGTATTGCTGCATGTCAGACCCGAATACACAATATATCTTACTGTATAAGTTTTAGTGGCCGGTGATCCGAACTCGGGATAGGTATGCGTGTAAGTGGCTCCCGCAACCGGCGCGTTATCCGTTGTTTTAATCGTATTATCTGCCGGATCCCAGAATATTTCAACCTTCAGGATATTGCCGGCATTTATAGAAGACGCGTCCTTTATAGTTATATCCTTATTACTGCATAGCGCGGAAGTATTTTGTACGGCAAAGCGCGGGGTAAGTACTCCTCCATTGACAATAACGGAATGAGTGATTGTATCCTTACAACCGGTATTGCTGGTTGAAACAAGTTGTGCCGTATAATTCCCGGGCTGAGTATAATGATGCGTTGGGTTTTGAAGAACAGAAGTATTGGGATTACCTGCATTGGCATTAGGATCTCCAAAATTCCAGTTCCAACCGGTAATGCTGCCTGCTGTAATGCGGGAAGTATCCGTAAAAGGAGCTAATACATCATTGACACAAACAACGGGCGCGATAAATCCTGCATCCGGCACCTGGTTGATGATAACGCTCTTAGGGAATAGTGTACTCACACATCCCTTATCAGTTTCTACCTGCAAACTGGCATTATACGTATTCACGGCTGCATAGGTATGAACAAATGGAGTTCCTGTAATAAGTATGGCATTGGTTGCGTCGCCATAGTCCCATGTCCATTTTACCAGGGTGCCGGAATTAGCAGCGGAGGCATCTGTAAACGTTACTCCCTGCCCTGCGCAGCCCGGTAAGGATATAGTAAAATTAGCTGTTGGCAATTGATTGATCACTACTGTATGAGTAGCGATATGTGTATTGGTTACTGTCGGGCATCCGATGGCTGAGGTAACGGAAAGAGTGACAGTATAGGTTCCGGGAGCAGCATAAGTCTTTACAGGGTTTTGCGCGTTGGATGTTGTGGCATCACCAAAGTTCCATAGCCATTGGGTAACAGAACTGCCCGGGGCAGTACTTTGATCAGTGAAATTGACCGCTGTTCCAAGACAAACTTCGGCGGGCGCATTGAAGGCAGCCTGCGGCTCTGCATAGATGGTAGTTAAACTGCGCGTAAGCGAATCCGCGCAACCGTTGTTGGAAGTGACGGTAAGTTTTACATCAAAAGGTCCGGTGGCTGTATAATTGTGTACCGGGTTTTGTCCGCCCACTGTGGGCGTTGCATCTCCAAAATTCCAGAGATAGATAAATTGATTTTCTGTACCATCACTGATAGTAGATGTGCTATTGAATTGCGCTGTTCCCGCCGGTAAACAAACATTGGGCAAAGTGAAATTCACAACAGGATTGGGACTGACAACAATCTGGGAACTATATACGGTACTCAAACAACCCGAAGCGGTTTCTACCTGCAGGGTAACCGTGTAGGTACCTGTTGCAGCATAAGTATATGTTTGACTCGCATTACTCAAAACAATGATAGTGGGTCCTTCGCCAAAATTCCAATGCCATTTCGTAATAGAGCCCGATGCCACGGTCGAATTATCTGTAAAAGTTACAGTCCTGCCCGCGCAGTAAGGACCTGCCGCGATGAAATGAGCAACAGGCGGGTCATTTAATACCACCGTGTGGATGACCGTATCTGCTTTACAGCCTACATCAGTGATCACTGTATACTTTACATTATAAGAACCGGGAGTCGTATAAGGATGACTGGTTGTGGTAACATCATTGACTGAATTGCCATCCCCGAAATTCCAATACCAATGAATAAGGGGCCGGCCATTAGTAACTGAATTATCTGTAAAACTAACCGGGGTTGATAAACATCCATTAGAAGTAAAATTGAAATCGGCTACCGGGGGGTCAAATATTTGCAGATCATAATCTATTTCCTGTACGCCGCTGCATCCATCCGCCGTCGGATTTTGCGCTACAATCCTGATCGGGTAAGTGCCGGCCGCCGGCAGGGTATAAGTTCCGGCCAGGTCATATTTATATAAGGTTTTCCCGTTGACGACAGTCGTCGAATTGAATACGGGGTTATTCAGCGTAACATCGGGAAATAAACCGTTAAACTGCCAGATTATCTGTGTTGGCTGGTAAGGAAAAGTCATAGAAAGCGCGAAAGGCGCTCCCTTACAGGCAGCGGGAAAATTGACCGTCGCATATTGATTATTCACAGATATAAACTGGTAGATATCTTTAATGTTTGTACCGGCATTATACCCGTATGATTCAGCATTACCATAGCCATAAGCAATAGCATTGAACCCTGAATCAGATTGTATGATATGTGAGCCTACTGAAACGGACTGGGCCAAATAGGAATATCCCGGCGCCTGCGGGTGAGGTGTAAAAGAAGAAGGGGGAACAGGGATCCCATCTAATTTAAATGAACTGATCGCCGTACCGGTATTGGGAATAACAACATTAAAATAATGTTGCATGATGTCGTAATTATGAGTGGCATTCCATAATACCTTACTGATATTTTGTTCAACGGGGCTCAGGTAGATGACTTCCGGATCACCCAATTGGCCGGTCGTAGCATTCCCGCATTGATTTTGAGAGGTGAAATATTGGGCCACCAATATGGGTCTATCCGCTTCTATAAGCTGGGGAACATTAGTAGCAGGGATCTCATAATAAAAATTTCCCTGTAGCGGAAGAGCGGTAACAACTCCATTGATCTTTACCACGGTGCTGGGATCCTGCACGCAAACACGGTAGATATTAAAAGAGTTTCCTGCAGCAGCCGGAACTGTTAAATACTTTTTGCCCCAGGCCGATTTGGGAAATGCCTGCGACATATAATTATCCGAAGAGGCGGTGGAGGAAGGGCCATTGCAAGTAATATTAATTCTCCCGCTCCCTGAAAACACGGCAATACGCTTGCACAAACCGGAAGCTGTACTAATGCTTCTGATCACGGATCCTGTAAGATCTACCCCGGTAGTTGAACCGTATTGGCCCATTATGTTGTAAACATCGCCCTGGTTCAGCGATACTGAAAAAGCTACCCCGGCAGGATGATTTAATGTAGCGGCGCTGGGGGTGATTTCAACGGTAGTAATACCGGTATCAGCAGCAATAACATAAAACCAGCAGTTGGCATTGGCGCTATTTGAGTTATTGGTATAGTTAACCGAATAATATTCTTTTCCAAGTGTAAGGGTTGGGAATAGAATGGTAGCGCCGGAAACGCTCGCATTATAAATATGGGCGTACGCCACTATTGGCTTATCACTGGTAATATGAATACCTTTTTTCTCGGGTGTAGTAGATTCCGTGAGAAGGCGGGCATCCTGCCCTCCTGCCTTAGGTAAGGGATTGGATGTAAGAACCGTATTGGCAGCAACAAAATAACTTTGAGTATACCCAAGTCCCGGAATAGTAACTGTAACGTTGGTGTTCTGTTCGGCGGCAAAGTAGAGCACCATATTCTGCGCATTTCCGCCACCTACCATGGACTGATGATAGCCATAGGCGACCCAAAAATCTTTCCCTTTATTGGAAAAGTCCTGGGCGCTCGTTTTAGTGCCTGCTGAAACTAAAAGAATCAGGGTACTTAAAAAGCCAATTTTTCTCATTAACCGCAGTAGAGTTTTTAGATCAGACGAATTTACTAAAAACCCGTCAGCAAAACTCACCTGCTGTGACAAAGCCATCTCCATATTGGTAACTGATCTTCAAAGGGGTAATTGGGATTTCAGGACTAAAAAAGGAATAGGGGCTTCCAGGAAGGATATCACATTTGGTTATAAAAGTATATTTTTTAGTTTATAAAATGAAATATTCGGCATGCATTGTAACTAAATAACAATCAGGAGGAAAATAGTGTTTTTCCGATAGATATGGGGTGATTGTAAAAAATGCACATTTCCTTGATAACCTGGCCAGTAAATTCGATAATTATTTACCAAATAGCCATTACAATTACCTGATTATGTTGATATAATATTTTTAAAAATAGATTCTATTTTTAGTAAAACTCTCAACCTGCAAAAATTGACCTGTGCCCAATTAAATTAGCATAGAAATTTGGGCTACGACAGGCCGCTATATCGCACCCTACCCCCGGCGCTGCGAAACCACTTAGCGAGGAATCCACAGGTAATAACCAGATGTTAACAAATGAAGGATTAGCAGGAAAAGGAGGTGTTAAGGAAGTTGGCGGGTTGGACAATGCACAACTGAGCTGCTTTTTGCTTTCACTCGCGAAATAGGTTTTAAAACCGGCTATGAGGTCTGGTCTGCAAAAACTGGAAACCTTATACATATTTTAAATCCCGGATACTCATTAAAGCAGGGCATTTGATTAATTTGCAAGCTATGCGGTATCTCATCAGTATGGCTTTGCTCTTTCTTCTTGCCTCCTGCGGGAAAATGGAAGAGCCAGTCTTTAATAATATCGGAAATGTCAGGGTAAATAAACTGGGGATTGGCCAATCAGTCGTAACCCTGGATATGCAATATTTCAATCCCAATCATTCGAAAGCGAAATTAAAAGAAGCCGAAGGGGATACCTGGCTGGATAGTACCTATATCGGCCATTTTCATGTAGACAGCATGGTGAATATTCCCGCCAATGCGAACTTTACTGTCCCTGTCAAACTGGATGTGGATATGAAATACCTTCTCAAATACGCGGCATCGGGTTTTAAGAGTGACCAGGAAGTATTAGTAACGGTAAAAGGAAGGGCCCGGGCAGGAAAAAGTGGCTTTTATAAAAATTTCCCCATCAATTATGAAGGCAGGCAAAACCTGTCAAAACTATTTGCTGCCAAACCATCCTCCGATCTGCAGGCAAAATAAGTAAGGCTCAGGGATTACCGGGCTGAGCAGGGGTTGCCGGGGTCTTCGGCTTAGGATGACCACCCCCATCTTCAAATTTCTTACAAGTCTTTGGCAACCGTTTATAGGCATCTTCATTAGCAAGTACATCATCCGCGTCATAACCAACATTGGAGATAGCTGTCTTGATTTGTTCAATATCTATGCGGTCGGTGAGCCATTTTACAGTGGTTATGCCTTTCCTGTAGTTCACATCGATAAAAACAACTCCGTCATAGCGGCGCAGGTAACTCTCAATCCTCATCTTGCAGGCATCGCAAAGCGCGTTCGGCGTCTTGATCTTTGCTGTCTCAACAGTCTTTACCTGGGCCATGCCCATACTGGCGAAACCTGCCATAGCCAAAGACAAAATCAATATCTTCTTCATCCGGTATGATTTAAAAGCAAATTACAAAACTCCTTTCCAATTGGCAGGATCCTCCCGCCATTTTAACAAAATATCCACCTGGTCCTCTGTTACAATGCCTTTATCAACAGACAGTTTGATAAGGGTCGGGTAATTCGTCAGGGAATAATAGGGAATCCCTGCTTTCTCAAAAGCTGAAGCAGCAACGGGAAAATCATAAGTAAAGATCGAAACCATACCGGTCACTTCCAAACCGGCCTCCTTCAATACATCCACCACCTGGAGGCTGCTCTTGCCTGTAGAAACCAGGTCCTCTATCACAACTGTTTTTTGCCCTTTTGTATAAAACCCTTCTATCTGGTTGCCAAGGCCATGTTCCTTGGGCTTGGGCCTGACATAGATGTAGGGCAGCTTTAACTGGTCGGCCGTCATGGCTCCCCATGCGATACCGGCTGTAGCTACACCAGCGACCAATTCAGCCCCCGGGAATTTTTCAAACACTACATTACAAAGTTCTGATTTGACGTAATCACGGATAAAAGGAAAAGATAACACCCGGCGGTTATCACAATAAATGGGGCTTTTCCATCCGCTTGCCCATGTAAAAGGGTCCTTGAGGTTCAATTTTACGGCATTTACCTGGAGCAGTTTTTCAGCTACAACTTTTGCATCAGTCATGTAGCGAAGATAGGAAAACTGGATGCTAGATACTGGATACGAGATACTGGATACTTAAAGCAGGGAGATACTAATTGCTCATGGACTTCCCGCTTTGTGATCCAGCATCCAGCATCTAGTATCCAGCATCCAGTATCCAGTATCCAGCATCCAGTATCCAGTATCTAGGATCCAGAATCCAGTATCTTTATTGACACTATGTATATAAAGATTTACTTCAACGACAAACCGCTTTTCCTCTGCGACAAGGTTGATAAAACCATCGAACCATTTATTCATCACGACGATGCGGTATTTATTGATGAGCTCAATGGACATACGATTAAAACCATCGTACATGAAATGCAGCAGCCAACTATTCATGCCGGTGTTTTTTTTCACCCCGATCTGGCTGAATTAAAAAAGGCGCTGTTTAAGAAATTCACCCTGGTACTGGCCGCAGGCGGACTGGTGATAAATAACCATGATGAGATCCTGATGATCCTCCGTCATGGCAAATGGGATCTGCCCAAAGGCAAACTGGATGAAGGAGAAAAGCTCGAAGATTGCGCCGTCCGCGAAGTAAAAGAAGAAACAGGATTGAAAAGCGTCACCCTCGTCTCCCCGCTCACTATTACCTGGCATACTTATCATGAAGGCTCAAAGTTTATCTTAAAAGAATCACACTGGTACAGGATGAAAGCGGATGACGGGCAGGAATTGGTTCCGCAAACAGAAGAAGATATTCATGAAATAAAATGGATAAAGAAGAACAACCTTGAACCATACAAGAAGAATTCTTACCCATCTGTCGCAGATGTATTAGGGGCTTATTAAAAATTATTGCTTATTGATTATTAGGAGGTGGCTTAAAGGATGAGAACCAAACTTGAGTACGGTCAATAGTAAATAATGGACCTACAGAAGTAAATAATGGACCTACAGACTTGTCTTACGGTATGATTCCTTTCTTGGAATCACCGCCACAGTCAGCCGGCTGATACAAACTAATTTGCTCAATTCATCATAGATCTTAATATCCCAGACATGCGTGTTGGAGCCCAGGTGAAGCGGTGTAGCAATACCCGTTACATACCCTGTCCTTGCGCTGCGAACATGGTTGGCATTGATCTCGAGTCCCACACAGACGAATTTTGAATGATCAACCACCATCGCAGAAGCTACACTGCCGATCGTTTCAGAAAGTACACAGGAAGCTCCGCCATGCAGGAGCCCATAAGGTTGTTTGGTACGATGATCCACCGGCATTTTTGCTTTTATAAAGTCCTTCCCTACTTCCAGCCATTCAATGCCTATATATTCACTCATGGTGTCTTTACCGAGCGGGCGGATATCTTCGAGGGATAATTCTTTGTTGAACCAGATTGACATTTCAATTTATTTCTTCAGGGATTTATATACTTCACCGGGTAAAAAAGGGCTGGCATCCCCGCCGTTTCTTATGATATCGCGCACAATGGTAGAAGCCACCGAAGTGTATTTCGGTTCCCCGGTCAAAAAAATAGTTTCAATGGATTTATCAAGCGTACGGTTAGCGTCGGCAATGGTTTTCTCGTACTCAAAGTCGCTCACATACCGGATACCCCGGATAATAAACTTTGCCCCGATCTCCCTGCAGTAATTAACGGTCAATCCCTCATAAACGGCTCCCTCTACTTTCGGCTGATCCTTATATATTTCCTGTATCCACTGCAGGCGTTGCTCGGCAGAGAACATGACAGCTTTCGAAGCATTTAAGCCGATCCCTACAACCACTTTATCAAAAAGAGGCAATGACCTGTCGATGATATCAACATGACCAAGTGTTACGGGGTCAAAGGTTCCGGGAAAAAGACAAATACGCGTCATACAAGTTTGAAGTTAGAAGTATGAAGTACGAAAATAAAACCCGAAGCTCCAACCGTACTTCAAACTTCGAAGTTCGAAGTTCGCAGATGGGTTAGTTATTGTCCGGAGTCCTGCCAGCCAGGAGGTACAATACCGCCATCCTCACGGCGACTCCATTCTCAACCTGCTGCAAAATGATAGATTGTTTACTGTCTGCCACATCGCTGTCCAGTTCCACGCCCCTGTTGATTGGCCCGGGATGCATGATCACGATCTCCTTGTGCAGGCTATCCAGTATCTTTTTGCTGATACCATAACTCAGGTTGTATTCACGCAAGGAGGAAAAAAGAACCTGGTTTTGTCTTTCCAGTTGAATACGTAATACATTGGCCACATCGCACCATTCCAGCGTTTCTTTTAAATCATAATTAACCCTGACACCGAGCGCTTCGCTGATATATTTCGGGATCAGGGTCGGCGGACCGCAAACGGTTACTTCCGCCCCCATCTTCTTCAACAGGTAAATATTGCTTTGCGCCACCCGGCTGTGCATAATATCTCCGATAATTGCAATCTTCGCGCCTTCAATCCTGCCCGTTTTTTCTTTGATTGAAAAGGCGTCCAGTAATGCCTGGGTGGGATGTTCATTGATACCATCGCCGGCATTCACAATCGCCGCCGGGATGTGCTTGGCTAAAAAATGCGGTGCGCCACTGGCACTGTGACGCATGATAACCATATCCACCTTCATGGATAAAATATTATTGACCGTATCCAGTAAAGTTTCCCCCTTTGAAACGGAGGACGCCTGAGCGGTAAAGTTGATCGTATCGGCGCTCAGCCTCTTTTCAGCCAGTTCAAACGAGATCCTTGTTCTTGTCGAATTTTCAAAAAAAAGATTCACAATGGTTACATCCCTGAGTGAAGGAACTTTCTTGACGGGTCTTTGTAAAACTTCTTTGAACTGGCCGGCTGTCTGCAGAAAAAGCGAAATGTCTTCCTTAGTGAGGTCTCTGATACCGAGAAGATGTTTGGCAGAAAGAGTCATTAAAAAGCGAAGTTAAGGGAAAACTGGATACTGGATGCTAGATACTGGATGCTAGATACTGGATACTAGATGCTGGATACTGGATGCTGGATACTGGATACTGGATGCTGGATACTAGATGCTGGATACTGGATGCTGGATCATATAGCGGGAAGTTAGTGCACAATTAGTATCTACCCGCTTTAAGTATCCAGCATCTAGTATCCAGTATCTAGCATCTAATCCAAAATCGCCACCTCTTCCCTCCCGTCTTTTTTCTTCCAGTATACTTTTACTTTCTGGGAAATGATAGAATCAATCGATTTTCCTACATAATCGGGTTGTATGGGAAATTGCCGGCTAAAGCGCCGGTCTATCAACACGCATAGTTCTACTTTTTCGGGTCTTCCGAAATCAAGTAAAGCATCCAGGGCAGCCCGGATAGTACGCCCGGTGTATAATACGTCGTCTATTAATACCACTTTTTTGCCTTCTATGGAAAAAGGGATATCGGTTTGATTGGCTACATGCAATTCCCTCCGTATATCGTCCCTGTAAAAAGTAATATCCAATTTTCCGTATTGAACCCTGGCGGATGGAAATTCCTTTTTTATTTCCGCAACGATCTGGTCGGAGAGGAAAATACCCCGTGGCTGCAAACCGATGAGGACAGTATTTTCAAGGTCGATATGGGTTTCCAGTATCTGGTGGGCCAGTCTCCTGATGGTAATGGCGAGTTGTTGTTCGGAAAGGATAGACTTCAAAAAAGAAATTTTGGTAAAAATAGTAAAGAGGACGTCTCAAATAGTCAGAAAAGAAAAATTTCTCGCAAAGACCTAAGGAGCAAAGGGCGCAAAGTATAAGACTCCCTTTGCGCTGCGTTAACTTTGGGCTTTGCGTGAAATAATCCTTTAGAAAAAGTCAATCTGCTTTATTGAAAAAAAATGTTATATGCTTTGGGACAACAATCAATGTTTGTGCACAGCATTCATAAACTGGTAAAACAATCCAAGAGAAAATACCCTGTTCTGTATATTATTACCTCCGCTATTGACATTGCTGATCCCAAGATTATACCTCGCATCCAACCCTGCACCTGAGCCGGGGAATTGATAGCTTGCCCCAAAAGCCCAGGTGAAATCAACAGCATCCAGGTTATCCTTCACATCAATCTTTACATTTCCGTTTTTGCTCTGGGCGGAAAGCAAAATACCTAATTGTGGCCCGGTCTGCAGGCGAAAGCCATTCCCGGCCATATATTGCAATAACAAGGGTATATTCAAATACCCCAGTTTTAATATCGTGCTTCCGCTCTTACCGCCCTGGCCGGAAAAATATAACTCAGGCTGAAGAGCAAAATTGGAGGTAAGGTGTATGTGGGCAAGACCTCCCGCATAAAAAGAAGCGCGGGAATTATAATCCACACCATTTTCTACATTCAGGCTTGCTACATTCACCCCGCCTTTTATTCCTAAAACTACGTTGGACGGTTGAGCAAAAAGCAACCCGCCCGCTGTTATGCAAACAGCAATCAGCATAATCTTTTTCATTTTAAAAGATTTAATTAAAAATTATACAGAAGAAGTTAAAAAACTATGCCAGAGAGGTAATATATAAGAATAAAATTATTAACAAAGAAGGTTGCCTTTCAAATGGATATTCATAAACATTTTTATAAATTGGACTGATCATAAAAAAAGCCGGGAAATTTCCCGGCCTTTTTCAAAGAAGAATTTATTTGAATTGAACCTATTTACTGCCACCACCAAATTTATAAATGCCAGTAAGACCAATATGGCCAAGAGTGGACCCATTTTTAGAAAGCCCATCATAACTCAGTGCAACCTGCACATTTGATCCATTATAACCTACTTGTGGCCGATATTCAAAAGCGCCGCTGCTGCTGCCGTTACCGGTAAGGATACCATAACCGACCTGTGCACCAACAAAGAATTGAGTAGAAGGATATACTCTTGCACCTACAATGATAGGTATAAGACCTTCAGCAGGAATCTTTATTTTACCAATGGGGGCACCAAAGTCAACTGTCTTTCCAAAAAAGCTGGTATACCCGCTCGTAATAATACCAGAGAACTTTTCAGAAAATCCATATTCACCCTGTAGCTCGCCTCCAATCCCAAAGGAATAACTATCAGCAAAAGTACCTACCGGCAAAGCGAGACGGATACCTCCGCCAAATTTGAAGCCTTCTTGCGCTTTAAGTCCCATGATACCTGCAATCATAAATGTAGCAATCAGAAATACCTTTTTCATAAAATGGTTATTTTGTTTGTTAGAGTTAAGTGAATAAGCACGCCGCAAACATAATATCCGGTTTCTTAACATCAAAATAATGATCTCATAAAAAATTGAGAATCAGTAAAAACACTTGATCGTATTTTCTGCAACTAAACTTAATACATATATACAAAAATCAAATAATATTTCTTGTTTTATTGAGTATAAATATGAGGCAATCTTATTAATTGACTGAAAGGCATATTTTTTTCTGGTAAAATTTAATACAACAGTCTTATTAGTTTATTTTTTGCTATGATTCTCCCTTGATAATGTCCTGTTAAAAAGTTATCATATCCGGACTTCGATATCCGGAATAACCAGTAGTGGTCAACTTTCCCATTTACTCCGCGCAAAGAATTCACAAGATTCACCAGTACGCAAAGTAAAACTCAATCATAGAGAATCTCTTTGCGTCGTATGAGCTAAACGTTGCGGCCTTACGACAAATATGATTTATGATGATTTATAATAAAAAAAGTTTCACGCAGAGAACGCAGAGGAGCAAAGATCGCAAAGAATAAAAGTATTCGTTGTATCGCTCGTTAAATAAGAATCATTGTCAGAAATAAAGGTTTCACGCAAAGAACGCCAAGGAGCAAAGAGCGCAAAGTATAAGACTCCCTTTGGTCGCTGCGTTAACTTTGCCGTTTTGCGTGAAATCAAAATAGACCACTACCAAAAATTCTATTTTTTGAAATGTATCTGGAAGCCGGCTCCAATGCCAAAAATCCCATTGGTATCTCCTGTTTTATTATAATTCAGTCCAAGATCAATCGCGATACTCCTGTTTAAAAATATAGCATAGCCCGCTCCGATACCAAAACCGACCCTGGTGTTGCTACCAGTAGCTCCGCCGACATTCACTCCAAGCTGACCATAAAATTTTCCTTGTTCGGTTCCTGCAAAATAACCCCGAACGAATGGACCGATGGCCCACGATGTAAATCCTTCTGAAGTAAGAAGATTAAATTCTCCACCCACAGCAAAATTTTTGACTACAAAATAACCGACCCTTGGACTGGCGGTAAAAACACCATTGCCGTTAGAGGTTTCAAAAGAAATATCTCCTCCAAGTAAAACCGTTCCGTTTTCTGTTTGCGCTTCCGCATTTATAAAACCTGTAACAATAAGCGTCGCAATCAAAATTATTTTTTTCATAAACAATGCTATTGGGTTAATAATAAAAACAAGCCAAACATAATGATGACTCCTGCAATTTCAAAATAATCCTGCTTAAATGCATGGTACAAGGATATAAAGGCATAAAAAAACCATCCCGTAAAATCAGGGATGGTTCACAGATTCTAATTGCCCGGCATCATTTATCTCCGCTCAAAGAAAAATTATACCCGATATGAAGGCCGAACAATGCAGTACTGGTGCCGTCCTTATGACCGCTTTGGTAGCGGACACCCACTTCCAATTCTTTGAAGACATACCCAACTCCGGCTGCCCAGGTAAATGCACCTTCCGAATTCTTCGAATCATAGAATCCCCCTTTGATCCTGGATTTGTAAATACCATAGCCAACCTGGGGCTCTGCATAGAAATCGCCAAAATGATGGCGATACCCTGCCAGGATAGGAATGATTGACAGGGAGATCTTATCAGCTTCCAGCAAGCTTTTATACTCATTCTTAGCACTGAATGAAAGATAACCGCTTGTAAGCGTTATCTGCCCGGCGCTGCCAATGCCATATAAGCCCTTTACAATGCCGCCAAAGCCAGCCTTGCCATAATCATTAAAATCGCCGGTAGGAACAGCGAGTTCAGCGCTGACGCCGACCTGGTTGTTACCTTTTTGCGCAAATCCGCAAGCGGAAAATAAAATCATCCCGAGAATTACCACGTAAATTCTTTTCATAAAATAAGTGTTTTGTTTGATTAAAAATGAGGAGCAAACATAAACAGCAGAGCGATCTTATTTCCCGGCGATATGGGTGAATTGATAATAACAAGGGATGAATTGGAGAAAAAACAGAGGATGGAAGCCGGAAGTCAGAACCCGGAAAGACGAGTCTTCGGATTCAAACGACTTTAAAGCGGCAGAATAAATTCTTTCAGATTCCTGATCCCAGACTTCCGGGTAGTGTCCGGTTTTCAGATCGAACCCTGATTTGAGTTTTGAACTACTCCTCCTTTGCCGGAGCAGACTCCGGCAAAGGAGAAAAACACACATAAAGCTATGCGAAGACCTGTGTTTCTATGTATGTAGTAAAAAAACCAAACCCTGGCGCTAATGACTTCGGCCTCTGACTTCTGATTTCAGATTTCAAGCTTCATTCATAAAAGGATAGCGATAATCTACCGGAGGATTAAAAGTTTCTTTGATAGTTCTTGCGCTCAACCAGCGGTAAAGGTTGAGGATACTTCCCGCTTTGTCATTGGTACCGCTTGCTCTTGCGCCACCGAATGGCTGTTGGCCTACCACAGCGCCCGTAGGTTTATCATTAATATAAAAATTACCCGCAGCATTCCGAAGCCTGCTGGTAGCTAATTCAACAGCGGCCCTGTCCCGCGCGATAACAGAACCTGTCAATGCATATGGCGAAGTAGAATCAACAAGGTCCAATGTTTTTTCAAAACTATTGGCAGGATAAACATATACAGTCAATACCGGTCCGAATATCTCTTCGCACATCGTTACATATTTAGCATTCTTTGCCTCAATAATAGTGGGCTGTATAAAATATCCTTCTTTTTTATCACACTTTCCGCCAACCCATATTTCCGCCTTAGGATCTTTTTTGGCATTGTCAATATAAGATTGGATATTATTAAAACTTTTCTCATCAATAACGGCATTGATAAAATTGGTAAAGTTCTCGGGGCTGCCCATTTTGAAACTCTTTACCCCGGCTATTAATTTCTTCTTTATTTCTTCTGCCAGATTGGAAGGAATATAAGCTCTTGAAGCAGCCGAACATTTCTGTCCCTGGAACTCAAAAGCTCCGCGCAATAAGGCAGTAACGACAACATCAGCATCAGCGCTTTTATGCGCCAAAACAAAATCCTTTCCCCCGGTCTCTCCTACTATCCGTGGGTAAGATTTATACATGCCCATATTCTTTCCGATGGTCTCCCACATGTTATTGAACACGCCTGTAGAACCGGTAAAATGTACTCCGGCAAAATCCCTGTGATTAAAACATACCCTGCCAATCGTAGGGCCATCAACAAAAATTAAATTGATAACGCCATCGGGTAACCCTGCTTCTTTCAGTATCCGCATGAACATCTGGGCAGAATAAACTTGTGTATTGGCGCATTTCCATACCACTACATTGCCACACATGGCTGCGCTGGCAGGAAGATTACCACCGATCGCTGTAAAATTGAATGGCGTAACAGCCAGTACAAATCCTTCCAGCGGGCGATATTCCATTCTATTATGCATCCCCGGGCTGCTGATCGGTTGTTGCTTATATATTTCGCTTAAAAAATGCACATTGAAGCGCAAGAAATCGATCAATTCACAAGCGGAATCTATTTCAGCCTGGAAAACATTCTTGCTTTGACCGAGCATGGTCGTGCCATTCATGTAAGGACGGTATTTCGTAGCCATCAGGTCAGCCGCCTTTAAAAAAATATTTGCCCTGTTCTCCCAGCTTGTATTAGCCCAGCTTTCTTTGGTGGCCAATGCAGCCTCTATTGCCTGGTGCACATGCTTCTCCTCTCCTGCGTGAAAATAACCAAGTGTATGTTTGATCTCATGCGGCGGATGTATAGCGACTTTTTTATTAGTGCGAATTTCTTTGCTACCGATATACATGGGAATATCCGCCTCGGTCTTTTTCAATTCAGCCAAAACTGCTTTTAGTCTTTTCCTTTCGGGGGAGCCGGGAGCATAACTTAATACAGGTTCATTTACTGGCATCGGGTAAGAGAATGTTCCTATACTCATGTGGAGATTTTTTTATTACAAATCATATTTCTCGCAATGATTTTTATTTAACGTAGTGATGCAACAAATACTTTTCTTCTTTGCGCTCTTTGCCCCTCTGCGTCTTTGCGTGAAATTTTTTTTATTACAAATCATATTTCTCGCAAAGGCGCAAAGTTAACGCAGCGACGCAAATGGAGTCCTATACTTTGAACCCTTTGCTCCTTAGCGTCTTTGCGTGAAACTTTTTTTCTCACATTGATTTACATTTAACACAGCGATACAACAAATACTTTTCTTCTTTCCGCTCTTTGCCTCTCTGCGTTCTTTGCGTGAAACCTTGCGTGAAACTAATTTTCAACTTCTTTAGATTGCATCAAATACGCCTTAATAAATCCATCCAACTCCCCATCCATTACCGGTTGCACATTCCCCGTTTCATAATCTGTCCGGTGGTCCTTGATCATTTTATAGGGATGAAAAACATAAGAACGTATCTGGCTCCCCCACTCTATTTTTTTCTTCGTGCTATTAACTGCATCTTTCAGTTCATTTCTTTTGCGGAGTTCCAATTCATACAAGCGGCTGCGCAACATCTCCATGGCCCTTTCCCGGTTACCCAGTTGCGACCTGTCCTGCTGGCACACTACTACGATGCCGGTAGGTAAATGTGTCAATTGAACTTTGGTTTCCACTTTATTTACATTCTGTCCGCCGGCGCCTCCGCTACGGGATGTTTCCATCTTTACATCAGCGGGCTTTATTTCTATGTTGATGGAGTCATCCACCAACGGATATACAAAAACGGAAGAAAAAGAAGTATGTCTTCTTGCGTTGCTGTCAAAGGGTGAAATGCGGACTAGGCGGTGCACTCCGCTTTCGGCTTTTAAAAAACCGTAAGCAAAAGGCCCGTCAAACTGCAGCGTACAGGTTTTGATACCGGCCCCATCACCCCATACCCAATCCAGCTCGGTTACGGTCCATCCCTGTTTCTCGCCATACATACGATACATACGTGCCAGCATCTCCGCCCAGTCCTGGCTCTCCGTGCCGCCGGCGCCGGAATTGATCTGTAATACAGCCGGCAATTCATCTTCCGGCTCATTCAACGTAGCCTTGAATTCCGCTTCATCCAGTAATTGTAATCCCTTATCATAAGCTGCTTTGGTTTCTTCTTCCGTAGCATCCCCGGATTTCCGGAAATCCAGGAGTACGGCAAAATCTTCCACAGCGGTATTCACCTGCTCATAGAGGTTTACCCAATATTCATTCAGCTTGATGTTCTTAAGAATTTCGGTGGCTCTTTTATTATCGTCCCAGAAACCGGGGCTCAGGGAAAGTTGTTTGTCTTCAGCGATTTTCTGTTGTCGGTTTTCGACGTCAAAGAAACCTCCTTATCCCGGCAATGCGGGACCGCATATCATTTAATTTTTCGATTGTCATAATGGACGCAAAGGTAAGGAAAAGGTTGAAGGTTTAAGATTATACCTATAGACCATTCACCCATTCAAAAATGCAGGTAATTATAAATTAAAGATGGATAACTAATGCGTAACCGTGAGGGTATAGCCGCTTTTTACCTTAACCGATGTCCCAGGATTAGTACTAATGCTCCTGCATGACCTGTTCGAATTAACAATTACATTTCCTGACTGGATAATGACATCCGTATTGCTATCTGGTAAAACACTACAGGACCAATTGGCAGGGTTTTCCCAGGAAGAATCAACCGGGCCATACCAGGAATTATGAAAAATAAGTGTAAATATTGAACTATACGCAGAATCAACAAGGCACCGGTATTGATATCCATACATGGATGAAGGAGCCTGATAAATATCTAAATCAATCGTATTAGAAACGGAATAATTCGGATCATTAGGAACATTGACAAACCCCGATCCTGTATTAACCTGCCATTGATAACTACTGCCGTATATATCCGTCATTAAAAGAACACCACCATTTTGACATACCGGCACGGATACGGGAGGTGTAGTAATATACGTAGAGATATTTGTCCTTATGTTATCTCCGGGGCTTCCATAAACCCTGTAATAATAAGTAATTCCCGGCGTGAAATAGGATATATCAGCATCAACGTAGTTACCTCCTCCCCCACTACCACTATTCTGGCACCCAATGGAGCTTAAACTTCCGCAGTTGCCCATAAATACCTCAATTACCGGCGAAATGTTATCCGCTGTTTGAACGAAAATCCTATGCCGTCTGTGGGTTGCCGTAAATTTGAACCATACATCATCTTCCGCTATGCCAAGACATCCGGGCCTTGACTGGGTTGCCGCATAATTATTCGAATTAATGGCAGTACCCGGGTTAGCGTCAATAGAAGGAATAACAGTCAAAGAATTAATACATTCATCATTATCAATCACGGTAGAAGAAGTTGTAATGCAAACCGTAAATGTTCTGTAAACAGAGCCGCCGCCATAATGATCCCATAATCGCAGGTAATACGTATTGCCAACGATAAGATTGTTTAAGGAAACAGTACCGGAATTACCCAGATCTGTACACGCCAGTGAAACCAGGTTTTCGCAACTGCCTTTGTAAACCTGGCATAAATAGAAATCGGAGCTGGTAGATGTAACAGCAATAGTGTGAGTAGCAGCTGTCGCTACAAACTTAAACCAGATATCTTTCGCATCAAATCCTGTAGCCATGCAGGAAGGCAGGCTTTGCGTAGAATAGCCGACGTTACCACTGTAGATATTGGTGCAGGAAGTATTGTTATTGACTGCCAGCATAATTGCTCCTGAACATTCATCATTTAACGGCGGAGATGGAAGTGTTAGAATAAAAGTGGTGATAGTAGTCCGGACATTGTTGCCCCCATAAATCCGGTAGTAATAAGTGTTTCCCGGAATAAAAGTAGAAATGTCGGCATCAACATAATAATCATCGCCGCCATTGCCGGTATACCGGCAGGCCATAGAGGTTAAATTCCCGCAGGAGCCGTTGAAAATTTCCAGGACGGGCGACATAATTTCATTGGTCCAAACGATGATTTTTTGCCGGCTGTTGACAGCTGTAAATTTAAACCATACATCGCCATCTGCAGTAGCAAAGCAACCGGGCATTGATTGTGTCGCTCCATAATTGTAGCAATTAACACTGGAGCTGTAATTTACGTCAGGCGACGGCACTACCACCGCAGCATTAATACAATCATCATTATCAACAAATACTGTAGCGGTGTTAATACAAATATCAAACGTACGGGTAGGAGTTCCTTCGCCATAATAATCCCATAATCGGAGGTAATAAGTATCGCCGGGAATAAGATTATTTAATAAAGCAACATCGGGATCATAAAGGGCGCCTGTGTGTGCGCAAGCTAAGGAAACAAGACTCCCGCAGATACCACTGAAAACTTCAAACGCACACCTGTTTGAACCTGTAGGTGTGACGGTAATTCTGTGCGTAGAAGCAGTAGCCACAAATTTGAACCAAACATCCTTTGCACCATATCCTGAAGCAAAACAGGAAGGCAGGCTCTGCGTGGAATAGCCCGTATTTCCACTATAAACTACGTTATTGCTGTTATCATTGTTCACAGGGAGCAAAATGGCACTACTGCATTCATCATTTGAAGGAGGCTGTCCAAAAGAAACAATAGCAATAAAGTATAAAAAAGAAAAAAGGAATATTTTTATTTTCATCTGGTGGTGGGTGCCTTAAAATAGTTTACAGGTAAGTCTTTATAACATAAAGATATTTCAGGATTATCTCAATACCCAATTTCAGGTAGGTTTATTATATTAGTTAAAAAAAACATACCTTCTGAGATGAGAAAGAAAATAGTAGTGATAAAGTTTATCAGTAAAATGATTTAAGCAGGCCAAATTACCGGATTCAGCTACAGGCATAGGTTGAGGTATTCTGCCCATATCCCAAATAGACGGCAGTTTTAGTAAATTAATTTACTACTCATCACACTAGTAATAGTCAAAAGATGGGTTCAGTTTTTCCCGTCATTTTTTCTCATGAACTCCAACATCTGGCGTGCCTGTTCATCGCTAAGATCCTGGTTAGGCATGCGAACAAGACACGTTACCAGGTCGGCTTGTGCCGCCAGATCTTTATCCAGCATTACCTGGGTATTGGTTATGAAATTCATGATCCATTCAGGTTCCCTCCTGTCGGTAACTCCTTTCCAGCCCGGTCCGACCAGTTTTTCGGTGGTCAGTTTATGGCAGGCAGTACATTTTGCATTAAAAATGAGCTGGGCTTTGGCTATCATATCCTCATTCAAAGGATGTGTCAGTTTGACTTCTTTGAACCTGCCTATTCCCCGGGAATTAACTCCCCGGGAAATAACAACTGTATCCGTTTTGTTTGAAGCCATTTTATCATTCTGATTTTCCTTTTGATTACCAGAGCCGCATTTTATTGCTAAAAAGCTGGCGAGTGCTAAAACAAAGAAGAAGAATATGCGATTCATAAAAGAGATTTTAAGACATGAAGAATAAAGTTATCAAATGTTTTCTTGTAACAATATATTTAAAGACTCCGTGTAAAGTATTCCGCAATTACGAAATTGAATCCAGCCAATGGTCTGCTAAAATACAGTGACAAAAAACTACCCTCAACATCCAACTAACTAAAAGAAAACGGATAGTCGCCGGGACATCCTCTACAATAATGCAATTACCAGGCAAAAGAATCATCAATACTATGCAAAGTTATATATACAAATATCCCTTTCAGCAATTTTATCTTATTGCAGTCATTACTATCTTATGGCTTGCCATCTTGCCAATGGTTGACTAAATGGCAAGCATAAACCCCATATAAGATAAGAAAAAACAGGCAGCGTGAAATTAATCATATGTTAACATGAGATGGATCATATCATTTACTTGTAAAAAAAAATACTTTGGACGGGATTACCATCAAAATAATTTTAAATGATTACTACAAAAATATTGATCCTGTCACTGCTGTTTTGCTTTTTTTTCAGTACTGCATTTTCGCAATCCCGTAAATTCCCTTCGCCTCCATCAGCCGATGCAGTAGTAAATCCTGTAAAAGGAAATGCCGAGGCCACCCTGGAAGGAAAAAAAATCTATACTCAGTATTGCGTTACTTGCCATGGGAGTAAAGGAAAAGGGGACGGTATTGCTGCGCCGGGTCTGTCCAGGCCACCGGCAGATCATACTTCAGACTTTGTTCAAAAGCAAACAGATGGCGCCCTTTTCTGGATCATTACAGAGGGCAATAACCCTATGCCCACTTATAAAACCACTCTTACTGAAATACAAAGATGGCAGGTTGTGAATTACGTACGCACATTAGCAAAACATAAATAAAAACTAAAACTTATGAATAAAGTTTATTTACCACTCCTGCTGCTTCTCCTTTACAGTAGCAGGATGCAGGCTCAAACAGGAAATACTGATAATAAATCAAAAGATGGGCAAAATAAATTCGCAATTTTTGGCAATGCAGAAATGACTTTTTCCTCCGATAAGAACAATGCTCAATTTGGAGATGTAAATTTCAAACCCATCTTTTTATGGAAAATTTCTGACAATCTTTTTGTGGAAGCAGAACCTGAGTTTGAAACAGGCGGTGGTACCCTTGATATCGGGCTTGAATATGCCAACATGTGTTTCATTGTTAATAAGTACCTCACTTTGCATGCAGGCCGGTTCCTGCCTAAGTTTGGCGCCTACCGGGGCCGGATGGGCGAAGGTTTCGTCAATCGCTTATCGACTGACCCCGTTGGATTCGGTGATGGCGGCATAGGTGCTATGAATGAAGTAGGGATCGGGGCGCAGGGCGGTTTCGGAACCGGTGATGCAAAAATCAACTATGAACTATACTTGTCAAACGGGCCCATTCTTCTTACCGACCCGGATAATGCAGGACAATTTGATTATGAAGGATATGTTGGAAATAATAAGGGTAAAGCCGTTGGGGGACGTTTAGGGTTTCTTCCCCTTACAAATTCCAGTTTAGAGGTCGGCTATTCGTTCCAGAAGAAATCGAAAACCGGGGATACGGGCACACCGTATGAGAATATTGGTGTGTTTATGCAGGCAATTGATTTCAACTATTACGGTCATCTTACTTCCATACAAAGCGATTTGAGGCTGCTTGGTGAATGGAAACATCAAAAGGTGGATAATGCTACTTATTTGGATGCAAACAATATACCTTACACCTTTACCAATTCGCCGTCTTCCTATTATGTTACCGGTACCATCCGGCCTGTACATGTTCACAATGCGTTTATTCATAATCTTGAATTAGCAGCCCGGTATTCCAAATTCAAAACACCTGTTGACGCACACTGGGGCGGAGGCGATATACACCAGTTTGCCATTTCGCTTGATTATTGGTTAAAATGGAACAGCCTTGTCAAATTGACTTACCAAAATCAGAAAGACGAACCCAATGCATTTTACGGGCAGGTAATATTTGGTTTTTAATATCTAAATCAAAACAAATGAAAAAGTATATTATCATATCGTCAGTTGTCTTGTTTGTTTTATTAAGCAATTTGATAGTAGTAAGCAGTGGTTGTGCTGTTTCACAGAAAGTACAGAATAAAACAGGTATCCAGTTATGGGGGGAAAACTGTGGCCGTTGTCATAATGCACCCGGGCCCGGAGAATTTAGTGCTGTAAACTGGGAAATTATTGGCAGGCACATGAGAATAAGGACAAATATTACTGACACCGAAGAAAAGAAAATAATTGATTATCTGAAATCCACGGCTAATTGATTTACCCGTCTTGAAGAAGACTTCTGTATACCTGGTATATCTATCGCTTCTGCCTGTTCAACCTGAAGCCCATTACTGGTATTTCCATTATCCGTATATGCAGGCTGGCGGGTAGTGGGACAGGAAGAAGACCTCGGCATACAACTGATCCATTTGCTTCCACCCGCCTTGCAGCAAAAAGCAACCATGAGCCGTGCTGTTCCCATGGATATCATCACAGCAGCGGAAAGCGGGAAACGGCTGGTTGATTACAGGGGAGTAAAAGGATGGGAAATGACTAAACAGCAGCAGGCCATTTTACAATACATCATCCGTGAGTTTGTTTTTAATCTTGAATACGAAAAGACCGTGACAGAATATGATAAAATACTGAAAGCAGGTATTGACAAAGTCTATTTCGGATGGATCGGCCCTTATGAAGAAAGTAAACTGCACTATTATCTGCTGAATGGCCCTTCCTTCCTGATTGGATTTGATAATAG
>JAUZOA010000077.1 GCA_030706685.1 Bacteroidota bacterium
CCTGCGAAATGCTGCAGGTTCCGCCTAACAAGGTTTTCCGTGCCATCGTAAAACAATTCCTGCTCACCAATGGGTATGGGACCCTATTTGAAGAAACCGAACAGGAAAAACTGGATAAGCAAACCTTAGCCACTTTAAAAACAATAATCACCACCGAGATCCCTGATGCCGAATTAATGCTGTTCGGTAACCGCGCCTCGGGCGCCTACGATGCGCAAAGCGACTGGGATATGCTTATTCTTACCACGAGCGATTATCCCAAAACACTCAAATGGGAACTGCAGGAAAAGCTTTTCGATAGCACCCTGCAACAAGGCACACGAGTAAATATTTTGCTGGCACAAAAAACCAAATGGCTCACCGAACCGGAATATGAACTAATAAGAAAACGGATAGAAGGAGAGCTGCTCCCGGTAAAGTAATGGATTATCGCACAGGATTTTTTATGTAAGATTGAGTAATGAGTGAAATTCCCGGAATATTTACTATACAATCTTAAACACTTACATGGTAAATCTCATGTTATCAATTATTCTTCTGTCCGTACAGGACAGCGATTAAGACTGTGTTGTGTTTGATGAAACTGAATTATCAGCATCATTCCGGGATTTTGCTCTGTCGGTTGCCTTTCTTTCGATACTTCTCCAGGTAGAAACAAAGCCCATTGATTTTCTCATTTCGTATAGCGTCTTCTGCACTTCCTTTCTGACTTTCTTTGTTCCCTCATAAATGAGTTCATCTATGTAGCCCTTTTCATTTTCAAACCTGTTTCTTCTTTCACGCATAGGATATAGAAAATCGTTAAGCGCTTTTGATAATTTTTGTTTTACTTCTACGTCACCGACTTTTCCGGCTTTGTAACGGCTTTTCAAATCTTCCACCTCCCGTTTATCCGGGTTGAAAATGTCATGATAAATAAACACCGGGTTGCCTTCAACCTGCCCCGGCACATCGGCTCTAACCCGGTTAGGATCGGTGAACATGCTCATTACTTTTTTGTCAACTGTTTTTTCATCATCTGAAAGGTAGATGGCGTTATCCAGGCTCTTGCTCATTTTTGCCTGGCCATCTGTTCCGACTAAAGAGGGGACATCACCGACTAATACATCCGGTATTGGAAACACCTCACCGTATAAATGATTAAATCGTTTTGCTATCTCGCGGCTCACTTCCACATGAGCTGCATTATCTTTTCCAACCGGAACTAATTCTCCCTTCACACAAAGTATATCAGCCGTCTGCAAAACCGGGTAACCTAAAAGTCCATAAGGCATTTCGGATTTACCGGCTGCTCTTGCCATATCCTTTAGACTGGGTATTCTTTCCAATCGTGGTACTGTAACCAGGTTTTGAAACAAGGTATTCATTTCACAAACTTCAGGTATGGATGACTGGAGGTAAAAGGTGGCGAAGTCAGGGTCAAGTCCTGATGACAAATTATCCAAAACCAGGTATCTTGCATTTTCTGCTGTCTTTTGAATATCCTCCTTCGTGTTTTTTGTAGTGAGCATGTGAAGGTCTGCGATTATGAAAAAGCATTCATAATCCTTGTGCAATTTTACCCTGTTTTGAATAGTGCCAACATAATGTCCAAGGTGTAATTTCCCTGTCGGTCTTTCCCCGGTGAGTAATCTTTTTTTTAAGTCCGCCATGATACAAATATCGTTAAATGGGTGGTTCCTGCCGCTGCTGGGTGCGCCATGAATTTGAAGACTTTTACTATTAGTTCTTTAAAATGCTGTACAAAAGATGGAGGCAGGTCCTCTGCTATCGGTATGCAGATGCAGGTAGCAAACCGCCCTAAAGGTGCTGTATTCAAAAGATATGGTACTGAACGTTTAGGGAAAAGGGCTCATTAAGAGTTCGGGTATGTATAAATTGGTTCCATACAAAAAGAGAAGGTCGGTAACTGTTTGTTTGGGTAGCAGAAAAAAGACTGTAGTTGTGGAAAAATTCGCCAGTGTAAGGGGGAGAAACTCATGGTTCGTTGTTGGTGCCCCTCTTACCTGTTTAAAGTAGTTGGAGTGATTCAATTCGACGGGAAACACGCAACAATGGCGTAAAGGCGGAACTCCTACAACGGCGATAACGGGAACCGGGAAGCAAATCCGGGAAAAATTTCCTTATTTCCTGGTTGCTGCTTTCACTGGTGCTGCTCTTTTTATCTTTTGCATGATCAAATAAACCCTTTGTGTTTTGAAGGTTTATATTATTTGCCAATTATCTTCTTTCTGTGTTTTGATCCCCAATAATATAATTCGGCCACAACCGTCTCAAGTGATCTTCCGTGTTCCGTGAGCGAATATTTAACCGTAGGTGGAAAGGTATCACGGGCCTCTTTTTTTACCAGTTGATTTATTTCGAGGTCTTTTAATTCTTTAGAAAGCATTTTGTCGGTAACCCCGTCAATTTCTTTTGATATTTCTTTGAATCGCTTGTCCCCGAACAATAAAGAAGTCATAATAGGAATTTTCCATCTGCCATTTAATACTCCCAAAGCATCTTTAACTGCGAGCATTCTTTGCCGGCATGTCTCAAATGTGTCGGCATTTTTATTTCGTTTAGCAGTATCCATTTTCTTCTGATTTACTAACCTTTTGTATAGCGCTATCCACAGGGATAGTATCGATCGTTCGGGAACAAAGGTACCTAAGTTTGCATTCAATTTAAAAACGATAGTGAACAATGATTACAAAGTCAACAAACAGCAGCATGAAAGTGGAAATCTGGAGCGATGTAACATGCGTCTTCTGTTACATGAGTAAAAGAAAATTTGAAAGCGCCATATCAGTATTCAAAAATGCTTCAGATATTGAAATTACCTGGAGAAGCTTTCAACTTTTGCCCGATTTAAAAAGCGAGCCTCACAAAAGCTTTTATCAGTCTTTGTCTGAAAATAGCGGTATGAGCCTGGAACAATCAAAAGCGGCCTGCGATCAGGTTAAAGATGCAGCAGCGTTGGTAGGATTGATTTATGATTTTGATAAAGCCAAACCTGTAAATACGTTTAACGCGCATCGTTTTTCTCATTTGGCTAAAGCAAAAGGGCTACAAACTGAGGCAGAGGAGCTTTTGTTTAAGAGTTATTTTACCGATGGCAGGAATATAGACGACATTTCAACACTTGTTGAGCTGGGAACCACTCTTGGTTTAAACAGCCAGGAAACAAGAACAATACTTGAAGGTGACCGCTATACCAGTGAGGTTCGAGATGATATTCGTGTTGCCCAACAAATGGGGGTCCCGGGAGTTCCTTACTATCTCTTCAACAGCAAACACATCGTAACAGGAGACCGTGATACCCAGGCATTGTTGCAAGTGTTGGAAAAGGCATACGCCGAATGGACAGAGGATAACCTCCAAAGGCAGGCAGAAGTAACAGAAGGAAAATCTTGTATGCCCGGTGGCCGATGCCAATAACCTGTCGTCCTGATGCGGGCTCCCGCCCAGCATTCCGTCAGATCAATAAAGCAGCCGAAAAAGTTGCTTTCTAAGCCCAAACAAGGGATAGCAGTTCGAACCAATGAACGGAGGATTTGATGCTGCTTGGGGAATGGACGGCTTTTTCAAAGCCGATCCGGAGTTTCAAACTATTGCTGTCGGGAGAAAATATTCTAAACTCTGGCAGACCCGCGAAGGTATTGAGTCTTACGAACCATTGCGGGCGGAGGGCTTGCTTTTTAATTTCTCTCCGAAGATTCTATTTTCTTTTTTTTTGACAAAAAAAGAAACAAAAAAAGTCCCGGCTACAGAAAAATGGCTAAAAATTACTGCGTAAGCCTAAACGCAGGGAATCCGATAGCTATCGGATCGCCCCGGGCATGCTTTTGCGCTGAAAATACCACGGGCTCAAACAGCCCTGCGTTTCTTCCCCGCGATGCGGGAAAGACGGCTTACTCCGTAATTTTCTTAACGCTATTTTTCTGATGCCGGACAGGCGCGAATCTTTACCGCGCAACAATGGTTAGTAAGTCTGCTTGTATCAATTTGTTTAAGTGCATACTGATATTCTGTGGTGATGTGCCTGCACTAATTGCTAACCCGGTTGCAGTATCTGCCCTGTTACCAGGAAGTGTCCGGAAAATATTTGCCCGAATTCGGTCACCAATAAGGGATGTACTATATCCAATCTCTTTTTCCACGTGATTACATTCACAGTTAAGTATAAAATGAAGTATCAAAGATGATAATTTTAAAACTTTGCATTTATCAACCACATCATAAATGAAATATATAGCGTCATCTTTCTTATTCCTGGTGTTATTTGTAACAGCAATCAACGCTCAAAAATAAGCAAAGACCTAAAACTAAATACGATGAATGATTATGAAATAATAAAAACAGAAAGCCATATTCCGGGATTACAAATTGCCCTGGCACATAAAGAGCCAACAGTTCTTTCAAACGATTATGCTGTTCTGTTTCTTCATGGCGCTACTTTCCCTTCTAATTTGGCTTTTGGTTTCAGGATGAATAATTATTCATGGATGGATGACCTTGCAGAAAATGGATATAATGTATATGCACTTGATTTTTTAGGCTTTGGAAATGCAGACCGTTATCCTGAAATGGAAACAAGTTTGCCAACAGGCAAACCTGTTGGCAGGGCTTTGGATATTTATAAAGATGTAGATAAAGCCATTGATTTAATTATACAAAGAACAGGAAAAACGAAAGTATATTTAATTGGTCATTCGTGGGGCGGTTCTGTTGCTGCTCTGTATGCAACAAAATTCCCCGGTAAAGTTGCTAAATTAGTTTTATTCGCCGCCATCACCCAGCGACAGGATTCATCTGCCATTGAAAAGATACAAGGCGCTTATGAAATGATGACCCCTGAACAAAGAATAACAGCAATGAAAAATTTAACACCCCAAAAAAAGAATTGTCAATTAGAACCTGAAGTGTTTAAAATATGGGGCAATACCTGGTTACGGTCGGATACTTTGGCTGCAAAATTCAAATCAAATAGTGTTCGTTTTCCATCAGGACCTTCGCAGGATCTGGAAGATATGTTGCATAACAAGTCATACTATAATCCTGCTGATATAAAAGTACCCGTTTTAGTAATAAGGGGTGAATGGGATGAATACCCAAATAATACTGATGATGAAAAGCTATTTGTATCATTAGAAAATTCGCTATACAAAAAATATGTCGTAATAGAAAATGGCACTCATGTCATGCACCTTGAAAAAAGCCGCTATCAATTGTATGATGAAACAATTCGGTTTTTAAAATTTGGAATGAACAGGAAGGAAACAAATAAACATGCTATTGCTGTAATATTTGAAGTTATTCCGGCGGATGGGCATAAAGATGAATACCTGGATATTGCTTTAAGCCTGAAACCTGAATTGGAAAAAATTAAAGGGTTTATTTCCATTGAAAGGTTTCAAAGTATTTATCATCCCGGAAAAATATTGTCTTTATCCTTTTGGGAAGACGAAGAAGCCATACGGGAATGGCGGAATTTAGAAGTTCATCGTAATGCCCAATCAAAAGGAAGGGAACATATTTTTAAGGATTACCATTTAAAAATAGCACAAGTTGTAAGAGATTACGGAATGTTTGACAGGAAGGAAGTCCCTGCGGATAGTAAGTTCTATCACAAGTAGCAGGTTCCCGCCATGGTCAGTGTCCTGCGACACAAACCTGGCGGTGACAACCCTATAACTTATATCTTTATTACAGAATCGGAGAGGGAAACACTACGGAGAACCGGTTAACTGCTCTTTGTTACACTATTGCTACCTTTTTTTCAAGACGACCAATTGCTTTCAAAATCTTGCCTTTGTTTTTTGCAAGCTTTATAAAATTTGGAAGTTTCCAGGCTAAAGAATACTTCCCGCCACTTGCAGCTTCTCTAAGTTTTGCAGAAACATAATTCTTCAAATATTCAAGATGTTCAAAATTATACGCCCATAATATATTGTCATCGACAGGTATTTGTAACCAAAGTTGAAGTCCAAAGTACGGGTCAGTCGCTTGCTTATTAGTAGCATAGGTCAAACTATAGTGAACATCATATTTTTTCTCTTGTTTGCAGTTTTGACATTTCACCTCAATTTTATCTTGATATTTATTTACTTTCTCACTATGTTTTAACCTACCCCCACAATAACCGCAATTTGCGTTTGCAGGAGCAATGATAATCGGGCCGTACCAAAAATTCTCATCGATCGATTTATAGCAATTGTTGCATCTAAATTTAGCTCTGAACTGGTTAGGATAAGGAACAGTGTGTTGTCCGTGTTCTGCAAATACTATCGCCCTTTTATGACAGTAAGGACAGTCAACGAGGACTTCTTCGGAAAATGAAGCCAGGTTTTTAAATGATTTATTTATCCTTGTATCAGCGCTCATAAATTTGTCCATTATGACGGAGTTTTTGAATCTTTATCGGATGATCGTTACGGTTACCGCTAAGACATAAATATACGACATGGGCCCGGCACCCTGAAGCCTTCGTGTCTGCGAATCAAATCTTATTAATAGCAAAGGCCGCCTTCGCTAAAGATTCGGCGGGCGATATAGCCCAAACAAGAGAAAATTCGAACCAATGGACGGAAGATTTGATACTGCTTAGGGAATGGACGGCTTTTTCAAAGCCGATCCGGAGTTTCAAACCATTGCTGTCCGGGAAAAATGAATGCGTATTATTAAAAACCAGTACAATCAAGGTCTTGAGCATGTTGATATAAATGGGGCCCGCTTTTAGAAATCTTTTTATCCCGGTATACTGCACGAGGCGTTCCGATGGAACGCTTCGCCGGCCTTCTAACCTGTCTACCCACGATGTGTTCCACTGGAACACGGGAAAACCCCGGAGCAACAATGCAGAACAGTAAATAAATACAGGAGACTTTCATGCCCCATCGAGGCATATCGTGGGTAGCTGGTTCATTTGAGTGCCCTGTTACGTTCCGGAGGAACGTATCGTGCAAGTCAATATAAATTAATAAATCACAATTTTCCTCGGACAGCAATGGTTTCAAACTCCAGATAGCTTTCGAAAATTCTTTATTTTTTCTGAACACTCCTGACTGCGGGCTTATGTCAATTTCTCACATTCGTCTTTCAAAAATTGAAGCCAGTTTGTCGTGTCTTTTGCGAGGTTTTTCGTAATAAGATTTTTAAAAACCCCGGCAAGAAGGCCCTCCATGCTTTCATTTACAGAAACGATTGAGTTGCTCCCTTCTTGCTGAATTGTCCAGTTGTGAATGGCAAGTATACCCAAGGCCTTGCCGGTCCAGCCCAAAGCTTTATAAAGCTCCACCGTGTGGATTGTTGAATGAATTGTAGATCCCCGGGCTTTCCATTCAAATGTTGACTGGGGCCTGAGTGATCCATTCAACTTCGCCTTTTTAATTTCAGGTTGCCAGTTCGTCCAATTATTGATGTTAGTCAGTGTCGCCCAGATTTTTTCGGGGCTGGCCCGGATGACGACAGACTTTGAACATAGAACAGGCGCTTTCTCGTTAATATTTTTTTCCATTAAAAAGTTTTTTGAGCATCAATAGGGAAGACAAATAAGCGGAAGTAAATTCCCGGGAATGATTCCATTGGCCTATTACATCAAGTGCCCCTTTTAAATAACATCAGCATCCAGCTTTGATTCCAACGCATATAGCCTAACCATAGGAGAAGCACCAGGGTTGTCATTGTGATGGCTGCTGTTCGCCAAACCTCATGGCTGACCAGCGTATAGGTTGCTCCTGCCATTACAAAAGTAAGTAATAGCGCGCCACTCGTTGCGGTTGCAGGAAATAAAAGTAAAATGGCTCCGGATAATTCCAGGATTGCTATGGCAGTAACCAGCCATTTGCCATACCCCCATTCGCGAAAGTGTCCAACAGTCACTTCGTTGCCTGAGAATTTTCTGTAACTGACATAAATAAAAAAAACGGCCAGTACAAGCGTGAGTATCCACGCACCGGGTTTATTGACCATAGGTATTCTTTTAGTTTCATTTGATGAAACAAAGGTCAACAAATCACCAACAGATTTTCCTTATCAAATGATAAGAAAGCTAATTCCGTATTTTTATTTTATTAGACCGTATCCGGCTAAGGGAGATGGGTGTAATGCCCAGGTAAGAGGCAATGTGATAGTCGGGTATTAACTGCTTAAAATCTTTATTAGAACTGAGCAATAAATCATAGCGCTCAGTTGCCGAGAGTGTAAGCAACTGATACTCTTTTTCTATTTTGGAGATCAATAAATTATGCGCAAAAGAATAAGCAATCTTCAACCAGAAAATATCATTGCTAACTAATCTTTTATACTCAGAATAACTCATAACCAAAATTTTGACATCCGTCATGGCCTGTATTGAAACGACAGACGGTTTGGCTGAGGATAAATCATAATATGACCCGGTGAAATAACCAGGGAGGCAAAATGTTTTATTGTATTCCCGGCCGTCCTTGTCTGTGTAAAATTCCCGTAGGATTCCGCTCACTACAAAACCTATATTTTTTGAAATATTCTTCTCCTTTAGAAAGAAATCATTTTTCTTATAGGTCTTCAGGGTAAATAATTGCTCAAGCTCCTGCAGGTCCCTGTCCCGGGAGTCAGCAAAACTTAAAAGCGTTTTTTTTAAGTAGTCAAGTCCTTCCATATAATATCGTGATAAGATTTAGCATGCAAATAATTTACCACCTTCTTAGCCCCTTGACAGGCTGCACAAAATCTTTAAAACAGATTTGTAGCACTAAATTAGGAAAAGATGACAAAAATGAGCGCGCATTTTCTCCTGAAGAACCACTGAGTCTTCTTCTTCGCCGTTGTTGGGTGCGTCGCGAATCAAAGATGAGGATAGTTTTTTGAGTGCTGAATAAAAGATGGTAGCAGGTCTAACGCATACGCTGTGCAGACAGGGTATGCAAACCACCTGAAGGTGCTGTGATCAAAAGTCATGGTGCTGAACGTTCAGGTAAAGATGCTATAGAAACAGTATCAGGCAGGTGTAAATACTATCTATTAAAGGATTTGCGGTAAATAGTTGATTCTAAGGTAGCCCCAATATATGTCTGTTGGTTTTTTAACTGGAATGGACTTCTAAAAATACCAACCCTTAAAAAAAATCCCCCCTTTTTGTACGGAAAACCAAAATTCGTTTGTCTTACCTGAAATTATTTATGAAACTCATTCTACTTTCTGTTATGCTTTGCGGCATGGCAGTTTCTTCCAAAGCGCAAAATGCTGAGAAACTTATCAGGACTTATCTCCTGGGATTTGAAAAGAAAGATTGGAACATGGTTGCCAGCCAGTTTGCTGATGATTTTACATTCACAAGCCCGGCCGGTGATGACCATATCTCCCTGGCAACTTACAAAGAGAGATGCTGGGGGACTTCCCAATTCTTCAAAAAAGTTGAATTCTCTAAAATTATCGTTCAGGGCGACTGCGGATTCGCTATTTACAATATCACTACAACCGATAACAAGATCGTCCGCAACACCGAGTATTATACTTTCAACAATGGCAAAATAAAATCCATTGAATGCTTTTTCGGGCCAGGGGCAGGCTACCCGGGCAGCACAAAAGAATTCAAATAAAAATTTTGCAAAGGCTTTCAAACCTGCATTAACTTGTGTACACGTTTGGTCATTAACACAAACCATCATGGAAAAATTCTTACTCATCATTAGGGAGGACCTTAATAAGCTAAGGAAGTGGAACGAAGAAGAACGGTATGACGGGGTAAGGGAAATGGATGCATGGGTAAAAACATTGGTGCAAAAAGGCAATTATATATCCGGCGACGCTTTGCATATCAAAGGCGGCTATGTAAGCAAAGACAATGTGCTTTCTGACGGGCCGTTTATTGAAGCGAAGGAAGGCATAAGCGGTATTATTTTTATAGAAGCAAAAGATCTGCAGGATGCTGTTTCGATTGCACAAACCTGCCCGCTGGTGCAAAGCGGCAATATGGCCATTGAAGTGCGCCCCCTCATGGGAGTTAAAGATATCAGGGAAATAGGCGATGGACAAAGAGCAACAGGCAACTGACAAATTATACAAAAGCCATTTTGGAAAAATGGTAACTGCCATGCTTCAGTTTTCAAGAGACATTGACATTGAAACGGCTGAAGACCTGGTGCAGGATGCTTTTTATGCCGCGCTTTCGTCGTGGAAACATAAAGGCATTCCCGACAACCCGGCAGGGTGGATGTATACAGTCTGCAGGAACAATGCCATTAACGCGCTTAAAAAAAATAAATCATTCAAAAACCCTTTTGAAGAATATCCTGCAATTAACGGGGAAGCAGAGCCGGATGAAAATATTTTTGATGACAGGAAAATGCAGTTATTGTTTGCCTGTTCGCATCCCGGGCTATCGGCAAAAATGCAGGTGGTGATCACATTGAAATATGTGGCAAACCTGAAAACCGGGTCTATCGCAAAGGCATTGGGCATTACGATTGATGGCGTTGACAAAATACTGGCAAGGGCAAAGCAGCGGATCAAAATGGAAAACATTTTTTTGAAAGAACCAACGCCGCAGCAACTGAAAATAAGATTGCCTGTTGTGCATAAGATAATCTACCTCATATTTAATGAAGGATACAAGGCCAGCAGCGGAAAAGAGATCATTCGGCAAGAACTATGCGAAGAGAGCTTAATAATGACAAAGTCTTTATTGGACAATCATGTCTGTAACAGCGATACGGCTGCATTGTATGCTTTGTTATTGTTCAATGCGGCAAGGCTCAGCGCGAGGATTACACCAGCCGGCGAATTGTCCGACCTGGGAGAACAGGACAGAACTCTTTGGAACGATGATTTGATTGCTCTGGGCAGTTACTATCTCAATCAATCCAAATGCTCAACTATTTCTTCCTATCATTACGAGGCGGCGATTGCCTGCCTGCATTGCCATGCAAAAAGTTTTGCCGGTACGGATTGGACAAGCATTACGCAGTTATACAGGCAGTTATTGCAAAATAATCCCAACCCGTTTATTGAACTGAACTATGCGATTGCGTTGTACTATGATTCGCAAAAGCAGAAGGCTTTTGATGCCCTTCACGATTTGCAGCAAACTTTCCTGGATCAGTCATATTTACTGCATGCGGCGTTAGGCAAATTGTACTGGCAGGAAGGAGAATACCACAAAAGCGATCTGCATTTAACAAAAGCTCTCTCACTAACAAATTTCCAGGTAGAAAAAGATTTTGTAAAAAAGATGCTGGTAAAAAATTGAATTATCAAATATCAGACCAGGTAACTATAAACCCGGGATGATGTCTGCCATGAAGGGTCATCTTGAACCGGAGAAGAATACTTGCGGTAAAGTAACGTGTGAATTGGTGCAGTTCGAACCCCGTGGCTAACGATTTAACGGCCATCGACTGCATCGATATTGGTTCGTGGACACGAATCCGGGAGTAAACTATGAAAATAATGACGACTTCAACGGGAATGAATGATCGCAAATCGCCATTGAAATTTTTTTGGGTGAACCAGGGAAAAACATTACATTCCTATAAAATATTTTTAGTTTTATAGAGACAGGATCAAAAAAAATGATTGACATCTTACTATTTTTCTTCATACAGTTCGAACCTGGTGTAAGACAATTTAATGGCTATTGCCGGTATTAATATCGGCGTGTAAGACAAGCAAGGCGTGGATTTTTCACTTTGTTCAAAATGGTTAGCATAGACCCCCAAAAAAACTCATCTATTGAATGTATGACTATTCGCACATATTATATTTGATTCAATTAAATGCAGCTTATGAATAATCTGAATCTTTTCACCAAAAAGAACAAATCTTTCAATCTTCTTCGGTATGTGCATATTGGCCAAAGGCTGTCGCTGCTTACTGTCATTGCTGTCTGTCTTCTTTGTTTTATGCCTGGTCCGGGGCAAACAAACGGAAGCCGGTTTGTCCATATAAATAAAGTTTTCGGGAATATCATTCCGGGAGATATGGTTCAGGATCGCTTTTACTTTTTCAGCGATCACGGTAGCGGCATGTCGGTTGTACAATACGACAGAACTGAAGGCAGTAACATTTACACCTTTGCACATATTAAACCCGTCTTGTCGGTATTCGAGGGGCCGGGATTATGGGGAACGGTGAGTGACGCGGGAGACATACGACCAGCGACAGGCAGCGAAATCGCTCACTTGCACAGGTGTATACTTGCCGGCAGGTATGTTCCTTAAGTCTAAAAGAAGATGGGATGCCCGTCGTCAGTCCTTATTGTTCTGTCCTAAAAAAATGATTAAAATAAAGGATTGTTATTGTAGTCTCGTGGCCAACGATTGGCCCCGAAAAGGTCATCCTATCAGTATAGATAAATCATCCCCCCTTCATTCTGACGCCTTGGTGCGTGGGACACACCATTCCTGAAATAAAAAAAGAGCAACCTTTTTAGATTGCTCTCTCGTAGCCCCAGCAAGCGCCAGTTCGAACTTTTTGGGTGATTTAGTCCTAATTTCCTACTTAAGTATTAGTGCGTGAGTCATAAGCCGTTCGTTGGCAGCAATTATGTAAACTCTAAATAAACTACATCTTCAAACAATGCTAAGACTATTCTTGATTCTTTTAGGGTGCTTTTTTCTGAACAGGCTTTCTCACAAAGCAAACCAGAAACAATCGAATCGGCCCCGATTCAATCGGGTTGCAAAAGCTTAGTAAACTTTTTCTATGTAGTCCCCGATAATTTATTTTCTAACTTATCCGTCAAAGATTTAAGTCGGTTAGCAGATATAATAATTACAACAAAGCACTAACACACAACATCACTTTGTCGTTCCGCCTGATGCGGGAGGCTTGGCAAAGTTTCTTCGGTAACAGTTTGCTACTAATCTTTTATGGTGAGATTTGACCGTTTATCAATTGGCTTTTTGTTTTAATTCAAATTTTCATTTCTTTAGGTGCTCTTTATTGGACGGACACAGCTTCAGGTTGTTTTGAACATAACGAAATAAGAATAAAGCATACTCTTAATTCAGACTAAACATGACTTTAACACGCCGTAAGTTCATACAAGGCCTTATCATTGTCTCCGCGATAATAACAAAGAAAGGTTGGGCAAACAAAGTTGTCAGGCTGGTAGCTGAACGCCGCGACCTCTTTCCACAGGGGGTGGCATCAGGTGACCCGACAGCTGACAGTGTAATACTGTGGACGAGGCGTCCGCCAATAAATGGTAGTTCCAGTAGTAAGCTGGTATTTGAAATTTCAACCACCCCGGAATTCAGGAAGATACTGGCAAGTGGTACTGCGGATATTGATGCCGATTCAGATTGGACATGTCGTTTCCTGGCTAAGGATCTTAAACCCGACCACGAGTATTGGTACCGTTTTGTTGATGACCATGGTTTCTCCAGCCGGGTTGGCCGTACAATAACGGCGCCAAGCAACGATTCAGATGCGCCTGTTCGTTTTACCTTTGTATGTTGCCAATGCCCTAATGAAGGTGCCCTGAATGCTTACCGAAAGATGATCTTTGAAGATGAGGCACGACCGAAAGATCAGCGACTCAATTTTGTATTACACCTGGGCGATTTTATTTATGAAGTTACCTGGTATGCCGAAGATAACCCCAAGGGAAACCGCGGCCGCCGCATCAGGAATCTATACAAGTTCCCGCAAGGTAGAAAGGTTAGTAATTTCCACCTGCCGGTTACGCTGGAAGATTATCGTACGCTTTATCGTGCCTATCTTGAGGATCCCGACTTACAGGATGCCCGTGCCCGTTGGCCATTTGTCTGTATTTGGGATAACCACGAATTCGCCTGGGCAGGATACCAGAGTGAGTATGTCGCAGGGGGTGGCTACAATGCTCCGGCACAAAATCAGAAAGTAGCTGCCAACCAGGCCTGGTGGGAATTCATTCCTGCACATGTTCAGCAGCCCGGTAACCCCAGGCTTGAACATTTCAACGCTCCAACAGTGGTGGATACACCCCTCGAGAAATTCAACGAAGACGGGCTTTGTGAAGAACCTAATAACCTGAAAGCGATCAATAGCCTGAAGATCCAGCGTGTACTGCGATGGGGAAGAAATGTCGATTTGCTGCTGACTGATAATTGGTCATTCCGTTCTCCTGATATGTCGACTGATGATTTTGATGCCCCGGAATATCCGAGGGTGTCACCACAATTGCCTTTTGAAATTATGAATTACGGCCGTCATTATAATAATGACAATCCACCAGATACCATTCGTTTCAACGGCAAGGATCTCCCGAATCCCACAAAAGATGTTCATGCCCAGACTCACTTGGGCCGCGATCAACGACGTTGGTTCCTGGAACATCTTGGAGCTTCTACTGCACGCTGGAAAATATGGGGACACGGTTTTGGCACGATGGAAGTACGAAGTGATTATCAAAACCTGCCTGGTGAGCTGGGCAGTAAGTGGCCCAAAGATGCCGGTTATGCAGTAATAGACAATCGATTCCTTAGGGATAAAGACGAGATATTTGATTTTATACGCGATCAGAAGATCACTGGTTTTTGTGTTGTTGGAGGTGACCGTCATGCGTTTCACGCAGGTTTAGCCTCCAAAGCGCTGCCGCCGAAGAAATACGAGCCACTGGGCGTGGAATTCATTACCGGTTCTATATCGCAGCAGACCCTTTTAGAAGTGTTAGAAGTAACCATGGCCAAAGACAATCCAAAACGTGTGCTGCACCTGATAGATCAGGCCGATGGCACAGTGATCCCTTCTTTGAATGTTACCCCAATGCATGGGGTGCTTTCTACTTTAAAGTTACAGGAAACAGGAGATATGAAGCAGGCACGTGCTGTGCGCAACCCGGATGTTGCACCGCATTTGTCATTTCTCGATTTCGGTGGTCATGGCTATGCTTTAGTAACCGCCACTTCCGATCAGCTCTCAACCGAGTTTGTATGTATACCGCGACCACTGGAACGCAGCGAACGTCCGGATGGCGGCCCTTTGGTTTATCGTGTGGTGCATCGTACACGCTTGTGGAAGGCGGGTGAGGCTCCTAAGCTTGAGCAGGAGATCCTTGATGGCAATCCGCAGTATTGCATCTGAGTTATTGCTTTGAACTACATAAAGAAAAAGCCCATGTAGCCCCAAGGATGTCAGACTCGAACCTGGTCATGGCCTCCATGTTGGAATTTTCCGGAAAATGACGACATTTTCCTGCATAAATCGATATAGAAAAGTTCGATGTTTTGGGTATATATACTGGCTTATTGTTTAATATTTCCCCACATTAATGATCTGGCTACATTAACGTTAAAGCATTAGCGATGTGGCGGTATTCAGTGTTCCGTCTACACTGTGCCGCTGTTGATTAAAGATACAAAAGCTCATTGTTTATTCTGCTGCTCGGCGTTATTCGACTGCCGAAACCGAAGCCGAATAGCGAACAAAAGCTGAGAATATGTTCGTCGCCCCGCCATATTGCCAAACCCCTTGTTAGCGGTTCGGGCTTTTCCGGTAACTTTTTATTTGAGATTGTCAATTGTATTTGTCAAATGGTAACATATTGAGTCAGGATTTATCTTATCAGGCTCATTTAAATTCCTAAACGAGAATTTCTCTAACAGCTTTATAGAACTTTGATTGTCTTTATGCAGGAACGCTTCAATTTTTTTAACTTTGATCATATTGAACGCATAGTCAATGACTTTCTCTACAGCTTCCTTCATTATTCCTTGTCCTTGAAAGCTTGGCAAAAGTTCATAGCCGATTTCACATTTGTAATTTTCATCTGAAAAGCCAAAAAGACAAATTGTCCCAACCAATATGTTTTTGTCACTCAAAGTTATTGCCCAATATAAAGAGTCGCTTTTATTAATATTCTCATTAACCTTATTTATAAAATTCCTTGCATCATCAATAGTATTGCTTATTTGTCTGTCAAGATATTTATTTATTTCACTGTCAGAACGCAAAATGAAGATTTCTTGCTCGTCATTAATTACTAGTTGTCTCAGAGTAAGCCTTTCCGTCGTCAAGATTGGAAAAGGTGTGAAAGTTCCATTTAACATTCTGAAGTATTTGGCTTGTCGAAATCTAATGTCATTATAGCCTGACCGCTAACATGCTAATTTATGCTATAACTTCGAACCGGTATTTGAGAAATCTAGTAAATATAAGCGAATTATAAAAGGCGCGAACAGCTCAAAGGAGAAACAGAAAGAGAAAGAGAAAGAGTGTGCGCACTCCACTCTCTTTCTGTTTCTGTCCAAGTAGCCCCGGCAGGAATCGAACCTGCAATCTCCGGCAATCATACCCGTTTTAGGTGTATTTGCAGAGACATGAAGAATTTTGGAACTAAAATCCTCATGAATGATTATTCAGTAAAATATAGATAATCGATATCTCCAATCATGAAAAGAAAAATTGTATAATCACCGTTCGAATCTGGCAGCAACCAATAAAATCTTTCAGCAATACTGAATTATCGCCCGGCAAATAAGCTTAATCCAAATAAAGCCATCAAAAATGTGCATTCCGGGACAGGCTGTAAAAAATAGTTGAATTATTGGGCTTAGTATGTCATGATCCGCATTGTTCCTGGTAATTAAGAATTGGAAGAGAAAAGAGTGAAGTATTTTTATCTCCCCGATATTATTTGACAAATGTCGTGTTTTTGTCAGGTCACACTATGTCGTCTGAACAAAACAGATATTTCACCCGCGATAGTTTTTAATCCATTTACCGCTGTCGGGTGCTATAAGAAAATATTTTTTTGCTCTATAATTTGCGTAACTTCATTAGCAGGGGTGTTGGATACGATTATGCCATGTGAAAAAAAACAATGCGCGAAGTATCAGGGATATACTTTGCCCCGCACTAAAAGGAAATTCAGTTTTTTGGCGGGACTTATACTGGCATTATTGCCTAAATGTCCTTTTTGTGTGATGGCTTTTTCCAGTACGTTCGTTCTATGTGGCAAAGCCGGAACTTTCACAGACACACATACACATTCTTCTTCAACCACCTTTTTGCTTTCAGCGCTTTTTTGCGGAATTACTCTCGCCGGGATACTTTTTAATTATCGGGATAGCCGGACAAAATATGCGCTGCTGCTGGCTTTGGCAGGATCGGCCTGCATTTTATTCAGTGTAGCGAAGGGTGGCGGACTTGCTTTATATTATAGCGGCGTGGTGTTTATTTTTTGCGGTGTTTGGCTGAATGGAAGCCTGCTCTTTTTTGCCGGGAAGATCAGGGCCTTATTAACCAAAACCAGCAGCCATAAACTGGCCAGGTTTCAATGATCAGGAACAGGAAATTAACTTACAAAGATCATTGTTTTGCGGGTATGGTTTTCTGTAACCTTTAAAAACTGGAATTATTTACGGGATGGTATTTTATTTTTTGTTTCCAGGACTTCATTGTAAATAAATAAAAACAACAACTATGATAGCTCAGTCGTTTCAGTATGAATCCCCGGGTACATTAGCTGAGGCCATTTCGATGTTGCACAAATATGGCGAGGAGGCCAAGATTCTTTCAGGCGGCCATAGCCTGATACCGATGATGAAACTCCGTCTTGCAACGCCTGAATGGCTTATTGACATTAATGGTATTCCCGGCCTTGCGCACATCAAAAAAGAAGGTGCTGTAATAAAAATCGGCGCTCTTACCACCGAAGCTGAAATTGAACACTCCGACCTGCTGAAAAAACATTTTCCCTTGTTTGCCGATGTTACAAAGCTGATTGCCGACCCACAGGTACGCAACGTGGCTACGATCGGCGGCAATCTCGCCCACGGCGATGCAGCCAATGACCATCCAGCCGTCATGCTGGCTTTAAATGCTACCGTGATCGCGACCGGATCGGGTGGCGAACGCAGCATCCCTATCGATGAATTCTTTCACGGGTTTTACATGACGGCATTACAACATGGAGAAATCCTTACAGAAATTCAGATTCCCGTGCCTCCTGCCGGAACCGGAAGCGCCTATCACAAACTCGAAAGAAAAGTGGGTGATTATGCTACGGCCGGCGTCGCTGTTCAATTGACACTTGATAGCAAAGGTGTTTGTAAAGCGGCAGGCATTGGCCTTACCAACGTGAATCCCATACCGCTGCGTGCATCACGAAGCGAAAAGGCGTTGACAGGCAAACCCATTACCGATAAAACTATTGCCGAAGCGGCTAAATACGCTGCTGAAGATTGCAGTCCTTCTTCTGACCTGCGTGGCAGTGAAGAATACAAACGTGCTATGGTGGCTGTGCTGGTAAAGCGCATGATCAATAAAGCAGCAGAAAGAGCCAGGGGATAAAGTTTATCCCGCATGAAACTGATTTTATCAATAAAAAATCTTTTGAAAAATGCTAAAGAAAATAACAGTTACGGTAAATGGCACGCAGCATGTTTTGGAAGTGGAACCGCGTTTATTGCTCGTGCATATGATCAGAGAGTTGCTGAATCTTACGGGTACGCATATTGGCTGCGATACCACCAGTTGTGGCGCCTGTACCATTCTGCTCGACGGGAAAAGCGTTAAGTCCTGCACTATTTTGGCCGTTCAGGCCAATGGCAAATCAATTACTACTATTGAAGGACTGGCGCCGGAAGGTGGTCCGTTCACTCCCCTGCAGGAAGGTTTTAAAGAAAACCATGGATTGCATTGCGGCTTTTGCACCCCCGGAATGATTTTGCGGGCCACTGAATTGCTGGCTCACAACAACAATCCAACTGAGGAAGAAATTCGCTGGGGCATTAGCGGCAACCTTTGCCGCTGCACAGGCTATAATAATATTGTGAAAGCCATATTGTATGCCGGGGCCAAAATGCGGGGTGAAGCACTTCCCTCCACCGAACCGGAATTTGTATGATAATCTTATTTATTAACTAATTAATTCCAGCATATATGATTCAATGCAAAACATCAAAAGAAGTCGGTGGCATGGGGCATTCCCTGAAAAGAAAAGAGGATGCAAGGTTCCTCCAGGGCAAAGGACATTACGTGGATGATATCAAGCTGCCGGGTATGCTGTATATGGATATTGTCAGAAGTCCGTATGCGTATGCCAAGATCAAAAACATCAACACGGAGGAGGCCATGAAAGTGCCCGGTGTTGTGGCCATTATTACGGGTAAAGACCTCGAGAAATATAACCTTCACTGGATGCCTACGCTGATGAGCGATACGCAAATGGTACTGCCTACAGATACAGTAATGTACCAGGCGCAGGAAGTTTGCGCTGTCATTGCCACCAGCAAGTATGCGGCCCGTGATGGCCGCGAAGCGGTAAAGGTGGATTACGAACCTATGAAACCGGTGATGGATCCATTCAAATCAACGGATCCTTCTTCGCCTGTATTGCGTACCGATAAGCCGGGCAAAAAAGACAATCATATCTGGCACTGGCAGGCAGGCGATAAGGAAAAAACAGAGAATGTTTTTAAAAATGCTGATATAGTGGTAAAACAACAGATGCATATTCCGCGCATTCATGTTGTGTCCATTGAAACTTGTGGCTGTGTTGCCGATTACGATAAGGTGAATCATCACCTTACCATGTATATGACTACCCAGGCGCCTCATGCCATAAGAACAGTCATTGCTCTTGTTGCAGGCCATGTAGGTCTGAGCGAGGAAAGGATTCGCGTGGTGAGTCCTGATATTGGCGGAGGCTTTGGCGGTAAGGTGCCGGTATATCCCGGTTATGTTATTGCTATTGCGGTTTCGTTCCTGGTAGGTAAGCCGGTGAAATGGATCGAGGACCGCAGTGAAAACCTGCAGGCCGATTCATTTGCCCGAGACTATCACATCACAGCGGAAATGGCCGGCACAAAGGATGGAAAAATTCAGGCAACAAGATTTAAGGTTTTAGCTGATCATGGCTATACCGATGCTGCGGCCAATCCTTCCAAATTTCCTGCCGGCATGTTTTCCATAGCTACGGGTTCTTATGATTATGCAACAGCCTTTGTGGAAGCCGATGCAGTATATACCAATAAACCACCGGGTGGTGTCGCCTATCGTTGCTCATTCCGTGTCACGGAAGCCGTACAGGCAATTGAACGTATGACGGACCTGTTTGCAAAAAAAGTAGGTAAGGATCCCGCTGATATCCGAATGCAGAATTTTATAAAGAAAGAAGATTTTCCCTGGAAGTCACCTACCGGCTGGACTTATGACAGCGGCAATTACCAGGCTGGTCTGCAAAAAGCCATGGATGTCGTTGGATATGCTGCTTTGCGTAAAGAACAGGCAGAGAAACGAGCCAAAGGTGAATTGATGGGTATCGGGATCTCTACCTTTACAGAGATAGTAGGGGCGGGTCCTTCTAAAGATTTTGATATCCTTGGTATAAAAATGTTCGATAGCGCAGAGATCCGGGTACACCCGACCGGCAAGGCTATCGCCCGTTTTGGTACAAAATCACAGGGCCAGGGTCATGAAACGACTTATGCGCAGATCATCGCTGAAGAATTGGGCATTCCTGCAGAAAACATCCAGGTAGAAGAAGGCGATACCGATACGGCGCCTTATGGTCTGGGTACTTATGCCAGCCGTAGTACGCCTACTGCCGGTGCAGCCGCAGCAATCGCTTCGCGCAAGCTTCGCGATAAAGCACGCAAAATTGCTGCCTACCTGCTCGAAGTAAGCGAAGATGATCTTGAATGGGAAACAGGAAAGTTCTTTGTAAAAGGCGCTCCTGAAAAATCAAAGACCATCCAGGAAATTGTTTTCGCGGCTTATACTAATCACCCGCAAGGCATGGAGGCCGGTTTTGAAGCAACCCATTATTATGATCCGCCAAATCTTACTTTTCCTTCGGGCGCTTACATCTGTGTAGTGGATGTAGATAAGGAAACGGGCGGCATTCATGTTCGCCGGTTTGTGGCTATTGATGATTGCGGTAATATTATCAACCCCATGGTGGTACAGGGACAGGTACATGGTGGCCTTACACAGGCCATTGCACCTGCGATGTATGAAGAGATGATTTATGACGACGAAGGCAATATCCTGAACGGTTCATTAATGGATTACCTGGTGCCGACAGCGGTTGAATCACCGAAATGGGAAACAGGTCATATTGTTACGCCTTCGCCTCACCACCCCATTGGTGCAAAAGGTGTAGGTGAATCACCCACGGTAGGAGGGCCACCGGCCATTGCCAATGCTATCATCGATGCGTTGTCGCCATTTGGTATAACACATATTGATATCCCCATCACACCTTTCAAAGTATGGAAGGCTTTGAAGGAGCATGGGGCATACGATAAATAAAATGAATAGTTAAAACGAGGCGGTTGTCTCAAGAGTATTTTTAAATACTCTTGAGACAACCTCTTTCGAGCAAAACCTTTTTACTGACCCACAGTTATAACTAAGCCGGCGTCGTTGCCTGGCTTATTGCATCGTATTGCATAACTCCCCGCAGTTGCGGGGTAAACTGATAAATCATGAATACAACAATCACAAAATCATTTCATGTTGAGCACAGCATCGGGGATGTATGGGCTAATCTCACCAATCCCGAAAAAGTGGTGGTATGTGTGCCCGGCGCCTCACTGACCCAAAAAATAGACGACAACAATTACAAAGGAGAAGTGGAATTGAAATTCGGGCCTGTAAAAGCCCGCTATGGCGGACTTATCACATTCACAGAAAGGGATGCTGCCGCCCACAAAATGACATTGAAGGGAACGGGCACTGACACCAAAGGAAAAGGCGGTGCAGAAATGGGAATGACCGGAAAGCTATCGGAAAAAGATGGCGGTACTGATGTTGATGTTTCCATGGAGGTGAGCGTCACGGGTATGCTGGCGCAATTTGGCAGCAGGCTCATTAATGATGTAAGTAACCATGTGTTCGACCAGTTCGTATCCAACTTCAAAGCACAGCTTTCCGGGCAGGAAGTGGATACCTCGTTGCATACGGGCTCTATGGTAGGAAGCGTGATCAAGGGAATATTCGGGGGTAAAAAATCATAAGCCTGTGCAAGCACTCAATAGTCCCCCGGAAATAATCGAAGCGTTGGAAAAACACCAATATGTGGCTGATGAAGAATTTGCCACGGCGCTATTCCTGTTACTGAAGCTGCAAAGGCCATTGCTGCTGGAAGGCCCTCCCGGTGTGGGAAAAACTGAAATGGCGTTGGTGTTGTCGCAATTGCTGGAAACAAAACTTATCCGGCTTCAGTGCTACGAAGGATTGGATATCAACGCGGCCGTTTACGAATGGAATTATCAAAAACAGTTGCTTGGCATAAAGCTGCAGGAAGGCACCAATCTTTCCGTAGAAGAAAAAGAGCATCATATTTTCAGCAACGAGTATTTACTGACGCGTCCATTGCTGCAAAGTATCATGGAAGAAAATAAAGCGCCCGTTTTATTGATAGATGAAATAGACAGGAGTGATGAGGAATTTGAAGCTTTTTTACTCGAACTGTTATCCGTATTCCAGATCAGCATACCGGAGCTGGGCACCATTAAAGCGAAGCATAAACCCTACGTTATTCTTACTTCAAACCGGACCCGTGAATTGAGCGATGCCCTGAAACGCCGTTGCCTGTATCACTGGATAGATTATCCTGACCTTGAAAAGGAAATGCTGATAGTAAAAAAGAGATTGCCGGGTATTGAGCAACATTTATTACAACAGGTGGTAGGCCATGTACAGGCTTTCCGGAAACGTAAACTGGAAAAGACTCCGGGAGTCAGTGAGACTATTGACTGGGCCGAAAGCCTGATGGCACTTGGTTACAGGGACGTGAATGCGAAGGCATTTGAACAAACATTGGGAACGGTGTTAAAATCGGTGGAGGATATCAACCAGGCAAAAATTGAATTTGCCGGGACTCTTTAGTCATAATGATAGTCATGATAAGAGGTAGTAGTTGATTATGAAACAACAGGCATTTCAAACAAGCAGTATAACGGAAAGCGTAGTGGCATTTGGACAGTATGCCAGGAGCCATGGTCTCAATGTGGGCATACAGGAAACGCAGGATGCACTCCGTTGTTTAAATGAAGGATTGGTCAGCGACAGGGATACTTTTAAATATGCGTTGAAAACGATTTTCTGTAATTCCCCGGAAGAAAGAAAACTGTTTGAGAAATTGTTTCTCCTGTACTGGGATACTAATCCGATGGACATGCAGGAGCCTAAGGGCAAAACACGGGTACAGGGATCCCTTACTAAAAAGGTCAATGCATCGCTGGTGATGCTCGGTCGCGGAAAAACGGAGGCGCCTGAAGAAGAAGCCAAGAATGTTTCAGGGGCCAATGAAACTGAACGATTGAAGCATACAGATCTTTCGAAACTGGACGAGATGGATGCCGCATTGCTCGAAGAGATAGCCAAAAAGATGTTTAAGCAAATGGTAATACGTTTGCGCAGGCGCATAAAGGAAGGTCGCAATAAAGGACAGATCAACCTGCGGCGAACTATCCGGCGAAGTATTGGATATGGCGGCGAACCGATTGAATTATTCAGAAGAGCCCGGAAACCCAAAAAACAAAGGCTGATTGTGTTGCTGGATGTAAGCGGCTCGATGGATAAATACAGCTATTTCCTGCTTCGTTTTATCTATGCGCTACGTGAAAATTTCCGGCAACTGGAAGCATTTGTTTTTAGTACCTCATTGATAAGAATCAGCAAAGCGTTGCTGCCAAACCGTCTTGATGTGGTTTTGGCCACTATTAGTGAACAGGTTGATAACTGGAGCAGCGGAACAAGGATTGGTGAGTGCCTGAATGAATTCAACGAAAAATATGGTAAACTGTTATTGAACGGATCGCCCGTCCTGCTCATTTTGAGTGATGGGTTAGATACAGGCGACCCTGCACTACTTGGCCGGGAAATGATTAAATTACATAAAAGGGCGGGAAGAATAATCTGGATGAATCCATTAAAGGGAATGAAGGGTTATGCTCCCGAGGCGAGAGGCATGAAGGCGGCGCTTCCCGTCATCGATGATTTTCGTTCTGCGCATAACCTTGAAAGTTTATTGGAACTCGAAAATATTTTGGCATATGCCTGACAAATTTTTAGAAAATACACTGGAACTCAAAAAGAAGAATGAGCCTTTTGCCACGGCCATTGTTGTCAGGCGCGAAGCGCCCAGCAGTGGTAAAGTGGGCGATAAAGCGGTGATAAATAAATTTGGTGAAATTTTGGGCTGGGTTGGAGGCGGTTGTGTAAAAGGAATCGTCGTCAAAGAAGCTGAAGATGCCATGAAGAGCGGAAAGTCCAGGCTTGTAAAAATCGGGAAATCAGTTTTGCCATCAAAAGAGGAAGGCGTTATGGAATATAAAATGACCTGCCAGAGCGAAGGGACGGTTGAAATATTTATTGAACCCGTGATGCCACAACCTCACCTGGTAGTGATCGGGAAAACAGCCATTGCACAATCATTGGTGAGACTGGCCCGCGCTGCCGGCTATCGTATTACAGGGGTAGCCCAGGATGCAAATCTTCAGACTTTTGAAAAGGTGGATGAATTGATCACGCAGATCAGCCTGGTGAATGTGAAGACAACGCCTGCGTCTTTTATCGTGGTAGCTACACAAGGTGAGCAGGACGAAAAGGCGCTGGAGGAAGCGTTAAAAAAAGAAAGCGCTTATGTTGGGTTTGTTGCCAGCAGGAAAAAAATGGCTTCCCTTGCAAATTACCTGGCTGCTGCAGGATTTGATAAAAATGTAATTGCGACCATCAAGTCTCCGGCTGGTATTGATATCAAAGCGAAAAACCCTGATGAGGTAGCAATCAGTATATTGGCGGAAATGATCCAGGTACAGAACAGTTCACCTCCCCTGGGTTCATTTGAGAAATTTGATGAATCGAAAGCTCAAACAGGAACATCACCAAAGTATTATATCAACCCGGTATGCGGAATACCGGTGGATATGAACAATCCTAAGCACATCATTGAATACAAAGGGGAAAAAGTATATTTCTGTTGCGATGGATGCAAGGAGAAGTTTGAAGCCGATCCCGGAAAATATATGAGCAAGGCTACTACGAATTAAAACCGGTTTAAAATCTCTCTGGTGAGTATTTATGGGTTATGAAAGAACTACGTGAAATAATAAAAGCATACGATGCTGCCATGCATGCCGGAAAAAAATCGGCACTGGCTTCAGTAGTGCATTTGAATGGCTCGTCTTATCGTCGCCCGGGCGCGCGCATGCTGGTAACGGATGAGGGTGAACTGACCGGCGCTATCAGTGGCGGCTGCCTTGAAGGAGATGCTTTACGGAAGGCCTTGCTGGCTTTGGCGCAACAGCAATCGAAGCTGGTAACTTACGATACCAACGACGAAGAGGATGCAACTATCGGCGTTCAATTGGGATGCGCCGGTATAATCCAGGTCTTGTTTGAACCTGTCGATCCCAACAATCCAAACAACCCTATTCAATTATTACGCAAAATTATTGCGCTCCGTCAGAAATCGGTATTGGTAACCTTATTCTCATTGGAAGATAAAAGAAACGTTCAACCCGGCACTTGCCTGCTCATGGAAGAGAACGGAAATATCTCGGGAACGATTCCCTATCCTGAATTGAACGATGCCATTATGGAAGATGTTCAGGAGGCTATGCGGCAGCAATCCTCTTCTTTTAAAAATTATGCGGGCAAAGACTTTTCGGTTACTGCTTTCATAGAGTTTTTGCAGCCTGCGGTTTCACTGGTAGTGGTAGGAGCAGGAAATGACGCAATACCCATGATGCAAATTGCTGACATCATAGGATGGGAAGTAAGGGTAGTAGATGGCCGGAGTACTCATGCAAAGCCTGAACGTTTTGTAAGTGCCTGCCAGGTATTAGTGAGCAAGCCCGAAAAAGTATTGGAGCAAATACCCATCGATGAGCAGACTGTTTTTGTAATGATGACGCATAATTATAATTATGATCTTGCTATGCTGAGAGCATTGTTGCAGCGAAAGGTGACGTATATTGGCATCCTGGGACCCAGGAAAAAGCTTGATCGTATGCTGGATGAATTGCGCAATGAGGGAATGCAGTTAAGTAAGGAGCAACTGGACAGGGTTTATGGGCCGGTAGGTTTGGAAATTGGCGCTGAAACAGCCGAAGAAATCGCGCTCAGTATCATTGCAGAAATCAGGGCGGTGCTCACCGGCAATCCCGGCGGATCATTGCGCAACAAGCAGGATGTGATTCATTCAAGAGCGGCTACTTTCATAGGAGAAAAAAGATTGCATTGAGCAGGATGCGCTATACCGTTGAACATTGCGCCATTGTAATACTCGCTGCCGGTAAGAGCAGCCGCCTGGGAAGCCCCAAGCAATTGCTGGCTTACCGGGGCAAAAGCCTCCTGCAACACGCTGTTACTACTGCCCTGCAAACGACTATGCGACCCGTGGTGGTAGTGGTAGGCGCCAATAGCAACCTGGTGAAAAAGGAAATGGAAGGAATGCAAGTGGAGATAGCGTATAATGAAGGATGGCAGGAGGGTATGGCTTCGTCGCTGCGTTGTGGTTTGGCTGCAGTGCAAAAAATGAGCGACCTTACTGATGGAATTATTTTTATGGTTTGTGACCAGCCTTATGTAACCCAATCGCTGCTCGAAGGTTTATTACAAGCACAGCATGAAACCGGACTACCCATCGTGGCCAGTAGTTATGAAGATAAGTTGGGAACACCTGTCTTGTGGCACAAAACTTTTTTTGCGGAGCTGATGGAATTGAAGGGTGATACAGGCGCCAGGAAACTGATCAAACAGCATGAAGATTTAGTAACAACAGTGGCCTTTCCAAAAGGGATAATTGATATAGATACGAAAAAAGATTACGAAGGCTTGCTCCAATAAAAAGGATGGCATGATTACAGACAGATTCAATAGGGTACATAACTATCTCCGTATTTCATTGACGGATAATTGCAACCTGCGATGCTTTTATTGCATGCCGGAAGAAGAATATGAATTTACGCCGGCAAGCAGGCTGATGCAATTGCATGAAATCGAAGCGCTGGCAAAAATCTTTGTTGATTTGGGCGTGAATAAGATCAGGCTGACCGGTGGAGAACCTTTGGTAAGGAAGGATGCCGGAGAAATAATTTTGTCTTTATCCAAACTGCCGGTAAAACTTACACTGACCACCAATGGTTCAAGACTGCATGAATTTGTGGATACACTCGGGCAGGCCGGGGTCCATTCCCTCAATATCAGTCTGGATACATTACAACCGGAAAAATTTCAACTCATCACCAGAAGAGATCAGTTTCAGAAAGTATATGATAATATTCAACTATTACTAAAAAGAAATTTTCATGTAAAAGTGAATATGGTAGTGATGAAAGGGCTAAATAATAACGAGATCAATGATTTTATTGAATGGACAAGGCATGAACCCGTTCATATCCGCTTTATTGAATTTATGCCTTTTACCGGTAACCGGTGGACCAGCAATAAAGTATTTACGATGCAGGAGATGCTGGAAGTAATCGGGAAAAAATACGAAGTGGTAAGACTGCAGGATGAAAAACATGATACAGCAAAGGGATACCAGGTACCGGGCCATAGAGGCACTTTTGCCATCATCAGTACAATGAGTGCTAATTTTTGTGGCGAATGCAACCGCATGCGACTGACAGCGGATGGGAAAATGAAAAACTGTTTATTCTCCGGGTATGAAACAGACCTGTTGTCAGCGCTGCGAAAAGGGGAAGATGTTATTCCCCTGATACATCAAAACATTTACAATAAAGCTAAAGAGCTGGGCGGGCAATTTACAACGGATTTTGAGCATCTTCATGCAGAAGATATTCATAACAGGAGCATGATAACGATTGGTGGGTAATTTCCCTCTAATCCTCTTTAGGAGATGGGGACATGATTTCAGCAGGAAAAGCACAAACCCCCGATACCATTTATACGTTTACCCCGAGCATGCCTTCCATTGAAAATACCACGGGCTCAAACAGCCCTGCGTTTCTTTCCCGCATCGCGGGAAAGACGGCTTACTCCGTAATTTTCTTAACGCCATTTTTCTGATGCCGGGCAGTCGCGAATTTTTACCGGGCAACAATGCCGAACAAATACGCCGGGTATGGCGCAATGAACATTGTACATAGTAAGCGGGATTAATTATATATTTATTGTATCTTCTTGATCCTTTTGTAAAGGGTTGAATCAGGCAGGGGATTAATATTGTTTACGATGACGGTTCTTGATCAAATTTTAAAGAGCAAAATTGTAGCTATTATACGCGGCGCGGAGCCGTTGGATGTAAAGAAGATTGTACAGGCATTGCTGGAAGGAGGAATAAGCATTGTAGAGATCACGCTGAATTCCCGGGGAGCTTTAAAGCTCATTGAAGAACTGAGTAAACAATCGGGTGACAGGTTATTAATAGGGGCGGGAACTGTTTTGGAGGAAGGTTCAGTAAACGATGCTGTTTCTGCGGGAGCGAGGTTTATTATTTCGCCTTCATTTGATCCCGGAGTTATCGCGGCTACAAAGAAACACGGTGCTGTAAGTATTCCAGGCGCTTTTACCGCGACAGAAATTTTTGCGGCTTTTAAAAGTGGTGGAGATATCATTAAAATTTTTCCCGCTTC
>JAUZOA010000078.1 GCA_030706685.1 Bacteroidota bacterium
AGTTCGTCCCAGGATTGATACGACTCCGTCCCAGGTTTTGGAGAATCCCGTCCCATTTTTGAGAAACCAGGCAGGAGTTGATCGTAGATTTGTTTCATCGTTCATCGCTAAGGGAGTTTTCGCTCAGGACTACCGGGAAGAGCGAACCCGGAAACCCTTTCCTTGGCAACTACACAATGGAATAAAGGATATCATGGGACGACTTCAGCTCTTTGACATATAAGTAAATTATAGAACAGCATAGGCCAACCATAGTAGCATAACAGGCAAATTCAAAGGGGTCTCAGCAAAGAGCCGTATTTCGCAAGTGGGAGGGCAAAACAGTAGTAGCTAAAGCGCCCTAAAAGCAAGGATGGACTGCACAGGAGGAAACAGGGGAAAGATTCCTGCTTGCTTCACGACAGGTAAGGGCAATGATACCGCTGCACTAAGACACCGGCACCCCTTTTCAACTGAGGCTATTTGTCCGATTAAATACTGAGTTTTACAAGTAATGATACGGCCGGATAAAACAAGATAAAAGCGCCATGAAAACTGGCATAAATTGCTCCCTTGATTAGGTTTATAAATGTTGCGGGATTTGAAGCGTTTCTAACCATATGCGGACTGCGTCCGTGCGCCGTCGCCGGAGCTATAGCGCAGGCGCCCGTAGCCTGCCCGAAATTGAAAAATGTATCTTAAAAAAGCGGAACCCACCTACGCTTTTCACCAGCCATAACGTAAGCGACGGCTGGAAAGCTTCGGTGGGCGAAAGCGGGCTTTGTGACAGAAATTTCGAACCTTTTTATTGAAGATTTAGAGAGAATTGTAGTGTTTATTAAACAATGCAGATGATTTTGGAGGTATAAGCGGACTTCGTCCGCCGTAGCCTGCCCGAAATTGATGCATATGTCTTAAAAAGGCGAAGCCTGCCTACGCTAAAGCTTCGGCAGGCGAAGGCGGAGACTGGGGGATTCGAACCCTCGATACCCTTTAGAGGTATACACACTTTCCAGGCGTGCTCCTTAAACCACTCGGACAAGTCTCCTTTTTTCAGGAGTGCAAAAATACGGGTTTGGGTATTACCAATTGTGCGCCTGGTCAGGATTTAATCTCTCAGAAACGTCTTCCGGCTGATGATCTTTCCACTCAGGATCATATTTTACAAACCAGGATATCCAAAGGCTCCGGCTGATACGCATCAGCCAGGGTTGAAGTAAAATCAGCAGTACAGAATTAAAGCCCAGCCAGTAAAAGAAACGATTGTCATCCGTGGATAACCCGATGATCACCCACCAGGCTACTAAACTGGTCACGCTTAGAGCCACTCCCATGGCATAACTTACATAACTGGTACCATAATAAAAGCCCACTTCAATTTCGGTGGGCTGCCCGCAAACAAGACAGTTTTTATTCATCAGCATGTTTTTTTTCAGGTTAATGCTGACTGAATACTGAAACAATTTTCCTTCACGGCAACGCGGACAACGACAGCCTATTGAAGATGTTAGATAACCCCTGTTGATTTTTTTCTCTGGCATTATTGATTGGATATATATTGTAAAATGATCTTTTCGAGCTGTGCCGCCTGCAGAACGCCAGATTGTCTCCACAATGATTTACCCTGCTGAAAAAGCATCAGTGTGGGAACACTGTGAATCTGCAGGGTTTCAGCAATAGCCGGGCTTTGGTCTACATCAATTTTCAAAATCCGGACCTTGCTGCCCATTTTCCTGTGCAGCTCTTCGAGAATTGGTTTCATCATTTTACAAGGGCCGCACCATTCCGCGGAAAAATCAACCAGCACGGGCGTAGTACCATTAATGATCTCACCAAAACTTTCTCTTTTATTTGTCGTTGTTTCCATTTTTTACTTTTTAAAAATGCTGAATAATAAGCCTCCCATTAAAGCGCCATAAGCAGTACTGTTGTGCCAACTGGAAGTGATAGGGCAGGTGCCGCCGGCACAACCTTTTTGCTGCCAGTATAAATAACCGCCAACCGCACCCATGATAATGCCTGCGATTATCCATTTATTATTTACTACCCAGTTCTTCATAGTCAATATCTTTCAGATCAGCGGATACATTCTGTTGCCGTGGCGGACTGTATAAAGCACAGCATACTCCCCGTGTAGTTAAAGAGAACAATAAAAAACCAGCGCCAAGCAATATGACAGGCGTATTGTTATCATCAATACCGGAAAATAAGATAAATACTCCCGTGAGTACCCGGATAATTTTTATGAAATTCCATCCGCTGATTGTATTCATCCAGATCGCCTTCATGACTGCCTGAGTTTAGATTGTAAGCCCTGCCAGCCACCTCCATTGTATACTTCAATTCCCCGGGCGGACAATATTCTTTTGGCAGCGGAACTGCGGCCACCGCTCAGGCAACAAGTTATGACAGGCTTGTTCATCTTTGCTAATTTGCCTGTTTCTTTACTCAGGCCCTGCAAAGGTACATTTATCGATCCTTTTATATGACCTGATTTGTATTCCTGTGGAGTTCGTACATCTATTATCACAGCGCCCTCCTGGTATAGTTTTTTAAGGTCAGGGCTATTTCCCCCGATGAGTTTTTTTAACCATGAAATCATACAGTATTTAATTTAAATAAGTTAACATATCGTAATAACTGCCGCCATTATACATTTCGGTATTGACGGCGCTTGTTTTTAACATGGCGATGGCCATACCGCTGCGATTACCACTGCGGCAATAAAGTACCAATGGACCCTTCATTTTTTTTATTTCTTCGATTCTTGAAGGAATTTCATGTACCGGAATATTCACGGCGCCGGGGAAAGCTCCTTCTGCCAGTTCTCCGGGGTTGCGGACATCAATCACTGTCCCCAATTTCTTTAAAATGATCTCCTTTATTTTCATATTCATTATTTTTTGCAAAGATGGGCCCGGTAAAAAAGTTTATCGGTGACAATTGTTACAATAGAGAATGGCTGCCGGTATGGCAATGGGTAGTGTATGGCTGAACAGGATAAGGATGCTGTTCTTTCGCCAGTTATTCAAATGGCCCCGGAAGCACCCGGGAATGATTATTGAATTTTAATGACAGGCTCAAAAATAATAGTAGATTTTATCGAGTTGGAGATCAGGCAGGCTTTTTCACTCATGTCCAGTACTCTTTTCGCTCTTTCCTGTTGCTCCGGGTTTTGGATCACCAAAACCGGCCGAAGCACAACTTCAGTCATCATATATTTTCCATCCACCTTATCCAATTTCCCGATAGCCGTACTGTTAAAGGATACAAACTCCAGCTTTGAATTCTCGGCTATAGCCAGGAAGGTTGTCATCAGGCAGCTATTAACGGCTGCGGCAAAAAGATGCTCGGGCGACCAAACACCTTCGATGCCTTTTGGAAATTCCGGGGGTGTTGCGATTTCAATTGACTGGGTCAAATCCGGGGAACTGATGGCCCCTTTTCTTTCTTTTAACCAGGAGAGGTTGACTTCGTAGTTGTGCATAATTATATATTTACCTGTATGGAATGCTGTAAAATTATTCCCGCCACGACCCTTTTTTTGTGACATTCATCACCTGTAAAGGCCATGCCTGTATGATTATTATCAGTCGCTGATGGCATGACAGCATTACCCCGCTATTTCAATAATAAATAACCAACCGGCTTGCGGTGACTTTTATCACAGATCCCCGGAAATGGCATGAAAATGAAGCACTATCACCGGTTTGGCTGATACGAGTCATTTTTAGCTATAATGCCTGTCATTTCCTCTCCCATTGTCTTTATTGAATTTTACACCCTGATTATTTCACGCTCTTATAAACTGGTTAAAACATGAAACAGCTTGTAATATTAGGCGCGGGTACAGCAGGAACCATGATGGCGAATCACCTGAGCCATCATCTGAAAAAACCGGACTGGCAGATAAGCATTATTGATGAAAAGGATGAGCATCATTACCAGCCGGGTTATCTTTTTCTTCCTTTTGATATTTATTCACCCGGGGATATTGTTAAAACGATTGAAGAATTCATACCTAAAAATGCGGAACTCATAAAAGGAAAGATAGACAGGATACTGCCAAAGGAGAATAAAATAAGAATGGATGAGGGCACTGAATTCAACTATGATATTTTGATCATCGCTACCGGGGCTAAAATTGCTCCCGGCGAAACAGAAGGAATGGAGGGAGTTGAATGGCGAAAATCAATATTTGATTTTTATACGTTTGAAGGCGCATTGGCTCTTCGGGATAAACTGAAAGACTGGAAGGGCGGCAAGCTGGTGGTACATATCACTGAAATGCCTATAAAATGCCCGGTCGCGCCACTGGAGTTCTCTTTCCTGGCCGATTCTTTTTTCAAACATAAACACATGCGGGACCAGGTCGAGATCACGTATGTCACTCCGCTAAGCGGCGCCTTTACAAAACCGAAAGCCACAGAAGCCCTGGAGCATTTGCTGAAAGAAAAGAACATTCATATTGAAGGTGATTTTGCGATTGAAAAAATAGATAACGAGAAGAAAGAAATAGTAGATTATGGCGGCCGCTCCATACCCTTTGATATCCTGGTCACCGTTCCCACCAATAAAGGGGATGAGCTGATCGAAAGATCCGGCATGGGTGACGAACTGAATTATGTACCGGCGCATAAAGCCACGATGCAATCAAAGGAATACGCAAATGTATTTGTGCTTGGTGATGCCAGTAATATACCTGCTTCCAAAGCAGGTTCAGTGGCTCACTTTGAAGCGGAGATATTAACGGACAACATCATGCGCTTTATCGGGGGAAAGCCATTAAAAGATGAGTTTGACGGACATGCCAATTGCTTCATTGAAACCGGCAACGGGAAAGCCCTGTTGATTGATTTCAATTATACGCATGAACCGGTGGAAGGGAGTTTCCCTTTTCCAGGAATCGGGCCCCTGCGTTTGTTGAAAGAAAGCAGGATGAACCACATGGGTAAGCTGGCATTCCGCTGGATATACTGGAACGTTTTATTAAAAGGAACACATATACCCTTTGTTTCTGCTACGATGTCAGAAGCGGGTAAACAATATAACTAATTATTCAACGAGTATAAATTTTATAGTATGGAAAAAATAATTGCCGGTAAATCAATTGCCGTAAACGAAGAAGGGTACCTGACCCGGTTTGATCAATGGGATGAAAACATTGGTGAAACACTTGCTGGTGAAGCAAACATTCAATTATCTCCACGGCACTGGGAAGTGCTGACTTATTTGCAAAACGAGTTTAAAAAAGAAGTACCGCTTAGTATCCGGAAAGTGGGAAAGAGCGGGGTAGTGGATATCAAAGAGTTTTACCAGCTCTTTCCGGTCGCGCCATTAAAGACAGCGACAAAGATCGCGGGTATTCCAAAGCCAGCCAGTTGTATTTAGTCTGAAAATTAAATTTATTAGTATGAATAACAATAATGGGGAAATAAAAAAGATGATGATCATCTTATCGAAGGGAACACTGGAAAATGTATATGCTGCTTTTGTCCTGGCCAATGGCGCCCGCATGGAAGGTATCGAGGCGGAAATGTTCTTCACATTTTTCGGCCTGGAAGCTATCCATAAAAAGAAACTGTCTCACCTGCATGTTGCTACCGTGGGTAATCCTGCCATGCACATGCCGACGATGCTGGGCGGTTTGCCGGGTGTAGAGGCATTGGCTACTTCCATGATGAAGAAAGAAATGGAAAAGATTGATATGCCCGGTGTGGAAGAATTTTTAGAAATTCTTACCGCTTCCGGCGTGAAACTCTGGGCCTGTAAACTGGCTATGGATATGTTTCATTATAAAAAAGAAGACATGTATGAAGGGATCGGGGATGTTATCACGGTGGGTGATTTTTATAAAAAAAGCGCCGGGGAAGGTACACAGATGTTGTTCATTTGATAAAAGCCAACTGACCCAATTGATGAATAATATTTAATGGGGCAACTTCTCCCTGAGATACCCATAAGTCCATGTACCGGCTATTGCGCTGAGAAGTGTTATAATGATTACAGTGGCCCCTGTTCCGATCTGGGCGAATAAGGGTCCCGGGCAGGCTCCTGTCATAGCCCATCCAAAACCAAACAGAAGGCCGCCATAAATATTTCCTTTATTGAATTTTTTGGAAGCAAACCGGATCGGTTCCCCATAAATTGTTTTGATCTTCCATTTTTTTATTAGCCAGACAGAAATGGCGCCGGTGACGACAGCAGAACCCATCACCCCATACATGTGAAAACTCTGCAGACGGAACATTTCCTGGATACGGAACCAGGAAATTACTTCTGCCTTTACGAGGATAATCCCAAATAATAAACCTGCAACAAGGTATTTGAAATTGTACCACCACGGATGCTTTAATTCCGATTCATTAATGCAAACAGCATCTAAAGAACGAACTTCAAAGTCCCTGTTAGGGGATAAAACAACCTGTTGTTTTGTTTGCTTTATTGTTTCGCTGACATCCATAACTGTGCTATAATTTTAAAATATAAGGAAGAACCAGGTTGGCAACGATAAATCCCCCGGCCATGAAACTGGCTGTGGCAATAAGGGAAGGCAGTTGCAAATTGGATAAGCCCATGATGGCATGACCGCTGGTACAGCCCCCGGCATATCTTGTTCCGAAACCAACCAAAAACCCTCCTGCAATTATTAATAGCATTCCTTTTGCTGTAAACAGGCTGTTCCAGTTGAATAACTCAGCGGGTACCAGTCCCCGGTAATCCAAAATTCCGTATCGCTGCAGTTCTGTTGCCAGTCTGGGATTTACCTGTACAGGATTTGGATCATTAAAAAATTGGATGGTAATAAAGGCGCCGATAACTATTCCGGCGACAAAAAGAAGGTTCCATATTTCATTTTTCCAATTATACCGGAAATAAGGAATATTAGCCGGCAGGCATGCGGCACAAATATGCCTGAGGGACGATGAAATGCCAAACGCCTTATTCCCGGTAATCAATAATACCGGAACCATCAGCCCGATCAGCGGACCGGCTATATACCAGGGCCAGGGCTGCCTGATCCAATCTATAAAACTCATTTGACTGCTGTGATTTGGGGGGACGAAATTAGGGAATAAAAAATATTTTGGGGTAGACACAAAGAAATGGTAGTGGGTCAGTTTCAATACTTATGTGGGCCACAGGAGGACCGCGGAGAAACAGAGAATCTCATAGGATTCATGATAGTCTCTCTGTGGCGCTCTTTATCTCTGTGGTTCTCAGTTAACATATTTCAAACTGAGCCATTACAAAAAAATGCCCGCTATATGAATAGCAGGCATTTTTTTTAATATTGTTAAATTTACAACAAAGTGGTTGGGCTTACATAATCGGTGATTTTGAACTTGCCACTTTTCTTGATTGCCTTAAAACCACCTCTTATATCCACCAGGTTTTCATAGCCCCTTGCCCTGAGTATGGATATAAAGATCATCGAGCGATAGCCGCTTGCACAGTGAACATAACAGGTTTTATTCTTATCCACTTCTGCCATGGTCTGGTTAATATAATCAAGGGGAATATTTTCTGCATCAGTAATATGTTCTGAATCGTATTCACTTTTCCTGCGCACATCGAGGATTATAGTTCCCGGATTTTTCGCTGCGATGGCGGCCAATTCATCAATTGAAATGGAAATGATGCTATCCACTTCTTTGCCGGCTTTGTTCCATGAGTCAAACCCGCCTTCCAGGTATCCTATTGCATGATCATAGCCTACACGGGCCAGTCTTGTGACTACTTCTTCTTCGTGCCCGGGTTCGGCTATAAAAATGATAGGTTGGTTGACATCAGGGATCAATGTGCCTACCCAGGAAGCAAATTGACCGTCCAGCCCGATATTGACAGAATTAGGAATAAACCGTTTGGCAAATATCAGCGGATCACGTGTATCAAGGATCAAAGCGCCTGTTTCGTTGGCTGTTGCTTCAAAAGTATCAGGACTTAATGCATGGGTGCCTCTTTTGATCACTTCCCTGATACTGTCATAACCTTTTATATTCATCAATACATTGGCTGGAAAATACTGGGGAGGTGGCGTAAGGCCGGTGAGGATCGCTTTCACAAATTCTTCCCGGCTCATATCAGCGCGAAGCGCGTAATTATTTGCTTTCTGGTGACCCAGTGTGTCTGTAGTTTCTTTACTCATGTTTTTGCCACAGGCGCTTCCGGCGCCATGAGCGGGGTATACAATGATGTCATTGGCCAATGGCATGATCTTATTCCTGAGTGAATCATATAAATGATTGGCTAATTTATCCGGCGTCAGTTCAGCTTTTACTTTTTGTGCCAGGTCCGGGCGGCCTACATCACCAATGAAAAGCGTATCACCTGTGAACAAAGCAATATCTTTTCCTTTTTCATCTTTCAGTAAAAAACAGGAAGATTCCATAGTATGGCCCGGCGTATGAAAGACTTTGAATGTTATTTTGCCCATTTTAAATTCCTGGCCATCCTGCGCAATAATGGCTTCAAAACCGGGTTGGGCAGTAGGCCCATATACAATTTTAGCTCCCGTTTCCTTTGCAAGATCAATATGCCCTGAAACAAAATCGGCATGAAAATGAGTTTCAAATACATATTTGATCCTGGCGTGGTTCCGTTCTGCTTTTTGAACATAGGATTGTATCTCCCGAAGCGGATCAATTACTGCAGCTTCGCCATCGCTTTCAATATAATAGGCTCCCTGGGCCAGGCAACCAGTATAGATCTGTTCAATTTTCATGTTCCTTTTTTTATTAAATCAATTTTTGATACGCGAATTTCAGTAGTAGCCTGCCCGCCGGCAATGACTTTTGTCACATAGCCTGTTGAGATATTGCTTATTTGATAAATCCTTCTTTTATGATGATGTAAATACCCATTGCCAGTATAAACCAGCCGAAACCTTTCCTCAGCGAAATGCCGGGAATTTTGTCTGCGAATCTACTACCAATAAAAATGCCCGCAATTGCCAAAGCGGTAACTGTCAGCAGGGTAGGCCAGTTATATTCAAACTGGTTCAGGCTGAAAAGAAAGCCAAGCAGGGAATTGATACCAATAATGAATAAAGATGTGCCTATAGATATTTTCATCGGAAGCTTGAGAAAAAGAACCAGGGAAGGGATAATCAGGAATCCGCCGCCGGCGCCGAGAAATCCGGTAATAACACCCACGAACAAACCCAATGCTATGAATGACAAAATCCTGGCAGGCTGTTTACCTGTTTGCCCGGGAGGGGGCTCTTTGTGTTTATGCCGGATCATGGAAACGGAAGCGGCAATCATAAAAATCGCGAATGCGATCATTAAAAACATGTCTTTTGAAATGACGATGCTCCCTATCGTGAAAAGATGGGATGGCAAAGCCGGCAGTATATAGTGCCGGGTGATAAAAATGGAAAAGATAGAAGGGATACCAAATTCTATTACCGCTTTGAAAGCGACCATTTTTTTGGAATACGCCCTTAGCCCGCCCACCAAACTTGTCGATCCTACAATAAAGAGTGAGCTGGTGGTAGCCAGTAAGGGGTTTATATTCATCAGGTAAACCAATACAGGAACTGTAAGTACAGAACCCCCGCTACCTACCAATCCGAGAGAAATACCGATCAGAATTGACGCTATGTAACCAATAATTTCCATTTGATGGCCGGCAATATTAGTGAAGCGGTCTTTCCGGTAGTGTGACACAAATCACAACACAGCTATCATCACAGCAACTCTATCATGTTGCGTTGCAAATGAAGGAGGTTTCGTTGTTCCATTTTTTTCAGTAACCTCGAGATCACTTCGCGGGAAGTCGCGAGGTCATCGGCAATTTGCTGGTGTGAAAGTTCTATTGTCTTTTTGCCTGTTTGATCAGCATGTCGTTTCAGGTAGAATTCCAGTCGTTCATCCATATTCCTGAAAGCAATATTGTCAATCACAGTCAATAATTCATCGAAGCGGCTGCGGTAAGTCTGGATAACAAACTGGTACCAGCTTTTATACCTGTTCATCAGCGCATCCATCAGCTGGACAGGTATCATCAGCACGTCTGTGTCTTCCTCGGCTTTAGCCATTATTTCGCTGGTACGGGACTGGATGGCACATATCATGGATACCGCGCAGGCTTCCCCCTCGCCCAGGTAATACATCAGGAATTCACCACCTTCATCGTTTTCGCGGTAGATCTTAACGCGTCCTTTTAATACCAGTACAGTAGACTTAATATACTGGCCTGTACGCATAATGATCTCACCCGCTTTGAATTTTTTTTCAGTCGCTTCTTTTTCGATTAATTCGATTAATCCGGGTTCAAATTGCGGGAATAATTGTGTCAAGTTCATAATGATAGGATTACTTCTCAATTATTTTTTCCATTTGTATGCTTCGGCTGCCCTTGATAAGGAAGTGGGTATTTTCAAAGTGTTTTTTTTGCCACCAATCTTTGGCCTGTGTTACATTTTCAAAAGAAAGGAAAGGATGCTGAATTTTTAAAAAATCTCCTCCCACCAGTACTACCTCATTCCAGGTATTTTGTTTGATGAGGTCAACAACAGCCTGGTGCTCTTCCGGGCTCTCTTTTCCGAGTTCCGCCATGCCACCGAGCATCAGTACTTTGCTGGCTGCATGAAGTTTTGCAAAATTTTCAATCGCCAGTTTCATGCTGCTGGGGTTGGCATTATACGCATCTAAGATTATTTTATTTGTTCCCAGTGTAATTAATTGCGAACGGCTGTTGGATGGTATATAATTTTCAATAGCCGTCTTTATCTTTTTTTCATCAACACGGAAGGTTCTGCCTGCTGCGACGGCTGCAAGGACATTGGGTAAATTATATTCTCCGACCAATTGTGTTTTTATACTATCATTGCCCTGCTCTTTTGTTATCTCTACTTCAAGATAAGGTTCACTTTGTTTTACCCTGCCTTTTATGTCAACGCCTTCATTTGTGCCATATTTGATGATGTGGCTGATGCCCCGGCTCATTTCCCGGAGGTAATCGTAATCCCACATTACAAAAGCGATTCCCTGTTTCAAGGTACGCAGGTGGTCAAACAATTCCCCTTTTCCTTTTCTCACACCTTCAATACTGCCAAATCCTTCGAGATGTGCTTTGCCGCAATTGGTGATCAAGCCGTGTGTCGGAAGGGCATATTTACAATAACCCGCGATTTCACCGATATGATTGGCGCCCATTTCTATCACCGCTATCTCTGCATCGTTTTTTATTCTTAAGATAGTCAGCGGGATCCCGATATGATTGTTAAGATTTCCTTCGGTTGTATAGGTTTTAAAGGAAGAAGAAAGCACCGCATGCACCAGTTCTTTAGTGGTTGTTTTCCCATTGCTCCCTGTTATAGCAATAAATGGAATAGTAAATTGTTCGCGATGATGCTTTGCTAATTGCTGCAAGGTTAGCAATACGCTATCTGTTAAAATAGTTTTACCGGGGAGCTCATATTCTTTTTCATCAATGACCGCGTAAGCAGCTCCGGCATCAATAGCCTGCTTGGCAAATGTGTTCCCGTTAAAATTATCTCCTTTCAATGCAAAAAAAATATCGCCTTGTTTCAGTTTGCGGGTATCGGTCTGAACAGAAGGATATTGCTGGTAGATATCATATAATTTCCCGATCTGCATAAAACAAAAGTAAGCCAGTCAGGCAATAAAAAAGCCCGTCCCGGTTTAACCGGGACGGGCTTTTGAAATATATTACCGGGAATCAGCGTCTTTATATTCGCGCAAATTCGCGTTTACCGTTTTTGTCTTTTAGTCGGGAAGAACTGACCCGTTTTACGCTTGTTACCTTCAGGGCTACCCATACGGTCCATGGCGCAACGGAATCCCAAAGTGCTTAAAGACTGATCTTCTTCAAGGAAACGACGGGTACCGGGGCTGAGCCAGTAAGCGCGGTCATTCCAGCTTCCGCCTTTATACACTCTTGATTTATCACTGATCAGGGTTGTTGTACCATATCCATAGTTAGCTTGTGATGTACTATCACCATCAAGATAGTCGATAACATTACCGCGTTGATAGTTGCGGCGGCCTTTGCTTTCTGCATCGGTTACCTGCACCATCTTCACTTTTCCTGTTGTATCGTTGATCTGTGCCTCACCGGTAGTAGGGTCTTTGTATAATTTCATATATACGTTACCGCGGAAAGGAGCCGGCATATCATCGTAATCCAATGAAGAAAGAGGTCTGTACACATCCTGTACCCACTCGCTTACATTACCGGCCATATTGTAAAGTCCAAATCCGTTTGGATAGAACGATTTTACTTCAGCTGTATAAAAGGCACGGTCATTCAGACCACCGGCCACACCTGCGTTATCGCCTGATCCGCGTTTGAAGTTAGCCAGGAACTGACCCTGCCAGCTTCCATGCCGTGTATCACGCAAACCACTCACGTTTTGAGACCAGGGATATATTTGTTTGTTGGATTGCAACTCTTCACCACGTTTTCCTTCTTTCAGACTAGGCCTGGGGTTTTGATTGATAAGACCATAAGCGGCATATTCCCATTCAGCTTCAAAGGGCAAACGATAATCTGGCAGTAATAAACCGTCTTCCATAGAAACCTTTGTACGGGGCTGTCCCTGCGCAGTCTTTAAGGGGTTGTTCTTTTTGGAAGTCGCTGTTTTGCCAGGCGCTGTTTGATAAAGGTCGAGCAGGTAAGATTTGGTAGTAAAATTATTGCTGCCCTGCTGTCCCTGCAAACCTTGTTTATTGATGTATCCTTTTTGTAAAAGAATGCCTTCATTTACCCTGTCACCTCTCCAAAGACAGAAATCAGAAGCCTGCTTCCAGCTAACGCCGACTACGGGATAGAAATTAAAACCGGGGTGCCGGAAATAGTATTCAACCAATGGTTCATTGTAACTGAGCTCACTTCTCCAGCATAGTGTATCCGGCAATGCACCTTCAATGATGGGAACATTAACAGGATCACTTGGATCAAATACTTTTTGCAACCAGAAGAGGTATTCCCTGTAGTGAACATTGGCAACTTCAGTACGATCTATATAGAAAGAAGGAACTGATACACGACGGGGAATATTATTCCAATCGCCCATCACGTCTTCTTCTGTCTGGCCCATTGTAAAGGTACCACCCTGGACAAAAACAAGACCGGGACCAGTATTCTGGTCTTTGGCTTTGGCTATCTGGTAACCTCCCATATTTTTGTCATTGTAGTTCCAGCCTGTAACATCAGACTTGCTCTTTTTGGAAGAGGAACTTTTGCAGGAGGTAAGCAGCGCTACCAACACTACGGCGGATAACAGGATTACTAAGTTTTTCACTCTCATTGTTTTTTGCATAAACCTATGAATTGGAATAAATTTAACGCCGGCTTAGGCAAAAATATTGCCCATGATATCAGATTTCACGGCCGGAATTGCGAATATAAATACTTTCAGTAAAAACTCTCTTAGCAGAACTACTTTTTTGGCCGGGTGGATTTACTGCGGAGAACCATACTAAACTGCCGGGAGCCTTGATACTGCTGGCTTTACAGCCGGATAAAGCATACAAGTTTTTGATGCTCTGGCCAAGAAACAAGAGTTTTGCTTTTATGCTGTTGAGAAAAATGGTGTTTTTGGGGGTGGCCACTATAACAGTGGTAATAAATGCTGCAGCACAACGGGCTTATCGCTCCAATTCTGTGCTCTCAACGGGGAATTGGTACAAATTGTCTGTAAAAGAGGCCGGGATTTATAGAATAGACATTCCTTTTCTCAATAGCCTTGGAATTAACACCTCTAATCTGGCGTCAAACTCAATCCGGCTTTACGGAAACGGGGGACAAATGCTTGCCGAATCCAATGCCGGCCCATGGCTGGATGACCTGCAGGAAAATGCGATCATGGTGGTTGACGGAGGCGATGGTATACTGAATGGCAGCGATTATATCCTGTTTTATGCAGCCGGCCCCGATAAGTGGTTGAAAGATTCGGTAAACCAGCGATTCAGCCATCAAAAAAATATTTATAGTGACAAGTCTTATTATTTCCTGACCATTGGAGGAAGCGGCAAACGAATCGTGGATGCACCAACCTTGTCTTCCCCTGCTATCACCATTAATAGTTTTTCAGAAAGATATTTTCACGAATTAGATACTGTCAATTTTTTAACAAGTGGTAAGGAATGGTATGGTGAAGAACTTTCAAACCTGCCGGGAAGATCATTAACCAGGAGTTTTGCCGTGAATATCCCTGATATCGTTAACGGATCTTCATTATTGCTGCAGAGTAGTTGTGTTGCCCGCTCGGTTGGGGCAGGAAGTAGTTTTGATGCCAGGATCAATAATACATCAATAGGGCAGATCACCATCCCGCCGGTTGGTACAGGCCAGTTTGATCTTTTTGCGCAGCAGGCAAATGCGATTGGCTCTGCAATAGCCACACAAAATAATCTTACTGTCAGTTATACTTATTCTCCCGGCAGCTTTAATGCACAGGGATGGCTTAATTGGTTCGAACTGTTTGCAAGAAGAAATCTTTCTTTGAACGGTATGAACCAGGTGTTGTTCCGGGACTGGGCAAGCGTTGGAAATACTACTGGTGAATTTATCGTTGGTAATGCTACCACGGGTACCCAGGTTTGGGATATAACTGATCCTTTGAATCCATTAAGGATGCCCGGCACCCTTAACGGGAACCAGTACCGGTTTGTCAATACCTGCAACAGGCTGCGTGAATATGCTGCATTTAATCCGGGCAATGTATTAGCGCCGGTTGCTGCGGGAGCAATGGCCAACCAGAACCTGCACAATGCTTCGCCGGTTGATTATATCATTGTGGTATACCTTCCTTTTTTAGCGCAGGCACAACGACTCGCACAGTTTCATCAACAACAAAACGGGCTGCGAACATTAGTAGTAACAACGCAACAGGTTTTCAATGAATTTGGCAGTGGCAGCCCTGATCCTGCCGCTATCCGTGATTTTGCCAAAATGTACTATGATAAATACGGAGCCAATCCTGCTGATAAATTAAAATATCTTTTACTGCTTGGAGACGCTTCTTATGATTTTAAAGACAGGATCAGTAACAACACGAACTTCGTTCCTGCCTGGGAAAATAATTTTTCTCTCGATCCATTGGCTACCTATGCTTCGGATGATTTTTATGGCTTCCTGGATGACAATGAAGACATCAATTCAGGAGCTATCGTCAATACCCTTGATATCGGAATCGGGCGTGTGCCGGTAAAGAATATTGATGACGCAAAAAACTATGTTGATAAACTGGTCGCTTATTTTGATCCACAAAGCCTTGGCCCCTGGCGAAATGATCTCACTTTTATTGCCGACGACGAGGATCAGAACCTTCACTTGCAGGATGCTGAAATAATTACGAATACTGCCAATACCATCGCTCCTGTATTTAACCAGGATAAGATTTACCTCGATGCTTTTCACCAGGAAAGCGGTTCCGGCGGCAGTAGTTACCCGCAGGTAAACCAGGCTATCAATAACCAGGTATATAATGGCACATTGATCTGGAATTATACCGGTCATGGCGGTCCAAGCCGCCTCGCAGAAGAAACTATCCTGGACCAAAGCATCGTTAATAGCTGGAATAATTCCAATCGTCTGCCCTTGTTTATCACGGCTACCTGCGATTTTGCACCTTATGATATTCCACAGGTCAATTCCCTTGGAGAAAATATCCTGCTTCGGCCCAAAACCGGGGCTATCGCATTAATGACCACAACAAGAGTTGTATTTGCTTTCAGCAACCGGATCATGAATAATAACTACCTGCAGTTTGCATTACAACCTGATGTTTCCGGTAAATACAAAAGTTTAGGTGATGCGGTGAAAGAAGCGAAGAATTTTACCTATCAAAATTCCGGCGATGTAACCAATAACAGGAAGTTTACTTTGCTTGGTGACCCGGCATTGACGATTGCCTATCCTGTCTTGAAGGTCAGGGCTACTAAAGTAAATGGAAAACCGGCTGCCCAGGCGGATACCCTTAGCTCCAAAGAAAAAATCGCCATAGAAGGCGAAGTAGCGGACGTACAGGGAAATCTTTTGACGGGGTTCAACGGAAATGTTTACCCGGTGATTTTCGACAAGCCACAAATTATCAATACACTGGCTAATGACCCAACCAGTCTGCAAACAAGCTTCAGCACCCAGGCCAATATTTTATTCAAGGGCAAAGCCACTGTTACTAATGGGCGATTCTCCTTTTCATTTAAAATGCCAAAGGATATCAATTACCAGTATGGAAACGGTAAACTGAGCCTGTATGCTGAAAACGGATCACAGGATGGCAATGGTTTTTTTACCAATTTCATAGTCGGGGGCGCCGGCAACACGATTGACAATGATAAGGAAGGGCCCCAGATAAAACCTTACCTGAATGACGAGAATTTTGTCAATGGCGGTCTCACCAATGAAAATCCCATACTGATCGTGAAATTGCTGGATTCGTCCGGTATCAACACAGCAGGTACCGGGGTGGGTCATGACATTGTAGCCACTTTAGACAATGATAGCCGGCAATTCTTTATCCTGAATGATTTTTACCAGGGCGACCTGGATAGTTACCAGCATGGCGTTGTTCGCTTTCAGCTACCAGTGCTGAAGCCTGGAATTCATACTCTTAAAATTAAAGCATGGGATGTTCTCGACAATTCCAGTGAGGTATTACTCGACTTTACCGTAGCCAAAGATGAAGAGCTTGAATTGAGTCATGTATTGAATTATCCCAATCCCTTCACTACCCACACACAATTCTGGTTTGAACATAACAAGCCGGGCCAGAACCTACAGGTTAGGCTTCAGGTGTTTACAATTAGCGGGAGGGTGATAAAAATGATTGAAAAGACAATAAATACTGCCGGGAATCGTTCAAGTGAATTGGAATGGGACGGAAGGGACGATTACGGCAACAAAGTTGGCAGAGGAGTATACCTTTACAAGCTTTCTGTAGCCGCTCCCGGAAAATTAAAAAAAGAGAAAATTGAGAAACTGGTGATTTTTTAGTTTCCGGTAAAATTCAATATTTTAGCGCTCATTTTACCAAACTACATATATTTACAACTATAACTAAACACCTTCTAATGAGACCAACTGCTTTAAAACTAACTGCCGTAATTCTGCTTTTTTGTGGCATCTCATCATCATTACTGGCGCAGGTTGAAAAGATCAATGTTGTTACTACAGCTGTTCCTTTTTTACGTATTTCGCCGGATGGCCGCTCAGGTGGTATGGGCGATGTTGGAGTAGCCACTTCTCCTGATGCAAGTGCAGGTTTCTGGAATATCGGTAAGGTCGCTTTTAATGAATCCAAAGGAGGCATTGCGGCCACTTATACACCCTGGTTGAAGGACCTGGTAAACGATGTTTATCTTGCTTCCCTCGCCGGGTATTATAAATTTGACGAACAGCAGGCGCTTAGCCTTTCTTTACGCTATTTCAGCCTGGGTAGTATCCAGTTTACAGATGGAATAGGCAATGACTGGGGCTCTGCCAAGCCAAGAGAATTCAGCGTTGATCTTGGATATTCCCGTAAGCTCTCTAATAAAGTAGGTATTGGCGTTGCGCTTAAATATATCAATTCAAATCTTACCGGTGGAGGCGTTACAAGTGGTACCACTACTTACAAAGTAGGGACATCTGTAGCTGGCGATATCGGTTTTTATTATGATGGCAAAAATGCAGCCGGCAACGGATGGGCTTTTGGAGCCACTATGACAAATCTTGGCGCAAAGATTTCTTATACCGATAATGCCGATATGAAGGATTTTATCCCTGCCAATCTTGGGTTGGGAACTGCCTGGACAAAAAATTTCAACGAGCAGAATAAGATCACCCTTGGTCTTGATGTCAATAAACTTTTAGTACCTACACCCCCCGCTGATCTTTCCGACCCCAATGCAATCGCTGCGTACAGGAAGAAAAGTGTAGTAGGTAGCTGGTTCAGTTCTTTTGGGGATGCTCCTGATGGATTCAAAGAGGAATTAAAAGAATTCCAGATATCTGCAGGCGCTGAATATTGGTACAATAACCAGTTCGCATTACGCGCCGGTTATTTCTGGGAAGATAAAACAAAAGGTAACCGTCGTTATTTTACAACCGGCTTAGGCATTAAATACAACATTTTTGGCCTTAACTTCTCTTATCTCCTGCCTTCCGGGAATGGAGTGAGCCGTAATCCTCTTTCAAACACATTGCGTTTCTCCGTGTTGTTTGACCTCGATGGCGGTAGCGCCACTCCTGAGAGCAAATAATATGAAAAAACAATCTTATGATAAAAAAGCGTCTTACCCCGGTGAGACGCTTTTTGTTTTGATATTTACCGGTAATTTCACAATATGTCATACCGAATCGGATCAGGGGTTGATTTTCATAAACTGTCAGAAGGCCGCGAACTTTGGCTCGGCGGGGTAAAAATTCCTCATCATAAAGGCGCTGTAGGACATAGCGATGCTGATGTATTAATCCATGCTGTTTGTGATGCCCTTCTCGGCGCCGCTTGCCTGGGAGATATTGGTGTTCATTTTCCTGATACGGACCCAGCCTTTAAAAATATTGACAGTAAAATACTATTGCAAAGAACTATTGACCTGGTAAAAAAAGAGGGATACTCGGTTGTAAACATTGATACTACTCTTTGCCTGCAGGCGCCAAAGATCAGACCTTATGTAAGCCAAATGCAGGAAACCATAGCCGCTGTCACAGGGATAACTCCAAAAAATATTTCCATTAAAGCAACAACGACTGAGCAAATGGGGTTTGTGGGAAGGGAAGAAGGGTTAATGGCCTATGCGACGGTTTTACTGCAAAAGACTTAAATCGTTTAAGAGTTTAACATTTAAAGGTTTTTACAGCAGAATTTTTACTTTATAAAAATGAAATGATTTTCTATAAGAACCGTTAAACCCCTAAACCATCCAACCCTTAAACGATTAAGACCATTCACTCATTCAACTTTCACCGTTATCTTTGCCCGCATGGCAGCAATTGAAGTTAAAATTGTCAACAAATCTTCCAATGATTTACCCGCCTATGCTACCACCGGGTCGTCTGGAATGGATATAAGGGCCTTTCTTAGTATGCCCAAAAGATTGATGCCCCTGGAAAGAGCCCTGATCCCTACCGGGATCTTTATTGAATTACCCGAGGGCTACGAAATGCAGGTACGTCCGCGAAGCGGGTTGGCAATCAAACACGGGATTACCTGTTTGAACAGCCCCGGAACAATCGATTCGGATTACCGGGGAGAAATTAAAATTATCCTGGTAAACCTTTCGCAGGAAGAGCAGGTCATTAATCCCGGCGAGCGGATCGCTCAAATGATCATTCAAAAAGTAGAGAAAGTGGCCTGGAGACTTGTTGAAGAATTAGAAATTACTGAAAGAAATGCGGGTGGATTTGGTCATACAGGAAAACTATAGTAATCAATGATGAGAGTATTAGTCATAATTATTGTAACGGCCCTGCTTTTTGCTTCCTGCCGTCCTACGAGGAAAATTCAAACTGCCATTACAAAAAAAGATACTGTTGTTTCAGTAACCCCGCCGGAGCAAGGAGGAGAGGACTCACTGACTACTATCCGGCAGAATTACAAAAGGCTGAAAGAGCAAACGATCAATTTTACCACTTTTTCCGCCAAAATAGATGTAGACTATGTAGGAGGTGATGGTAAAAAGGAAAACGCGAATGCGAACCTGAGGATGTATAAAGACAGCCTGATCTGGATATCTGTTACGGGGCTTTTTGGCTTTGAAGGATTAAGGGCTTATATAACCAGGGATTCAATCAAGCTGATCAATAAATTGGATAAAATATATACAGGCAGGAGCGTCGCTTATATGCAGGAAGTTACCGGCCTGCCGCTTGATCTCTCTTCCCTGCAGGAACTGATCATTGGCAACCCGGTTTTCCTGGACAGTAACAATATTGTTTCTTATATAAAATCTGCGAACACTATTTCACTTTTAAGTATTGGGGAATGGTTCAAAAACCTGGTTACATTGAATGACGGCATCATGCATCACAGCAAGCTGGATGATGTAGATATGAACAGGAACCGGACCTGTGATCTCAGTTATGATAATTACGAAGACAAGAAAGGGGTGAATTTCTCCTCGAAAAGACGAATAACTGTATCGGAAAAATCAAAGCTTGATATCAAACTGGATTTTAAATCCTATGGATTTAATGAAACGTTAAGCTTTCCCTTTACTGTACCTAAAAATTACAAATGGAATTAGGGAAAATAAAATTTATTTTGCATCCCGGCGTTATAGTTCTTATCAATCCGTCACCCGGTTTTATTCATTTATCCCCACAATAAACTATGATGAAAAAAAGCCTGCTTATTATTTTGCTTTTGGCGGCGACCCTGCCGGCCTTGAATGCACAGCAGCCCCCTGCTTCTTCGGATAAAAGCCAGTTGGAAAAAGAGAGACAGGACATACAGGATGAACTGAAGCAGATACAAAGCATGTACGATAAAGTAAAGGGACAGAAAACGCAGTCCCTCGGCCAGTTGAATATGCTCAAAAGAAAGATCAACCTCCAGGAAAGATATATCAACAGTATCAATAAGGAGCTGAAAATGATTGATGACGATATTTATACCGGTAATCTTGAAATTTATCGTCTCCAGAAACAGGTAGACACGCTGAAAGCACAATATGCCCGCACCATTGTCTATGCCTATAAGAACCGGAGCAGTTACGATTATGTGAATTTTATTTTTTCAGCCTCCAGTTTTAATGATGCTATCCGCCGGATCGCTTACCTGAAAAACTATCGTGCCTACCGGGAAAAACAGGTGAACACGATATTGGAAACCCAGCAACTTATCGCCAGGAGACAGCAACTGCAATTAAGCAAAAAGGAACAGAAGAGTGTCGCCTTGCAAAACCAGACAAAGGAAAAGAGCGCTTTAGATGAGCAACGAAAAGAAAAAGATGAAGTAGTTTCCAAATTAAAATCACAGGAGAAAGACCTGCAAAAGCAAATTGCTGTAAAAAAGAAACGGGATCGCGACCTCCAGAATGCAATCTTTGCTATTGTCAAGCGGGATATTGCGGCAGCAAAAAAAGCCGAAGAAGAAAAAAATAAAAATGCTGCGGTAAGTCCGGCAGTAAAACCATCTGCGCCCAATAGTAGCAGTGCAGTCACTGCTCCTGAAAAAAAACCTGCAAGTTATCTTGAGCTGAATGCTACTGATGTAAAATTGGGAAGCGATTTTGCCAATAGCCGCGGCAAGTTGCCCTGGCCGGTTGATAAAGGCTTTATAAGCATCCCTTTCGGCATATATACAATTGATGGCACCACCATCAAAGGAAACAACCCGGGTATCACTATTGCTACACCCTCGGCCGGGATTCCTGTCAAAGCCGTTTTTGACGGCATAGTATCAGCTGTAGATAACAGGGGAGAATTAGCCACCGTATTTATCCGTCATGGTAAATATTACACTGTTTACAGTAATCTTTCCGGGATCAATGTTACTAAAGGAGCCACTGTAAGAACCGGGGAAGTTATCGGTAAGGTTGGGGAAGCTTATGAAGGCTCCGGGGGGGAGTTGAATTTTGTGTTAATGATAGAAAGCAACAACGTAAATCCACAGATCTGGTTACACCGCTAGATCTTCCAGGTTAACTTATTAGAAAAGCTCCGGGAGGGGCTTTTCTTGCTTATAGAAAGCGCTCGTACAATTCCTCATACAGGGGTACAATATTGGCAATATCATATTTCTTTGCATGAACGGCCGCTCTTTTTTTGAATGCATCCAGGGTCCCGTTGTCCCGTAATATATCCAGCGCTTTCCGGCTCATCGTCAGTACATCACCAACATTGGCCATATAGCCCGTTTCTCCATCTATATTGATTTCTTTCAATCCGCCGGCATTCGTAGAAATGACAGGCACTCCCGACGCCATGGCTTCCAGCGCAGCGAGACCAAAACTTTCGTATTCTGACGGAAGAAGGAAAAGATCGGCAATAGCAAGAATATCTTCCATCTGTTCCTGTTTGCCAACAAAGCGTATTTCGTCGCAAACACCTAAAGAACGGGCCAATTCTTCAGCAGCCTGTCTTTCGGGGCCGTCCCCTACAAATAATAATTTTGACGGCACTTCCTTCTGTACTTCATAAAATATTTTTACTACATCCAGTACACGTTTTAGTTTCCTGAAATTGGAGGCATGCAATAATACCCTTTCCCCGTTGGGTGCAATTACTTTTTTGAAAGCATCAATGGGCTTACGGTTGAAACGTTGTACATCTACAAAATTGTAGATAACCTTTATGTCCTTTTCGATGTCAAAAATCTTATAGGTCTCATCCCGCAGGTCATTGGAAACGGCCGTGATGGCATCGCTTTGATTAATGGAAAAAGCTACTACCGGGGCATAGGTCTTGTCCCTTCCCACCAATGTGATATCGGTTCCATGCAGCGTGGTGATGACCGGGATATTTTTTCCTTCCTGTTCCAGTATTTTTTTTGCCATATAGGCAGCGGAAGCATGAGGAATCGCATAATGTACATGCAGCAGGTCAAGATTATTATTTTTGATCACATCCACCATGGTACTGGCGAGGGCCGTTTCATAAGGCGGGTAATCAAATAAGGGATAAGTAGGCACCTGCACTTCGTGGTAAGATATATTGGGGATAAATCCATTCAGCCTTACGGGTTGCTGGTAAGTGATAAAATGCACCAGGTGACCTTTCTGTGCAAGGGCTTTCCCCAACTCAGTTGCCAATACTCCACTTCCGCCAAATGTAGGGTAACAAACAATTCCGATTCGCATAATTTTAAGAATAATTCATATAGCAACCCTAAGGTAACAGTTTTACCACAAGAAGGTTTGCCGTTTATCTTAAATCTTTATTTTCATTTCCCCGTTTCGGCTAACTTTATCAAAATTCATGTACATGAGAAGATTATTTTTTACCTGTATTTTTTTATCCTTAGGAGTGATATTATTTGCCCAGCAGGAAGATTCCATTTTTATCAAACGTATTTCCGATGAGGTGTTCACCCATGGAAAGGCATATGATAATCTTCATGAGCTGACCAAAAAAATAGGAGGCCGCCTGTCCGGATCGCCGCAGATGGTTAAAGCGGAGAAATGGGGGTTAAGCACACTTCAACAGAGCGGCGCGGATAAGGTATGGCTGCAGGAATGTATGGTCCCGCATTGGGTAAGGGGCGGACGTGATAAAGCCGAAGCCAGTTATAATACTGCGGCATCCAAAAAAAATCTGAACATACTGGCCCTGGGAAATTCAATGGGCACAGGAGCAAAAGGTGTCAGGGCAAATGTCGTACAGGTAAATTCATTTGATGATCTTGAAGCCAAAAAAGAGCAGCTAAAAGGTAAGATCGTTTTCTATAACTATAAATTCAATCCCACTTTTGTGAATACATTTGAAGCTTATAGTGATGCAGTTCGTTACCGGGGACAGGGACCGAGCCGGGCTGCGAAATACGGGGCGCTCGCAGTGATTGTAAGAAGTATGAGCCATAGCACAGATAACAACCCTCATACAGGAGCGACAAGATATGATACAGTTTATGAAAAGATCCCGGCCATTGCGATAGGTTTGAAAGATGCTGACTGGCTGAATGACCAGTTACAAAAAGGAAGTGTATCCATTTCTTTAAAAACAAATGGTCATTTCTTACCGGATACTATCGGGCATAATGTAGTAGGAGAACTGGCAGGAACGGAGTTTCCCGATCAATATATTACAGTAGGCGGCCATCTGGATTCCTGGGATCCTGCAGAAGGAGCGAATGATGACGGCTCCGGCATTGTACAAACGATAGAAATACTGAGAGCATTCAAAGCGATAGGTTTTAAACCAAAGCATACGATCAGGTTTGTTTTATTTGCCAATGAAGAAAATGGATTGAGAGGGGGAAACAAATACGCGGAAGAGGCGAAAGCAAAAAATGAAAAGCACATTTTTGCGCTGGAGAGCGATGCCGGAAGTTTTACTCCAAGAGGTTTTGGATTTAATGTAAGCGACGAGCAGGTAGCTAAAGTGCAAAAGTGGAGCAGCTTGCTGGAGCCTTATGGAGGAGGAAGTTTGAAAAAGGGCGGTGATGGATCTGATATCGGACCTTTAAAGACAGTTTTGGGTACACCTACGGCCGGCCTCGATCCCGATTCCCAGCGTTATTTTGATTATCATCATGCAGCCAATGATGTTTTCGAAAATGTGAACAAGAGGGAACTGGAATTGGGCGCTATCAATATGGCAGCCCTGATCTATTTGGTGGATAAATATGGGCTGTAAACCCATTACTTTTTTGCAACGCAAAGAATAAAAAGATGGTTTTAAGCAGTGCGTTTTTACCCCGTAGCTGCGGGGGGAGAAACTTTTCATCGTGGCCTTTGAGATATCGTTATATAACCTGGCAACAGGGTGAAATTAATAAAGCAGTTTATCTATCGCCGAATGAATAAATGCAAATGGGAATGAATCCATTACCTTTTGCATTTGTTTTTTTATTTCCGCGGTGCAAAGATCGCCGATGCTTCCTTCATGAGTGTGATGGACAGCCGGCTGGTAGGAAAATTTCCCGCTTTCAATATCCATCCCGATCTTTTTGTAGGCATCCCGGAAAGGCATTCCCTGCAAAACCAGTTTATTTACCTCTTCCACGCTGAACAGGTACTTATATTTTTCATCGGCCAGGATATCTTTCCTGATCTCAATATTCGCTAACAGCAGTTTGGCCATTTCAATGCAATCTTTCAATACCCCGAATGCGGGGAATAAATGTTCTTTTAATAATTGCAGGTCGCGGTGATAGCCGGAAGGAAGATTGGTTGTCATCAGCATGATCTCATTCGGCAGGGCTTTGATACGATTACAATGAGAGCGGATCAATTCGAATACATCCGGGTTTTTTTTATGTGGCATAATGCTGCTGCCTGTAGTCAGTTCGGCCGGGAAGCTGATAAACCCAAAATTCTGGTTGAGATAAAGACAGGCATCCATGGACAACTTGCCCAGGGTGTCAGCCACATTGGCGAGGGCCATTGCCGTGATCCTTTCCGCTTTGCCTCTTCCCATCTGGGCATACACAACATTATAATTCAAATCACTGAAACCAAGCAATTTTGTAGTCAGCGCCCTGTTAATAGGAAATGACGATCCGTATCCCGCCGCGGAGCCAAGAGGATTTTTATTGACTACATCATAAGCCGCTCTCAACGTGATAGTATCATCCACCAGGCTTTCAGCATAAGCGCCAAACCAAAGACCGAATGAAGAAGGCATGGCTAGTTGCAGGTGGGTGTAGCCAGGCAACAGATGTTCTTTATATTTTTCACTCTGGGTTTGTAACAAATCGAAAAGAGGCTGGATGCATTTCACCAGCTCTTCGATTTCGTTTCTCAGGAAAAGCTTGATGTCGACAAGCACCTGGTCGTTGCGGCTTCGGGCAGAATGAATTTTCTTGCCGGCATCTCCAAGTCTCTGTGTCAGCAATAATTCTATTTGCGAATGAATATCTTCCACATCATCCTGCAATTTGAAACCGCCTGTTTCTATCTCGTTGTAAATATTTTTTAACTCAGCCTGTAACCGGGGCAATTCATTTTTTGTCAAAAGCCCGATGGATTGCAGCATCTGGATATGGGCAAGGGAGCCAAGCACGTCAAAAGCAGCAAGGTACAGATCCATTTCCCTGTCATTGCCTACAGTGAACTGTTCTACTTCTTTTAAGGAGGTTTTATCTTTTTGCCAAAGTTTCATACTATTTTGTTTCCGGTTACCAGTTACTGGTTGCCGGTATTTTTATCGGGAAAGTCATTCCAGTTATCCTTAAGCCATGGAATGAATCTGTTATTTTTTACTTACCTGAAACCGGTAGCTATATTAATAAGTTTTCAAGTAATGCAATGTACAACTCAATTCCTTCTTTTATTTCAGCAACAAAGATATATTCGTCTGCCGTATGACTCCTTGCGGAATCCCCCGGGCCGATCTTTAATGCGGGGAAAGGCATCAGTGCTTTATCACTTGTGGTAGGAGATCCATAATAGCTTTTACCCAGGCTTAGCCCGGCTTTCACCAACGGGTGATCCAATGCGATAGAACTGGAACGCAGCCGGAAACTCCTCGGCCTCACTTCACATTCTACATGGCTCTTTATTATTTCCAGCACTTCTTCAAACGTATACAGCTCATTTATTCTTACGTCTACTACAAACTTACAAACGGGAGGTACCACATTATGCGCTTTATTTTCTGTCTCGATCACCGTTACATTCATCCTGGAAGGACCCAATAGTTCCGAGTATTTCGGAAAGGAGTACATCCTGAACCATTCAATATCTTTTATCGCTTTATATATCGCATTCTCTCCTTCATTTCTTGCGGCATGACCCGCTTTTCCATGGCTTATGCAATCCAGTACCATCAGTCCTCTTTCCGCGACAGCCATCTGCATTTTAGTAGGCTCGCCAACGATGCCGAATTCGATGGGTCCCAAATCAGCAAGGATAAGTTCAATACCATTTTGCCCGGAAATTTCTTCTTCAGCGGAAGCTGCGAGGACAAGATTATACTTAAGGTTTTCTTTTGCATGGAAATAAAGAAACGCTGCCATAAGCGAAACCAAAGAACCCCCGGCATCATTGCTGCCAAGCCCAAATAATTTTCCTTCTGTTTCCACCGGTGAGAAAGGATCGAGCCGGTAACCCATATTGGGCTTTACAGTATCATGATGGGAGTTCAGGAGAATAACCGGTTTTGTATCATCGAAATAACGATTGAAAGCCCACACGTTATTTTTCTTTGTCTGAATAGTTACGTTGTGACCAACCAGGAAATCAGCGATTACCCGGGCAGTTTTATCTTCTTCTTTACTGAAAGAAGGAGTAGCGATAAGCGCTTTGAGTAAGCCAATCGCTTCTTCCTGTAATGTATTGACGCTTTCATTATTCATTTACAATAGTTGTACCGGAGCTTCCTTCAATTAATTGCTCCAGGTGTTCTGCTTTACCAATAATCACTTTCCTGACGCCATTATCCAGTGCAGTAAAAGCGTTGTCAAGTTTGGGGATCATTCCGGCAAAAATCTTTTGTTTGGCTTTCAGTTGACGGTAGTATTCTTTCGTGAGGGCGGGAATTACAGTGTTATCGTCATTGGCATCCAGCAATACCCCTTTTTTTTCAAAAGAATAGATAAGGCTCACCTCGTATTCTGTACTCATTCCTTTAGCCAGTTCCTGCGCGATCGTATCCGCATTGGTATTCAGCAACTGCCCCTCCTGGTCATGTGTGATAGGGGCAAAAACAATAGCGATATTCTGATCCAGTAAATTTTTGAGCAATCGTGTATTGATGGCATCCACATCCCCTACAAAGCCATAATTGATTACCGGGTGATTTCTTTTATGAGCCAGTATCGAATCTCCATCGGCGCCGCAGAGCCCAACCGCATTGCAATGATTGGCTTGAAGACCGGCTACAATATTTTTGTTGATGTACCCGGCATATACCATAGTTACGATCTTCAACGTTTCTGCATCCGTAATCCTTCTCCCGTCTACAACCTGTTGTTCGATACCTAATTTTTCGGCCATCCGCGTCGCCAGGTTTCCTCCGCCATGTACTAATATTTTTTTTACCCCCGTCCCCTGAAGCGGAGTTTTAAGAGAAGCAAACGAGTGTAAAAATTTTTTTAATTTTCCATCATCATCAATAATGCTTCCGCCGATTTTAATGATATAAAGCTCTTCTTTCATAAACACTTTTAAAAAGTACCCCTTTACGGGATAGGGGTTCTGAGGATTTCGGCCAATACTGCCTGCGCCGCCCATACCCGGTTTGCAGCTTCCTGCGTCACAAGACTGTTGGGTCCGTCCAATATTTCATCGCTTAATTCCACATTTCTTCTTACCGGCAGGCAATGCATCACTTTGGCATTATTGCTTTGCTGCAACTTTTCATTAGTCAGCATCCATCCCGGGTCATTACAGTATATCTTGCCGTAATCAGTATAAGTGCTCCAGTTTTTTACA
>JAUZOA010000079.1 GCA_030706685.1 Bacteroidota bacterium
CCGGAGCCCGACGGGCCCATGATGGAAATGAATTCGCCTTCTTTGACGGACTGGTCAACATCTTTTAACAGGAATGTCCGGTTATTTCCTGTATTGTACCATTTGTAGATTCCTTTTAATTCGAGCATTATATTTTATTTTATTTAGTTATCTATTTGTCAATGGTGAGTGGCTTTACTCAGCACTGACCACTGACCTGCTTTACTCTGTTCGCAACGACTTCACCGGGTTAGCAATCGCCGAACGGATTGTTTGAACGGCCATAGTTAATAAAGCGGCAACGACCATAAGTATCCCGCTCACTGCAAATATCCACCAGTTAAGGGAAGTACGGTACGCAAAATCTTCCAGCCATTTATTCATGGCCCACCAGGCCAGGGGTGCGGCAATCAAAAACCCAAAAAGAACAAGCAGTATGAAATCTTTTGATAGTAATGAAACGATCTGTGTTATGGATGCACCAAGGACTTTGCGCACACCTATTTCCTTGGTACGTTGCGTGGTCGTATAAATAACCAGGCCAAGAAGTCCGAGACAACTGATAAAGATGGCAAGGCCGGTGCTCCAGTCGAGCAGCCGGGCAGTATCCTGTTCTTTTTTATAAAACCTTGCAATACTCCCGTCAAAGAATTCATAGTTGAAATCGTCTTCAGGGTATACTTCTTTCCAGGCTGTTTCAATCCTGGCAATCGTTTTTTTCCACGCATCTGTATTATTACCACCATTGGCAAGGGCTATATGAAATATTGAATGCCTCTTTGCTTCGCAATAAAACGCCAGCGGCTGGATAGCACTATGCAATGATTTGCTATGAAAATCCGCCAGCACTCCTACTACCGGAAATTTTTTCCCACCGTGATCTATAAATTGCCCTACGATATTTGCAGGATCGTTATACCCAAGAACCCGGGCATACGTTTCATTGATAATATATTCCCGCAGTGTGTCGCTTTGCTGAAGGTTTCGCCCGGCATCCAGCTTCATTTTATACAAACTAAAATAACTGGTATCAGCCTGTTTTACTTCTACAGATGTCTCTGTTTCTTTCCCATCTTTATTGAATTTCATTGTGCTAATATTGGTATTCTCGCCGGCGGGAGCCTCACCCGCAAGGCTAAGCTGTTGTATCCCGGGGATCGCTTTTAATTTTTCCTGCAAAACAAACTGTTTGTCATCAGGGTGCAGGTAGTTATAATGTACCCTGAAATTGATAATGGCATTTTTCGTAAAACCCATATCCTTATTCAGGGAATACCGGATCTGCTTTCCCACCACCATCGTGGCAATAATAAAAAATTGCGCGATCACGAATTGGGATACTGTAAGCGTTTTTCTTATCCATACCCTCCTGCTTTGCGCTGTATTGGCATAAGCGAGGTTTTTTAAAACCAGTACCGGCCTGTAGCCTGATAAAATCATTGACGGATAGAACCCTGATAATAAGCTAACTGCCAATATCAATACCAGGATAAAAACAAGCAGGTGTGGTTGGTGGAACAAGTCAAAATGCAAGCCCTCCGGTATATAGGCAGAAAACAATTTCAGTACCCACGGAATTAATAAAACAGAAACGATTGTTGCCACGAATGTCATCAGAACCGTTTCAGTGAGAAATTGTATCACCAGGTTACGTCGCGAGCTGCCCATCGTTTTGCGGATACCGATCTCTTTGGCTCTTTGTGATGCCTGTGCGGTTGTCAGGTTAATAAAATTGATGCATCCTAATAGCAGGAGAAAAGCCGCGACGGCCAGCAACCCGTATAAAGTAGGCTTATGTCCCTGCCGCTGATCAAACGCATCAAAGTCATTATTGAAATGAATATCGCTGAGTGGCTGAAGAAAATGATCCGTAGGGAGGTAGGCCTTTTTCTCGTGTTTTTTTCGAAGGGCTGCCAGTTGGCTGTTTATTGTTTTGGGATCAATTCCTTTATCCAGTTTTACAAAAAATTGGGAGGAGGAAGTTACACTTCCCCATTGATCATCCTTTTTTAAATCTTCAAGAGGAGTAGACAACGAGATGAATTCTTTAAAAGTAAAATCGGTGACTTCGTCAATATCTTTTACAATTCCTGTTACCGTTGCTTTTACCGAATCATCGTAGGTAATCGTTTGCCCCATCGCATTGGTAATATCTGCATAAGGGAAATATGTCCTGGCACGGTTTTCTGTCAGCACTACTTCATTCGGATTACTCAATGAATGATCCGGCGAGCCAGCCAGCCACCGATAGTTGAAAAACCTGAAATACTGCTCATCAGCAAAAATGATACTTCCTTGTTTCCTGAAAACTTTCTCCCCCTCATTTTTCGGGGCAACTTTTACTTTCATTGAATGATACGTCGTGAACATGGTCGATTTTTCGATCCCGGGTATCTCGCTTCGCATAGCTGGCGGTAAGGGGTCCGGCACACCTGAATTCTTAAAATCAGCATCCGGGAAATGCATATTCGTTACTACGCGGTAGATTCGATCTCCATCCTTTTCGAATTTGTCATAACTGAGTTCATAATGAACGATCAGGTAAATGACCAGGGAGGCGCTTATACCGATAGCCAGCCCGGCTATATTGATCAGGGAAAAAACCTTATTTCTCCAGAAATTTCTCAAAGCAACAACCAGGTAATTCTTAAGCATATAACTATATTAAATAATATTGGCCATATCATCCCAACCCCTGTGCCAAGGCCAAAAGCCCTGTCAGACAAGGCTTCATGAACAATTTTTGATAGCAGGTGTACGAAAACGGACAGTATACGTACATTTTCGTACACATGGTTTTGCTTCCTTTTCCTTCGTAGGGGGGTCGCGATAACGGTTAAGTTCCTTCGTTTGCTACTCTGTGCGTTTGCTTCACTCCGTTCGCAATGACTTCACCGGGTTGGCTATAGCAGCTTTTATTGCCTGGAAACTCACAGCTATCAAAGCGACGAGCAACGCCAGCGCCCCGGCAACTATAAATATTCCTGCAGTTATATTAATACGATAAGCAAAATCCTGCAGCCATTTATTCATTACCCACCAGGCGATAGGGGAAGCAATCACAATGGCAATAATGACAAGTCGTACAAAATCCCCGGACAGCAGTGTGGCAACATGTTGCACAGAAGCACCCAGTACTTTTCGTATACCGATCTCTTTGGTACGTTGTTCTGCAGTGAATGCCGCCAAACCAAATAATCCCAGCGCTGAAATAATAATAGCAATAATTGAAAAAATAAAAATAAGCCGGGATGTTTTTATGTCTGCCTTATAGAGATTATTAAAACTATCGTCAAGGAAAGTATAATTGAAAGGTTCATTAGCAATAAATTTTGTCCATACTGCTTCTGCTGCACTGATTGCTTTGGGAATATTGCCGGGAACTGTTTTGACAAAAATATATGAATCACTTCCCTGGTTGTTGGATAAAACTATCGGCCCGATCTTTTCATGCATGCTTTTAAAATGAAAATCGTTAACAATGCCGATGACCTGGCCGGTATCCCCACCCAGAGTGAAGCGTTGCCCCGTGACGGGCTGGTACATTTTGAAAGCAGTTGCTGCTGTTTCATTTAAAATATAATTATGCAGGTCTTCATTACCCGGCCTGAACCAATGACCCGTTTTTAATTGCAATTGAAACATTTTCCTGAAATCTGCATCCACGGAAAGGGAGGCGATAGTAGGATTATAGGTGGTATCACGACCGTCCCAGTCCGCATTGCCCGAACTGGAACCTTGCACATTTACGATCTCGGAGCCGCCGCTGCTAATGGCTGCTATGCTGCTTTGCGATTGCAACTCTTGCTTTATTCTGGTAAAGAATGCCTTCCGGGCATCACCTTTTAAAGAAATATAGCTCTTATACGGGATTTGGATCGACATCACCTGTGATACATTATAGCCGGGGTTAGTTGTTTGTATATATTGCAGTTGCCGGTAAATAACAATGGTCCCTATAATCAAAATCATGGATAAAGCAAACTGAAAGACCACCAGTCCTTTGCGGATAGAGCCATCACGTAATTTTAATACGCTTCTGCCTCTGAACACGTTCAGGGGCCTGAAAGAAGAAAGCAATACAGCAGGATATATACCGTTTAATACCGTCGCAAATAATAAGGTTCCAAGCATTACCTGCCACACCATCCAGGATGTCAGAGACAATTCAAAATGTTTTTCCGTAACCGTATTAAAGACCGGTAAGCACACCTGGATAAGTAAAACTGTAACCGCCGAAGAAAGCAGGCTGATAGTAAGCGATTCGATAATAAACTGGTAAAACAAATGTCCCCTCTGTGCGCCAACAATTTTTCTTACACTTACTTCCCTGGCGCGCAGGCTTGCCCTGGCTGTTGTAAGGTTTACATAATTAATGCAGGCTATAATCAATAATAATAACCCAAGCAGGCTGAAAATATAGGCAGTCTTTTTATTACCATGCGGCATATCTGAAGATTGCAGATCGCTTTCAAAATACATATCATTTAAAGGTTCAAGACTGACAATATCATTATGCCGGGTCCTGTTCTTATTTATGATATCATTGAGTTTGGTGGTAACAAGCGATTGGCCTGCACCGGGATGCAGTTGAAGAAAAGTGGTATAACCAAAGTTATTCCAGGTTTTATCATTCTTCAGTACCCGTGGATCAGATAAACGGCCCTCCATCTGGAGCAATACATCAAACCGGAAACTTGAATTGACCGGGTTATCTTTTACAACTCCCTCGACCGTGTAATTCACCGTGTCAACCCGGATAACCTGTCCAATCGCATTGGCTTCCCCAAAATATTTCTTTGCTTTTGATTCCGTTAAAATAATAGTGAAAGGATTTTGCCCAAAAGCCACAGCATCGCCTGCTGTGAAATCATAATGAAAGAGGCTGAACCAGCTCTTATCAACGTAGGCACTGGTCTTTTCCGAAAATAACTTATGATTGATGTTCAAAACCGGGCCACCCCATTTATTGATAATAACCCGTGCTGCTTTCTCAACCTCGGGAATTTCTTTCAGCGCCGTTTCCCCCATAAGCATGGGTGAAGTTTCCCATACCCAGGCTTCGTCTTTATTTACCTGCACCGAATTGGTAATACGGTATATATGGTCTTTAGCCGGGTGATAATTATCAAAAGCCGTCTCGTTTTGCACCCATAAAAAAATAAATACGGCAGCGGTCATGCCAATTGTCAATCCAAAAAGATTGATGAAGCTGGTAACCTTATTTTTCCAGAGATTTCTCAAAGCGGTTTTGAAATAATTTTTAATCATACACTTTAGTTTTTAGTCATTCGCTAATAGTCATCTGCTCATGACTTCATTGGTTATTCAGTTCTTAAACTTTTTATCGGGTTGGCAACCGCCGCCTTGATAGCCTGGAGGCTTACCGTTAATAAAGCGATCAATAATACAATTATTCCTGCCCATGCAAATACCTGCCAGCCAATATTTACCCGGTAAGCAAAATCTTTTAACCAATCCTTCATAAACCACCATGCAAGCGGGAATGCGATGATCGCAGCAATGAAAACCAGTTTTAAAAAATTCCTTGACATCAGACCAACAATACTGCCCACTCCAGCACCCATTACTTTTCGTATCCCGATTTCTTTGGTGCGGCGAACAATAGTAAGAGTGGCCAATCCAAACAGGCCCATACAAGCTATAAAAATCGAGAGGATAGAAGCAATTTTTGCAATTGAACTTGTACGTTGCTCAGCCCGGTATTGAGCCGCAATAGTTTCGTCGAGGAATTTATAATCAAACTCCTGGTTGGGGGCAATGGCTGCCCAGATCCGTTTCAGTGCATTTATGTTATTAGTAAGGTTACCCGTTTTTAGCCGAATAGTGATACGTGGTTGTGGCGGAAAATTATAATTGATATCCTGCACCCTTCTGAAAACCGAATCGGGTGAAATGGTGAGCATCATGGGTTCTATTTTGCTGTGCAATGATTGAATATTGAAATCTTTGACTACCCCGATAATCTGCTGCTCAAAATTGCCGGGTAATTTTTTCCCGACAGGATCCACTAATCCAAAATCCTTTACAAAAGTTTCATTGACAATTGCGGAAGAAGTAATATCCGCTGCATTGCCGGGGTCGAAAGCTCTTCCCTGCACCATTTGCAAACCCATGGTCCTTATAAACCAGGGATCTACCGCATTATATTGGAAACTTTTGTATCCCCTTTTTTCATCTGTATAACCCAGCACGACCCAGCCTGGTTCTGCAAGACTATAAATGGACACAGCAGCATCGGTTACTTCAGGATGTTTTAATAATTCAGTTCTATATAATTGAGCTAAAGGAAATCCGTCTTTTCTTGGTTTGTGGGTACTCACTACTACAACCTGCTCCTTGTTGTACCCGAGATCTTTATTTTTTAAATAGTTAATCTGCTTCCCGATGGTCAGTGCACAAATGATCATGGCGATAGATATAACAAACTGGCCCACCACCAGGCTTTGCCTCAACCATCCGGTATTGCCTTTCATTTTCAGTTTCCCTTTCAGTACTTCAACCGGGTTGAAACGGGACAGGATGATCGCGGGATATATCCCTGATAACATTGCGATCAGCACGGTCAGGGACAAGCAAAATATCCAGAAGGTTATATCAAATTGAAAAGAAAGATTGCGGGAGGTAAGTTGATCAAAAGGCTTTATAAGCAGTAAAGCGAGCCCTAACCCGATCAAAACTGAAATGAGTGTAAGTAAAAATGCTTCTCCCCAGAACTGGCGGATCAATTGCGGTCTTCCTGCTCCCACAGCTTTTCTCACGCCGACTTCCAATGCTCTTGTAGCAGAACGGCCAACAGAAAGAGTAATAAAGTTTATGCATGCTACCAGCAACAATAATATACCGATGGTCGCCAGTATGTAAGAATATTTTGGATTGCTGGTAGGTTCATTGCCGGCAGGCAATGATGTATTCAGGTGAATATCCGATATCGGTTGCAGGTGAACTGTAAAAGCTCCTTCTTTATAATTCTCTCCCAGCGCCTGTTTCATCATAAGCGGAAATTTTTTCTCTAAATCCCCGGCTTTCACATTTTCATGAAGCAATACATAGGTCTCATTAAAAACATTGGTCCAGCTGGAGAACATGGATGGCCTGAATAAAAACCTGCTATTGGAATAAGGGATGAGCAGTTTGTATTTAATGCTTGAAGCTTCAGGCGGTTTTTTTGCTATGCCTGATACCGTGAATAACATCTTTTCATCACCTAACTGAATTTCCACGCTTTTGCCGATAGGGTCCTTTTGACCAAAGTATTTTTTGGCCAGTTCGTCCGTTAGTATCATTGAATTGGCAGTAGGAAAGGGATTGGCACGATTTCCTTCGGCCAGTTCAAAATCAAATAGTTGAAAAAAAGTAGAGTCCACCATCCGTACATCTTCGCTGAAGGAGCTCTCATTTACTTTTATAATCGGGTTGAATGCAAGTACGCGACATTCATTTTCTACCTCGGGGTAAGTGAAGCGCATGGCAGGGCCCATCGGCAGCGGGGTAACTACATTAATAAAATCCTGTCCTTCCACTTTTTCATCCTGCCATGTCCTGTAAAGCCTGTTGGCCTTGCTGTGAAATTTATCATAACTCCATTCGCTCCTTACAAACAACATAATCAGAATGCAGGAAGTGATACCTACAGCAAGACCTAGAATGTTGATAACGCTGTAGCCTTTATTTCGTGTAAGATACCTGAGGGCAGTCTTGAAATAATTTTTAATCATATATTTTATATTTGTGAGTGGTCAGTGGTGAGTAGTAACATTCATCGCTCATTACTCTTGACCCATTGTTTATTCCTTCGCCATGCTGTTTTAAGAGAATTCCCAGCATCACTGTTTATTTTAATAGAAATGAAATTTTTCCGTTGCCTGATCTTACCTCAACGGGAATGCCTCCGCCATTTATGGTTCCTTCGACGATTCCTTCTTCTATCTTCCCTTTAAAATTGTCAAATTGATCTGTTTTAATCTTATTGGCGGAGAGGTCAAGATCAAGGCCTTTTCCTTTGGGTAACTGCAGTTCGATATCTCCACTGGAGTTACTTACTTTAATATACTTACCCGGTTCTTTTACAGTAATATCTATGTTACCTCCGCTGGTAGAGGTTTCAAGGCTGCATGTCAAATCATCGAGATAAATACTACCGCCGGAAGTATGCGAAGAAAGTCTCCCGGCAATTCTTTTTCCTCTTACACTTCCCCCGCTGGTGGTGGCTTCAATATCCCCCGCAAGATCTTTGAGTTCCAGTGAGCCCCCGGATGTGGTAAGTTTCAGTTTTCCATTACAATTTCCCGCACTGATACTTCCGCCGCTGGTAGTCAGTTCAATATCATCAGTGGAATTTTCGACATTAATACTTCCGCCGGAAGTTCGGCCTCTTACTTTACCACTTACATTTTCAACGTTCAAACTCCCGCCGCTGGTAGTGAAATCCTGGTCGCCCGAAATTCCATCCAGGTTAATACTTCCCCCGCTGGTGTTTAAATCAGTGGAAACATTTTTCGGAACAAACACTTTGAAAGAAATACTTAATGCATTTTTCCAGTCGCTAATATTTACCTTATTTTTTGCGATGGCTCTTACTTTGTTATTGGATACAGAAATAGTCAGGTCATATTTTCCATCGAGTCTTTTTTGAATTTCTTCTTTTGAAAGATTCCCTTTCCCATTACCCGCCTGAATATATACCTCTATTCTTGCCTCAGATGGGTTTACGGCTGAAACCGAAATGCTGCCCCCGGACGTTTGCACTTCTGCATTTTTTATATTCTCATTACTGAGTGGTTTGGTCATAAAAGGATCCTTCTCGGCATTGAATTGAGCCATTGTCAGGCTGGCCTGGAGAACAATAACAAGAATTAAAAAAGGCTTTTTCATGTTTTTATTTAGTTGATATGATTTTTGTTTTCCTTCCCACCCTGGGCCGCAAGGATCCTTCACTTCGCTCACCATGACCGTTCATTCTGTTCTTAATGACTTTACCGGGTTTGCAACAGCCGCTTTTATCGCCTGAAAACTTACTGTGAATAATGCAATAAAGATGGCCAGCAACCCGGCTATGGCAAACATCCACCAGCTGATGGTAATCCTATAGGCAAAAGCCTGCAGCCATTTGTTCATAATCCACCAGGCTATGGGCGTTGCAATAACAATAGCCGCAACCACTAATCGTATAAATTCTTTCGACAATAAACTGCTAAGACTAAAAACAGTTGCCCCTAGTACTTTCCGTATGCCAATTTCTTTTATGCGCCGTTCGGCTGTATAAGCAGCCAGTCCGAATAAACCCAAACAGGAGATAAGGATAGCTAATGCAGCAAATACACGGGATAATTTGCTGATGAGCGTTTCGCTTAAAAACATGCTGGCGAACTGGTCATCTGTAAATTTGTATTCAAAGGGATAGGCAGGGTTATCCCGTCTCATCACGGCCCCTATTTTTATTAATGCCTGTTCCGGGTTGCTTTTTACTTTTGTACGTATGTACAACAGGTTTGCCATCTGCGGAATGCAATAAAATATGACAGGATCCGACGTTCCATACATATTTCCATATACATAATCTTTTACTACTCCGGTTACCAGCAAATTAAGCGTTCCTAAATCCGTCTCACGCTTAAGCGTTTTCCCTACGGCGCTTCCTTTACCCAACAGTTTTTCCATTGATTCAGTAATAATTACATGGAAAGCTTGTGCCAGATCTCCGGGCCTTTTGTCAGTTCCCATCTGGATAATATCGGTTGCCTTAAAATCACTTCCTTCCGTGATATTCATACCGATGGTTGAAATAAATTCAGGGCTTACATTTCTTTGTGAAATAATCACTATGCTGTTTGGGTCTTTTCCTTCCCAGTGAATACTGGTCGTATTGTTACCCCCGGTCAAGGTTTCATGATCTGTCAATGCGATATTTTCAACAAGGCCGGTATTAACCAGGTCCTGTTTGATGGCCGGGAAGTTCCTGATCATATCCCCCTGTACATTCATCTGTATAAGGTCGTCTTTATTGAAACCGAGGTTCCTGTTTTTTACATGCTGTATCTGCCCATAAATAATGATCGTTCCGGTAATCAATACAATCGAGATCGTAAACTGCAGCACCACTAACCCTTTTCGTATGGATGCTGCGCTTCCCGTTTTTAGCTTTATTCCTTTTAATACGAATACAGGATTGAAAGATGATAAATATAAAGAAGGATAGCTACCTGCTATCAAACCACAAATCAGTGTTAACAGTAGTAAGCCGCATATATGAACCGGGTTTTCAAAACCAGGTGAGAGGTTTTTATGAACTAATGCGTTGAAGAAGGGCAATAATAAAGCGATTATAATAACCGCCCCAACGGCAGCGAGCAGGGCCATAAACAATGCTTCACCTATAAATTGAAGAACAAGCCATTTCCTGGCTGCTCCAAGAACTTTCCTGACGCCAACTTCTCTGGCCCTCTTTTCACTTCTTGCCGTAGAAAGATTCATAAAGTTGATGCAGGCAATAAAAAGAATGATCCATGCGATAATGGAAAATAAGTGTACATATTGTATTCTGCCTCCCCCGGTTTTTTTACCATTGTCAAACTGGTCATAAAGCCGCCAGTCTTTCATATTAAACAGAAAAGGATGCAGTGTTGAAGTAAAAGTCCCTTGTTTCTGCTGTATATAATTATATAATTGTTTGTTGAGGGTTTCAGGATCAATCCCCGGTTTCAGTTCAACATAGGTCGTGGTTCCAAAATTGTTCCAGTTCTGTTGCCGCGGGTTTTGCTGGTAAAAGACCTGGAAAGGAGCAAGCCATTCAAACTGTAACGAAGAATTTTCCGGAAGATCTTTTAATATGCCTGTAACCACATAATCCTGTTTATTATCCACACGTATTGCTTTTCCAATAACATTTTTATCGTCACCAAAAAATTTCTTCGCTGTTTTCTCAGTTATCACCAGCGAATATAATTCCTGAAAAGATGTTTGCGCATTGCCTTGAACAAACGGAAGGGTGAACATATTAAAGATAGATGGTTCTGCATAACTTCCCGAAGCGTATACAGCTTTATCGCCAATACCAAACAATAATGATTCCTGACCTTCCGTCTTCCTGCAAGTATTGGCAATCCCTGGTATTTCTGCCTGCAGGGCAGTCGCCATGGGGCCAGGTGTGGATGAATGGGTAAATACACCAGCATCAATCTGCGAGTTCATTTTGACAAGGTATATTCTATCCTTCTTTATATTATTATTGTCATAGTTCACTTCGTCTTCCACCCATAAAAAGATCAATCCGGCGCAGGCAATACCTATAGCCAGGCCAGATATGTTCAGGAAACTATAGCCTTTGCTCTTCCAAAGATTACGGAATGTTGTTTTTAAAAAATTTTTTATCATATGTTTTTAGCCTTTAGCCCTTAACTAATAGTTACTTGCAATGTTTTTATTCATTATCCTGTTCGTTTGCTTCATTCTGTCCGTAATGACTTTACCGGGTTTGCAACAGCTGCTTTTATCGCCTGGAAACTGATGGTTGCCAATGCGATTACAACTGAAAGCAGGCCAGCAACAGCAAATACCCACCATTCAATATTTATACGATATGCAAAATCCTGCAACCACGAATGCATAACATAATAAGCAAGCGGTGATGCAATAAGGAACGCTATGATCACAAGTTTTACAAAATCCGTTGAGAGCAGTAGTATGATACCTGCAACAGAAGCCCCAAGTACCTTACGCACCCCGATTTCCTTGGTGCGTTGCGCGGTCGCAAATAATGACAAACCCAGTAAGCCAAGACAGGCGATGAAAATGGCAAAACCTGCAAAAATGCCGAAGGCCTTGCCAAACAGCTGGTCGTTCTTATACTGCGCATTAAATTTTTCGTCCAGGAAATAATAGTCAAATACATTACCCGGGAAAAAAGCTGCGTATTTAGCCTTAATGGCTGCAATGGTTGCAGGCAGGCCAGCCGTATTTATTTTTATTGAAATAGGGTTATAGACGCCGTAAAAGGGCTGCAGAATAACAGGCTCTAAGGGGTAGCGCAACGATTTTTGATGGTAATCATTGATCACACCTATCACATCCCATTTTTTATTAAACATGACCACTGATTTCCCGACCGCGTCTTCATTAGAAGAAAACCCAAGTAACTTAACTGCAGAAACGTTGATAAGAATATTATGCAGCTTATTATAATCAGCGTTATAATCTGCGGGTGAAAGGTTTCGCCCTGCCAGTAGTTTTATTCCATATAGAGTAATGAAATCATTATCGGCGCCCATATTCCTGACTGTAAAATGATTGCCGCTGTTATCATCGGCCCTGTGAACATTAAAGGCCCTGCCCATTTCGTCACCGGCTATCCTGTTTGACGTCGCAGCCCCTTTTACATTCGCAATTTGTTTTACCTCCTCTTTAAAGCTGTTTACCCTATTGATAAAGGATGAATCAAAATTATTTAATACGGGGGGCTTTACAATAAGCATCTGACTTATATTCATGCCCAGTTCCTGGGCATTCATAAAACGGATTTGCCTGTACACTACAAACGAACCGATAATCAGGGCCGCTGTGATAGCAAATTGTCCGACCACAAGCCCTTTGCGTAAAATTACCCCTCTTTTAGACCTGCTGAATTTTCCTTTCAATACCAGTATTGGCCTGAAAGAGGACAATACAAACGCAGGGTAAAAACCTGAAATAAAAATGCCGGTAAGCACAAGCAGGAGAAGCCCTATGGTTATACTGTAGCCGCCAAGACTTTTTTGCGCAAGAGACGATAATGACAGTTTATGCTGTACCAGCGAATTAAAAGGCGCCTGTAAAATAAATACCAGCAATACAGCCAGTACCAGTGCTATTATATTGATAAGAAATGACTCCGTAAGAAATTGCCTGATAAGCTGGCTCCTCGTTGCGCCTGTCACTTTGCGTACGCCTACTTCTTTCGCCCTTTCAACCGACCGCGATGTGGAAAGATTGATATAATTGACCCACGCAATAACAATGGTGAATAGAGCAATGATAAGCAGCCCCCAGACAACCGTAGCGCTCCCGGTTTTACCAATTTCATATTCAAAATCTGAATAGAGGTGCGCTTTTGCGAGGGGCTGTAAATAGAATTTTTCTACGCTGCCGGAGATTTTATTCCCCTGGAAATGCTTTTCGCTGAAAGCGCCAAACTTTGCCTGTAAAGATTTATAATCCGTTCCGTGCCGTAACTGTATATAATGCCAGAAATCGGAATCCGTAAAATCATAATCAGCTTCCTTATAAGGGTTTTTGCCGGCAAGCAGGGTAAGGTAGGAAGCTAAAGCATCGAACTGCAGATGAGAATTCTCAGGAACATCCTTACAAATGCCGGTAATTTTATAGAGTGTAGAATCACGTCCCATCATTATCGCTTTCCCAAGGATCAAATCAAAATTATTGTCTCCTATGCCAAAATATTTGCTGGCGGCGGTTTGTGTGAGAATGACCGTGTACGGTTCCTTTAAAGCTGTTTTTTCATCCCCCGCAATTAAAGGATACGAAAACATGCTGATGAAAGAATTGTCAACCGCAATGACCTTCTGGTCATCGAATTTTTTAGTATCACAACTAATAACGGTGTTTCCTAAAGGTTCAACCCGCGTATGATTAATAACCTCGGGATAATCATCCTGCATAGCTTTGCTGATAGCCGAATAGGTAATAGTGCCATGCTGTACCAGCTTGCCATTCTGGTAGCGGTCATTATATACACGGTAGATATCATTTACGTTTTTGTTAAACTGGTCGTAGCTCAGTTCAAAATTTACATATTGTAATATCAGCAGGCAGGCTGCCATACCAATAGCCAGCCCCGCCACATTGATCAATGAAAAAGTTTTATTCTTCATCAAATTGCGCCAGGCAGTTTTTACATAATTTTTTAACATAGAAGAAAGCTTTTAGCGGTTAGTTATTGACTAATAGTAATGAAAAATATTTTATTGGCCGGGCTAATAGCTAAAAGCTAATGCCTAACGGCTTATTCCTACTCTGTTCTTAAACTCTTTACAGGGTTGGCTACGGCAGCCTTGATAGCCTGGAAACTGATAGTACATAAAGCAACCAATACTGCTATACCTCCTGCCAGCAAAAGTATCCACCACGATATGTGGATACGGTAAACAAAATCCTGCAACCAATCGTGCATATAGTACCATGCAAGCGGCGCCGCGATGACGAAGGCAATCCCAATAAGCAGCAAAAACTCTTTTGAAAAAAGCAAGATGATATTATTCACTGAAGCTCCGAGCACTTTCCGTATCCCGACTTCTTTTATTCTTTGCACTGCCATAAAAGAAGCAAGCCCGTACAGGCCCAGGCAACTCAGGAAGATGGCAAGTACGGCGAATATTTTGTACAGGTTAGAAAGCCTGCTTTCCTGGATATAGAAATTTTCGATGGTGGCATCAAAAAATTTCGGCTCATATACATACTCGGGATACACTTCATTCCACGCACTCTCGACCTTTTTCAATACAGCAGGAATCTTAGCGGTTTCCATTTTAATACCCGCCTTGGAATAGAACTCCCTGACGGTAGTAACCAGTACAGGTGTAATGGCTCTTCGTAAAGACAGCGCGTTAAAATCTTTCATCACACCCACGATAGTTCCTTTCAATTGCCCGTTCCACATATCAATGTCTTTGTTCAAAACATCTGCCGGCGACCCAAGACCCAAACGCCTGATAAAAGTCTCGTTGACAAGATATTCCTTTACAGTATCGGAAGGATAGAGATTGCGGCCCGCAACCAACGGGATATTGTAGGTTCTCAGATAATCGGCATCGGCCCATTTTAAATTAGTTTCCCAGTCGGTTTCCTTCTCCGCATGATTAAAACGGAGATTGGAATTCCAATTCCCATCATCGGCAGGGCTTGCAAAACTGAAGCTTACTGATTTTACTCCATCAATAGCCAGTAATTTATTTTTAAGGTAATCCAGTTTTGTTTTGGCAATACTGTCATCCGGAAATGAAACGTTGACGATCGCGTTTTTATCAAAACCCATAGGCCGGTTGCGGAAATAATCCATTTGTTTCACAATGATAAGGGTGCCAACGATCAGCGCCTGCGCGATTACAAATTGAAAAACAACAAGCCCTCTTCGTAAAGAAATACCTTTTGTGCGACCCGCGGCTATCTTGCTTTTCAGCGCCGTAATAGGATTGAAACGGGATAAGACAATCGCGGGGTAAAAACCTGCCATCCCAATAACTGCAACTGCAATAGCCGCGAGGAATACCAGTATGGAAGGGTTATGATTTATATCAAATGAAAGCGGAAGCTTTAAAACAGAATTTAAAAAAGGAAGAGTCGCTACAGTTATGATAACGGCAAGAACAATTGCCGATATTGTAATGATGGCTGTTTCACTGAAAAACTGAAGCTGTAATTGACGTTTATTTCCTCCAAGCACTTTACGAACCCCTACTTCTTTGGCACGGTTAACCGCCAGTGCTGTGGAAAGATTGACAAAATTGACACAAGCGATCAGCAAAATAAAAGCGGCGATCAGCCAAAGTACATTGATCAGTTTTTTGGAAATAGTCCGGCCAAGAAAATTGCCCGGTTCGTCATTATAGTGCACCTGTGATAATGACTGGAGATATTGAATGTGATTGGCTGCATTGTCTTTTTTGTACTTTTTCCCGAATAATTTCAATTGCTCATTGAAAAACGAAGGGCTTGTGCCTTCCGGCAACAAAACATAGCATGCATGATCGCTGGCAACACTAACCCAATCTGTGCTCCCGGTAAAGTTCTTTAATGTAGCATACGAAGCCACCATTTTAATCTGCAAATCGGTATTTTTCGGGATAGTTGCCAGTATACCTGTGATTTTATAAAGGTTATTATTATCGCCAAAAAATTGGTTGCCGTTTATTTTAAGTGGTTTGCCAATAGCCAATTTCCAGTCGCCGAAATAACGTTCCGCCGTTTCTTTTGTGATGATTACTGTATTCGGATCCTTTAATGTTTTATAGTCGCCGGCGATCAGGGGAAAATCAAAAATTTCAAAAAGAGAAGGCTCCGCGTAAAATACTCCTTCTTCTTCTTTGAATTTTTTTGGCATCCCTCCAGTCGTCTCGTCAGGCAGTATTAGCTGCGCATTACCCATCTCGGTGATGGCCGATGATTTTAATGACGGAAAGTCATTGTGCAGTGTTATAGGAAGGGGAAATGGCACGCCTCGGCTGCGCCGGATTCCGTCGGCATTATGCAGTTCAGTCAATACCCTGTAAATGCGGTCTTTCTTTTTATGAAAATCATCAAAACTGAGTTCAAACTGGATGATCAGGAAAATAACCAGGCAGACAGCGATTCCAACGGCAAGGCCTGTTATATTAATAACAGTGAAATTTTTATTTCGCCATAAATTCCTGAAAGCGGTCTTAAAATAATTTTTAAACATAGAAGAAAGCTTTAAGCTGTTAGCCCTTAGCTCTTAGCTATTGACTAATAGTAATGAAAATTATTTTATTGGCCGGGCTAATAACTAAAAGCTAATGCCTAACGGCTTATTCCTACTCTGTTCTTAAACTCTTTACCGGGTTGGCAATGGCGGTCTTGACGGCCTGGAAACTCACTGTCAGCAAGGCAATGAATACAGCTGCCGCCCCGGCTGCAATAAACACCCATCCGCTGATACTGACGCGATAAGCAAAATCCTGCAGCCACTGATTCATGAAATACCAGGCAACAGGAGATGCAATGAAGAGAGCGATCAGTACCAGGGTGATAAAGTCTTTACTCAACATAGCAGTTATATTAGCGACGCTTGCTCCCAGCACTTTGCGAATACCAATTTCCTTCATTCTTCTTTGCGCTGAAAACATACCCAGTCCAAACAGGCCCATACAAGAAATGAATATGGTAATGAACATAGCCATATTCATGAGCCAGGCCGTTTTGGTTTCCTGGTCGTACAACCTGGTGATCGATTCGTTCAGGAAACTGTAGTTAAAGCCCTCATCAGGATATATTTTTTTCCATTGTTTTTCCAGGTGGGCAATTATTTCTTTAACATCGCCAACCTGTTTCTCATTCGCCGATAGTTTAATGGCAACACTCCATTCTCTTCCCGGCATTTTAGCAATGACCACCGGTCGCATAGCCTCATGAAATGTGCCTTCATGAAAATCAGCAACAATGCCTACTACCTGGTAAGGCTTGTCACCCTGGTAAAGAAATTTATTTATCGCATCCGCCGGCCTTGCAAAGCCCATTGCTTTTGAACATGTTTCATTAATGACCAGTTCTTTCAGGCTGTCGCTATGCGTTATGTTTCTGCCGGCGATTAATTTCATCTGGTAAAAGGATATGAAATCTTCATTGGCCGCATCAAAAGAAGCCTGCAGGTCTATCTCGTTCTTTCCTTTGTATTTGAAATCCTGGCCGCCATGGGCAAAACCCATTGGTGCATTTCCCTGTAGGATTACCTTATCAATACCCGCAATATTTTTAATGTTGTCTGCAAATACTTTCAGCTTGCCATCGCGGTCCCTCCAATGATTAATGACCAGCACAGCATCGCTATTAAAACCCTTATCCGTAGTGCGCATAAACCTGATCTGGTTGCCCATAACGATAGCACCAATGATAAAGATCAATGAAATGGTGAATTGAAAAACGATCAACCCTTTTCGCAGTTTCAATCCATTGCCGCCTTTGTATACAGTTGCCCCTTTTAAACTCCATACGGGTAAATAAGAAGCTAAAACCTTTGCCGGGTAAAAACCCGCGAGTAAAGAAGTAATGATCGTAACAATCAGTAAAAAAGTAAGTGTTGATGTATTGAAAAGATGAAAAGTAATTCCCGGCGGAATATATTCACTGAAGACGGAAAGAACCGGTTTTATCAATAGCACAGAAACGATTACCGCCAATAAGGTGAGAACAAGAGTTTCGGTCAAAAACTGGGAGATAATATTCGTCGTGTTACCACCCATCACTTTGCGCACACCAATCTCTTTTGCCCGCTGCATGGACTGCGCTGTTGATAAATTAATAAAATTAACCGCAGCAATAAGTAAAATAAATAACGCAAGCCCCATTAAAGCATACAAAGTGGGCAGGTAAGGTTTCCTGAAATCATCTCCATCATCCCCCCGGTGAAAGTCGGTGGTAAAATGTATATCCGTTAAAGCCTGAAGCCGCATGCTCAATGAAGCCCCCGGGTTATCCAATTTTACGTGTTCCTTGATGAAAGTTTCAAAACGCCTGTTGATCTGTGCTGCAGTAGTTCCTTTTGCCAGCTTGACAAAAGCCATGGAACGATGCGGGCTTAAACTGCTCCAGTCATCAGTAGGAATCTGGTTCTTTAAAAAACTGTTCGTGGCAGTACTGATGGAAATAAAGTCGGTAAAGCCGAAATCGGTGTTTTTATTCCAGTCTTTTATAATTCCCGCAACGTGTACGGGCAATGAATCATCATATATTACCGTCTTACCGATCATTTCAGCCAGAGATATATTGCCGAAATATTTATGCGCCCTGTTTTCTGAAAGCACTACCGTATAAGGCTCTTTTAGAACAGTCGCATTTCCCACCAGCCAATCATAGTGGAAAACATCAAAATATTGTGGCCAGGTAATAATAGTTGAAGTGCTGTAACTGCCTTCAATCCTGTTATCAAATTTTTTAGCCGGCTTATCGCCATTTGGTATTTTTATAGTGCCACCATACAAGTGAAACCCTGCGTCCGCCTCAAATCCCGGTATCTGTTTCTCGAAACCCGCCACATCAGGGATAAGGCTATTCAGAAATTCTTTTTCCCCTGAACTCCTTTGCATCTCTCCCACAATCCTGTAAATACGTTCCTTACCAGGATGAAATTTATCAAAGCCTAACTCAAAGCTGGTGATAAGATATACCACGATACAGGCACAGATACCCAGCGCCAATCCAAGTACGTTGATAGTAGTATACGATTTGTGAAGATATATATTGCGCCAGGCGGTTTTGAAATGGTTTCTGACCATAAAATTTCTTTTAAAAAATGAATTGGCTTCTTTATTCCGTCCTTCCTTCGATACAATATCCTGATCGTGGTACTTTATGCGTTCCAATAATTTTTTCACACTCCCCTCCCCTGTTTGATTTATACGTTCAGCATTCCACATCTTTGAAAGGCTTTCTATCACGAAATGTATTTCCGGGTCAGCGCGTAATAAATCTTCGAGCTCTTTTATCTCCTCTTCCGTAGCCTCCCCTGCCAGCTTCCTGGCAGTGAGCACCCATATCCTTTCTTTTATCATACATTAAGGTTTCTTGCTTTTTCTTCTTACGCCGGGGTCGCGATGATGTTTCACTCCGTTCGTTTGCTTCACTCTGTTCGTTTGCTTCACTCCGTTCGTTTGCTTCACTCCGTTCGCAATGACTTCACCGGGTTGGTAATCGCCGCTTTGATGGATTGAAAGCTAATAGTAGCCAGCGCCACCAGCAATGCCAGCAATCCTGCGATAATAAAAATCCACCACCCGATATGCGTACGGTAAGCGAAATCCTGCAACCACTTATTCATAAACCACCAGGCAACCGGGAAAGCAACTACAGCAGAAATAATAACCAGCTTTAAAAAATCCCTGGAAAGCAATCCGACCAGATTTCCAACGGAAGCGCCTAATACCTTTCGCACACCGATTTCTTTGGTGCGCTGGGTAGTAGTGTAAGAAGCAAGTCCCAGTAAACCAAGACAGGATATGACAATCGCCAGGCCGGCAAAGTATAAGAACAATCGCCCAAACCTTTCATCCGAAAGATATTGTTTATTGAAAGATTCATCTGTAAAGAAATAATCGAATGGGCGGTTAGGAACCAATTGTTTCCATTTTTTTTCTATAGCTGCCACTGTTGACGGAATGTTATTAGCAGATATGTTCAATGAAAGAAGAGTTGTATTATCCGGGGCAATCCGGATAGTCAAAGGCTTGATCTCCTCCTGCAATGAACGGAAATGAAAATTTTTAATTACACCTATTATCACCCCGCTTCTCCCCCATTGGGAAAATTTCTTACCGATAATATCTTTTGGCGAACTATAACCAAAGCCTTTTACAGCCGCTTCGTTCACCACCATTGCCTGTGTAGAATCGGTGGGAAATTGATTAGAAAATTCTCTTCCGGCAACAACAGGTATCTGGTACTGTTTTAAATAATCAAAATCAATGGAATACAGGGCAATATTAGCGCTTTGCATCTCTCCTGTATTATTCTCGATCAGGGTAAACGCTGCATCATTATTACCGCCGGGTATGCCGATGCTTACCGAAGCTGATAATACATCCTGAACAGCCATTAACTCGTGTTTGATCATTTCAGTACGGTGCTGCACCAATGAGTCATAATTGAAATTAACTACCAGCATATTATCTTTTTTAAATCCCAATGGCTGGCTACGCATAAAATGCAGTTGGCTGTATACGATCATTGTTCCTGCAATAAGGACGATAGCAATAATAAATTGTGAAACGACCAGGGTTTTCCGGAGCACAGCGCCTCTCTTACCTGATGCGAATTTTCCTTTCAAAACAGAAACGGGTCTGAATCCCGATAGTACGACAGCAGGATATATACCCGCTAACAAACCAACACCCACTGCAATAAGAAGCAGTATCCCCAAATAAGAACCCTGTTGAAAAATGCCCTGGCTAATGATCTTGCCACATAATTCATTGAATAAAGGGATAAGAAGTGCACTTAACCCGGCTGCGAGCAAGAATGCAATAACAGAAAGTATAACTGATTCGCCAAGAAACTGCAGCGCCAGTTGTTCTCTTGCCGCGCCGGCTACTTTGCGTACACCGACTTCTTTTGCCCGTTCAGAAGAGCGGGCTGTAGTCAAATTAACAAAGTTGATACAGGCAATCAGTAAAATAAATACGGCTATTATAGAAAAGATATAAATATTCGACAGGTTACCTGTATCACCTGCTTCCATTTCACGTTTGGAATGTAAGTAAATGTCTTTCAGTCGCTGGAGGTACAAAGAATAGTACATGTTATTTTTCTTCATCTGGTCTCCAACGTGGCGGTTCATGAAATCAGTAAACTTTACCTGCAGTTGACCGATGTTAACATTTTCCGGCAGCAGCAGGTAGGTATACCAGCCAAAATTTCCCCAGCTTTCATTTAAGTATGGATTTAGTGTTTGAAGAGAGGACATGGAAATAAGTATGTCGGCTTTAAAATGAGAATTCACGGGTATATCATGCATGATTCCTGTAACTATTGCGTTGTATTTACCGTCGAGTAATAGAGACTGCCCCATAGGATCAGCCGATCCGAAATACTTATGGGCTCCGGTTTCAGACAAAACCATGCTGAAAGGAGCCGTTAATGCTTTGGCCGGATCTCCCTTAATCAAAGGGAAACTGAATAGGGAAAAAATAGTAGAGTCTGCATAAAGCATGCTGTTTTCCTGTACCTTCTCATCGCCTTTTTGTATTAAAAATCCAGCCTGGGAAATACGCGTCATTGCTTCTACTTCCGGAAAATCGGCTTTTATATTCGGTCCCATCGGGGCGGAAGTAATAGCCGCATGAATCATTTCAGTTGGCGTTTTCACATCTGTGATCACTCGGTATATCCTGTCCGCCTTCTTATTGTACTGGTCATAACTCAATTCAAACCTGATGTATAAAGAGATCAGCAGGCAGGCGGTCATCCCGATAGCCAAACCAAAAATATTGATGGCTGAAAAAGCTTTGTGGCGCCAGAGGTTCCGGAAGGCGGTTTTAAAATAATTTTTAAACATAGAAGAAAGCTTTAAGCTCTTATAGCCCTTAGTTGTTAGCTATTGACTAATAGTAATGAAAAATATTTTATTGGCCGTGGCTAATGGTTAACGGCTTATTCCTACTCTGTTCTTAAACTCTTTATCGGGTTGGCAATGGCGGCCTTGATAGCCTGGAAACTTAATGTCAGCAAGGCGATGAATACAGCTGCCGCCCCGGCTGCTATAAACACCCATCCGCTGATACTAACCCGATAAGCAAAATCCTCAAGCCATTTATGCATGCCCCACCATGTCACAGGAATAGCAATAAAAAACGCTATAAAAACAAGAATTAAAAATTCTTTTGCTACCAGTACGAGCATCTGCTGTACCGAAGCGCCGAATACTTTACGAATACCTATTTCTTTGGTGCGTTGCTGTGTAATGAAAGTAACAAGACCAAACAGGCCAAGAGAGGCGATCACAATGGCAAGTACAGCGAATACGGAAAAAATTTGCCCTGTTTTTCTTTCGGAAGAATACAGGGAATCAAATTTATTGTCCAGGAAATAATAGGCAAACGGGGCGCCCGGGTTAAATATGTTCCATTGCTTTTTTATATCACCAATTAAATCCTGTATGCCGGCCGTTTTAATTTTCAGGATCAACCCGGCTCCTGTACGGCCCAGTTCCATCATCAAGGGAGCTATTTTCTGTTTTACGGAAACATAATGAAAATCAGCCGCCACCCCGATCACTTTATATTCATGTTGCCCGGAAGTAACAATGGTTTTCCCAAGCGGGCTTGTACCCTCCCATCCTAAATCGTGAACGGCAGCTTCGTTTATCACGACGGCAAAAGAGTCTGTAGGAAAATCCCTTGAAAAATTTCTTCCTTCCTTTATTTGTATTCCAAGAGTGGATACGTAATCATAATCAATATGAAAAATATTGGCATGTATCTCTGCACCGTTTTCATCAGATTGTTTATCCTTCGGGTATATTTCAGTTCCATCGTCGGGAGGATGGCCAGGAATATTTGTACCGGTGCTTGCACTTATTATCCTGCTGTCTTTTGCCAGTGTTTCTTTAAATGCATTCCTCGCATCCCGGGCGCCCAATACATAAGTATCTTCCAGGTACATTACCTGATCCTTGTTGTAACCAAGCTTTTTCTCCTGCATATAATGCAACTGCCGGTAAACAACAATGGTTGAAATGATCAGCCCTGTTGAGACGGCAAATTGGAAAACCACCAACCCGCTGCGCAAAGGGCTTTTGCGTCTCGTGGTTGTAGAAGAAGCACTCTTTAAAATATTCACCGCATTAAAAGATGAAAGAAAGAAAGCGGGATAGATCCCTGCCAATACACCCACCAGCAACCCTACCAGGAGTATGGCCACGATACATTGGCCACTAAAGAAAAATCCAAGATCAATATGCTTGCCGGAGAGCTGGTTAAAATAAGGCATGAGTAAATACACAACCCCTAATGCAAAAACAATCGCGCACGCCGTAAGTAAAACTGACTCTACTAAGAACTGGGATACAAGCTGTTTTTTTCCTGATCCCATTACCTTGCGAACCCCGATCTCCCGGGCGCGCTTTGCAGAACTTGCCGTGGAAAGATTAGTAAAATTTACACAAGCAAGCAGCAATATAAAAATGGCAAGGGCACTGAATATATATACATATTGAATATCCCCGTTTGCCTCCAGTTCGTATTTGGTAGTGGAGTGCAGGTGAATACCGGTAAGAGGTTGTAAAAAGAACCTGAATGTATTTATTGCTTTTTGCGCTTCCGCCAGGCTGACACCCATGTCATGCATAGTTTCGGGCACGACATACTTCGCGACCAGGGCAGGAAACTTTGTTTCAAGCTTCTTCGGATCAGCATTTTCATTTAATACAACATAGGTGTAAAAACCAATATTGCTCCAGGTTTGCGCAACAAGGTGCAGGGTTGACATGCTGATAAAGGCATCAAAATGAAAATGCGAGTTATCCGGAACTTTGTTGATAACACCTGCCACTTTATAGTTGTCTCTTCCCACGATCAGTGATTTACCCATTGGCTCGTCGTCACCAAAATATTTTTTTGCAAAAGCCTGTGTAATAACCATGCAGTTGGGCTCTGCCAGCGCCGTTGCAGCATTGCCTTTTATAAAGGGTATGGAAAATACCCGGAAGAAATTAGCGTCAGCGAATGTCAGCGCCTGTTCTTTGAATTGTTTATCTCCATATTTTACAAACGAGGTCCGTTGCCCCGTAAGTCTTGTCGAAGATTCTATTTCCGGGAAAGCATTCTTCATACCTTCCCCGACCGCCACGTCCACGTTTGGGTAAGTTTCTACTCCTCCATTCCCTGTTACATTAACCTGTACACGATAAATCTGCCTGGCTTTCTCAGGGTATTTATCATAATTCAGCTCATCATAAACATAAACAGCAATAAAAAAACAGCAGGTAATCCCTAATGCTAAACCACAAATATTCAAAAGCGAAAAGGTTTTATTTCGCCTGAAACTTCGGAATGCTGTCTTGAAATAATTTTTAAACATGGCTATACTTTTTTAGTTCATAGCTGATACTTATTAGCTATATTTATTATTCCGTTCGTTTGCTTCACTCCGTTCGCAATGACTTCACAGGATTGGCAATCGCCGCTTTTATTGCCTGGAAGCTGACCGTAAACACCGCGATGAAGACGGCTATAGCGCCCGTTATGGCAAACATCCACCAGCTTATTTGGATACGGTAAACAAAATCCTGCAACCATTTATTCATGGCCAGCCATGCCATTGGTGAAGCAACCAGAAAAGCGATCAGCACCAGTTTTACAAATTGATTAGACAGCAGCAGGGCAATATTGCCGGCCGATGCGCCGAGTACTTTGCGGATACCAATCTCTTTTGTACGTTGCCGGATAGCGAAAGCCGATAATCCAAATAATCCAAGAGCTGCAAGCATCACGGCGATGGCTGCAAAAATGTTCAGCACTTTACCAAGCCGGATTTCGGTATTATATAATCTATTATAATCCTCATCAAGGAAACGATATTCGAAAGGGCGATGCGGCGCCAGTTCTTTCCATTTAGACTGAAGAAAAGAAATGGTCTGGGGCATATGATTACCGGAAAGCTTGACCAGTATGTTACTGGCCCATTCCTGGCCGAAAAGAACAAGCGGCTTGATCGGATTATGAAAAGAAGAAAAATGAAAATCACGGACAACGGCTTTTACGGTTCCGGGACGTTGATCCCCAAGGAACATTTTTTTGCCGATTGCCTCCTGTGGGTTCCACCCGAGAGCTTTAGCAGCCGATTCATTCAGGATATAATGATAGATCCGTTTATCCTGCTCACCTTCGTTCATATCTTTCATATCCTGCAGGGTAAAATCGGCTCCTGCTATAATCTGCGCGCCGGTTGTTCGTATAAACTCCTCATCCACCACATTGGCATTGACAGTTATGGATTCCTTATCCGGCATTTCGGCGCTTCGCATGCTGTACCCGCTCTGGATATTAATTGGCTCATTACTCACTTTTGTCATAGCCAATATCTCAGGGTTCGTTTTCAGCTCTGCTTTTATCGTACCTAGATTGTTGATCATCTTTTGATCCAACGGCAACACCAGTATATGCTCCCGGTCAAATCCCAGCTTTCTGTTTTGTATATAATGAAGCTGGCTCTGAATAATAAAAGTGGCTACGATCAAAAAAGCGGAGATGACGAACTGGAATACGATCAATGATTTTCGCAGCAGTAATCCGGACCCGGTATTTTTAAATGCCCCCTTCAATACCTTTACCGGCTGATACCCTGAAAGTATAAATGCCGGGTAGCTACCCGCGAAAAAACTGATAAAAGTGATAATGAATAAAGAAAAACTAATGATGAAAGGTGAAAACAATGATGACAAGCCAAGCTGGCGTTCTGCCAGTTGATTGAATACTGGCAACAACAAAGCAGCCAATGCGATGCTTAGCACTAACGCGATACATGAAATAAGAACCGATTCGCCGATAAACTGCCAGAATATCTGTTTTTTGAATGCGCCGGCCACTTTTCTTATCCCAACTTCTTTGGCCCTGTCCATTGACCTTGCTGTACTTAAATTGATATAGGTAAAGCAGGCAATCGCAAGGATCAGCAATGCAATAGCGCCGATGATATATATATAAGTGATACTGTTGTTAGGCTCAAAGCCGTCATAGGGAGAGTACAGGTGAACGCTGTTAAAGGGTTCCAGGTAAAACGTTATGTAATCGTTGCCCGATAAGTCATTGGCCGTCTCTTTCTTCATAAAGCCGGGAATCCTGGCCTGGAGGGATCCGATCGAAGCTTTATCTCTCAATAAAAAATAGGTAGTATAATTCGCATCCCAGTAAGTTTCCTCCTGGTTGGCGCCAAGTGAAGAAAAGGAGGCGAGGAAATCGAATTTGATTTGCGAGTTGGATGGACAGTCCTCCATGACGCCTGTCACCTGGTAATCGGCTTCTGCACTGCCTACTTTTATAATTTTCCCCACCGGGTCTTCATCGCCAAAATATTTTTTGGCGGTCGACTGTGTAAGCACTACCACATTCGGTCCTGACAAAGCATAACGGAGATCACCTTTTATTAATTTGAAAGAAAACAAGTCGAAGAAAGTAGAATCAGCATAGACAAATGATTTTTCATTGAACAGCGATTCCCCGTAATGTACGACCCTGCTGCTCCCGCTCATTCTTACGGCCGATTCAACTTCCGGGAAATTTTTTTTAAAAGCCGGGGCTACTTTCGTACTGGTAAAATTCCCCCTGATCGCTCTCCCACCCATGCTGTATTCCATAATCACCCGGGCTATCCTGTTTCCCTTCTTTTGAAAATGATCATAGCTCAGTTCGTGCTGTATATATAAAGCAATCAGCAGACAACAGGTAAGCCCGATAGCCAGCCCGAAAATATTAATGGCCGAGAATTTTTTATTCTTTGAAAGGTTCCTGGCGGCAATCCGCAGATAATGTTTTAGCATGGTTATATTTTTAGCTATTCGCTGATAGCTATCAGCGAATAGCTAAAAATATAACCATGCTAAAACATTATCTGCGGATTGCCGCCAG
>JAUZOA010000008.1 GCA_030706685.1 Bacteroidota bacterium
GATAAGCAAACTATCAGGAAGAAAATAGGGAGCTTATAATAAGTACGAGGTACGAAGTAAGAAGTACGCCACTCAAAAAGCGAAAATCTTTCATTTGCTGGCCGAACGTACTTCTTACTTCGTACCTCGTACTTGTCAGAAGGCTTTTTTCCACTTATTATTATCCCTATTCCAGTCAGGAAGTTTTTTATCGGGATCGAGTGTTACTTCTTTGATCTCACTGGTGGTAGGCAGAGACAATGTATAGTCGGCGCCCCGCTGCCATATTTCAACAGGGAGGTTTATCTTATGTTCCTGGCCATTGGCTTCCTTGACCAGTATCGTTACCGGCATGGGCATTTTTTCCAGGTTCTCCAGGGTGATCTGTGAACCACTTTCGGGGGAATTGTTTTTTATATATTTTACTTCTTTTACAGACTGATCAATTTTCCAGGTATTCAATACCCAGCCGCGCCAGAACCAGCCCAGGTCCTCGCCGCCTACGTTTTCCATAGTATGAAAAAAGTCCCAGGGGGTAGGATGCTTAAAAGCCCAGCGGTGTACATATTCACGAAAAGCCGCGTCAAAACGATCGGGACCAAGAACAAGGTCGCGTAGTGCATGAAGCATCATAGCGGGTTTGCTGTAAGCGGCCGTGCCAAGGTACTGCTGTTGTATCACGTCGGGAATATTGAATAACCCGTCTACTTTATCTCCAAAAGTGCCTTTTACCACATAATTAGCGGTTGGGTCATCAAAGAAACTTTGATGTTTAAATTCGCCTTTGTTGAAAGCTTCAGTTGAAAGATCATTGATAAATGTATTAAAGCCCTCATCCATCCAGGCGTATTTTCTTTCATTACTGCCTACTATCATCGGAAACCAGGTATGCCCGAATTCATGATCCTCCACTCCCCATAAACCTCCGCCTCTTGAATTATAGCCGCAAAAAACGATCCCGGGGTATTCCATTCCGCCGACAGTACCGGCTACATTGGTAGCGGCAGGATAGGGGAATTCAAACCATTTGCCGGAATAATGTTCGATAGAAGCTTTTACCATTTCACTGGAACGGCGCCAATCATTTCCATTTTTATCTTTTGTGCTTTCAACCGGGTAAGCGCTGATCGCCAATGATTTTTTTCCGCTGGGCAAGTTGATCCTGGCCGCGTCCAATATAAATGCTCTTGAGGCGGCCCAGGCCACATCCCTGGTGCTTTGTATTTTAAACTTCCAGGTGGAAGATGATTTTTTGGATGGCATAGTTTTGCCGGTTACGTCAGCTTCACTCCGTATCGTAACAGTTTTATCACTGTTCTTCGCTTCACTGTATTTTTTACTTTGATCCGGGGTAAAACATTCATCGGGGTTTTGCAATTCTCCTGATCCGACTACTATTAAATTAGACGGAGCTGTAACGGTATATTCAATATCGCCATATTCGAGATAGAATTCTCCCTGGCCTACATAAGGCAGAACGTTCCATCCCTGTATATCATCATATACACACATGCGGGGAAACCATTGACCGATTTCATATATCCAGCCATTCTTTGTATTTAATCTTCCCATCCTGTCCGTTCCGTATTCCGGTACTTCGAATTCAAACTGGATCGATATTTTTATTTTTCCCCCGGAAGATTTTAATGCATCCTGCAACCATACCTGCATACGGGTATCGGAGACGGTATATTTTGGGGTGTATTTTTTTCCGTTGTATTCCGCTGAGATCGATTTGATGACATCGCCTTCTGTGAATTTGGAATTGGCCCACCGGCCGCCTTCTTCCGTAGTAGTAGCTGAACCGCGGGAATCCTTCCGGTAAATATTCTGGTCTACCTGCATCCACAGGAACTTCATATTATCAGGACTATTATTGGTGTACGTCAATTCCACTTCCCCGCTCACGGAATGTTTTGTTGTGTCGAGAGTGCAATCAATCCTGTAATCAGCACGATTTTGCCAGTATTTAGGCCCCGGCTCACCACTGGTACTCCGAAAATCGGTACCGGGGTATGGATAAAACTGGGGATTAAATGCTTCTTTGGCGTCATAATTGGATTGTGCGAACGACATGCAGGTGATAACAAAGGCAAGCAAACTAAAGGCGATTTTTTTCATGTGTATAGTTTATAAGATAACGTAATTTAAAACAAATAGGCTGCAGGGAAACTACCGTCCATAAGGAATTTGAAAATATTTTAAAGGTCCGGGTATTGATTTAAGTCCATGAATGGATTACTCATCAGGGAAACAAAGCTTCCGCAATACCAATGCTTTCCGGTTTGCCTACATCTACCAGCCTGTCGCCGCTATGGTCGTAACCGAGAATAAGATGATCTTTTGCCAGGGCCAAATAAACATCCAGTAGGGAAAATTTCCCGGTAAAAGGCATTAGCCTGAAAATATCATATTCAAAAACTGCTACGCAGCTATAGGCCCTGAGCCTCATCCCTTGCCCTTCTCCTGGCGGAGAAGGGAGCGGAATTACAATCCTTTCCTCACCCGTTGCAATATTTCTCCAGCCGCAAAGACGGTCATTTTCATCAAATAAAAAATAGCGGGACGTTTTTCTGTCCGTGACGCCAATAGTGATCAGCGGACGACGCTTCTCATGAAAGGCAACCAGTTTATGGATATTGAGATCGGTGAGAATATCCACGTTGCATGTAATGAATTTTTCGCCGGGAGTAAAAAGGTCTTTTGCTTTTAATAACCCGCCGCCGGTTTCGAGTAGTTGACCGGTCTCATCGCTGATGATGATATGGCTTCCCCAGCCGTTATTTTTTTTTATTGCTTCAATGACCTGTTCGGCAAAATGATGCACATTGACGATCACTTCTTGTATTCCGAATTGCCGGAGGTATTCGATGTTGCGCTGAAGCAAAGATTTGCCATTGACTAATGCCAATGCTTTAGGATGTTTATCTGTCCAGGGTTTGAAACGCGTGCCGAGGCCGGCTGAAAAGATCATTGCACCCCCAACCCCTAAAGGGGAGTTACTGACGTTGCTCTCCATTCGCTTGTTTTAAAATATATTCTTCTATAGCCCGTATTACTTCTTCGAAGTGTGTTTCAACCTGATCGTTCAGGAATCGCATTACAGTTAAGTTGTCCTTTTCCAAAAGAAGTTGTCTCTGCTGATCATTTTGTTTTATGTCTTCCCTGTCATGAATTTTGCCATCAACTTCAACTGCTAATTTTAGAGCATGACAATAGAAATCAAGAATGTAAACTGAATAAGGGTGTTGTCTCCGGAATTTATAGCCGGATGGTTTAGTTTTTAAATAACCCCATAAGATATCTTCTGCATAGGTTGAATCGTTTCGCAACTCTCTTGCTCTTTGATATAGATGCTTGACAGCTCCCGCATGCATTTTTCTTTCCATGACCACTTTATTTTAGTCGGAGTGCTCGTTACTCCCCTTTAGGGGTTGGGGCTGTAATGGATTCTGCCAGTTTTTTTCATCCTGGATCAAATGTCTCAGATCGATCTTTACCTTAAACTTATTTCTCAAATGTCTTGCCAGTGCATCGGCAGCATATACGCTCCGGTGCTGGCCGCCGGTGCAACCGAAACTCACCATCAGGCTTTCAAAATCTCTTTTAATATATTCTTCGACGGTCATGTCGACAATATCGAATACACTATTGAGGTAAGGAAGCATTTGTGTCTGCTGTTCCAGGTAATCTTTTACCGCTTTATCCCGGCCATGCTGTGTTTTGAATTCTTCTATCCGGCCCGGGTTAAGAATACCGCGGCAGTCAAAAACAAAACCTCCTCCATTCGGGGTTTCATCAGCGGGGATTTCTTTCCGGTAAGAGAAGCTGCAGATTTTAACAACCAAAGGCGTTTTATCTGTTGCCTGGGTAGGTGTGAACTGCTGAATGATCTCGTCGGCTACACATATATCCAGCACTTTCCTGAATTCAGGAACAGAAATTCCCAGGCTTTGATTTTTAAAGAATTCCCGGAGATTACGCAACGCCATCGGGATGCTGGTAAGAAACTGGGCTTTGCGTTCGAACAGACCACGGAACCCATAAGCCCCGAGTACCTGCAGCAATCTTATCAATACATAACCATTATACTGGCTATGGAATATCATTTTATCCATCGGCCCGTCAATAAGCATTTCAAACACGTTCATATAATCCACCAGCAATTTTTCTTTCCATTCATCCGGGAGATTTGCCCTTGCCTGCCATAGCATACTGGCCACATCGTATTGCGGCGCGCCTTTCATGCCGCCCTGGTAATCTATAAAATGAACGCTGTTGTCTTTTTCAATAAATATGTTCCGGCTCTGGAAATCACGAAACATGAAATATTTATATTCGGTATGAGTGAGATAATTGCTCAGCGCTTCAAAATCTTTGATCAGTTTTTGTTTGTCATAAGGTTTCCGTAAAGCATCGAGAAAATAGTATTTGAAATAAAGCAGGTCAGCCATGATAGCTTCTTTACCAAATTCTTTATTGGTCAGGCACCGGCTGTAATCGAGACCTTTGTCGCCACTTACCTGCAGGGAAGCGAGCGCTGCCAGGCTTTTCCTGAACAGGTCATAAACAGGTTGCGTAAAGCCACCCGTCTCCAGGCAATCCAGGAGCGAGGTCTTGCCAAAATCCTGTTGCAGGTAATACATCCCGTCATTACTGACAGCATATATTTCAGGAACAGCGAGATTCTTTTTATGAAACTGTTCGGAGAAATAAATGAACGTTTCGTTTTCCTTAATATTGGCCCCGTAGGTGCCAATGATGGATCTGTCTTGTTCATGAAGGCGGAAATAGCGGCGTTCACTGCCGGATATCGGCAATACGTCCACCGATAAGGGTTCAATGCCTTTCCATTCGGTATATAGATTTTTAATGGCGTCAATCAATGACTGCATGGAGCAAATGTATCAAAATAGTTTCAGCCATTCTTTTAATACCGTCATTTCTCTCTGATCCACTACGTTAATTTTTAGCAAAGCTTCGTAGGCATTGAATAAGTTGTCGGCTACGGAAACATTTCCGGTACTTTTACTTACCGCTTCCAGTGATTTTTCGGTATGCAAATACATGGGCACTTCACTTTCAAAATCTTTAAAGTAATCATGTTCATTTCTTTTTTGTATCACAGTCGCTTCGGTAAAACCAAGACGATGATCGTGTTGCCAGAGAATGGGCTGGGCAATAATGCCTCTTAAAATATCGGTAAAACGGAAAGTCACAAAGGAGGGAAGAAAAAGCAAAGGGAAGAATTCTTTTTGTATGGCGGTGTTTTGAGAATTGAAAGGGCAAACCGTTCCCTTTTCCAGTACAACGGATCCTTTCTTTTGAAATACGCAGGGCGTGTTGGAAGTGAGGCGGTAAATAGCATCTACATCAGGATCATCATCGGCGAGACCCTGCCAGATGCCAACACGCTGATTGATTTTTTCCTTTTGCCATTGGAGTTTTTCCCGGCTGTCATTTATATTTCTCAATGGAAGGCCTCTTGGCCAGATTGGCTGTTCACTGAAATGATGATAAATATTTACCCACCCAAGATCATTTTTTGATGTAAGAAAATTTCCCTCAAAAGCCGGAAAGCTCCAGTTGGCATAGGGTATATTATCATCGTCTGTATCGATGATCATATCAGCGCCTTGCTGCATGGCGAATACATAACCGGTCATCTTCCTGCCGTAATGATTGAAAGGAATCACATGGGCTAATGCAGGAGACAAGGCGACCTGGTCATCTGTATCCAGGAAAGTGCAGTTTTCATGATACCAGCCGGCCGGGGTCTTTTTATCACCCACCACCACCAAATGATAATCTTTCAGCGCTGAGAATTTTTCGATGGCTTCTGTCGGCTTGAATATGCTGGTAATAACGATAAACTTTTTCAGAGGTCGTTGTTCCATTTGGACAATTTAACGGGATGGTAATATAACTGGCCTGCCGGAAAACCTTTTAGTAATGCAGTCAGCGATTTATTAAATTCTTTTTCTACGGCTTCTACTTCTTCCGGAGACCAGAGAGCTTTACCCTGCAGCCGCATATCTTTTTCCTGTACAATTTTAGCCGAAGATAATAACAGGGCGGTAGGAATAGCAATTTCTACAAACAAACCTACGGCTGCCAATATTCCGCAATAGCGGCAGAAACCGGTAATACTTTCCCTGGTGACAATAAACATATCAGAATAAGACCCTGCTACGGGATAAGGTAATTCGATCTTCCCGTTTTTCCTGTATGGTTTCCACTTAACACGAAGGAAAAACTGTTTGTATAGCCATGATTGCCACCATCGCAGGGATCTGATTTTTTTATTGCCAAAAATGTTTTGTTTGGTTAATGGCTGAATAGTTATACCATGTTTATTGAAACGTTTCAGCGCCTCTTCTTTTGATGGCAACTCTTTCTGCACCTCCGCCCCTTCACGATTGTGAAAGAAATCAATCGCCTTTTTGGTATGCCACCATCCGCCTTCTTTTAATGTATGAAATTCAATAAAGCCGGGAATAAAATCGGCTCCTTCCTGCAATCCTGCCTGCTCCATAAAATTATTCTCATTAACAGATGGGTTCAGCAGGCAATCGTCCCCGGCAAAAATATAATGCGTGAAATCCTGACGGAAAAAGCGATGGTACCCCTGGGCAAAATAAGATTGAAAGTAATTGGAGCTTTCATATACCGGGATCACATCCGGATCGGCGCCATTATAAAAAGGAACTAAAAAATAAATATGTGAAAACCGGGAGGAATAAATTTTACGAAGTACCGGGATATTCTTATCGTACCGGTGATTAAATATTATTATCAGGCAGGGTTTAGCCATAGCGCGGCCAAAATAATTAATAATTTATAATTATTGATTATTAATTATCGGGTGTATTACAATTGTCAGACTATTATATTTTCAATAGTAAGGTTTTTCCGGCTTCTCTCTGCAGCGAAGGCCATAATATGACTTTCGACTGATACATCGATGGAAGAGCTCAGTAATGCCGGGTTTTGCTGACTCACTGCCTGTATCCAGTCCCTGACCAGTGGATGATCGCCACCGCCATGCGCATCCGTCTTCATACTCCAGGATAGTTTTTTTCCTGTTCTGAATGTTGTGAGAACGAAAGTCTCCATATCACCGTTGATATCACCCATGGATCCCATGATCCGGGTACGACGACCCTCATAGGAAACAAATGCTTCCATCGAAAAAGCAGCCGTGACCCCATTCCTGAACAAAAGATTTACTGTAAGATGATCCGGCTGATCATTATCCATCCGGTAAACGCAACGGCCATAGTTGGTGGTATTTAATCCCTGGAGGATGAGCTTATCCCATTTGCTTTTATCACCAGGCAGATCGAATACATATAGTCTTTTCCTGTCGCGATAATAGATCTGCAGTGCCGAATAAGGGCAGTCATGTTCTACAGCACATCCCCCGGTACAGCGTTCAGTGCTGCCCGCCGGAGCATTGGCGCTTTTAAACCATTTTAAATTGCCAAAGCAATGCACGTTTTCAGAATGTTCGTTGACCAGCCAGCGTATGATATCTGTATCATGACAGGATTTGGCCAGTATAATGGGGGTAGCTACTTTACTATTACGCCAGTTTCCCCGTACATAAGAATGGCTCATGTGAATATATTCAATCGGTTCCAGGTGCTGTATGCTGATCACTTCACCAATCATTTTAGCATCGAGTATTTCTTTCAGCTCCCGGAAATAAGGTGTATAACGAAGTACATGGCATACACCCACAATGCGTCCTGTTTCTTTCGTTTTAGCTAATATCAGCCGACATTCTTCTTCGGTAGGTGCGATGGGTTTTTCCAGTAAAACATCATAGCCCATTTCAAGCGCTTTCAGGCAGGGAGCGGTATGCAAATGATCGGGGGTGGCAATGATGACGGCATCAGCAAATTTTTCTCTTTTAAAAACTTCTTCCCATGTGCCAAAACAATGGGCCGGTATTATCTTATGGATCTTTGCCATTTTCTGTACCCTGTAGGGATTAGGATCCGCAACCGCCACAATATTCATTTCGCGTGGATTTTTAACAGCATAATCCGCGTAAATGCTGCCCCGGTGGCCAGCCCCGACAAGGATCACCGTGACGGGTTTAGAAAGTTTTTTATGCAGAGGGTTATAATAAAGGTCTTCCTGCAAACCAAACCTTTTTGCCACTTCTTTCCAGCCATGCAGGGCTGTATTCTTTACAATACTGAAAGGTTTTAATAAATTTTCCGGGGAAATAAACTGGCGTACTGACATTCTACCGGTCGTTATAAGAGTTAAAATTAAACGAAGCGGGGCCGTATTATATTTAAAAAGCGTGCATTATTTACGATACTTCAGGAAACCGCCTGAAAATTATCTTTTTGAAGTAAAGACAAATCTCATTCCACGAAAAACAAATCCATAAATTCTGTAAATAAACTAATCATTGTAGCCCGGCTAACCGGAGATTGCAAAACCATAAAAAGAGACAAACGGTAGCCTCTGCCATACTTCTGGGATAGCTCTGGAATACTTCTGCCATAGCTTTGGTATATCGGGTGTATGACAATGGTATGCCTCTGCCATACTTCGGGCATAGCTCTGGAATACTTCCCCCATAAGTCTCCCATACCTCTGGCATACGGGGACCATACGGAAATGATACGGAAACCATACGAGAACCATACGGAAGCCTCTCTTTTCTTTCTATTTATCAATATTTTAGAGTTTTTCTTTTTGCAATTGCTTGTGTACCAGGAATTAAAAAATTAGGGAAAATAGCCGGAAACAGGGAATCTCTTTCAATATTTCCGGCAGCCCGGTATACTTTCCCGGGAGATTTTTTCGGCCTCCTTCGACTCTCGTTCGTATTAAAAGCGCATGGACTAAGTGATGGGTTGGACAGACTCAGAGAAGACCCGGATGAGCGTTCGGCGAGGTTTATCTAAACATAAAAATTTTCCGGACAGCAGGTATCCTGAAGAAAACCCAACCTGGGATATTGATACTAAAGCTCTTGTACTAACAAGTGTTAATCTTTGTGTTTAAAAACTTAATTTTACCCGCTAATAATAAGGTATGGCTTATCAACCCGCTAATAAAGTAAGGATAGTGACGGCTGCCAGTTTGTTTGATGGTCATGATGCGGCTATTAATATCATGCGGCGCATCATGCAAAGCAAGGGCGCTGAGATCATTCACCTTGGACATAACCGGTCTGTGAAAGAAATCGTGGAAACGGCTATTGAGGAAGATGTACAAGGCATTGCCATTACTTCCTACCAGGGCGGGCATGTAGAGTTTTTTAAATATATGAAAGACATGCTGGAGGAAAATGGTTGCGGGCATATCAAGATATTTGGCGGAGGAGGGGGAACCATTTTACCGGACGAAATTAAAGAGCTGCATAGTTACGGTATAACAAAGATCTATTCCCCGGATGATGGAAGGAGATTGGGGCTGGAAGGGATGATTGAGGAAGTTATCCGTTTGTGCAACCCCCTTCCATCTTCCCCCGGTGGGGGAAGGGATGGGCAACTCTCCGATTTTTGGGAGGCATCAAAAAAATGGAATGGGAAATTGCCGTTGAATGAAGCCAGGGATATAAGAAAAGTTGCAAGGGCTATTACTTTAGCGGAAAGTGGCGTGGAATATAAGTATAACTATAATGGATCTTCAGTAACAGTTGGTCAGTTCAAAGCTGATCCAATGATATATGCGAAATTGAAAAAGTTTACTCTTGATCACCGGAAGGAGCCAACAGTTGCTGAAAGTATATTATGGGATAAATTGAGGAGTAAGAAAGAAGGATATAAATTCAGGAGGCAGCATATAATAGGCCAATTTATTGCCGATTTTGTTTGCTTGAAAAAAGGGCTGGTTGTTGAAGTTGATGGCAACTATCATCAACTTCCTGAAATGAAGATTAGTGATGAAGACCGAACTTACGCTTTAAAAGGATTAGGTTTTGATGTGGTAAGAGTTACTAACGATGATGTGTTGTATCATTCTGATAAGGTGCTTGAAAAAATACATACTGTTCTTTCAGGTCTTCCTGATAAAGAAAATATAGAAGGCGATATTGATTTTTCGGAAGTCTCCCCCGCCGGGGGAGATTTAGAGGGGGCTCCTGTTCTTGGAATAACCGGCACAGGCGGGGCTGGTAAATCTTCCGTAACCGATGAAATTGTTCGCCGCTTTCTTCACAATTTCACTGACAAAACCATTGCCGTTATTTCGGTTGATCCCTCCAAGAAAAAAACAGGCGGCGCATTACTGGGCGACAGGATAAGAATGAATTCTATTTCTCACCCGAGAGCCTATATGCGGAGCCTGGCTACAAGAGATGATAATACAGCATTAAGTTCGCATGTACAGGAAGCTATTGACATCTGCAAAGCAGCGGGATACGATCTTGTCATTTTAGAATCCGCGGGCGTTGGCCAGAGTGATGCTTCCATTTTAGATCATTGTGATGTGAGTATGTACGTGATGACACCTGAATATGGCGCCGCTTCGCAATTGGAGAAGATCAATATGCTCGATTATGCCGATATCGTCTGCATCAATAAATTTGATAAAGCGGGAGCGCTGGATGCGTTGGCAGATGTCCGTAAACAATACAAAAGAAACCACCAATTATTTACCGCAAAAGATACAGACCTGCCCATTATAGGTACGATGGCCAGCAAGTTCAATGATGAAGGTGTGAATCACCTTTTTGAATTGATGTTGAAAAAAATACAGGAAAAAACAAAAACCGGTTTTGGAAAATTTCATTTTGCTGAAACGGCTAAAGTATCGCAGGCGATCATACCGGCTAACCGTACCCGTTATCTTTCTGAAATCGCCGAGAACAACCGTAACTATGACCAGTTGGTAAATGACCAGGCAGCGATTGCATCTAAATTATATCAACTGCATGGAGCCCTGGAAACACTTCGATCTAAGGGTTCTCCAATCTCTCCGTCAACTGGCGGTGGAGCCCCGATAGCTATCGGGATAGAGGAGGCTATTGCTTTCTACACCGATCAGCTTACTCCTGTCAGTCGTAAACTTATTCAAAACTGGGATGAAAAGGTAAAAGAATACGGGAAAGACTTTTATGAATATACTGTCCGGGATAAAGTGATCAAGCTGCCTATGTTTACTTTAAGCCTGAGCGGAACAAGGATACCTAAAGTTGTTTTGCCAAAATACAAAGACTGGGGTGATATACTGAAATGGCAGGCACAGGAGAATGTGCCGGGTCATTTTCCCTTTACATCGGGTGTATTTCCGTTGAAGAGAGAAGGTGAAGACCCGACCAGGATGTTTGCAGGAGAAGGTGGCCCGGAAAGAACGAACAGGCGCTTTCATTACGTATCAGTCGATCAGCCGGCGAAAAGATTATCTACTGCTTTTGACAGCGTGACATTATATGGAGAAGATCCCGGTCATCGCCCTGATATATATGGCAAGGTAGGTAACAGCGGCGTCAGTATCGCTACAGTGGATGATGCCAAGAAATTATATAGTGGTTTTGATCTTTGTGATCCAAGAACTTCGGTGAGCATGACCATTAATGGCCCTGCTCCCATGTTGCTGGCTTTCTTTATGAATGCAGCGATAGATCAGCAATGTGAAAAATATATCCTGCGGAATAATTTAAAAGACGAAGTAAATAAGATCATTGAATCAACATACAAACAGGATAAACTTCCAAAATATATTGGTACCGGCAATCAACCCGTTTCACTCGTAAAAGGAGAATTGCAGGGCGCTTTGCCAAATGGAAATGATGGATTGGGTTTGCGGCTACTTGGTTTATCCGGCGCCGACGTTTTGCCTGCAGCTATTTATGAAAAAATAAAAGCAGAAGCCTTGTCACAGGTCAGGGGAACGGTACAGGCCGATATTTTGAAAGAGGACCAGGCGCAAAATACCTGTATATTCTCGACGGAATTTGCATTAAAGCTGATGGGTGACGTACAGGAATATTTTATCAAACATAAAGTTCGCAACTTCTATAGTGTATCTATCAGCGGTTATCATATTGCAGAGGCGGGCGCTAATCCTATAACACAATTGGCATTTACGTTGTCCAACGGATTCACTTATGTAGAGTATTATCTCAGCCGCGGAATGAGTATTGATGATTTTGCACCTAATCTTTCTTTCTTTTTCAGCAATGGGATGGACCCGGAGTATAGCGTAATTGGGCGTGTGGCGCGGCGATTATGGGCCAAAGCGATGAAATATAAATACAAGGCCAATAAGCGCAGCCAGATGCTGAAATATCATATTCAAACATCAGGCAGGAGCCTGCATGCACAGGAAATTGATTTTAACGATATAAGAACAACCCTGCAGGCGCTTTATGCTATTTATGATAACTGCAATTCACTTCATACCAATGCTTATGATGAAGCGATAACAACACCTACAGAAGAAAGTGTCAGGCGTGCGATGGCTATTCAACTGATCATTAACCGGGAGCTGGGTTCTGCGAAGACAGAAAATTTTATCCAGGGGAGTTTTGCCATTGAAGAACTAACTGATCTCGTTGAAGAAGCCGTATTGTCGGAGTTTGACCGCATTTCTGAAAGAGGCGGCGTATTGGGGGCCATGGAAAGAATGTACCAGCGAAATAAGATCCAGGAAGAAAGTCTTTTTTATGAGCACCAGAAGCATACTGGTGAATTGCCGTTGGTGGGAGTAAATACTTTTTTAAATAAGAAAGGAAGCCCCACGATCATTCCGAATGAAATCATCAGGAGTACACCTGAAGAAAAGGAATGGCAGATAAATAATCTCGAAGCATTCTGGAAAAGGAATGAAGGAAGATCGGCTGAAATGCTGAAGCGGCTGAAAGCGGTTGCGATTAATAACGGTAATTTATTTGAAGAATTAATGGAGACCGTGAAATATTGTTCTCTTGGACAAATTACTCATGCATTATATGAGGTGGGGGGACAATATCGCAGGAATATGTAGTTTTTACTGAAAGAAAATGGCCTTATTCAAAAATTGAGCCCAACTATTATTCAGCATCAGCCGCCATAGACACAAAATATCCGTCCAGCCTGATAAAAATAAAAAAGGGCATCCCATTGTATTGAGACACCCTCTGAATATATAATATATGCAGACAACTCCTTAATGTGAAGGAGTTGGGGTATAAGCGGCAAGCGAATGTTTACCTTCTTCGATTTCTTCAATCATTTTTTTATTAAATGCCGGAAGGTCTTTGGGGCTGCGGCTTGTTACCAGTCCATTGTCTGCCACCACTTCCTTGTCGTCCCAGAATGCACCTGCGTTTTCTAGGTCGGTTCTTATAGAAGGATAAGAAGTAAGGCTGCGACCGGCGACCAGCCCCGTTTCAATTAATAATTGGGGGCCGTGACAAATAGCGGCAACAGGCTTGCCTGCTTCTAAAAACTGTTGCGCGAATTCTACACAATCCTTATTTGCTCTCATTTTGTCAGGATTCATGACACCGCCGGGAATCACTAATGCGTCATATTCCCCGGCGTCTGCTTTTTCTAAAGCTACATCTACGGGCAATTCAATAGACCAGTGATCATGATCCCATGCTTTTACTTTATTTTTTTGCGGTGATACAATGTCAACATGCGCCCCGGCTGCTTCCAATTCCTTTTTAGGGCTTGTCAACTCTACTTCTTCAAAGCCATTCTCTGTGAGGATGGCTATTTTCTTCCCGGTTAACTTTGCCATAATGCTTTATTTTAAGAGTGAAATAATCAGTTTTACGGAATGATACGCCCAAAAAGAATACCATAAATAGAAATGTGCCAAAAAATAATGCAAGGGAAGGAAAAGTATAGTGATTTCTTAACCTGCTGCGGCTTTATCAATTATCCATAATGATTTTTCCGGGTTTACATATTGGACGGGAAATACCTTTTTTACCGGTTTGCTGAAGACAGCATCCACTACATGCTTTTTTTCTTTGCCTGATACGAGGAGGATAATTTGTTTGGCTTTATTAATGAGAGGATAGGTAAACGTGATCCGCCATGCCTGTTTTTCTTCCAGCCATACCTGTTTGATTAATCTCCTGTTTTCGATCAAAACAGGAGTATTCGGGAACAAAGAAGCGGTATGACCGTCATTTCCTGTGCCAAGCAGCAGCCAGTCAAAGGCTGCTGGCTTGTTATCAAAGAATTTTTTTATCATCATTTCATATTGACGGGCGCATTGTTCGGGGTCGCCGGTTACGGGTACGGGAAAAATATTTTTGGGAGGGATGTCAATATGATCAAGCAGGCTATCCTTTACCATTTTATAATTGCTGTCGGGGGATGTATGTATGACAAAGCGTTCATCACTCCAGAAAAAAAATACTTTTTTCCAGGGAATGTTTTGACTGAACATGGGGGAAGCTAATATTTCATAAAGCCGTTTAGGCGTATTGCCGCCGGAAAGAGCTACCACAAACTTTCCTTGTTTTGTGATGGCCCGGTGACAAGCGGCTACAAAGAAATGTGCCGCCGCGAGACTCATGGCTTCATAATCTTTCCAGGTTGTTTGGTCAGGAATTTTTTTCATTTCATTTTTTTCACCCTGTTTTTAATGATCCCGTTTTCCGGAAGTAATGTCCAGCACCGGTCATCTTTTTTTACCAGGGCTTCTGCGGCTTTAGGCCCCCAGCTTCCGGGCTGATAGTTGGGAAAATGAAGCGGAGATTCTTTTTTCCATGATTCCAGTATGGGTGTTACTACTTTCCAGGCGGCTTCTACCTGGTCGGCGCGCATGAACAAAGTCGCATCGCATTCCAGTGCTTCCAGCAATAAAGTCTCATAAGCTTCGGGTACAGGAGCATCGTAACTTTCTTTATAGGTAAAATCCATTTCCACCGGCCTGATCTGCAACTTCACTCCCGGTTCCTTTGCATGAAACAGTAACGAGATCTCCATTTCCGGTTGAATACTGATGATAAGCTGGTTGGGTTTCGGATCGAACAGGATTTTATTGCCAAATAAATTGTGCGGGATTTGTTTAAATTGAATGACGATTAACGAGGTGGATTTCCCCAGGCATTTACCTGTGCGAAGGTAGAAAGGTACATTCTGCCAGCGCCAGTTGTCAACGAACAGCTTCAAAGCAACGAATGTCTCCGTGTTTGATTTCGGGTTTATATTTTTTTCTTTCCGGTAAGGAACCTGTTTTTTACCGTTTAGCGTTCCGGCTCCGTATTGTCCTCTCACTACATTTCTTTTAACATCGGTCTTCGTCAGCGGGCGAACAGCTTTCAGTACATCTACTTTCTTATTGCGGATATCCTCGGCATCCATGGAGACAGGCGGTTCCATGGCAGTCACACACAATAATTGCAGCAGGTGATTCTGGATCATATCTCTCAGGGCACCGGCCTGTTCATAATAATTTCCGCGGCCGCCCACACCAATATTTTCCGCGACGGTTATTTGTATATGATCAATATAGTTGTGATTCCAGACAGATTCATACACGATATTGGCAAAGCGGAAGGTCATCAGGTTTTGTACGGTTTCTTTGCCTAAATAATGATCAATGCGATAGATCTGGCTTTCTTTAAAATGTTTAGTTAGCAATTGATTTAATTCCATAGCCGTGTGCAGATCGCTTCCAAAAGGCTTTTCTACAACTATCCTGTCCCGTAAAACTTCATCGGCCAATGCGAATTTTGACAGCAATAATGAAATGGGTTCTATGAAACGCGGCGACACGGAATAATAAAATAAACGAACAGCCCGGTTTTTCCATTCTTTATCATTCTTAGTCAAAGTGACAGCTAAACGCCTGAAAGTATCGTCGGCGGTAAAATCTCCTTCAAAGAAAAAAATATGCTGAACAAATTTTTTCCATTGCTCTTTTTTTGCAGGGCCGCTTCGCGAAAAAGTATTGACTCCCTTCAGTAAATGAGCTTCATAGTCTTTTTGATCCATTTTTTCATAATGGACTCCATAGATAGCAAATTGCCCGGGCAGGAACCCGTTGATAAAGAGGTTATAAAAAGCCGGTATCAATTTTCTCCAGGCAAGATCACCCTTGCCCCCGAAGATGACAATATTGGCAGGCGATGTTTCTTTTTTCTTCATGTTACTATCATTTAATCTCCTTTAGGTTTTTGCAGGGGTGCAGCAAGAGGTGACTTACTTTCCCATTCCGCATGAAAGACCCCTGTTTTATCAATCCGTTCATAAGTATGCGCGCCGAAATAATCCCTTTGTGCCTGGATAAGGTTAGCCGGGAGGCGGTCTGTAATATACGCATCAAAGTAATGCAACGAAGCAGCCAGTGAAGCAGCCGGCAGGTTATTATCCATTGCAAGCTTCAATAGCGTGACGGCATCTTTTCTACATTCATCCAGCACAGGCTGAAACAAAGGCGATGAAATAATATTGGCTAAAGAACTATCCCGGAGGTAAGCTTTGCGAAGATCATTCAAAAGAGCTGAGCGGATAATGCAACCTCCTTTCCATACGCGAAGTACTTCCGCGATACTGACACCATAGTTGTATTGCGCTGAAGCCACCGATAGCAATTGCAGGCCCTGGGCATAGGATAATAAGAATCCAAAATGAAGTGCGTTTTTACAAACCCGGGCCAGTTGATCTTTCCCGACTGTATTTTTCACGCCATTAAAAGAATGCAGCCTGGAGTTTTTTACCCTTTCTTCTTTTAATGCAGAGAGGTATCTCATGCTAACCGCAGCATCAATAACAGGGATGGGCACATTCAGGTCCATAGCGCTTTGGCTGGTCCACATACCCGTACCTTTCTGTTTTGCTTTGTCCAGTATCATATCTACCAGGTCTTTCCCGGTATCATCATCTTTTTTCAGGAATACGCCCGCGGTGATTTCGACCAGGAAAGATTGCAATTCCGTTTCATTCCATTTTGCGAACAGGTCATGAAGTTCTTCATTATTGAATTGCCCGGCCTTTTTTAAAACTCCATATACTTCGCTGATCAATTGCATAATGGCGTATTCGATACCATTGTGCACCATCTTGGTATAGTGACCGGCCGCCGTATTTCCAATAAAGGTTACGCAGGGACCCTCATCACTTTTTGCTGCAACGGCTTCCAGTATATCTTTAACCAGTTCATAGCTTTCTTTATTTCCCCCGGGCATCAGGCTGGGACCGAACCTGGCTCCTTCATCGCCGCCGCTTACACCCATCCCGATAAAATGAACGCCTGAATTTTGCAGTTGCTGGTATCTTCTTTCGGTATCTATAAAATGAGAATTGCCGCCATCAATGATTATATCGCCTTCCTGCACCAGGGGTAACAGATCCGTTAAGACATTATCTACAATTTTTCCCGCAGGGACCAATAACATGATAACACGGGGAGTTTTCAGCGAATCTATAAATTCCGGCAGGGATGCAGCTGCTTTTACAAGCTTGTCTTTCGCTTCCGGCAATAGTCTTTTTTGCTGGGCGGGATCGCGGTCATAGCCACAAGCTTCAAATCCATGATCCGCTACATTTAAAATAAGGTTTCTTCCCATTGTTCCCAGCCCGATCATTCCAAAATGCGCCGCCATAGAATAAATTTTTGATGAAGGTACGGCAGCAGGGGTTAATGTTCATTGCCATACCTTTGCCGCACTATTGTTTTATAAGCCTATTCATATTTTGTATGATCAACCTGTTTCGATTTGTTTTCCTTGCTGCCATGATTATCATGGCGAACGGTTGCGCCCGCAATCCCTATGCCACCACCAATAAAGCCTATAAAAAACAGGCGAAGGGATATGCGAAATTGTTGCGGGAATACCCTGTTGAAGATTCAGCGGGATTAAATTATGCGCCATCCTGGACCGGCACGACAAATTTCACCATGCGGCGTCCGAATTTTGTAGTGATACATCATACCGCTCAAAACAGTTGCGACCAGACGCTGAAGACGTTTACATTAACGAGGACCCAGGTCAGCGCGCATTACGTGATCTGCCGTGACGGGACGATCCATCACATGCTCAACGACCTGTTGAGGGCGCATCACGCCGGGGCAAGCAGATGGGGCAATGCTACCGATATCAATAGCAGCAGCATCGGAATTGAAATTGATAATAATGGCTTTGAACCTTTTACTGACGCGCAGATAAACAGCTTAATTGATTTACTCGGACGATTAAAAAGAGCCTATAATATTCCCAGCACCAATTTTGTCGGGCATGCCGATGTCGCCCCGGGCAGAAAAGTTGATCCCAGCCGGTATTTTCCCTGGCAGAAGCTGGCAGAAAACGGTTATGGATTATGGTATGATACAACAGGAGTAGTAATACCGGAAGGGTTTAATGAAATGCAGGCGCTGCGGATAATCGGCTATGACATTAAAAATCCTGCCAATGCCATTCAGTCTTTCAAAATACATTTTACACCGGCAGATTCAACCAGTATGATCAATGATGATGATAAAAAAATCCTTTTTGATCTTGAGAAAAAATACCAATAAATACTTTCTGCTTGCGTGTATACAGTTAATTCATATCTATTCTTTAATTTCATCCGTCTAATTGCAGCCCGCTTGCCTGTTACAGACGACAAAAAACCTACATGACAGCAGAACATCACCGACTGGCAGTGAATGCAACCCGGGAAATTCCATTAGTACAGTGGGGGCCGTACCTGAGCGAGCGGCAATGGGGCACTGTCCGCGAAGATTACAGTCCTAATGGCGACGCCTGGCATTATTTCCCTTTTGATCACGCTCATTGCCGCTCCTATATGTGGGGAGAAGATGGCCTGGGCGGCATATCCGATTTCTTTGGCAACCTTTGTTTTTGCATTGCATTGTGGAATGGTAATGATCCTATTCTAAAAGAACGTTTATTCGGGCTGAGCAACCCGCAGGGAAATCATGGTGAAGATGTAAAGGAATTGTATTACTACCTCGATAATCTTCCTACCCACTATTACATGGAGTATTTATACAAATACCCGCAACTGGCCTTCCCTTATGAAAAATTGAGACAGGAAAACCAGGCGAGAACAAAGCAGGACACCGAATATGAAATACTGGATACAGGTGTGTTTAATAATAACCAGTATTTTGATGTAATGGTGACCTATGCTAAGCAAAGCGCGCAGGATATTTTTATAAAAATTGATATTACTAACCAGTATTCGAAAGCGGCCGAAATAACCGTGTTGCCCACCTTATGGTTCTATAACCGCTGGAAATACGGGAGCCTCAAAGAGAAACCGGTGCTCAGCTATATTGATAAAACGACTGTAAAGGCTGAACACGAGCGCCTGGGAGATTATTATTTTTATTTTCAGCCGGCTGATAAATGTCTTTTTACCGAGAACGAAACCAATACCGAAACGGTAAAAGGGCAGCCCAACGAAACAATATTTGTAAAGGATGCTTTTCACGATGCCATCATCAGCGGGAAGAATCTTCTGGAGCTATCGAAGAAAGAAACCGGTACGAAGTTTTCACCCGTCTATAAAATGAAGATTAGTGGCGGCGCCACTAAAACTATTTACTGCCGCCTGAATAATAACCTTGTGGACAACCCTTTTACTGCGGGATTCAAAGATGTATTTACCATTCGTAAGAAAGAAGCTGATGAGTTTTATGCCGCCATTTTGCCAAAAGGAATGAGTGGAGGCATGGCACAGATACAAAGACAGGCATTGGCAGGTGTATTGTGGAGCAAGCAATATTACCATTTTGACGTGGAGCGATGGCTAACGACAAGTGATGATATCACAGCGGTGAGTACCACAAAAATGAGCGGCCGTAATTATGACTGGAAACATCTGAAGAACCAGGATATCATTATGATGCCGGACAAGTGGGAATATCCCTGGTATGCGGCATGGGACCTTGCTTTTCAGTGTATCTCCATGGCTGTAGTGGATCCCACTTTCGCGAAACACCAGCTTTTGCTCGTGATGCGGGAATGGTATATGAAACCGGACGGGCAATTGCCTTCTTATGAATGGAACTTCAGCGATGTGAATCCTCCTGTGCAGGCATGGGCGGCAATGCAGGTATATAATATTGAAAAGAAAAAAAGAGGAACCGGTGATATTAATTTCCTGAAAAAAATATTTCATAAGCTGCTGATCAATTTTACCTGGTGGATCAACCGGAAGGATGTAAATGGCAATAACATATTTGAAGGCGGCTTTCTGGGTTTGGATAATATCGGTGTATTCAACCGTAGTTTTCATTTCCCGGGTGAAATGCAACTGGAGCAGGCGGATGGCACAAGCTGGATGGGAACCTATGCACTGGATATGATGGAAATGGCTATCGAAATAGCGATGCACGACGAATCGTTCGAGGACACGGCTACAAAATTTTTTGAACATTTTGTGCTGATCGCTGAATCATTGAATGAACATGGTTTGTGGAATGAAGAAGATAAATTCTTTTATGATGTATTATGTATCAGCGGCGCTGACCCCATACCTCTTCGTATCCAGTCAATCGTCGGCGCCACATCTTTGTTCGCGGTATCCTCTATCAGTAAACAGGTACTGGACAAATTAACTGATTTTAAAAAGAGGCTTACCTGGTTTGAAGATTACCGGAAGAAGAATAATAAATTCTGGCCAAATGAAGAAAGAAGCGATGATGGAGAAATCCTCTTGTCATTGGTTCCTAAAGACAGGTTAGTGGACTTGCTGCAGCGCTTATTAGACGAAGATGAGTTTTTATCAGATGGCGGAATAAGAGCTTTGTCGAAATACCATGATAAAAATCCTTATTCTGTAGTGGTGGAAGGCAACACGTATACGATACGCTATGACCCGGGCGACTCAACATCGGATATGTTTGGAGGTAATTCAAACTGGCGGGGCCCTGTATGGATGCCGATCAATTTCTTAACCATCCAGTCTATCCGCAAATACGGGGAATTTTATAATGATTCTTTGCATGTTGAATTTCCTTCCGGTTCGGGTAATAAGATGAACCTTTCGCAGGTAGCCGATGAACTGACAAAACGCGTGATCAGTTTATTTGAAAAGGACAGTGATGGGAATCGCCGGTTGTACGGCGATTATAGCTGGTTCTATAAACAGCCGGGCAATGAACATCTCGTATTGTTCTTTGAGTACTTTCATGGGAATAATGGAAGAGGCCTGGGATCCAGCCACCAGACAGGATGGACAGCGCTGGTAGCGGAATTGATCAGTGAATATGGTAATAAGACGACTTAATTTAATTCCCCGGCCGGCTCGTGGTCATCATAGAGATCACGGAGTTTCTTCAATTCGGTTTTCAATTGTTTAATGATGGCCTGCTGTTGCGGCGATTGTATAAGATTGTGTTGCTCGGCGGGATCTTTTTCCAGGTCATATAGTTCCCATTCATTGACAGTGTAAAAATAAATGAGCTTATATTTTTCTCCGCGTATAGCCAAATGAGGAATGACGGTATGATCTTTTCCAAATTCATAATAATGATAATACAGGTATTTTCTTGGCAGGGTCTTTTGTTTGCCGGTAAGTAAAGGCAGGAGGCTTACACCCTGCATCCATTCAGGAACTTTGGCGCGGGCGATATCAAGAATAGTAGGAGCGAAATCAATATTCTGCACTAATGTATTGCTGACCGAACCTGGCTGAATATGTCCGGGCCATCTTACTATCAAAGGGGTTCTCATAGATACGTCATAGGCAAAACGTTTATCAAACCAGCCATTCTCACCTAAATAAAAGCCCTGGTCGCTGGTATAAATGACCACTGTATTTTTAGCCAATTGATGTTGATCGAGATAATCAAGCACTTTACCGATACTTTCATCAATGGAAGCGACGCAGGCAAGATAATCCTGCATATACCATTGGTATTTGTATTTGAGCAACTCCTTACCTTTTGGTCTTAATTGCTGAATGAGTTGCCCGCGTTCCGCATAAATCTCTTTAAAACGTTGCCGTTGATTTTCGGGCATCCGTTTCATGATCGCGTTATAAGTAGCGATATCATCAGCGTCCGGTTTTAGCTCTGGTATATCCGCCAGGTATTGCGGATCCACTTTCAGGTCGCCGCATAACCGCATCACGGATAAGATACTCATAGTTTGGATGCGCCAGGCGCTTCCATGGCCTGCTGTATCATTATATAATGTAGGAGGTTCAGGAAAAATTTTAGTATGATACTGTTCAAGGTATTTCAATGCCGGAACAAAATTCCTGTGCGGCGCTTTATGATGAAGGAACAGGACAAAGGGCTGGTGTCTGTCAATATTGTTGAGCCATTGCAGTGCATCATCGGTAATGACGTCCGTAGAATATCCTTTCTCAATAATAGTATCGCCGCCCATTGTTATCATTCTTGTGTCAAAATACTGTCCCATACCGGGTAATATTCGCCAGTAATCAAAACCGGCGGGGTAAGACTGGAGATGCCATTTCCCGATCATGGCTGTTGAGTAACCTTCTTTTCTTAACAAAGGAGCAATCGTAATTTTCGAAGAATCAAATCTTGTAAAATTATCTTTCACCCCGTTCTTATGGGAATGTTGCCCCGTGAGCAGGGTAGCCCTGGCAGGAGCGCAGATCGAATTGCCAACAAAGGCCCTGTTGAACCTCATTCCTTCTTTGGCGAGCCTGTCAATATTCGGAGTAGAAATAAATCGCTTGTTATAGGCGCTGATGGCATCATTATCATGGTCATCGCTCATAATATAAATGATATTGGGTCTTTGCCCACCGGGTTTTGCGGACTGGCTAAAAGCCATATCGGCAAAAAATATAAAAGCAAGTATAAAACGCATAATCAACCGGGATTGGCTGGTGTATCCATTTAAATTTCTTTGTGCTCTTTGCGTATTCTTTGAGAGAAAGAAAATTCAAACTGCTACACTGCCGGGGTGAGATCAAGTTACACAATTACATTTAGATTTGTAATAGTAAACTTAAAATATGGAGTTTGGAAGAGTACCTGAAAATGAACTGGAGCATATTGATTTCAGTTTACCGGCAGAGCCGGCAGATAATAAAAAAATATTGAAAGGGAAACCTATTATGAATCCCAAAATATATTTTGGCTGTGCTAAATGGGGGAGAACCGAATGGGTAGGGAAGATATATCCTCCCGGGACAAAGGAAAAAGACTTCCTGCAATATTATGTGCAACATTATAATTGCATCGAATTAAATGCTACTCATTATAAAATATACGGCGAAAAAGGCATAAGCAACTGGGCAGCGAAAGCACAGGGAAAAGACTTTGTCTTTTGCCCTAAAATGTACCAGGGCATTACTCATCGCGGCAGCCTGAAAGGGAAGGATTTTCTCACCAATGAATTCTTTCGTGGCATTGTTGCTTTTGGAAAACATCTCGGTCCTGTTTTCGTACAGGTGAGCGATACTTTTTCGCCCAAACGAAAAGAGGAATTATTTACTTACCTGGCTTCTTTGCCGAAGGATCTGCAATTCTTTTTAGAAGTTCGTCATCCTGATTGGTTTGCCAAGGAGAAAGAGCGGGAAGATCTATTTAATTTTCTCCGCGGGCATAATATGGGATCGGTGATAACCGACACAGCAGGCCGGAGAGATTGTGCGCACATGCGCCTTACTATTCCCAAAGCATTTATCCGGTATGTGGGTAACAGCCTGCATCCTACCGATTATACCCGTACCAATATATGGGTTAGCAGGATGAAATACTGGCTGGATCATGGATTAGAGGAATTGTATTTTTTCATGCACATGCATGATGAAGCTACTTCGCCTGAACTGACTGTTTACCTGGTTGATAAAATGAATGCGGCTTGCGGGTTGAATTTGATCAAACCAAAGTTTATAGATAAAACATTATTAACAGGGGGGTCACAGAGTATGTTGTTTTGATCAATTACTGTTTGTTCCCCGCCGTCGGCGTACCGGCGCCAGGCTAAGAAGCAGTTCAATGTGATACACACTCTTACTGCGTGAAATTCTTTTCTGATCTTTTCACGCGACTTCAAAACGTTTCAGGGTTGCCTTCAAGAAGCACAATGAATGCCGTTTACCAGTGCTATCGGCCTCTGACTCCCGGCGGGTAATACAACTCTTCAATAAATCAGCTTATTTACTTGACGCCTAAGCACCGTGGGCGGAGTAAAACAAATGAGAAGCCTGACCAGAACTGAAGCCTCATCGAGGAGTATAAAAAATGATATAGTGCTTAAAATTATCTTTCTTCAAAAGAACTGAGGGTCCTCTGCGCTGTGGAAAAGAGAGCAGTGATGCATGCTTCCAGTTCTTTTAGAGCCCCCCTTTACCTGGGAAATTCCTGCCAGGATGAACCAATAATGGTTCCTGCTTTGCCTGCTATCGGCCCCTTTGATGGTATTACTAAAATTGGCTGATAGCCCTGTTTTACCAGGTTTTGCTCCTATTTAAATATGGTTAAAAAGATATATATAAGGGAGAAAAAAGGAGATAAAGAGGGACCAAACAGGGACTAAAGACGGATCAAAGACGAATCAAAGACGGATATTATCCCTGTTTGGTCCCTGTTTGGTCCCTCTTTAACCCTTGTTTAATCCTGTTTACCTTATATTTTATTGTCAAAACAATAAGCGGGAGCAGGCCATGGTTACTTTAATAGTTGATAATTGGCCCGTCTTGCAAACGCTATTTGTTGGAGAAAAAACGGGGAAAATCCGGCAGCGGACAATTTTAATTTCACTCCGCCGTCGGGGGAGTCGTGGCGGGGAATATCTATTCAGCTTACTTCAAACAACTCTTCCCATCTTGTCGTGTATCTTTTACTTTTTAATTCCTGCCGCATCTTCCAGTCGCGGGTAGTGCCGGTCGCGGCGAATTTTAATACATCATCCCGCTGGCTGAAGTTGATATTATCGATCATATCCATCAGTTTTCTTTCACAGTTTTTTGCTTCGGGTAAAAAAAGATTTCCCTGTACCGACGCATCAGGTACGATGCCACTTAACATGACGCCGGCTTTTTTGTACAAAGTCCCTTTTTTGTATAAAGTGTCAACAAGGGCCAGGGCGGGTTTGATCAGTTCATTGGTAAATGAAGTGGCTGCTGGTAATGTGGTATAATTGCTGTGAGTGGCCCCCCGGTTAAAGTTGACGGAATGATTTTCTTCCTTCGATACTACGAATACGCTGATGATCCTGGCGGCGCTATGCTGCCTGCGCAGTTTTTCCGCGGCTCTTGATGTATAAGTGGCCACGGCTTCTTTTATGTCATTGATATCGGCGACGGGGGTGCCAAACATTCTCGTAGTGGCGATCATTTTTTTATTCACCAGTTCATCCTCCATTTCTTTGGACGCTTCGCCTTTCAATTCCCTGACCAGCCGGGCGCCGACTACACCGCCGAGATAAGTTCTTGCAAACTCTTCACTTACATTTCTTAGTTGCAATGCATCATAAATACCCCATTGCTCTTTTAATTTTTGTGCATATTGGTACCCAACGCCCCAGATATCGCCAACAGGAGTTTTTTGCAGGGCTTCAATAATCTTTTCATCTGTGTCAAGCACCATTATACAGTTTGTTTTCTGTTTGTTCTTTTTGGCTAAACGGTTTGCCAGTTTAGCCAATACTTTGGTAGGAGCTACGCCCACTGATACTTTGATGCCTGTCCATTGTTCTGTTGTTTCCCGGATCTCTTTGGCGATAGCCTGTAATTCATTGGCGGGAAAAATATCCAGGTCGAGAAAAGCTTCATCTACCGAATAGACTTCCACATTTTTTTTGCCCAGCAGGGTACGCAATGTTTCCATTACGCGCCAGCTCAGGTCGCCATATAAATTGTAGTTGGAAGAAAATACAGCTACATTATATTTTTGTATCAGGGGTTTCGCCATGAAATAGGGACCGGCCATTTCTACTCCCAATTTTTTGGCTTCATCGCTGCGGGAGATGATGCAGCCGTCGTTATTGCTGAGCACGACAACCGGCTTATTGTTCAATTGCGGTTCGAATAGCCGCTCACAGGAGCAATAAAAGTTATTACAATCCACTATGGCCTTCATGGTGATACGAATTGCATGAATGAAAGAATTTTCGTCAATTGCTGAATAATGAACAGGAAGATGAACGGAGCCCTTCGCAAGTTCAGGGCAAACCTGCAACAGAAGCCTGGTAATAATAATGCAGCCGGGTTCATAAAAAATATTTTACACGGCGTGAATTATGTAGGTAACCACTCCCCACATCGTGAAATCACTAAACTCAGCAAGATTAATAGGCTTATAACGGTTGTTTTCGGGGATTAGAAAGGCGGAAGTGAAATTTTTATGAAACCGCCGCACCAATAATTCGCCGTTCAATATAGCGACAATGATCTTTCCGCTGGTTAATTTCAATGAGCGGTCAACGATCAGCACATCATTGTCAAATATGCCGGCTTCGCGCATGGCATCTCCTTTCATGCGGAAAAAATAAGTAGCCGGTTTATTCCTGACCAATTGTTCATTCAGGTCAATGCCCCGCTCCATATAATCATCGGCCGCGGCGCCGAAACCACTAGCATTGGCTGTCTTTACTTCCTGCTGCGTAAATTGCTTGGAGCCTTTATAGGAGGCACCGTAGAATTCTTCCCCATCCATAAAAAAACATTTTTCAAAATAAAGTTAGTAAAATTTTTTGAAAAACTAAATTATTTAGTAAATTTATGCTAACAAAATGGGTAAGTACTTTTAATTTAAATGGAGGGGTTATGAAAACTATTATCAACACTATCCCGGGCTACCGGGTGTACGAGTATTTGCTGGTCCTGAATCCGCACGAGGAATTGAGGAATAAGATCCTGCAGGTAAAAAAAGAATTTTATGACGGGTATAAAGCAGCAACAGCCATCGGAGGCAAGCCTCATGTGACCTTAGTGAATTTTGTACAGTACGAAATGATGGAAGAAAGAATCATCAACCGGCTCAAGGTAGTCGCGATGAGTTATCCACCCTTCAAAGTAGAGCTGAAAGATTTTGGCAGCTTTCCTTCGCATACCATATATATAAATGTAGTCAGCAAAATACCGGTTCAGGGACTGGTAAAAGAAGTACGGAGTGAGACGCAACGCCTGATGAAACTCAATGATGATAATAAACCACATTTCATCCTGGAGCCGCATCTTACCATTGCCCGGAAACTACAACCCTGGCAATATGAAAAAGGATGGCTGGAGTATAGTAACAAACATTTCTCCGGACGATTCATTGCGGATTCCATGGTATTGCTAAAACGGTTGGTGGGTGAAATGAAATACCAGTCCGTGCAACGTTTTGAATTCCGGAATATGCCGGTGTTGACGAAACAGGGAGAATTGTTTGGCTAAAGCTAAGAGTTTAAAAAAGAAAAAGAGACCGGGGGAAACAGAACTAAAGATTATAAGAGGCTAATAGCTAAAGGCCAAAAACTAAAAGCTTAAAACGTGTGATTGAATATGTGTGGCGGAAAGGAGAATAAAGAGTGAGAATTTGTGCAGTAGGATAAGCAGCGACAACTCTTTGTTCTCCTTTCTTTTTTTGAAATACCTATAACTATATATAAGAAACGTGATGTCTGAAAAACTGCAGCAGGACCATTTTAAAGTGAGTCCGAAAAAACATGAAGGTTCAAAACCCTCTCCGCCGGATGGCAGAGAAGATTTGACCAGCGATCAGGCAGGTTCTGAAGGCGCTACCGATCAGTACCTGTTAGGAAGAGGGGCCCAGTTCAATACGAAGAACCGCTTCCTGAAAGATGAAAGGACAAAGGAACATATAGAAGGCATAGATGACTGGAGCGAAGAGAATGTTCCTACGCAATACCTGGAACAGGAATCGAAAACCATCGTCAACAAAGTGGAGAGCCCCGATGTGGGCATGATGTACAGCATGAATCCTTATGCCGGCTGCGAACATGGTTGTATTTATTGTTATGCCCGCAATGTGCATGAGTACTGGGGTTATAGCGCCGGTCTTGATTTTGAAAGAAAGATCATCATCAAAAAAAACGCGCCGCAACTATTACGAAAATTCCTGATGAATCCCAGGTGGCAATGCACGCCGATCATGCTGAGCGGGAATACCGATTGTTACCAGCCCGCTGAACAGACCTACCGGCTGACAAGAGGATTGCTGGAAGTATGTCATGAATTCAACCAGCCGGTGGGAATACTTACCAAGAATTCCTGGATACTAAGGGATAAAGATGTCTTGCAGGATATGGCAAAGAAAAGACTGGTATCCGCGATGGTCTCCATTACTTCCTTTAACGAGGACTTGCGGAGGGTAATGGAACCAAGGACCACGACAGCCAAACAAAAACTAAAAGTGATCCATGATCTCAGCAGCGCGGGTGTACGCATGGGTATCATGATGGGGCCGATGATACCGGGACTGAATGAACATGAGATGCAAAGGATCATGAAAGCGGCAAGGGATAACGGGGCCACCTTTACGGCGTATACATTCATCCGTTTGAATGGCGCGATCAAGTTTTTATTTCATGACTGGCTGTATAAAAATTTTCCCGACAGGGCGGATAAGGTCTGGCACCTGATTGAACAAAGTCATGATGGTAAAGTAAATGATACACGATGGGGTGTGCGGATGAGAGGCGAAGGGAATATCGCGCAGATGGTGGCGCAGCAGTATAAAAAGTATGGCAAGCTGTATGGGATGAATGCAGAAGAATGGCATTTGGATACGAGTATTTTCAGGAGACCGGGGGAACAGGGGAGGTTGTTTTGATTGTTTAGGAAGATTTTTTTTATTTTTAGGTACTTATCCTGTTTTCTATGCCAAGTAAAAGTTTGTTTAGCGAGCCTTTTGATGATGGAACACTTTTCAAACTAAAAATTTTTAAGGATTACTTTAAAGAGTGGCTGCCTGTTTTTATATCTTCCACTAAACCAATATGGAAAACAGTTCAAATCTTTGACCTTTTTGCAGGAATGGGGAAAGATTCTAATGGGATACTAGGAAGTCCTTTGATAATTCTCGAAGAATTAAATAAGTGGAAATTAACCATTCAAACAAATGGGATAAATGTAAAAGTTATTTTAAATGAATATGAGAAGAAATATTATGAAACTTTACAGAATATCTAAAAGTCGCTGTCGCTAAAAATGGGTATGAGCTACAATTATATAACGATGAGTTTAAGACAATTTTCCATCAATATTTAAAATCTATGCAAGAAAGTGTGAACTTTCTTTTCTTAGATCAAAATGGCATAAAGCAAATAACTGAGGACGTTTTCAGATCAATAATTAACCTAAAAAAGACTGACTTTATTTTTTTTATTTCATCTTCGTTTATTAAGAGATTTGGTGATTCTCATAGTTTTCAAAAGTATCTAAAGATCACAAGACAAGATTTGAAAGGGAAGAGCAATTATCATATTCATCGTATTGTTTTTGAATACTACAAGAGTTTGGTGCCTGCTAGTGTTAATTATTATTTAGCACCTTTTACTATTAAAAAACCAGCTGGTATTTATGGTTTAATATTTGGCACTAACCATATTTATGGACTTGAGAAATTTCTTACTGTTTGCTGGCGACACGATAAGTTGACTGGAGAAGCCAATTTTGACATTGATAATGAAAAAATTGATGTGAAAAAACCCTCTTTGTTTGAGCAATATAATATTCCTAAAAAGATTCAATTATTTGAGCTTAATCTAAGAGTTGGCATAATGAAGGGAGATTTGGCTTCGAATTTGGATGTATATACTTGGTCACTTGAAGAGGGGTTTCTGCCAAATCATGCAAATAGAGTACTTGCCGCAATGAAGGAAGACAGAAGCATTAATTTCGATTTTAAATTAATTTCTGGTAAGGTACATAAAATTACAAGTCCTTCATTAATAACAAGAAAATAGTTATGGCACAATCTAGCATTGAATGGACCGAAATGACCTGGAACCCCACAACAGGCTGCGATAAAATTTCAGCGGGTTGTAAATATTGTTACGCAGAAGTAATGGCCCGCCGCTTACAAGCAATGGGAGTTGATAAATACAAAGATGGGTTTGATCTGAAAATGCATGAAGATGCTTTGCTAATTCCTTATGGCTGGAAATCACCCAAGATTGTTTTCGTAAACTCTATGAGTGATATGTTTCATAAGGATGTGCCGCTTTCATTCATTCAAAAGGTTTTTAAAACAATGAATGAAAATCCTCAACATACTTTCCAGGTATTGACTAAAAGATCGGATATTTTATTGAAATATCACAAAAGCCTGAATTGGACACATAATATCTGGATGGGAGTTTCTGTGGAAAATGAAAAAGTAAAGCACCGCATTGACGATTTGCGCAAAACTAATGCAAGAACCAAATTTCTTTCTCTTGAACCTTTGATCGGGCCTTTGCCAAAAATTAATTTAAAGAAAATTGATTGGGTAATAGTCGGTGGTGAAAGCGGACGGAAGCCACGACCGATGGATGTAGATTGGGTGCTGGATATCCAACAACAATGTGAAAAAGTCAAAGTAGCTTTCTTCTTCAAACAATGGGGTGGTACCAATAAAAAGAAAACGGGCAGGATTCTCAATGGCAGGACCTACGATGCCATGCCCTTTGTCGCTGACCAATTGGAAAAAATGGAATTTGAGTAAATCATTTCGCATAGATCAAATGTCCTTTGACGGAACCTTGTCTGATGTATTTCCCCGGAATGTATCACATACCTCTCATATCCTTACCATACCTGTCTTATCCCCGGGGTATATAGGAAGATGACCTTAAGCATATCTTGAGTATACCTGGAGCGTATCCCCTATAATTCCCCTATAACCTCCCTATAACTTTTACAGTTTTTCTCGTCTTGTAGTAAAGTATGGCTGCCAATTTATTTAAAGTATATACCAGGATATTTCATAAGGGTAAGCAAAATTATTTGGCTCATCAATCATTTTTTTAACGCCAACAAATGTTTTTTACCCTTTGAAACCGGCTCCCCATCAGCTTATATTTAATACCGATAGGAGCATAAAAATTTAAATAATTTAAACCTTAAACCATCTATTTATGGAAGAAGATTTTTCTCCTTTAAATGAAAAGGAGCAGCTGCAAACCGAAAATGATTTCATCAAAATGAAGTTAATGCTCGAAAAAGGCGCTGAATTTGGCAGCGCCGGCAGTGAAGAACTGAGCCCCGAACTGGAAAACATTTTTCTTAAAAATGTAATGGCCTTCGAGGAGCAGTTTGAACAACATAAAACAATTAAAGTATTTGATAAAATCGGACGGCCAGGTCATTTCAAACCTGTCAATGAGATCCCGGATAACGATATGGGCAAAGCCTGGGATGAGTTACGCGACTACCTGAATAAATACGGATTAGACCTGGGTGTATGCAGCCCCTATATTTCCACGAGAGAATTATACAGGTTCACCATCGAGGAATTGTTCGATCATGAAACGGATGATATGCTTTTGCCAGGCTGGACAACCAATTTCATATACGATGAATTTCACCCGGACCCGGTATATGAATCAGAGAAAGCAGTAAAGGAAGATTTATTCCCTGCTTTATTCAAGACTGCGCCTGTCGATGAATATTTTTATTGCCTGCATGATCAAAATATCCTGCTTAATGGAAAATGCTACCGGGAACGGAAAGATATTAATGCCGCGTTTAACCGTTTCAAGTCGCTCTTTTCCGAAATGGATTTGCAAAAAGTAATTATTGACCGCTGCGATGTAAAAAGCGACTCAAAAACAGTTGTTTCAGGTAATTACAAGGTTATTGCCACCTCCATAACTGATAAAAAGGAAGAATCTTTCGAAGGGAAATTTACTATCGAATTAAGGCCTGATGATCTTGGATACTGGAGTATCAAGAACATGGAAATAGAGGCGGTAAACTTTTAGGTAATAGAGATCAAAAAAATATTTTTAAAATTTCTCTCTAAAAATTTGGCAGCATCGGAAAATTATTTTCATCTTTGCAGCCGCAAAACAAAAACATGCTGAACACACGATTACATATTGAATCAACAGACCAGTTTTCACTTAAAAGTGATTATACAGGTTGTGGGGCATGTGTGACTGCTGAATAAGTTAAATTAACAAATTCGATGAAATACAGGCCCCGCAAGAGATAGCGGGGTTTTTTATTGCCTCCCTAAACCCTCCGGAGGAGGAGCTCAGGAAGAGACTGAAATATTGAAAAATAAAAATAAGGTGAAACAATTTGTGTAAATAAAAGGGAATTGAATCTTTATCATCAAAGAAAATAAAAATGCTGAAACAGATGAAACATAAACGATTTAGAACTGTGTTAGCTGACCGGCTGATGCAGCGTGACCGGCTATCATTACCAGGATATTATTGGTATGCACAGACGAAAACATGTAGTGAGCTTCCGGGTAATAGGCAAAGCAGTGATCATAAACGACCGTGGTATATCCATACGTAGGCAATAATATGCGTTTACGAACAGGAACCCGGTCGCAAAGAACGACCGGGTTTTTTTATTATGAAAACAAGCGGGAATTAGTTAAGAATATTGGAATGGGTACACATGATTGCAACAATGTTAACCCCGGTGGTGCCAATGGGCGAAAGACCATCCGGGATAGGGAAAAGGAGGTAACTATGAAACTTTTACTGGCAACATTCGCTGTTCGTGTCGTCATTGAAATGACCAGCAATAAAAGAAGAGAAAAAATAAAGACCGGGGGAATGAAAAAAATAAAAAAGCTCTTCACCCGGCAGAGTTTTCTATGCGATAAATAAAGGTAGTAGATGCAGAAGGAGGAAATAAGCATTCCCCGTGAGATGCAACGGGGACGCTTTTCGAAAGCGTTCTTTGATAAATATAGCAGCATTCCAATTGGCTGGATACTCCGCCCGGAACGGAGAGGGCGTCCCGATACTAATCAGAACCTGCTAAATCCGGCAGACAGCCGTAAATAGCTTAGCCTGTTTGTCTAATCGCTAATCCGGATATTTATCGGAATGCGGTTCGTTGGTGTAACGGCTAACATTACAGATTGTCGATCTGTCGCCACGGGTTCGACTCCCGTACGAACCGCTATTGAAACCGACCTGTAGCCCAACGGAAGAGGCAATAGTTTCAGGAACTATGAAGTGTGAGTTCGAATCTCACCAGGTCAACTGAATACCGGGTGGTGTAATTGGCAACACGCCAGAATTTGACTCTGGTATTCTCAGTTCGGATCTGAGCCCGGTGACAAGATGGTGATTGTCGTTTATAAAGTGGCTTATAGTTCAACGGATGAGAACACTTCACTACGAATGAAGAGACACAAGTTCGAATCTTGTTAGGCCAGCCAAAAGGATGAATAGCTTAACGGGAAAGCGGCCCCTTCTAAGGAGCAGGTTGAAAGTCCGGCTCTTTCTTCATCCGCTGAAAAGGAGATTAACCTATGGCGTAGTGGAAGAGGTAATAGCTAAAAAGCTATCGCAGTATGCTGATGCTGTAAAGGTTGATAGTTCGAACCTGGTAGTCGCGATAATATTGGTTCGTAGCTTAATGGACAAAGTACCCGGCTTTTAACCGTGGGATTGAGAGTTCTCCCGCCTTATGCGGGACGGGCCAACAAAGAATAAATGTAAAACGGGAAATGCTGAATGTAAAATGTAAAACAAACTGGAAACATAGTTCAATGGCAGAACGGTCGCTTGTTAAGCGGCGAATGAATGTTCGAATCATTCTGTTTTCGCTAGTGTGAGTGAGATGAAGATGCCCGATAGCTATCGGGGGAGGCGGTGTAACACCGTTGCTCTCAGGCTGAATAAGTTCGAATCCTATCACGCACATACGAAGGGAGCCCGGTTGGTCGTCCCGCCAGAGGCGGGATGAAAACAGTAACCCGGTGAAAAGCGGAGCAGGGGTTCAATTCCCTTCCTTTCCGCAGATGATAGACGTATCGTATTGGGAACATAAAATATTGGGAGAGTTGACTGAGAGGTAAAGCACTGGCTTGCTAAGTCAGGGTTGGATTAACACACGGCTAAGTTCGATTCTTACACTCTCCGCCATTGTTTGCAGGTGAGTGAATTCGATAATGATGAAACAGCAATCGGTCAATATTCATCGCCAACAAAGGGTGCCCTGGCAGAGATGGTTCTATTTGTATCAGCCGTAAGAACTGGTTATCGTGGTTCGTCCCGATTGCTATCGGGACCCGGGCACCACTGGTAAACGGAAGCAAAGAAATGTAAAATGATGAATTTTAAAAACAAAACAATGGAACAGGAACAACAATGGAGAAAATTGTCCGGGGAAAGGATCAGGATTCCTATTACAGATGAAGTAAGTAAAGTATTGACACGTGAAAGGGAAATGGGCCATGAGCTGAAAGCATGTATTGGAACCGATAGCCAGGTAAAAGGAAAGATTATTGAGTTTGCCACCGTTATTGTATTCGTGCGGAAAGGAAAGGGCGGATTCATGTATATACATAACGAAATAACCCGGCTAAGGATGAGTATCAGGCAACGGATGCTGGCGGAAGTGAGCAGGAGCATTGAAGTAGCTTATGCATTGTGTAATACCTTTTCCCGTTACAGTGTGGATATGGAAGTGCATGCTGATATTAATACTAACCCGAGTTTCAAAAGCAATGACGCACTGAAAGAAGCCATGGGCTATATCATGGGTATGGGGTTTGCTTTTAAAGCCAAGCCGGAAGCGTTCGCCAGTTCGAGTTGCGCGAATAAAGTGGTGAACCCCTGAATCCCTTAGAGGGGATCCTGGAAGAACCGACGGGATTGAAACAGTCTGAATATAATAACTATAAAACTTAAACTTATGCTGACTCGTGTAATGAAATAGTAAAAGCAAATTTTATATTGAAGGAATAAGATTTTACTATTTAAAAACAAATAAAATGGACAATTTATTTAGCCAGAAGGTGATCAATGCGAACAACGTGTTTGTTGATTCCTTCCTGGATGCGAAAATACTTTACCTGTATAGCTTCAACCTGCTGCCAAGTATAAATTATATCGGTCAGATTGATGGTGAGAAAGCGTTTGTTTCCATCAGGGAAAAGTTCGCAGGCCACATAAAGAATATACACCGGACGAGGTGGTATAAGAAGAAGAAAAAGCGGTTTGAGTTTGATAAAACGATCATTATAATGGATAACAATTGCGTGCTGGAACTGGATAATGATTATTGTGAGATACTGCACGACGGCAAGCAACCGGATTTTGTAGAAGCTGTTTCGGCTATTGCCATCCAGTTTAAGGAAAGGCAAAGAAGGCAACCGCTCGAAATCAATCTCATCGTACAAACGAGAAACAGGCTTGACCTGAAAGCTATGGAGATCAAACGTACCAAACTTGACCTGGATCTTTTTTATGAGGATGATTTTAAAACGACTGATGAAACTATACGGGAAAGATTGGGCCGGAAAAATGATAAAGGCATTGTGTTATTGCATGGCTTGCCGGGAACGGGAAAGACAACTTACCTGCGCTACCTGGTTGGGAAAATCAAAAAGCGGGTATTGTTCTTATCTCCATCCGTCGCCGGTAACCTGATGAATCCTGAGTTCATTGAATTGCTGATTGATAACCCGAATACGGTTTTGATCATTGAGGACGCGGAGAACATCATCATGGACAGGAAATATAACTCGGATTCAGCTGTATCCAACCTGTTGAACATCTCGGATGGGTTGCTGGCAGACTTCCTGAATGTGCAACTGATCTGTACATTCAACAGTTCCCTGGCAATGATAGACGGTGCTCTTATGAGAAAAGGAAGATTGATCGCTAAATATGAATTCGGGAAACTTGGAATCACTAAAGCAAAAAAGTTATCCGAACATTTCGGGTTTGATACTGTGATAGACAAGCCCATGACGATAGCCGAAATCGCGAACCCTCATGAAAAGGCGCATAACATGGAGAGAACTGAAGTAGTTGGTTTCAGGAGAAAAGAAGTGTTGATGAATTAAAGTTTGTAAGAGGTGAAGCCGCTTTAGACGGCAGGACCGGTAAAGAGCTTGCTTAACGGCAAGACTGATATACACTGGCAAAGCAAACCAGGTCGGTGTTTCAAAGAAGCACTACAGTACAGGTGCGGTAGCTGCCTGTATGCTGTTGTTCTGGCAGGATATGTCAGCCATCACGCTGGAGTCGGGGGTTCGATTCCCCCTCGGATCACAGGGTCCGGTAGTTCAGTGGCAGAGCACAGCCCAGGTCGCAGGTTCGAATCCTGCTTCATCGGATGCGATGAATAGTTCAGTTGGTTAGAACACTACACGTGGGATGTAGAGAAAAAGAAGTACACCACTTCTTTAAAAATGGTGAATCATTAAAGCCGGAGTTGCTTACCGGCAGACCTCTCACAAGGTTCTGATAAAATGATAATTCGTTTATCAGTCGGAGTCTTCGGAAGCCTCCCCCAACCGGGGGAGGTTTAGAGGGGGCTGCAATTCAGTAAGCACCTGCAGGCAGGTAAACAATGGTGCAGCCTGCATCACTTTTCTTCATGGGCTATTGAAAACATTTTGATAGCTGAATGCGGTGAACTGATGCAAAAAACATTATTGCAACCCGCTTCCGTGAATACCGGGTGGTAAGCAACAACGGCTTTATTAGAAAAGTATTTAATAACAGGCTCTTCGAAAGCCTTTTCCGCTGGAGAGGGTTAGGGTGTGGCCTAAAACGTAAAAAGATGAAAAGAGTAAAAGTAAATGCCTACCAGGTGGGCTTGGTATTTAAGAATGGAGTGTACCAGCGTATGTTAACAGCCGGCAGCTACTGGTTTTGGGGCAATGAGGTGGTACAGTTGTATGATATTACAAAACCGTTCTACGCGTCGGTTGAATTGAATTTCCTGTTGCAGGATAAAGCCCTGGCCGATATACTGCATGTGGTGGAAGTAAAGGACAACGAAATTGTACTGCAATACGAGAATGATCTGCTGAAGCAGGTATTGACCACTGGCCGGTATGCTTACTGGAAAAGCGTAGTACGGTATGAATTCGTTCGTGCTGATACCAGTAAAATAAATATCGGGGAAAATATAGAGGCGGCTGTATTGCAAAACAGGCTGGTGGCGTCTTATGTACGCAGTTATACTGTGGAAAGTTTTGAAAAAGGCTTGCTGTTCGTAGATGGTAAATATGTGCAGCCGCTGGAAAGCGGTGTTTATTACTGGTGGAAGAACAGTACTGTTATCCATGTTGGTAAAGTAGATACACGCCAACAGCAACTTGAAGTGAATGGCCAGGAGATACTGACTAAAGACAGAGCCGCTTTACGCATCAATGCAAGAGCGCAGTACAAGGTAGCGGATATTGAAAAGGCTTTGCTGGACAACAAAGAGTATGACAAGCAATTGTATGTAGTTTTTCAACTGGCCTTACGTGAGTATATTGCTGGTTTCAGTTTTGATGAATTGCTGGAGAAGAAAGAAAGCATTGCGCCATTCATTTTGCAGAGCGTAAAACAAAACGCCGAAGCATTGGGTGTGGAAGTGAAGGATTTCGGTATCCGGGATATCATCCTGCCGGGCGATGTGAAGGAAATCATGAACCAGGTACTGATCGCGGAGAAAAAAGCGCAGGCAAACATTATCATGCGTCGTGAAGAAACCGCCAGTACCCGCAGTTTGCTGAACACAGCGAAGCTGATGGAAGAAAATGCGATGCTATGGAAGCTGAAGGAAATGGAATATGTGGAAAAGATCGCGGACAAGATAAGTAGTATCAGTGTCAGTGGTAATGGTACGCTGATCGAGCAGTTGAAGCAGATCCTTGTATCACCCCCAACCCCCAAAGGGGAGTAATTGAACATCCGGTATCATTCTGGTGCCGGATGTTTTCTATTAGAGTCCGGCTGCAGTGCTGCAATCGGGTTTCGTTGTGTCGCACACTTCAGGGTTCGGTAACTTTACTGAGCAATTTGATCAAGAGCAAATTGATGAAATATTATAGATTATGAAGTTAAAGCTACAAGGAAAAGAATTGCGTGCCATTGGTTACCCCGAAGGCCCGGTGATCAGTATTGCCATGAATATAATGGAAAAAAATTACAAGCATGCGGGTAAGCAAGAAGCAATGGAAATTCTAAAAAAAGTACTCGTATCGCCGGCAGAATATAAGGGCGATGCTGTACTAGGGTTGATAGCCGAAAAGCTTTTACCCCAAAAAGAGTCTTTGGAAGCCCTTTCCTTCGGAGAAGGTTTGGGTGAGGTCTCTCTAAACCAAAACGGTATTCAGTTCAATGTCTTCGGCAGCGAACATATTGAGCAAGGCGCCATGCACCAGATGTATGTAGCTGCCAAATTACCTATAGCCGTAGCAGGCGCCCTGATGCCGGATGCACATTCCGGCTATGGCTTGCCGATAGGAGGGGTACTGGCAACAGAGAATGCCGTTATTCCTTATGGAGTAGGCGTGGATATTGGATGCAGGATGTGCATGAGCATTTTTGATATTGATCCGAAAGAATTGGTACAAAAGGAAAATTACTTCACCCTTGAATTGAACGAAGCGACATTGTTTGGAAGCGGGGCTCAATTTCAGCAGGCAAGCAATCATGAAGTGATGGAGAACGAAGCATTTACTCTTTTGCCTTTACTAAAAGGACTGCAGGGAAGGGCGTGGAAACAATTGGGCTCATCCGGGTCAGGGAATCATTTTGCAGAGTTTGGTATTGTTGAGATCACGACGAAAGATGAAGTGATGGGTGTCGGGCCGGGAACTTACCTGGGATTCTTATCTCATTCCGGGTCGAGGGCACTCGGCGCAAATATTGCGAATCATTATACTAAGATCGCCAAACAAAAAAGACGATTGCCCGGCGAAGCTGCCAACCTCGCCTGGCTTACATTGGATGAACAGGAAGGCATTGAATACTGGATGGCCATGAACCTTGCTGGTGACTATGCTTCTGCCTGCCATCATATCATCCATGCAAAGATTGCCAGGCAATTAGGTCGTCAACCTATGACCATGGTAGAGAACCATCACAATTTTGCCTGGAAAGAAACCCTGAGCCTTGGCGAAGGAGCCGGAAGAAATGTGATCGTTCACCGGAAAGGAGCGACGCCCGCAGGTAAAGATGTGCTGGGTATTATTCCGGGGTCCATGACGGCTGCTGGCTTTATTGTGAAAGGGAAGGGAGAGAACGCATCTTTCAATTCCGCATCACATGGCGCCGGAAGAAAGATGAGTCGTACGGCCGCATTAAAATCTATTACCCAAAACGCTTTGAAGGAAGAACTGAAAAAACATAATGTGAAATTGATTGGTGGCGGCTTAGATGAAGCGCCGTTTGCTTACAAGGATATTGAAGCAGTCATGCAGTCGCAGAAAGCGCTGGTGGATATAGTGGGAAGATTCTTGCCCCGGATCGTGAAGATGGATGGAACTACACCAAAACAATGGAGAAATGGAAAAGAAGAGGTGACGGGTGAATAAATGTTATGCAACAGGAATAAGGTTCTTGCATAATAAACATAATAAAATTGCTTATCTAAATTAATGTGCTTCAATTCAGAACCCATTTAGGTTTGAGGTAAGCTACAAATGAGCACACCGTACCTGGCTGCGTCATGCAGGCAAGGGGCAGGAACAGAAAAATGCATGTATTTGCGTTAATCTATGTTTTCCTATCTCAAGCCTTTCTTTCACTCTTGACATTTTAGCCGGACAGGTATTGGCAATACCGAATCATGTCCGAAATAAAATATCCCAATGAAAGCTTATTCAGGGCTCTTTCTGATCGCCCCATTCATCTGCCGCGCAATCCAACAATTCAAAAAAATCAGACAATTCCCATATACAGATATGGAAATCCAAAGGGAAGCCCTGCATTTGCTGGGCGATCATATAATCCATCAGCAAGCCGCGAAGATGACGGCTGAACCCGGATGGGGGATGCTGAATAAGAAAATCACGGAATTTCTCGGAAAGATTCCTGCTTAGTTTTTGGGGTTGATCGTTTGACATACACCTGCCGGATAAAAAATGACCGGACAATTCCTACGCTTCAAATTCACTGTCAAATCTGCCTTAAAAAAATTAAAGGTCCGAATACTATACGAAGACAGATCAAGGTTGAAAACATTGCTGTTTTCATAATTAATTACTTATTTCGTAAGAACAATTACAAGCCACAACTTAAACTATTTTCTATTAATTTTAGACTTTTATAGTATTATTTTTTCCACATTTTATTATGCGAATCATAGACAGGCTGGCACAATATCTTGAGTACAAGAAAATAACGGCATATTCGTTTGAAAGAACTTGCCGGGTAGCGAATGGTTATTTAAAAAAACAGCAGAAAGGAAAGGGAAGTATCGGCTCGGATATACTCGAAAGAATTCACAAGAATTATTTTGATCTCAATATGCTTTGGCTGATAACCGGTGAAGGTGATATGCTTGAAGCTGAGGAAGACAGCAAAACAGCCAGGAGGCAGATGTTGCAGGAAGAAAAAGAATACTATGGCAAGGATGAAATGATAAAATTTTTGCAGGAACGCGTCGCCTTGCTGGAGTCATCCCTGGCAGACAAGGAAAAAATCATTGCTCTGCTGGAAGCACAAACGGGAAAAATAAGGAAGAAGAATAGTCAATAGCCAGTAGTGAGTAAAGGCTTCATTCAGAAAGAAGTCGCGGCACTCACTACTGACCACTTACCTCTCACACTTTCACATAGATCTTCTTCTTATCCATCCAGTAGCAGATTGCCCACATGAAAATGATGAAGCAAATCGCAAAAACCAGGGAACCGATCCTTGGATCACCTGGAATCTTAGCGCAGACATATTTATAGAAACCATGCCATAGATCTGTATAAACCGGTTTACCCGCCTTGTCAGTTCCATCAGGGATACGGAAAAGCCATATGATCTTGGGCAGAAAAGCGCTTAATGCAAAAACGAACAAGGCATTTTTACCAAATACATCAAAGAATTTACTGAACCACCCCTTTACATTTTTAAATTCAATCAGGTAGATCATGGTAGCGATAGTAATAGTAGCAAGCCCTGTAGTATACACTGTGTAAGAGCTTGTCCATATCTTTTTATTAATGGGAAACACCATGTCCCAGCAAAAACCGGTTACAAGCATGGCTACACCTGCAACAAACAATCCGGCTATCATTTCAAAATTCTTTCCCTTCTTTTGTATGTAATCCCCCACCAGGTAGCCGAAAATGACTTGTACGATAGCTGACATCGTACTCATAATACCCTCGGGATCGAATGGAATACCTTCGCCATGGTACATATGTGCTTCGTGCAAGATCGCTTTATCCACCCTGTTTCCAAAAAAACCGGTCATGCTGTAAGGATCGGCTTTATCACCCAGAAGAAAGCAAAGCGCCCAGTACAGCAGCAGCAGGAGGAGACCGACATAAAAAGCTACTCTTGGTTTCAGGTAATAAATAATCACTGAAGCAAAAAAATAACAGATAGCGATCCGTGCCAATACGCCTAAAATGCGGACTCCCTGGGGATTACCCTGCGCATCAATATAAAACCAGGGCTTAAATACTAAATGTCCCACATCATTCCATTTTACAAATGGCCACCAGGTAAGGAATAAACCAATGAGATAAATAAGCAAAGTCCTTTTAATTACTTTTTTCCAGAATACGGCGTCCCCGCCCGCCTGCAGCCGGGGCATAACAAATGAAAGGGCATTGCCTACTGCGAACAGGAAAAAAGGAAAGACAAGATCGGTAGGAGTAAGGCCATGCCATTCCGCATGATCGAGAGGGGCATAAATATGCGACCAGGACCCCGGATTGTTTACCAGTATCATCAGGCAAACAGTAGCACCGCGAAATACGTCGAGTGAATAAAATCGTTGGTTCAAGCAGTCGTATTTTAATAACTAAATGTAGTGAATTCATAGCGGGCTGCCAACCAATGCAGGAAGGAATTACAATATACGGAGTACCCCTGTCCAAAATCAGAACGATATTTCTTTCTTGAGGCTGGCGTACCTCGTACATTGTAATTGATCTTGTTTAAAACAAATGATTTATTTTGGTACTATGGAAGGCAAAGATTTTTTTGTTCATCCCAGTTCAGTAGTAGATAAAGGCGCTCAAATAGGAGCCGGTACTAAAATCTGGCATTTCTGTCACCTGGCGCCAACCTGTAAAGTAGGAGAGCGGTGTAATATTGGTCAGAACGTGTATATAGACAATAATGCAATCATCGGTAATGGCGTGAAGATCCAGAATAATGTATCGGTCTATAACGGGGTGATCATTGAAGACGATGTTTTTCTTGGCCCTTCTATGGTTTTTACCAATGTGATCAATCCCCGTAGCTTTATTGAAAGAAAAGATGAGTTTAAAAAAACTACTATCCGTAAAGGAGCTACTATTGGCGCCAACGCTACAATCCTTTGCGGGATTGAGGTTGGCGTATACGCTATGATCGGGGCCGGTGCGGTAGTAACAAAAAATGTATTGGCTTATTCAGTAATGACCGGTAACCCTGCACGTCAAAACGGCTGGGTAAGCGAAGCCGGTATCAGGCTTAATTTCGATAGCGAAGGAATGGCTAAATGTCCTCAGACAAACAGGGTATACAAGTTAAAAAATGGAATGGTCGGCCCGGTACAATAGTTATCTACTCGTGGGGACAATTCATTCAAAATCCGCCAATTTTAGTTACTTGTCAGTCCCATTCTTCCTCCTATATTTGCAACCGAAAAGAAACCAACAGAACGTTAGTTTCCTGGTTCTTTTCACGATTTAACCAGTCATCCTAAAAAAAACTCGTGTGACTGAGGTGGCGAAGCCTTCTAAAAAACCTGGTGTGTGAGTCGTAAATGGTTAGCAATCTATAGCCGTCCCCGGTGGGAAAAGAAAGTGAATCAGCTTCTTTTGGAAAAAGGGTTTGAGAGTTATTGCCCGCTTAATAAAGTCAGGCGCAAATGGAGTGACAGGGTAAAGATCGTAGAAGAGCCGCTTTTCAAATCATATGTATTCGTGAAAGTGAATGATGAGGACAGAACTGCTGTGAGAATGACTCCCGGCGTAATCAATTTCGTGTACTGGGACAGTAAGCCCGCCGTAATAAAAGAAAAAGAGATCAATGCGATCAAGCGTTTTTTGAATGAGTACGAAAATGTAGAAGTACAACCGATCGATTTACAGGTACACCAGCGGGTAAAGATCATTACAGGACCCCTGATGGATCACGAAGGTGAAATACTGAGCCTTCAGCGCAAAATTGTGAAAGTGGCTATTGACAGCCTGGGGTATATGCTGGTGGCGTATATTGACAGAACTAAATTAACTTCGGCCCGGCCGGAATAACGTCAAAGCTTATTTTTGCAAATCGAATATCCATAAAGACATTTCAATGAAATTTATCCGAACTGCATTGTTGCTTGCCCTTCCTTTCTATTTTATATCCTGCGGCACGCAAAAAAAACTTCCTGATTATTTAGAGAGAGTTACTGATACCAGTGGTAAGGGAGATGTAAAGATCACCGAGTTGCGCATTCAGAAAAATGATATTCTTTCTATCCAGGTCTTCAGCGCCAGTACGGTACCAACGACAGATATTTTATATAACCCATTATCATCCAACACTTCGGCGGGTGGCCAGGGTTCATCCGGCGGGGGATCGACAAGCGGTTACCTGGTAGACCCAAGAGGGAATATTGAATATCCGAGGCTGGGCAGTTTTCATGCAGAAGGGCTTACTAAAGATGAGCTGGCGGCGCAGATAAAGAAAAGACTGACTGAGCCGGTTGAATTGCTGAAAGACCCTTCTGTTATTATACGGTTTGTGAATTTTAAAATATCCGTGCTGGGAGAAGTAGGCAACCAGGGAGTCATTAATATACCTGGCGAAAGAATGACCATACTCGAAGCCGTTGGATTGGCAGGGGGGATCACAGAATATGGGTTAAAAAATTCGGTTAAGATTATCCGCGAAACGAATGGTAAGCGTGAAATAGGCATGGTAGATCTTTCTTCTGATTCTTTATTTCAATCTCCTTATTATAACCTGGTTCAGAACGACGTGGTACTCGTGCCGCCCGCCGGTAAAAAAGCCAAAAAAGCTGAACAGGATGTGGTGCTCCAGAGGGTTAGTTTCGGGCTGAGTGTTATTACTGCGTTTGCCCTTATCTATAATATTTTTAAATAACATCCCATAATAAGATTTACAATTTTATTTAATGGAAGAGCAACAGGTAATAAATAGTAATAAAAGCGAGCTCTGGAATATGAGCCTTAAAGATCTTTTCTATAAGTATGTACGTTTCCTGCCTGTGTTTCTCTTGTCAGTTGCCATTGCTCTTTTTTTGGCGTTTGCTTACCTGCGTTACACTACCCGTATTTATAGTGCGACCGGCTCTATGCTTATCAAAAATAATGAGCAGCAGTCAGGCCGTTCAGATAAAGTAGAAGATATCATTGAGGGGAATAACCGCAGCCAGAATATTCAAAACGAGATAGAAGTGTTGAAGTCACGCCCGTTGATGGAAAGAGTGGTAAAAAAACTTAATCTTGAGTTTAGTTATACGGCCAAAGGAAAAATAAAAGACTATAACATATATAAGCAGGGGCCTTTTGTTATTGAAGCATTCGAAATCACTGATTCTGCCAGGGGCTTTTCACAGAACATTAAATTCAGTAATGACCAGGAATTTCGTATTGATAATGGGACCACTACGTTTCAGTTGGGCCAGGTGATCAAGAATGGGTATGGTGTATTCAGGCTGGTTAAAAAACCTCCTCATGCTGCTCCTGGCAGTGAATTTGTAGTCACCTGGCAACCTCCGGAAAATGTAGCCGCCGGCCTTGCCGGGGGAGTCAAAGTACAACCTAAAACGCCCGGAACCACTATTCTCTCTATCAACCTCCAAAGTACGAATGCGCAAATGGCTGCTGATATTATAAACAGCCTGATGCTCGAATATGATTCCTTGTCTGTTGAACAAAACAATCATTCCAATGACCAGATGCTGAGTTTTATCAACGGGCGGCTAAAGGTTATGAATAATGAGCTGGACACATTGCAGTTAAAATTTCTGAAATACAAACAAGATAACAATCTCATAGATATTGACAAACAGCTAGGGGACTACTTTACCAAACTAAGCGACGCGGATAAAAGCTTGCTGGAAGAACAATACAAATTAAGCGTAGCCGACGAGATCAACGATTATTTAAAAGATAAAAAAAATAAATATAACCAGGTCAGCCCCTCAGCATTAATGCTCCAGGATATTACGCTTAACGAGCAGGTAAGTTTGTATAACAAGGCTCAATTGGAAAGACAGGCATTACTTGATGCCAACGTGCCGGTAGAAAACCCTTCTGTTAAAGAGGCCGAAGGGCAGATCGAAAAGATCCGTCAAAATGTACTCGAAACCGTCAACAATATCCGGCTATCCCTGAATTCAGCTATTAATACACTAAAGCTGCGCAATAACAATGAGCAGTCAAAACTGCAGCAACTCCCTTTTAAGCTGAAAGAATATGTGGAAATGGAGCGCCAGATAAAGACCAAGCAGGAATTGTATAATCTTTTAGAGAGCAAAAAAGAAGAAGCGGCTATCAGGCGGGCCTCTACTCTTTCCAATTCTGAAGTATTGGATGAGGCTAATGCGTCATCTGAGCCTGTAAAACCCAATAGAAGAACCATACAGATACTCGCTATTCTTGTAGGTATAGGTCTCCCCGCTCTTTTCATATTCGTTGGCGAAGTTTTGAATGATAAGATCAGTACAAGATATGATATTGAAAAACTTACCCAGGCGCCGATTCTCGGTGAGATCGGCCACTCCTTTGCAGATAATACCCTCATTGTAAATAAAACAAGCCGTACGATGGTGGCCGAGCAATTCCGGATTGTCCGGTCAAACCTCCAGTATGTCGTCAATAAACAGGATAAATCTGTTATACTTGTAACATCCTCCTTCAGCGGTGAAGGAAAGTCATTTGTCAGTACAAATATGGCAGCGGTATTGGCACTCGCGGGTAAGAAGACAATCATCCTGGAATTTGACATTCGCAAACCAAAAGTATTGTCAGGGCTGCATATCAGTAAACGACCGGGTATAACTAATTACCTGATGGGAAAAGCAGAGCTGGAAGAATTAATAACGCCTGTTCCCGATCACGACAATTTTTTTGTAATGGCCTGTGGCCCTATCCCTCCTAATCCTTCGGAAATGTTGCTTGATCCCAAAGTAGCAGAACTGTTTAGTAAGTTAGGCAAGCAATTCGAAGTCATCATTATTGATACAGCGCCAGTGGGCATGGTAAGTGATGCATTAACATTAAGCAAATTCGTGGATTGTACTTTGTACCTGGTTCGCCAGGGCCACACATTTAAAAAACAAGTTGCCCTGATTGATGAACTTTACCGGGAAAGTAAACTGCCGCGGGTATCCATCGTTATCAACGATGTGAAAAACAAACCCGGTTATGGCTATTACGGTTACGGACGATACGGGTATGGTTATGGCTATGGTTATGGAAGCAGTTATTATGAAGAGGAAAAACAGCCTACTACTTTATTTGAACGAATATTAAAGAAGCTGGATCTCCGGAAAACGATGCGGCGTATATTCAGGAGGTAAATCAATTCAATTTTTTATGCGAATTCTGGTAACTGGGGGCGCCGGGTTTATTGGTTGCAATCTTGCAGAAAAATTATTGCAGGATGACAGGGTAAACCTTGTGCGGGTACTGGACAACCTGGCGACAGGCTCTATGCAGAATATAGCATCATTGATTGCCCATCCGAAATTTGAATTCGTGCAGGGGGATATCCGTCATTATGATACTTGTCTTGCAGCGTGCAAGGGGATTGATCTTATTACTCACCAGGCTGCATTGGGATCCGTACCAAGGTCCATAGCTGATCCACTCACAACAAACGAAGTCAATATTACCGGCACGCTGAATGTATTCACAGCTGCTAAAGAAAGAAATATTAAACGCATTGTCTATGCTGCCAGCTCATCTACTTATGGTGATCATCCCGGACTTCCAAAAGTAGAAGATGAAATTGGCAATCCGCTTTCTCCCTATGCGGTCACTAAATATGTAAATGAATTATATGCCCGGGTATATGCCAGTCTTTATGGAACAGAGTTTATAGGACTCCGATATTTCAATATATTCGGTCCAAGGCAAAACCCGCAGGGTCCTTATGCAGCCGTGATCCCGCTTTTTGTAAAAGGGTTACTGGAAAATAAATCTCCGGTGATCAATGGCGACGGAAGCCATGGCCGCGATTTTACTTTTGTTGATAATGCCGTACAGGCAAATATTTTATCGCTTTTTACGGACAATCACGCGGCCATTAACCAGGTATATAATATTGCCTGCGGTCATCAAACATCCCTGCTTGCGTTATTTAACTATCTGAAAGAAGAGGCAGGCAGTACTTTGCAACCCTTGCACGGCCCCGAACGAAAAGGCGATGTAAAATACAGCCTGGCCAATATTTCCAAAGCCCGTCAATTACTGGGATACGATCCCCTTGTTTCTGTAGAAGAAGGATTGAAAAAAACCTTCAGGTGGTATAAGGAAGAGAGTTTAAAAAGTTTAAAGGTATAAGGGTTATGAGCCAAACGATCATTATAACAGGCGGGGCTGGTTTTATCGGATCCCATGTCGTTCGCCGTTTTGTTACCCATTATCCCAATTACCGGATCATTAATCTCGATGCATTGACCTATGCCGGGAACCTGGAAAACCTGCACGATATAGAAGACCGCTCTAATTATATTTTTGAGAAAGCCAACATTCTCAATGCAGAAGCAATTGATAAATTGTTTGCAAGTTACCATCCTGATGGTATTATTCACCTGGCGGCTGAAAGCCATGTAGATCGTTCTATATTATCACCATTGGATTTTGTTTATACCAATGTAATCGGTACCGTAAACTTGTTAAATGCAGCCAAAAAACTATGGAACGGGCAGCATAGCAATAAACGCTTTTATCACATTTCCACCGATGAAGTTTACGGCGCTTTGGGGGAATCCGGTTTTTTTACAGAGCAAACAAGATACGATCCTCATTCACCCTACAGCGCTTCGAAGGCCGCTTCGGATCATTTTGTCAGGGCATATGGCGATACCTATCAAATGCCGGTGATAATAAGCAATTGCTCCAATAATTATGGCCCGAATCATTTTCCCGAAAAGCTTATTCCGCTTTTTATCAATAATATCATTGAAAAAAAACCATTGCCTGTATACGGCGATGGCTTGTATACAAGAGATTGGTTGTTTGTAAAAGATCATGCAGCCGCTATTGATCTTGTTTTTCATAAAGGGAAAGACCATGAAACCTATAATATTGGCGGGTTTAATGAATGGAAAAATATAGACCTGGTGAAATTACTTTGTAAACTGGCGGATGAAAAATTGAACAGGCCAAAAGGGGAAAGTGAAAAGCTGATCACTTATGTAAAGGATCGTCCGGGGCATGACCGGAGATATGCTATTGATGCTTCAAAGATCAGCAAAGAATTGGGATGGAAGCCTTCAGTAACCTTTGAAGAAGGATTAAGCCAGACCATTGACTGGTACCTGCAAAATACGGAATGGCTCAGGCATGTGACCTCCGGGGAATACCAACAGTATTATAAAAAGCAATACCAATCTTAAACTAAACAGCATATGGCTAAATCACTAGTTACAGGCGGCGCCGGGTTTATCGGGTCACATGTTGCGAGGCATTGTCTCCTGATGGGGCATGAAGTAGTTGTCGTGGATGATCTGAGTGGCGGATTTGAAGATCACCTGCCTCCGGGCGTGACCTTTATTAAAGGAAGCGTGACCGATCAGCGATTCATCAACCAGCTATTCACTGATCACCAGTTTGACTATGTTTATCACCTGGCCGCTTATGCTGCGGAAGGCTTATCCCATTTTATCCGCCGCTATAATTATAATACCAACCTTATAGGCAGCATCAACCTGGTCAATGAGTCGGTAAAGCAAAAAGTAAAATGTTTTGTTTTTACTTCATCCATCGCGGTATATGGGAAAGGCCAATTACCGATGACAGAAAAAATGACGCCTGTCCCTGAAGACCCGTATGGTGTATCCAAATACGCGGTGGAACTGGACCTGCGTGCCGCCCATGAAATGTTTGGATTGAATTATGTTATTTTCCGTCCCCACAATGTATACGGCGAAAACCAGAATATCGGTGATAAATACCGTAACGTGATCGGGATTTTTATGAACCAGATCATGCAGGGAAAACAGTTGACCGTATTTGGCGACGGAATGCAAACCCGTGCTTTCAGCTATATTGATGATGTAGCTATTCCCATTGCAAAATGTGTTACTATACCGCAAGCCCATAACCAGGTATTTAATGTCGGCGCTGATAAGCCTTATACGGTAAATGAACTGGCTACCGTAGTTTGCAAAGAATTCGGAGTAAGTCCTGATATCCGTCATCTCGCTGCACGTAATGAAGTGGTGCATGCTTATTCAGATCATTCCAAAGCCCAAAAAGTATTTGGTAACCCAACAGGGATCACACTGGAAGAAGGTATTGCACGCATGGCATCCTGGGCAAAAAAGACAGGATCCAGGCAGGGACAGGAATTTGATAATATCGAGATAACAGAGAAACTTCCCGACGGATGGAACCTCGCCTTGAAAAGCCAGATTCACTAATCAATCAATAATTTTACCGAATCACCCAAGATGAAAAGGGTACTCATCCTTTGTCTTCACCGACCTAACAGGTCGCCTTCGCAGCGTTTTCGTTTTGAGCAATACCTCCCTTACCTGGAGCAGAATGGCTATTCATTTGAGTTTTCTTATTTGCTGGATGAAAGGGATGATAGAATATTTTATATGCCCGGCCATACCTGGGGAAAAGCACGGATCGTATTAAAAAGTATCGCCAAAAGATGGCGTGAGATTCGCAAAGCTGCACGGTACGACCTGGTGTTCGTGCAGCGCGAAGCTTTTATGCTGGGTACCGCTTATTTTGAAAGAAAGATTGCCCGGAAAGTGCCGCTCATATTTGACTTCGATGATTCTATCTGGCTGCAAAATGTATCAGATGCCAATAAACGACTGAATTTTTTGAAGGATGCTGCGAAGACTTCGAGACTGATAAAATGCGCTAAAGAAGTTTTTGCCGGCAATGAATACCTGGCTGCCTATGCCCGCCAGTATAATACAGACGTAGTGATCATACCCACTACTATTGAAACATCTGTATATAAACAGGAGCCTTTGCCACCTTCCGGTAAAATCTGTATTGGGTGGAGCGGCAGTTTTTCAACCATCCAGCATTTTGCTTTGGCCATACCGGCTCTGAAAAGGATAAAGGAAAAATACGGGGACAAAGTGTATTTCAAAATAATTGGAGATGGTAATTATTACTGCCAGGAACTGGAAACAAAAGGAACACCCTGGGTTGAGGCAACAGAGCTGCGTGATTTGTCAGGGATTGATATCGGGATCATGCCATTGCCGGACGATGAGTGGGCTAAAGGTAAATGCGGTTTGAAAGGGTTGCAATACATGGCTCTTTCTATTCCTGCATTGATGTCGCCGGTAGGAGTAAATAATAATATTATACAACATGGTGTGAATGGATTCCTGCCTGCCACTGAACAAGAATGGGTTGATAGTTTATCAAAACTGGTGGAGAGCCGGGAATTGCGAAGAGAGATCGGGGAGGCGGGGCGAAAGACAGTAGTTGATAAGTATTCCGTAGATGTATGGAAGGAAAAATACCTGGAATATTTTGACCGGGTAGCACAAAAAAAATTATGAAAGGAATTATTCTTGCCGGTGGATCGGGTACAAGACTTTACCCTATTACCCGGGCGATTTCCAAGCAATTGATGCCGATCTACGACAAACCCATGATTTATTATCCCTTGTCGACGCTGATGATGGCGGGTATCCGCGAAATACTGATCATCACTACGCCGGAGGATAACCAGCAATTTAAAAGATTGCTGGATGACGGGAGCCAATTAGGTTGCCGGTTTGAATATGCCATACAAGAAATCCCGAACGGGCTGGCGCAGGCATTTGTAATCGGAGCGCCGTTTATCGGTAAGGATAAAGTGGCATTAATTCTTGGGGATAATATTTTTTATGGTGCGGGCTTAGGCAGCCAGCTGAAAAAATTAAATGATATCGCGGGCGGATATGTTTTTGCTTACCAGGTATCCGATCCTGAACGATATGGTGTGGTAGAATTTGACAGTGACATGAACGTCGTCTCGATTGAGGAAAAGCCGGCAAAACCCAAATCGAACTTCGCCATACCGGGTCTTTATTTTTATGACAATGAGGTAGTAGCTATTGCAAAGAATCTTAAACCGTCTGCAAGGGGTGAATATGAAATAACGGATGTTAATAAAGAATACCTCCGGAGAGGAGCGTTAAAGGTAGCTGTATTAGACAGGGGAACGGCCTGGCTGGATACGGGTACTTTTGATTCATTGAGCGATGCCAGCGAATTTGTAAGGGTGATCGAAAAAAGACAAGGAACCAAGATTGGTTGCATAGAAGAAGTAGCTTACCGCAAAGGCTTTATTAATAAAGAACAATTATTGAAAGCGGCCGCGGCGCTGAATAAAAGCGGCTATGGCCTTTACCTTGAAAAAATTGTCCGGCAATAACATGAGTTTTCGCATCATTATAGAACCCGGGCGAACGGAAAAAAATTATTGGAATGACTTATGGCGGTACCGGGAACTATTTTATATATTAAGCTGGCGGGATATTAAGGTTCGTTATAAACAAGCCGCTCTTGGTATAGTATGGGCTATCCTCCGTCCCTTGCTGACGATGCTTATCCTTGTATATATTTTTGGGACCGTAGCAGGCATGAGGGAAAATAGTATTGTACCGTATGCTATTATTGTTTTTGCAGGATTATTGCCCTGGCAGTTTTTTTCCAATTCACTCATGGAAAGCAGTAATAGTTTAACCGGCAATGAGAGACTGATCACCAAAGTGTATTTCCCCAGGATGATCATTCCGGCCAGCTCAGTTATTACCAGCTTCATTGATTTTTTTATTTCTTTTCTCCTCTTACTGGTATTATTTATTGTATACGATTATTTGCCATCGGCCAGGATTTTTGCTTTGCCGGCATTCTGGATCATTGCCTTCATAGCTTCTATAGGCCCGGGTCTTTACCTGACTGCATTAAATGTGAAATACCGGGACTTTCGTTATATCATTCCTTTCATCGTTCAGTTGGGATTATATATATCACCGGTGGGCTTCAGCAGTAATGTAATACCCGGCAAATGGCAATGGCTTTATTCACTCAACCCGATGGTGGGAGTAATTGATGCGTTTCGCTGGTGTATTGTAAAAGATGCCGGCAATCCTTTATTGGATTACCCGTTTTATATTTCTCTTGGCGCAGCCCTGTTATTTCTATGGATGGGTATTCACCGGTTCAGAAAAATGGAAAGAAGCTTTGCTGATTTAATTTAAATGACAGACCTGTAAGGCTGCTGCAGCGGGCTATTTTAAATGATGCTCATGATTAAAGCGGTTTTATTTGATTTTATTGGAACAACAGTCAAAGAGGCGCACCCTGAAGTCATTAATAACTGTTTTGAAAAAGCGTTTACCGACAACAATGTACCCGTGGATATTTCATTGTTAAAAAAGGAGCGGGGCAAAGACAAAAAAGTTATTATCGAAAACGTTTTACAATCTCTGCAACTTCCCTTGTCACTTGTGCAGGACATTTATGCGTCTTTTAAAGGAAACGTTGAAATAAATATACATGAGTTTTATGAAAATGATGGCGCATCTGTTATCTTCTCTTACCTGCGGGAAAAGAATATAAAGGTTTGTATAGGTACCGGTTTGGAAAGAACTGTTTTTAGTAAGATTTTCAATCACCTTAAATGGGATAGCTCTTATTTCGACTACATTGGGATAGCTGGTGAGACCGGAAGAAGCCGGCCCCACCCCGATATGATTTTCGACATGATAGATAAATTAGGCATTCCTGACAAAAACGCAATTCTAAAAGTGGGCGATACTCTTGCCGACATCCGGGAAGGCAAGAATGCAAAAGTCAGGACAGCAGTAATTCTCTCCGGCACACAACCCAGGGATATTTTATTGGAGGCAAAGCCTGACTTTGTTGTGACGTCATTATCCGGCATCAAAGAAATTGTAGAAGAAAAGCAGCCTGCAATCAGGGCAAAATTGTAAGGTTTGCAAAAGCAGAGATCAATGCCCGTGCTTGACAGTAGAAACCCGCAGGTTTAATTTAAACTCAAAATAAGTGAATGACATCGTCATAAAAGCGGAGAATCTTGGGAAAAAGTATATGATTTTCCATGAAAGCCCTGAAAGGTACAGCACATTGCGGGATGTCATTCATCAAAAAACAAAATCACTATTCAGTAAAAAAAAACAAACGGCCCGGGAAGAATTCTGGGCATTAAAAGATATAAATTTTGAAGTAAAGAGGGGTGAAGCGGTGGGTATCATCGGCCGCAACGGCGCCGGCAAAAGTACTTTACTGAAAATACTTAGTCGTATTACAGAACCGGCAGAAGGATATGTTGAAATGAATGGAAGAGTTTCTTCTTTACTGGAAGTAGGTACAGGTTTTCATCCCGAATTGACAGGCCGTGAAAACATATTCCTGAACGGCGCTATTCTTGGAATGAGCCGGGCGGAAATAAAAAAAAAGTTTGATGACATTGTTGACTTTTCAGGAGTGGAAAAATTCCTCGATACTCCTGTCAAACGTTACAGCAGTGGCATGTATTTACGACTGGCCTTTGCTGTGGCAGCGCACCTGGAACCGGAAATACTGATTGTAGATGAAGTGTTGGCGGTCGGTGATGCTGAATTTCAAAAAAAATGCCTGGGAAAAATGGATGAGGTGAGTAAGAAAGAAGGAAGGACCGTTTTGTTTGTAAGTCATAATCTCGGGGCTGTTCAAAATTTATGCTCGCGGGGTTTGCTGCTGCAGGATGGCGCCCTGTCTTTTTCCGGCGATATGGATAAAACCATCAGCAGGTATGTATCTGTCTTTTTGGTCGAACAAACAGCAAGGGCGTGGAAAAAGGAAAACGCGCCGGGAAATGAATATGCCAGGCTATTACAGGCAAAGGTATCGGACGCACGAACCGGTGATACGCATACATTCAATGCCATGAATGGTTTTGTACTCGAACTGGAAATAGAGAACCTTATCAGTGAAAAAACGCAATTGGATATCACCTATCACCTGCTGGATGAAAAAGGGATATTGATCACAGTTTCCTCTTCCGCTTTTTCACCGGAAACAAATTATTACAGCGGCGGCACAATGAAAATCAGGACAAATTTTCCCGGGAATATATTAAATGAAGGCACTTATACCTTTTCCCGTCTCCTGTTTGTGATGAATAAGGAAATCGTACTGACGGAATGGAACGATGTTCTTTCATTCAAAGTAGTGAAGGCGGCGGCTACCATCATGGAAGGTATGTGGGGGAAAGAAGGTGTCGTAAAAATCAATAACCTTAACTGGGAGATTCATTCAGCCAATGCCCATTAATGTCACGAAAACATTTCTCCCTCCCTTTGAAGAATATACCCGGCAGCTCAAAAGAGCGTGGGACAAAGGATGGATCACCAACAATGGTGAATTGGTCCGGGAACTCGAACAAAAATTAAGGGACTACTTAGGGGTAAAGAATTTGTTGTTTTGCAGTAATGGCACTATCGCTTTGCAGATGGCCATCAAGGCCCTGGATATTACAGGTGAGATAATCACCACTCCCTTTTCTTATGTAGCGACTGCCGGTGCGATCCTGTGGGAAGGATGCACGCCCGTCTTTGTGGATATTGATAAAAAAACATTTTGTATTGATGCGGATAAGATAGCCGCATCAATTACTTCCAATACACAAGCCATAATTGCCACGCATGTATATGGTCTTCCCTGCGATACAGGAAAGATACAGGCCATTGCTGACAAATATCATCTCAAAGTGATCTATGACGGGGCACATGCTTTTGGATGCACCTATAAAGGCAGGTCATTATTAAGTTATGGAGAAGTATCCATCTGCAGTTTTCACGCTACAAAAATTTTTCATACGGCAGAGGGCGGCTGTATTATCTGCCACACAGATGAATTGTATGAAAAGCTATTCCTGCTCAGGAGCTTTGGTCATCGGGGAGATGATTATTATTGTACAGGTATTAATGCCAAAAATTCAGAGCTTCACGCAGCCATGGGGCTTTCTGTTTTGCCGCATATGGAATCTTTGATAAAAAGACATAAAGAGATATTCCAATGGTACAGGGACCGCTTCAAACAATATCCATCAGCATTACTTCCCTTTAATGATGAAGAACTCTCCTACAACTATGGATACTTCCCTTTTTTATTTGAGAGTGAGAAGATATTGCTGGCGGCTAAAAATTCCCTGGAGGATAATTGGATTTTCCCAAGGAGATATTTTTATCCTTCGCTTAATACATTGCCCTATCTAAGCAAAACCAGCGATTGCCCTGCAAGCGAGGATATAAGTAAAAGAGTCCTTTGCCTTCCGATGCAGGCAGACTTGTCTGTAAAGGATGTTGACAGGATATCATCATTAGTGTTAAAGGTTATCAGCGAATGAAGCTGGCAATCATGCAGCCATATGTTTTTCCTTACATAGGTTATTTTCAATTGATTCATGCCGTAGATCTTTTCGTGTTTTACAATGATGTAAATTTTATTAAGAAGGGATGGATTCATCGCAACAAAATTTTAGTGAATAGCAAAGAATTTTTATTTACAATCCCCTGCACAGATGCAAGCCAGAATAAGCGCATTTGTGATACCAGAATTTCATTCGGGGCAAAAGAACGGAGTAAACTATTGGCTACTGTACGGCAAGCCTATGCAAAAGCTCCCTTCTTTAATGTAGCTTATAAAATAGTGGAGAATGTTTTGTCCGGAGATTATACGTTTATCGATGAAATGGCCATAAGGAGTGTGAAAGAAGTATGCGGTTACCTGGATGTCGCGACGAAGTTCCGGGAAAGCAATGACCGGTATCACAACAGCGGATTAATGCAGGCAGACCGGTTAATTGATATTTGTTTGCAGGAGAAAGCAGATCATTATATCAATGCGGTTGGCGGCAGGGAAATTTATTCGAAAGAGCGATTTGACAAATCAGGTATAGCATTGAATTTCCTGGAAACCACACCCGGCTCCTACCGGCAATTCGATAATGAATTTGTGCCTTTTCTTTCTATAATCGATGTATTAATGTTCAATCAAAAGGAAGAAGTGAAGCAAATGCTTGACTTATTCGAATTAGTATGATCAAAAAATACATGAACACGATTGTCAAACATTATGAAAGCTGCCTCGATCAATACGGTGATACCCATTTAGGGGTGGATTGGCCAAAACAGGAAGATGCCGCTAAGCGCTATGCAATCATGCTGGACATTATCCGGTTTGACGCGAAAGCTCCCGGAAATATAACTTTACTTGATTTTGGTTGCGGGGCAGCTCACCTATTCCAGTATATGCTTGATCAGCATATCGGGAATATAAATTATGCGGGCCTGGATATTTCAGAAAAGTTTGTGTCTCTTAGTAAAAATAAATATCCCGGTGTTTCCTTTTACCAAATGGATATCCTGGATGACAAACGGGAATTGCCTGCTTTCGATTATATAATCATGAATGGTGTGTTTACAGAGAAAAGGGGGTTGAGCTTTGAAGAAATGTGGGAATATTTTTGTGAAATACTGGTCAAAGTCTTCCCGCATTGTAAGCGTGGCATCGCTTTTAATGTAATGTCAAAAGCCGTGGATTGGGAAAGAGAAGACCTTTTTCATGTGCCGGCCGATCTTTTAATTGAATTCCTTGCCAAAAACCTGAACCGGAATTTTATTATACGGAATGATTACGGGCTGTATGAATTTACCACCTATGTTTATAAATAGACTATATGGGTGAGAGAGTCATTGTTTTTGGTATTAGAGATTATGCGGAATTAGCGCATTATTACCTGGAGCACGATTCTCCCCATAAAGTGGTAGCTTTTTGTGTGAACGAAAAATATATGCCGGTTGAAAAAGAGTTTAAGGGACTGCCGGTCATTCCTTTTGAAAGCGTTGATGAGGAATATCCTGTTCATGAGTTTTCTTTCTTTGCGCCCATGTCGCCTAAAAAGATGAACCAGCTCAGGGAAGCTGCATACAATGATATCAAGCGTAAAGGATACCGCCTGATCAGTTATATCAGCAGCAGGGCGACAATGTTTGATAACGAGATTGGTGATAACTGTTTTATTCTTGAAAATAACACGTTGCAGCCTTTCGTAAAGATTGGAAACAATGTGATTTTATGGAGCGGCAATCATATCGGGCATCATGGAGAAATAAGGAATCATGTCACCTTTACTTCGCATGTAGTAATGTCCGGTCATTGCAGGATAGGTGAAAATGCTTTTCTTGGCGTTAATGCTACCTTGAAGGATGGCATTACCCTCGCGAAAGGCACTTTGGTCGGAATGGCCGCTGCCGTCACAAAGGACACCGAAGAGTGGGGCGTATATGTCGGGAACCCCGCTATTAAATTAGAGGGAAAGCTTAGCTCTTCAATGTTGTAGTATGGCCTGGGAAAAAAAAAGTTTACTCTTCAATACTGATCATAATTGCGATTGGATGGTCTCTCATGCTACGGTACCAACCGCGATCATCCTGCCTGATGAAAGTATCCGTATTTATTTTGCCCCGCGTAATGAAAAGGGGCAAAGCATTCCTGCATTCATTGATGTTGATGTAACCGGGGAAGGTGATTTACAAATGAAATATTTACATACCACACCGATATTGCCGCCCGGCAAAACGGGAACCTTTGATGATTCAGGGATTATGCCCTGCTCTGTATCCGAGGTGGATGGTAAGATTTATTTATACTACACGGGTTGGAACCTGGCGGTCACAGTTCCTTACAGGAATTCCATTGGACTGGCCATAAGTATTGATGGAGGTTATAGTTTTGAGCGGTTATTTGATGGCCCTATTGTTGACCGGGATAGAGAGGAACCTTACTTTACATTGACTCCCTGTGTTTATCATGACGGAGACGATTGGCATATGTGGTACGGGTCAGGGACAGGCTTCGTGATGATCAATGAAAAACCGGAGCCGCTCTACGTCATTAAATATGCTTCTTCTGCAGATGGAATTGTATGGCAAAGAAAAAATATTACCTGTATTCATCCTAAATCAGGGTTGGAATCTAATGCAAGACCTGCTGTAATCAGGGAGCAAGGCATTTATAAAATGTGGTTTGCATACCGGGGTAGTTTGGATTACCGTGATGGAACAGATAGTTATCGCATTGGTTATGCTGAGTCAACCGATGCTAAAACCTGGAGGAGAATGGACGAAGCAGCGGGGATTGATGTATCGGCCAATGGGTGGGATTCCACGATGATCACTTATCCTTTTGTGCTGCCCTATAAAGAAAAAAAGTATTTATTCTATAACGGAAACGGTTTTGGCCGTTCGGGAATTGGCTATGCCGTATGGAAGGATCAATAAATTTGCCGGCAAACAATCATGAGCCAGGACCCTGTTATATTATCCATATCAATGATAACTTATAACCAGAAAGCATACATTAAAGAGGCTGTGGAAGGGGTATTGATGCAAAAGACAAATTTTCGCATTGAGCTCATCATCGGGGACGATTGTTCTACAGATGGGACGAGAGATCTGTTAATAAAATACCGGGAAAGATACCCGAAGGTGATCCGTCTTATTCTTCATCCCCAAAAAAATGAAGGCATTCCTGGTAAAATGAATTTCCTTTCAACCCTTCATGCCGCAACCGGCAAATACGTTGCCTTATGTGATGGGGATGATTACTGGACAGACCGGGGCAAGCTTCAAAAGCAGGTAGATTTTTTAGAAACAAACCCTGAGTATGCTATTTGCTGTCACCGGGTCTATATAAAGAAGGGTAAAAAGAAGCCAAAGCTGGATGATAAGAATATTTTTGCCCCGGTCACAGAAGCCACTTATGATATCGGGATGATGGCTAAATACGGCAATCTCACTGCCACACCTTCAGTAGTTTACAGGAATAAGCTGTTTTCATCTTTTCCAACCTGGTTTAATCAGTCACCTATTGGCGACTATGTATTACATATGCTGAATGCTCAATATGGCAAGATCAAATATTTTCCTGAGCCAATGGCTGTATACCGTGATCATTCAACAGGGGCCTGGGGAGGAAAGACGGTAAAAGTAAATGCAGCGGGCATGATGAAAGCGCTGGAATTGTTATTAACGGAACCTTTTAATGAACCGGTGAAAGAAGGTTTGAGAGAACAGCTTCGTAATCAGAAAGCAACTTACCTGAATGAACTGGTAAAGGAGGACTGGGATTTTTTCTATCATGAATTCAATAGAATAACGAAAGAGGACAAGGGAGTCCCTTTAGCATTGATAGAAAAGATGAAAAATGATATGGATGCTTTCCGGGGCTCACGGACCTACCGGGCGATGGATAAATTAAAAAGGATGTCTAAAAGCTGAGTTGATCTTTTCTATAATTCATTACCTGACTCATTCTGAAAAACCGGATAAAAAATGAAACTTAAATCGCTTGAAGTGCTCCGTTCGGGCAACCGTATATCCAGCGTGGATGTTTTCAGGGCCTTTGCTATATTGCCGGTGGTGGTATTTCATTTCAACAAGTTTCTGCCTTATGGAGAATTAGGGGTTGATCTTTTCTTTGTTATTTCAGGGCTTTTGGTGGGAAGTATATTGATCCGGAAATTTAAAAGAAATGAAAGAATCAGTTTCTCGCAATTTATTCTTCAAAGAGGTTTTAAAATATGGCCCTCTTATTATTGGTTTCTGCTGGTAGGCAGTTTCCTGGCTTACTTGTTTTATAGCCAGGACAAACCGGAATATATTATCGGGGGAGGCAGGGATATGCTTCGGTATATATTTTTTTACCAGAATTATACCGGTCTTCCTTTTCATTGGCCCTTTGATCATATCTGGTCCCTATGCGTGGAAGAACATTTTTATATCCTGCTCCCTATACTTTTTATTATTATTAAAGGCCTTTTCAGCAATAACCGCAATTTTCTTTTTTTATCCGTTGCAGGATTGATTGCGGCGGGAATAGTGTTTAAGATATTGAGTATCTATTTCACGAACAGCAAGGATACCTATTCGGCCACGCACAACAGGATTGATGCGCTGGGATGGGGTGTAATGCTGGGCATACTGGTGACCTATTTCGAGAACTATTGGAAAAAGGTAAAGTGGCTTTTTTTGTTATTTATTTTGGGTGCGATCCTTTTTGCCGCTGATGTTCTCATTCTCATCTATTCGAAGAATTATTTTTTTGAAAAAGTAATATTTCACTCAGTAGTACCGTTTTGTTTCTTCTTAATGCTTCTTGGGTTGTATTACCGTGATTTTTCCAGATGGAAACCGATCCGGTTTATTGCGTATTATAGCTATAACTGGTATTTGTGGCACCCGATTTTTGTATGGATAATCAGTAAGTATGTCGGGATTAATGTCATGGGGCTTGTCACTTATATGATCGTTTCATTCTTAACCGCCATGCTCTTTACGATACTGGTTGAAGAAAGGTTTTTGAGTATCCGGGAAACCGTAATGGGCCGGATTTTTAAAAGAAGGGCCCCTGCGGCTGCTTAAAAGGTTTAGTACAATTTTTTTAAACTTTTGTTAGCTTTCAAGTAGATACTTTATGAAATATCGTTTCCTGTACCTGGTTATTGTCCTGTCTGTCTTTTTACCTTCCGGGATACGCGCACAAAACAGTATTGAAATTTTTGCAGACATAGCCGCTAACGATACACTTCAAAAGCTGGTAACAAGTTTCACGCAACAGCTCCAAAAAAGCCTGCCGAGTGAATTCGTTGTCCGTCCGACAACCCTTTACAAAGGAACCGGGATTTATATTGCAAACGCAGCTGTTGCCAACCCGGCAGTAAAGCCATCCTCTCAATTAGTAAAATCAGGAGTGGAAGCATTTGCTGTTAATGCGAACGGCCAAACAGTGCAAATAGTAGGTAACAGTAATATGGCGCTGGGTCATGGCATCTTTTCTTATCTTGATTTCCTGGGATATCGTTTTTATTTCCCTAATACCGATTGGCATATCATTCCAGTAAAACCCGACCTGTTCCGGAAATGGAGCATAGTTTCATCTCCGTCATTTGATCACCGGCGTATCTGGTACGGGTACGGAACGGGATCAAAAATTGCCGATGCTGATTATAATTTCTGGGTATTGGCCAATAAGCTCGGAGGAGCCATGAATGCATCTTTTGGTCATTCTTACGGCGCCATTATCGCCCGTAACCGGGCTACTTTTTTAAAACATCCTGAATGGTTCTACCCGCATGCCTTTTCCGATGACGGCAAATTTGACATGAGTAATGAAGACCTCGTACAATTCATTATACATGATACCGAAGGTGAAATAGAAAAATCACTAAAAGGCAAAACAAGCGCTTACAAAATGATTACGCTGGCGCCTTCCGATGGACCGGGTACCTGCAACAGCCCTGCCTGCCAGGAGCTTGGTACTTACACTGACAGGGTTTATTATCTTATCAACAGGGTAGCCCGGGCTATCCGGAATAAATACCCTTCCACGCTGATCGGTTGTCTCGCTTATGGCGAATACATCAACCCACCGGCAAAAAAAGTAGAACCGAATGTTTTTGTCGGCATTACCACCGCGTTTAATAGCTCAAAATATTCCATAGAGCAATTAGTAGATGAATGGAAAAAAAAAGGCGCGATTACCGGTATTTATGATTATTTCAGCTGGTATGCCTGGGATTATGATATCCCCGGTCAGTGCGTCGCGTCCAAAGTCACGGATATGATAAAGAACATGAAGAAATATTACGCGAAAGGTGTAAAAGCCTATGAAGGGGAGTCTTCTATAGGATGGGTTAGTAAAGGACTTGGCTATTACCTGGCAGCCCGGCAAATGTGGGATATAAAATCCGATGCGGAAGCCGCTAAGAAAGAATTTTTTACCCTCTGTTTCGGAAAAGCTTCCGGCATTATGCAAAAATTATGGAATGAATGGGAAAATTATTCTTTTGCTTTTGTACGGGAGACTGATCTTGGCCGGTGGATAGATTACACATCTGCCGCGGAAAAAGCAGAACCGGATGTCCGTGTAAAGAAAAGATTGTTCCAGGTGAAATCATATCTCCATTATCTTTTTCTTTATCGCAATTACCGGTCGGAAAAAACGGAAGCCAGTTTGCTTGCCTTGTTGAATTTTGGATACCGGAAATTAGATGATGGGTCCATAGCCGGTTATCCTGCATTTTTTGAATTGGGCAACCGTTCCGGTATAGCGGGCATGTCGTATGATGATAAAGCCAAATGGCGGGCTAATAGTATGCCTGTTTCTATGGAAGAAATGAACAGGCTGATGGCAGAAGACAAAAGCAAGCTGAAGACAGAAGCCGCAGTAACTATTTTTGAACCGGCAAAAAAATTTACAAACGTTCCCAATCTGGACCGCTATAAAAAGCTGATTGATGATAATGCGGATACCAATAACGGGTATTGGCACACCAATGAATGGGTGATTGAAATAAAAAATAAGGGCGCCAATAATTATATAGATTTTACTGGTGATTATATTGGGGATACCACCAATATTAAACCCTTTAAAATAAGCGTCTATCCTTATACGGTGAATGGGGATATCTCGTCGCAGCAAAAAGCGATGTATTATGAGTATAACAAGAGGAAGGTGAAAGAGAAGATAAGCCTCGCCCAGTTGGAACCGGGTTATTATACTGTCATCATTGAAGACCCTGTAAAAATCTTCCAGCTTGCTTTCAGCCCTTCTGTAAATTATAGTTTGGTGATGCGGCCAACGCGTCAATTGAAATGCACCATGCTTAATTACGCTTTCTTCTATGTGCCTGAAGGCGTCAAAGCTTTCAATGTGATAAAAGCGGGGACGGTGAAGCTTATTACTCCGACCGGGCGAAAGATAGACCTTACGAATAATAAACCCGAAGATCTGCAGGTACAGGTGCAGGAAGGGGAAGCCGGGCTTTGGCGCATCAAGCCCCTGTATGACCAACTTTATCTCGAAGGAGTTCCTCCTTACCTGGGTGCATCACCAAAGCAAATGCTGATCCCGGCGGGAATTAAATAAGTAATTCATATAATAGATTCGCAGCGGGTCTTAACGCTTGTTACAAGATGATTAAAGTCACTTATATTATTTCGGATACCGACCAGGCAATATTCTTTGAAAATACATTCCGGTTGATTGATAAAAGCCGCTTTGCCATTTCGGTCATCCTGCTGAACCCGGGCAATACACCGTTTGAGGAAACGCTGGTTAAAGAAAATATTCCGCACAAGCGGATACGTTACACCGGCAAAAAAGATTATCCCAGGGCCATTATTCAGGCAATAATCTATTTGCGAAAAATAAAACCTGACATTGTACATACCCATTTGGCCAATGCCAGCGTCATTGGTTTATTCGCTGCGAAAATTGCCGGGGTGAAAAAAAGAATTTATACACGTCATGGCGGTACACAAAAATTTTTTTTCGATAAAGGAAAAAAATACGACAAAGCCGTTCATTATATGGCAACGCATATTATTGCCACCTGTGAAAATGTAAAAGAGGTATTAATGGAAGAAGATCATGTCGCGGCCGGGAAGATCACCATTGTGAACCTTGCTTTTGAAACGGAAAAATTCGCGAATCCCGATCCTGTAATCGTTGAACAACTAAAACAAAAATACAACCCTCACGCAAGGGGCCCGGTGATTGGCGTCATCTCCCGCTGGGCAGGTTATAAAGGAATTCAGTATATCCTCCCGGCGTTCAAGGAATTGCTGAAAACATTTCCCAATGCCTTGCTGATATTAGCTAATGCAAGGGGTAATTACGCCGGTGAGATCCAGAAAATGGTGGATGAGTTCAGACCGGAAGAAATTACAGCTATTCCCTTTGAAAATAATATTTACGAATTATACCAGCTCTTCGATGTATTCGTACATGTACCGGTAGGAAAACATTATGAAGCCTTTGGCCAGATTTATATAGAAGCGCTTGCCGGTGGCATACCTTCTGTCGTCACCATGGCAGGTATCGCGCCGGAATTGATCCGTGACAGGTACAATGCCCTCGTAGTAGATTATAAGAATTCCGAACAGATCGCCGCGGGACTGGTTACAATACTGACCGACCATGAGCTGCGGAAGCAAATAATTCAAAACGGAAAAGCTTCCGTACAAAACAGGTTTGATTATAGCCGGTATATTAATGAACTGGAAACCATGTACACAAATACGCTGGACAATAAAAATAAGAAAACCTCAAAAGCACTCAAAGCCATTGTATGAAAAGCACCATCAAGAAAATATATAAAGCTCTTCCCTTTAAAAAGGAGATTTTTACCGTTATGAAAACTATCTGGAAACCCAGTGAACGGATTTACCGGCATCTTCACTTTACCGGTGTTATTAAAGTGAAAGCGGGTAAGTCGAAATCTTTTAAAATGAAACATTATGGTTACCAGGTGGAGAATGAAATGTTTTGGGTAGGGCTTACCAATGGATGGGAAAAGGAATCGCTCAAACTATGGTTAAAGCTTTGTACAAAATCAGAAGTAATATTTGATCTTGGCGCCAATACAGGCATCTATTCTTTGGTGGCAAAAACCATTGCGCCCGATGCTAAAGTGTTTGCCTTTGAGCCTGTTAAAAGAATTTATAAGAAGCTTCGTGAAAATATAGACTTAAATGGCTATGATGTTGTTGCCGTAGAAAAGGCTGTTTCCGATAAAGACGGGACGGCAGTTATTTATGATACAAGCACAGAACATATCTACGCAGTGACCGTGAATAAAAATTTATCTTCTCCCGATGAAAAAGTGGTCGAAACCACTATTGAAACGGTAACTCTGGATAGTTTTATACGTGAAAACAACCTGAAGAAAGTAGACCTTATGAAAATAGATGTAGAAACACATGAACCGGAAGTGCTGGCCGGCTTTTTGACTTATTTGCCGCAATACAAACCTACCATGCTGATTGAAATACTGAATGACGAAGTAGGCGCACGGGTGCATTCGATGGTCAAAGATCTCGGCTATCTTTATTTCAATATTGATGAAAGAGGTTCTATCCGGCAGGTGGACAAGATCACTAAAAGCGATTATTATAATTACCTTTTATGCAACCGGGATACAGCCATTGAATTAGGACTAATAAATAAAAACAATCCATAACGAGGACATCTTCTAAGTTACAGTTCAGCAACAGGTATATCTAAATTCACCTTCTTGTATCCCAAAACAGTGAGATTCGGAATTTTTCGGTTTAAGAAATCACCAGGAGTAAAAGTCGTCAGGCACGTATATATTTATGTTGCTTCTTATTTCCTGAATGCGGTTCTCTCGTTTTTGAGCATTTATCTTTTAACAAATTACCTGGGGGAGAACAGTACCCATGATTATGGGATTATTAATCTTTATAGCTCTTTTATTTCATTATTGACTCCTTTTATCAGCTGCGGCATTGTGGCGCCCCTATCCGTTCAATATTATAAAAAGACACCGGAAGAATATCGCCAGTATTTTACCGATGCGGGGGCAGTAACGGTTGCCAGCCTTCTTCTTTTCACTGCTTTGTCATTCATTTTTCAATGGCCACTGGCCCGGTTCCTGCGGGTTACGCCTGCATGGATACTGGTACTGCCCCTGACCGTCTGGTGGACAATGAACAATGAAGTAACCATGATGATGTACCGGATGAAGAACCAGCCCTGGGGATTTGCCTTCTTTTCACTTGGCCGCAACGTGACCGAGATCATCCTGACGATCATCCTCGTGATTGGATTACAGATGACCTGGCGCGGCCGGTTACTTTCAGCTACTATCGCGCCGGCTATGCTGGGATTGCTTTCCATCTATATATTGAATCGCTGGCAATTTATTACACGGCGCATTGATTGGAAACAGGCATGGCGTATTATCTGGATCAGTGCCCCTTTTATTTTTGAAAGACTATCAGTGTTTGTATTGGGCAATTCAGATAAATATTTTATCGATAAATTCGATCTTCGCGGTACCGACCAGGTGGGTTTATACAGTGTAGCTGCGCAAATTGCTTCCATCATTTTCCTTGTCATATTATCCATGAATAGTGCTTACCAGCCCTATCTTTTTCAAAACCTGGCTGCAAATAACCGGGAAAAAGTAAAAAAAATAACGTGGATGTACATCGGGGCGGCCGCAATCGTTGTAATCGGGTTGTTCATATCCATTCCCATTCTATTTCATTTTTTCATTGGCCGTCGTTTCTGGGGAGCTAAAATTTATGCTTATTACCTGAGCGGAGGTTATTTTATGTGGGCCGTTTATAATGCTTTCCTTGGCTATTTACTGTTTCATGGAAAGAACAGGTTGATACTTTATATCTCTATTTCCGGGATGGCTGTCTCAGTTTTATTAAATTTCTATATGGTACCGCATTATGGGGCCTTTGGTGCGGCGATTACCAGCATAACTACTTATACATTCCTCGCGGCCATTTGCATAGCAGCTGCATGGAAATATTTTAAATAGTAAAATCAATGTCCTCTGAACGTCAACTTTTAGAATCTGAAGGCCGCTGGTGGGGTGAGCATGTTCATCGTTACCGGCAAGCTATAAAATATATCGAGCCCGGAAATAATGTATTGGATATAGCCTGCGGTACAGGTTTCGGCACCGATATACTGGCTTCCCATACAAACGGGAAAGTGATCGGCGGTGATATTTCGGCCGGGGCTATTGAAGAATGTAAACGTCACTGGAACAAGCCGAATATTGAATTCAGGGTGCTCGATGGAACCGCTTTAGAATTTAATGATCATTATTTCGATGTTATCGTTTCCTTTGAAACGATCGAACATACGACCAGCTATGCAAAAATGCTTGCCGAGTTTTCACGGGTCCTGAAACCGGGCGGCCGGCTTATTTTATCGACTCCTAATGCTGCCATTACATCGCCCGATGGGGTTATTCACAATCCTTATCATACACAGGAGTTTCATTATGATGAGCTGAAAGAGTTGCTGGCGGGAGTTTTTCCGTCCCCACAGGTATATGGTCAGCGATACAGCCGCTATGATAAAAGTTCGGCGTGGAAAAAGATTGGCAACGTTTTCGAAAAAATAATGTTAGCTTTTGGCGTACGTAAATTGCCCTATGGTTTACGGAGCGGATTCATGAAATTTTGTTTCGGTTATCCACTGTACCCCAGGGCGGATGATTTTTTACTGGAAGACAATGTGACGAAAATAAAACAACAGGCACCTGTTTTATTTGCAGTTTGTAAAAAATAATACATGGAAAACCTTGTTAGCGTTATTATCCCTGTTTATAATGCTGCCTCCTATATTCAGCAAACAATAGAGTCGGCCCTCAACCAGACTTACCGGAATATAGAGCTGGTAGTAATGAATGACGGGTCAAAGGATAATTCAGAGGATATTATTCTCCGGTTACAAAAGAAAGATGCCCGCATACGATACCAGTATAAGGCTAATAGTGGCGTTTCCGATACCAGAAATAAGGGAATAGCTATTGCCCGGGGCCGTTACCTGGCTTTCCTGGACGCAGACGATGTATGGAAGCCGGACAACCTGGAAAAAAAGATCAATGCGATTAAGCAGACGGGAAAAAAATGGGTATTCAGTAACCTTGAGTACATTGATGAAAGTAACAAGCCAATGATCGTTGAGCTCAGGAATTTCAAGCCTTACAATATATTGGACAATTTATTACTGTTTGAAGGAGATGTGGTACCCGGCCCCTGCAGTAATATTGTTGCTACCCGTGAGTTGTTTGGCGACGAGATTCGCTTCGATACCCGGATATCATCGCCGGCGGACCGGGATATTTGCCTTGAGTTGGCGGCCAGGGAAGAACCTTTTTTCCTGGATGAGAAATTATGGCTGTACAGGCTGCATAGCCAGAGCATGACCAGCGTCAATTACAAAGTTGTTGATGAAATGATATACCTGTACAAAAAGGCAGATCAAAGAAAATGGTTCAGCAGCCCGAGACTCCGGCGAAAAGCGCTATCCAATGCCAATTTGATCCTGGCAGGTATCAGTTATCATTTTCCTTCCCAGCGAAAAAGAGTAATAGGCTTTTTGATCAAATCGTTCTGGTACTCGCCTTTCAATGCGGTACAAAAAAAAATTCTGCCTATTTTTAGACGGTCAAAAAAAAGAAAAAAATAATAATACTATGCGAGTCTTAATAACCGGCGGAGCTGGTTTTATCCCTTCTTCCCTGGCGGATGCCTTGCTGAAAAGATCAGATACGGAAGTAGTGCTGGTAGATAATTTCCTGACGGGGAGAAAAGAAAATATCCCTTCGCATCCGCAATGCCGGTTTATCAAGAACGATGTAAATAACTACAATGATATTGCCCCGGTATTTCTTGCTTTCCGGTTTGACTATGTGTTTCATTATGCGGCTGTAGTAGGAGTTAAGCGCACGCTCGAACACCCGGTCATGGTACTAAACGATATACAGGGAATCAGGAATGTACTGGATCTTTCCAAGAATACAGGAGTAAAAAGGATTTTCTTTTCATCTTCTTCTGAAGTATATGGCGAACCTGTACACCTGCCGCAACACGAACATACAACGCCACTTAATTCAAGACTGCCCTATGCGGTAGTTAAAAACGTAGGAGAATCGTTTTGCCGGTCCTACCAGCAGGAATATGGCCTTGATTTTACCTTATTCCGTTTTTTTAATACATACGGACCTAAACAAAGCCCGGACTTTGTAGTTTCCCGGTTTATCAATGCGGCTTTGGAAAACAAGGATATCACGATATACGGAGATGGTACGCAGACAAGAACCTTCTGTTACATTGATGACAACACAGAAGCCTGTATCAATGCGCTTACACAAAATTTATTTGTAAACGACGTGGTAAATATCGGCAATGATAAAGCTTTCACTATCCTTGAGTTGGCGGAAACGATTATCCGGCTTACCGATTCAGATTCAAAAATTGTTCATCTTCCGCCATTGCCCGAAGGCGATATGACCCGCCGCCAGCCTGATATTGATAATATGAAGCAATTACTTAAAAGGGATTTCATCTCCCTGGAAGAAGGATTATCAAGGATCATTGGCTCCAGGCAGAAAATTAAAAACTATAAATTGACAGTATGACGATCCTGGTAACAGGCGGTTGTGGTTATATCGGCGCTCACACAATCGTGGATCTCCTGGAGAACGGGTACGATGTGATTTGTGTGGATAATAATTCCCGTTCTGCAACACGATTACTCGAAGGTGCGGAGAAAATCGCCGGCCGCAAGGTGATGAATTATAAAACCGACCTCTGTGATTTTGAAGCGACACGTAAAATATTCGAACAACACCCGGTAGAGGGTATCATTCATTTTGCAGCCTTTAAAGCTGTGGATGAGTCGGTACGGGAACCCTTGTTATACTTTCAGAATAACCTTATTTCACAGATTAATATGCTCCGTTGTGCAGAAGAATATAAAGTGCATCATTTTGTATTTTCCTCATCCTGCAGCGTGTATGGCAATGCCGATGTGATCCCCGTTACTGAAGAAACACCATTGAAAAAAGCCGAATCGCCTTATGGAAGGACCAAGCAGATTGGGGAGGATATGATCAGCGATCTTGCCAAAGTATCGGCCGGGCGTTTCATTCTATTGCGTTATTTTAACCCGGTTGGCGCACATCCCTCCGCTATTATCGGGGAAGTTCCTTTTGGAAAACCATCCAACCTGGTTCCTGCCATTACACAATTTGCAGCGGGTAAATTGCCATTCCTGAAAGTATACGGTACGGATTATGATACAAGAGACGGATCCTGCATCAGGGATTTTGTTCATGTATGCGATATAGCCCACGCACATACACTGGCTATGGATTACCTGGCAAAAAATAACAACGGCACGAATTGCGAAATATTGAACCTCGGTACCGGTAATGGTGTAACAGTTCTGGAAGCTATTCACGCTTTTGAAAAAGTTACAGGAAAGAAACTTGATTATACTATGGCAGAAAGGAGAACGGGAGATGTAGTAGCCGTCTATGCCAATAATGATAAGGCCAGGAAACTGCTTGGCTGGTCTCCCAGGTACGGTCTTGAAGATATGATGAGGACTGCCTGGGAATGGGAATTGGTTTTAGACGGGCGCTGATAAACCAGATGTTAATAACGAAATACACGAAATAGATTTTAATAATTTACATCCGGCAAACCCGGGAAGATGAAATTCCGATGATCTTGTCCTTCAAATTTGGCACAGCTTTCCATCATAAAAAAAACAGGTCACATGATAACATTAATTAACCCTTACAACAATCATCCTGTTGTTGAAAAAAAAGAAGGATATGAAGACGACACCGGGGAGTTCTTCCCCAGGTCGGAAGGCGTAGTCCGGTTTGTCAAAGAATCGAATTATGCGGATAATTTCGGATTTCAATGGAACAAATTCCAAAAAACACAGATTGACCGTGTCCACAAAAACCTTTCTCACAGCAGGGACCGCTTTTTTACAGTAAGCGGCTGGGATAAGGATTCCCTGAAAGGTTTGGATGTCCTGGAAGTGGGAAGCGGGGCCGGAAGGTTTTCACAGGTAATACTGGATTATACTGAAGCCAACCTGTACAGCCTGGATTATTCGGATGCCGTAGCGGCTAATTACCGCAATAACGGGCATCATAGCGATCGTTTTCATTTATTCCAGGCAAGTATCTATGAAATGCCTTTCAAAAATGATTCCTTTGATAAGGTATTTTGTTTTGGAGTACTGCAGCATACGCCGGATTTTAAGAAATCTGTACAATGCCTGATCGAAAAAGCGAAACCGGGGGGTGAGATTGTTGTAGATTTTTATGCCGTCAAAGGCTGGTGGTCAAAAATATCCGCCAAGTATATACTTCGGCCGATCACGAAAAGGATGTCGCATAAAAGATTATTGAGGATAATTGAAAGAAATGCCGGCTGGATGATCAAATGCAGTTCCTTTTTTCAAAAGATCGGGATCGGGAAAGTGGCGAATCGTTTTTTACCTATCTGTGATATCGAGGGTACTATACCACCGGGTCTTTCAAAAGAGAATTTAAAAGAATTAGTGATACTGGATACTTTTGATATGTTCTCGCCGGAGCATGATCATCCCCAGAGAGTTGAACAGGTTGCCGAATGGTTCAAAGAATTTAATGTTGAAGTTACTTACGCGGGATTGGTAAGTTATGCCGGTGGTTTTAAGATCGCGGCAGTAAGAGGGATTAAAAAATAAGGAAGAGTGTGCTGAATCTTATTTTGAAAGTGGTACCGGTAACTGCCAGGATCAAGATTTCAAAATAATGACCCCTGTCACGGTTTTTTAGTATTTTTATTACTGCTTGTTCATTTCACAATATCCCGGAAATCCAAACCAGACTTATGAAAAGGCTATTCTATTTTTTGCAAGCAATATTCCTTCTTCTTTTTATAGTAACCTTTATTCCCGCTATCCTGGAATTTACAGGTTCTTCATTGCTTGCAAAATTGAATCCTTCAAAGCCTGTTTATAACAACATAGAATCCTTCAATCCTTCTCTTCAGCGTCTTAACAGTATTAAAAAACTGGAAACGTATTGCGACAGTATTTATGAAGCAAGGAATGCATCAGGAAATTTTAGCCAGGCAGAAAAAGACTATCCGGTAATAGCTTCTGAAGTTGTCAGGGAAAAATTTTACCATGGCCTGTCCAGTTTTGGTTTTGGTAATAACTATCTGGGATACCTGATGAACCCGCGTTTTGCCGGTATGGCTTTAAATGCCCCGGTATTGCCCGGGGATATTGTAAAATATCCATACGGAATTTGCAGCCAGCAGGCAGCCGTGTTTATGAATATAGTAAAGGATAAAGGATACCTGGCCCGGAAGATCGGATTTTATACGCCCGAAATCAGCGGTCATTTTTGCACAGAAGTATTTTACCGGGACGGATGGCATTTTTTTGATACCGATATTGAACCGGATATGCAGGTGCTCAGTCAATACGATCATCCGGGTATCAAATTTCTTGTAGATCACCCTGATATCATTACAAAAGCCTACGCCAAAATGGATCCGGTAAAGGTGATGGCACTCTTCAGTACCTATACCTATGGAAAACCGGATGAGCGATTGGCGCCAAAAGCAGCTATTTATCAAAAAGTCACAAAGTTTTTATCATATACTATCTGGATTTTATTCCTGCTGGCTTTTATTATGAGTCGCAGGAAATATCTCAGGTTAAGCAATCGTCAATATGTGCGGAATCGCAGGGTTTCTGTCCACCACCTACAACCAGGATGATCTTTGCAGGATCACCCGATCTGTCAGTCATCGCGGCCCCGACGCCGAAGGTTTCTATTTCAATGCGGAAGATGGCATTGGACTGGGGCACCGCCGGCTAAGTATTATTGATCTGTCGGCAGCGGCCAACCAGCCTTTTTATTCAAAGGACAGGCGCTACGTGATGATCTTTAACGGCGAGATCTATAATTTCAGGGATTTGATCCGCCGGTATAACCTGCAAACATCCACTTCTTCAGATACGGAAGTCGTGATCGAATTATTTGCCCGTCATGGTGTAGAGGTGATCAAAGAGCTCAATGGCATGTTCGCCCTCGCTATCTGGGACACCAGGGACAAAGAACTTTTTATTTTCAGGGACAGGTTCGGGGTAAAACCTTTATTTTATTACCGGGATGAGCAACACCTGGTCTTTGCCTCAGAATTAAAAGCCATCAAAGCAAATGGCAGGATCAGCCTCGAAGTAAATGAGCAATCATTCGGCTACTATTTTCATCTCGGCTTTATTCCGGGGCCGCATACCGCCTACAAGAAAGTCTTCAAACTTAATCCCGGCGAATACATTCGTATCCGCAACCAAAAACTGCATATTGAAAAATTTGTCAGCCTTTCTCAATTTGCCGCAGAAAAAACGATTACTGATGAAACCGAAGCGCTGAATAAAATAGAAGAGCTGCTGGCCAAAGCTGTGGAAAGACAAACCATCGCAGATGTTCCGCTGGGCGTATTTCTCAGCGGCGGTACCGATTCAAGTCTTATAGCTGCATTAACCAAAAAAGTAAGCGGGGGTAAAATAAAAACATTTTCTGTCGGCTTCAGCAACAGCAGTTTTGATGAATTGCCCTATGCTTCCAAAGTGGCAAAATATCTCGATACGGAGCATCATGAGATACATATTACTGATAAGCAGATGCTCGATAAATTATATGAGATTATTGACGCCTATGACGAACCTTATATCATCGCATCGGGCTTTCCTACATTCTCCATCTCGGAGTTCACCCGCAAACATGTAACCGTAGCGTTGAGCGGGGAAGGTTCAGATGAAATGTTTATGGGTTACGGCTTTCATCTCTGGGCAAAACGTATGGAACAGTTTCCACTCAAACAATTGGGCGGCCTGATAGGAAGAGGGCTGATGATGAGCCAGAATATCGCTCATCAACAGAAAGGAAGATTATTTAAAAATGCCGGAAAATATTTTGCCCAGAGTCATATTTTCAGCCAGGAACAATTTTATTTTTCAATTGATGATATTGCCAGTCATTTTTCACCCTGCTGCGGACAGGCTTCACTGCAAAAATTTGGAATGGATTTCCCCTCTCAAAGAAAGTTCAATGCCGAAGAAAAGCAATCCTGGTTTGATATCAATGTTTACCTCGTGGATGATCTTTTGACAAAAGTGGACCGTGCCAGTATGCATTATGGCCTGGAAGCACGCGTACCTTTCCTGGATAATGACCTGTTCAATTATGTGATCAACCTGGACAGTAAGCTTAAGATCAATAACGGCAATGGCAAATACCTGCTCAAAAAAATTCTTTATAAGTATATCCCGGAAGAATACTTTAACCGTCGCAAGTGGGGATTTGCCCCGCCTCTGGTAAAATGGATGAAATCAGACCTGCGCCCCGTCATAGAAACTTATCTGGAACCATCCATTGTCAGCAACTTTGGCCTTGTCAACAACGATTATGTTCAACGATTAAAAAAGGAATACTACAAGGGTAATGACCGGTTGTATAATAAAATCTGGTTGCTGGCATTAATACATATCTGGCTTAGCCGGAATACCTGACATGATAAAGGCTCTTTTTTTTAAGATGGGATATCATCTCCGTCTTCATCGTTTCTTTAAATCATCCGGGCCCGGATCAGCGGTTACCGCTCTCTGCCTGCACAGGATCAATCCTGTCAATGATATTCTTTTTCCGCCTTTGACACCCGGAGTTTTTGCAGCGCTGATCCGTATCCTTAAAAAAGAATATGAAATCACTGGCTTTGAAGGCATTCATGAATTAGTAGCATCGCCATCGCGCAAAAAGCCGGCCCTGGTTCTTTCCTTTGATGATGGGTACAAAGACTTCCTCGAGTACGGCTTACCCATAATACGCAAAGAAAAAATTACAGTCAATCATAATATCGTTATTAACTGCGCCGAGACAGGCCAGCTTATCTGGACACAGCGGCTCAACAATATACTTTCCTGGCTGGCCGCCACCCAAAAAACACTGGATATTGATTTTGCTGATATTTCAATGCACAAAAAAGTGGAGGGTCAGCTTTTGGCGGTCAAAGCTGAATTATTCAGGATATTATTTTCCCGGCCCTATACATTTGTTGACGCGCTGACTACATCGCTTGAAAAAAAATATTCTTTTAGTCAACCCGCAGGTGAAATGATGAACTGGGAGGATATCATTACCTGCCAGAAAGAAGGAGTTGAAATCGGTTCACATACTATATGTCATGGCTCATTGGGACATTATGATGATGCTGCATTTGTCAATAACGAAATCGCCGGCTCAAAAAAGATACTGGAAGAAAAGTTGAAACAACCGGTTCACTCATTAGCTTTTCCAAATGGATGGGCGCATCCCGCTGCTTACGAGGCGGCCATTAAAGCCGGTTACAAAAACCTGCTGCTGATTGATAGTGTCAAATACGATTTTGATTTAAAGCCGGGTCCCTGTATTTATCCTTATAAAAGAATATTGGTAGGCCATCCCTCTGTTTATGAGAATGTCTTTAATATAGCGGGATTTCACAAAGCCCTGAGGAGATAATGGGAAAAAAAATACTACTGCTGGGAGCCAATGAGAGAGCCTGTTTCAGTGTAGCCCGGAACCTGAACAAACACGGATATACTATCGGTGTGGCGAACTGGGGCTATCATCCCATTGCCCGTTCCCGCTTTGTCAACGAGTTCCATGTGTTGCCCGCTATGGAAACGGACCTTGCCTCTTTCTTCCATGCCTTCGAGGAATTGATTAGCAAAAATTCATATTGGCTGGTATTGCCGGTGAATGACAGGGCAGTTGAATTCTTACAATTTTATAAGGCCGGGATCGAAAAATATACAATTGTCGGGGGGATCAATTGCCCGGGCGCCCTTCTCTATTCACAAAATAAATATGAACTGTGGAAAGTCTGTAAGGAGCTGGGAATTCATTCACCGGCTACCCAACTGGTTACATCACTTGAAGAATTCGGGAACATAAAAATAGCATTGCAGTACCCGGTTATTGCCAAACCGGTAAGCTCAAGGAAAGTTGCAGGAAATAAACTTTACAGTTTTACTGTACGGAAATTTTCATCGGAAGAGCCGCTGGAAGATTTTATACGTGAACGGATACTTTCTATCCCCATCCTGCTGCAGGAGGTGGTAAATGGATTTGGTATCGGGTTCAATTTCCTGTCAAAGAATGGCAAACTGCTGGCTTATTATATGCACGAACGTATTAATGAACCGAAGGGTGGGGGAGAAAGTTCTTACAGGAAAACGATTACAACCGACAAGTATGGTATCGTAGAAAAGTCAAGACAGCTTATTGAACGCATCAATTGGAATGGCGTCGGGATGATTGAATATAAAGTTGACAACGGGCAGACATATATTATGGAACTCAACGGCAGGTTCTGGGGATCCATCGAACTGGGCATTTTTGCCGGAATGGAGCTACCTTACTGGCAGGTATTGTATAATTACGAAGCCGAACCTATACCCGGTCATATTATTACCTGCGAAAAGGAAGTTTATGCCAGGAACTTTCTGAATGACCTGTTGAGTTGCATTAAAGAAAGATCTGTAAAAAGCCTTTTCAAATGGATCGGTTCCGTTCCCCGTATGTTTCGTTCAACAGAGCGGATAGAGGATAGTGTGTTCACTGATTTCAGGTTTCGCGTCTCTATGTGGGCAAATCTTGCCAGTAGAATGCTAACGAACAGAACACAATCGATAAAACGAAAATTTATTTCCCTGGAGCATAATGGAATCCCTGCCTATAAGGATCTTACTAAAGTCCTTTTTGTTTGCGAAGGGAATATTTGTCGCAGCCCTTTTGCCGAAAAATATTTACAGAAGATACGGCCGGGAATTGTTGCTGCCTCTGCGGGATTGCAGTACCAATCATCTAAAATGAGCCCGCTCAAAGCTGTAAGAACTGCGGCTGCAGAAGATATTGATCTTTCCGGGCACCGTTCCCGGTATATCGCAGATATTGATGCCAATGAATTCGATGCTGTTTTTATTATGGACAAAGGGAATTACCTGAAACTTAAAAAGCATCATCCCGGGCTTTTGAGTAAAACTTATTTTCTTGATCAGCGGCAGGTGATCGCCGATCCTTTTGGAAAAGAAATGATTGAATTTGAAATATGTTATAAGAAGATAAAGGAATTATTAGATCAGAAGTTTAGTTAATCAGCCAATGAAGAAAGTATTGTATGTATCCTATGACGGCATGACTGACCCGCTTGGTCAATCGCAGGTTATTCCTTATTTATGCGGGCTATCGCAGAAAGGATACAAGATCACGCTGCTTAGTTTTGAAAAAAAAGAACGCCTGCAAAAACTCTCAGCGCATATTCACTCTATACTGGATGGAGCGGGTATCCGGTGGGAAACAAGGTTGTTTTCCAAACGACCACCTCTCCTGGCCAAACTCTATGACACCTGGTGTATGAAAAAGGCGGTAAGACATCTTCACCGGGAAGAGAACTTTGATTTTATACATTGCCGGAGTTATGTAGCAGCCGGCGCGGGATTGCAGATGTCCAAACGATACAAGATTCCTTTCCTGTTTGATATGCGTGGCTTCTGGGTAGATGAAAGAGTAGATAATGGTCAGTGGGATTTGAAGAATCCCCTGTTCAGGATGTTTTATCGCTATTATAAAAAAAAGGAGAAGGCTTATTTTAAAGAAGCGCGCCATATTATTTCATTGACCTGGAAAGGAAAAGAAGAATTGGAAAATAAATATGCTGTGCCGGGTGATAAAATAACAGTAATTCCCTGCTGTGTGGACCTCGATCATTTTAATTATAAGAAGATAACTGAGGAAGAGAAAAATAGTAAGAAGGCGCAATTGAATATAGTGCCCGGAGATGTAATAATCAGCTACCTGGGTTCGCTGGGTGGCTGGTATCTTGTAAGAGAGATGTTGGATTTCTTTGCAGAATTGAAGAAAGCGCTCCCCCGGGCCAAAATCCTCTTTATTACCCAGGACATACCAGGATTGATTTATCGCTCTGCTGCGGAAAGCAATGTGGGTACAGAAAGTATCATCGTACAGCCGGCTTCCAGGAACGAAGTGCCTCTTTACCTTTCACTGAGTGATTATAGTATTTTTTTCATTAAAGATGCTTATTCAAAGCGGGCTTCATCCCCTACCAAGCAGGGAGAGATTATGGCAATGGGGATACCGCTCATTTGTAACGATATTGGTGATACCGGTAAAATCATTGAAGCATCCGGCGCCGGGTTGCTGGTGAAGGAGTTTAATGTTTCGGGCTATCAAAAGATCATTGACCAGCTTCAATCATTAAGGGAAATAAATAAAGAGCATATCAGGTTGGCTGCATTTGATTATTATGATCTTCAAAAAGGTATCAAAGAATATTCAACGGTTTATAAAAGTATAGCGGGATGAAAATCTTGTTTTTGGCACCTTATCCTGGCAATGAAGCCCCCTCGCAGCGTTACCGGCTGGAGCATTATTTTTCTTACCTGGAAGAACAGGGTATTTCCTATGCCTATAAGCCGTTTCTGAGCCTGTCCACCTGGCGCATTTTTTTCAGACCCGGCAACTACTTCAGGAAAGTGGTTGGTTTGTTGGGCGGATTTGCAAGACGGGCGCTACTGATGTTAACCATCCCCGGGTACGATTATGTTTATATTCACCGCGAGGCTTCCCCGGCGGGCCCCCCTATTTTTGTATGGGTCATCGCCAAACTTTTTCGCAAAAGAATTATTTACGATTTTGACGATGCTATCTGGATCCCTTCTTCCTCCCAATACAACAAGATTGCCAGGTCGATCAAATGGTTCAGTAAGGTGGCCACTATTTGTAAGTGGTCGTATAAGGTATCGGCGGGTAATGACTACCTTGCTGCCTTTGCTTCGAAATATAATAAGAATGTGATCATTGTCCCTACTGTCGTGGATACAGAACTGACTCATAATAAAATGCAGGATCATGAGACTGACCATCCTGTGATAGGATGGACAGGCAGCTTCAGCACCCTGAAATACCTGGATATTATTTTACCGGTGTTGCAGCGGTTACAGGAGAAATTTGAGTTTACCTTTGTTGTAATAGCAGATAAGGACCCCGCGCTTCCTTTAAAGCGATACAGGTTCATTCCCTGGAGAAAAGAAACCGGCGATACCGATCTTCTGTCCATGCATATCGGGGTAATGCCTTTGTATAATGATGAGCTATCGAAAGGTAAATGCGGGTTTAAAGCCATTCAGTATATGTCGATGGGAATACCGGCTGTTGTTTCACCGGTGGGAGTCAATAACCTTATTGTTGATGATGGTATTAACGGGTTTATCTGTGATGACCTTGATGAATGGGAATTAAGATTAACGCAGTTGCTGACCAATAAAGATTTGAGGAAACGGCTGGGCGTCGCTGCCCGGAAAAAAATTGAATCAAACTATTCCGTTAGCGCTACCAGGGACAAGTTTCTCTCCCTTTTTTCATAATAATAACGGCTTATTGATGTTACTTGCCATACAATTTTTCTCTATAGATGATTTTTTCCTGGTGCCTGTATGCGTCATCCTCATGTATGCCATCCTGCGCAGCAGGGCCGGCGCCTGCAAGGATGAACAGGTAAGAAGACTTTATTTCAATGCTTTTTATTTTAAGATAATTTGTGTAATCACCTATACTATTATTACGGAATTTTATTTTGGCGGGGGCGACACCAGTCTTTATTACCAGGGTGTAAAAGACTTAAGGACCGCTCTTTCAGACGACGCCAATCATTTCCCGGTTATTATTACCAGCGCACATCTGGATGATGATAACCCGCTGGCGCCTTTTTTCATGTACGATAACGGCGCCGATATTACGTATGCTTATATGCGTACTTCCGGCAATTTTTTTGTGCCGCGCCTGGGATTGTTCCCCTCTTTGGTTTTTTTTAATAGCTATCTCTGCATTTGCCTTTGCTTTATGATGTTTGCCCTTGGGGGTGCGATAAGATTATTCAAGACATTTTACTATTATTACCCCACAGCAAGGAGGGAGATAGCATTGGCCACTTTATTTTTGCCCAGTGTAGGTTTCTGGAGTTCCGGCTTGCTCAAGGATACAATTTGTTTTGGAGCGGTGGGGTTTATGATCTATGGCATATTTACCATTTTTATACGAAAGAAGAAAATTATCGCCTCCTTGTTCTGGATAATAGTCAGCGGGTACTTGCTCTATATGATTAAGACCTATATTTTCCTGGTCCTGCTGCTGGGTATCACTATCTGGGTATTTGCTGAAACCAATAATCTTATCAAGGATAAGACCCTGCGGCAGATATTCGCATTGATGACATTTATTATCGCAGTAGCAGCGGGATATTTGCTATTGCAGTACTTTACCTCTACCGAGACCTTAAAGCAATACCAGCTCGATAATATTATTTCTTCCGCGGAAAGTCAGCGGCAAGCTTACAAATATCTTTATGAATATGGTTCGACTACGCTGCAGCAAAATTATTACACCATTAATGCATCCAACCCCTTTTTGCTGATTGTAAACAGTATCGGGGCTACATTTTTCCGCCCCTTTCCCTGGGAAATAAAATCGGCTGCATCTGTATTGTCAGCTATTGAAGCATTGGGTTTTTTATTCCTGACGATTAATCTTTTTATGAAAAAGGGCCTGACCAAACGCTTCAGCACCATCTTCAAAGACCCCAGGATATTATTCTGTTTTATTTTTGCTGTTGTTTTTGCAGTGGGGGTTGGCGCGTCCACCGCCAATTTCGGTACCTTGTCAAGATATAAGATACCCTGCATGCCTTTTTATATGCTGATGCTTCTTTTAACGTATAGAAATACAGGTCTCGCTTACCCTAAATGGCTGAAAAGAGTTCTTGGATTAATAAAATAACCCCTGTAGTATGTGCGGTATTGCCGGTTCAATCAATCATCCCCTTAATATCCCTCTTCTTACCAAAAACCTGTTTCACCGGGGTCCTGATGAGCAAACAACTTTTACAGAAGGCAATCTCATTCTGCACCATCACCGGCTGGCGATCCTTGATATCGCCGGGGGAAGACAACCCATGCACTTCGAACATCTCACGATTATTTTTAATGGAGAGATTTACAATCATCTTGAAGTAAGAGCTAAACATGGCCTTGCCTGCAAGACCAACTCGGATACCGAGACTATACTTTATGCCTACAACCGGCTTGGCGCAAAATGCCTGGATGATTTTGACGGTATGTTCGCCCTGGCTATTTATGACAGGAAGAAGAATGAATTATTTCTTGCCAGGGACAGGGCCGGGAAAAAGCCGTTATATTATTATCATGATGGCAAAAGTTTTGTTTTCTGCAGCGAACTTGGGGCATTAAAACAGCAACTGCCATTGGAAATTAATGAGCAGCATCTTCAGCAATATGTTCGCATGGGCTATTTCTATAAATCATCCACGCCGTATAAAAACGTATGGGAGCTCGAAGCCGGCAGCTATGCTTATGTGCCTGTGCAGCCGGTGGAAGTAAAGGTTCAGCGCTGGTGGGACATCCATACTTTTTACAGGCAAAGATCCACCGATGATTTCGATCATGCAGTAGCGAAAGTTGACCAGTTACTTCACCAGGCCGTGAAAAGAAGGGTGGAATCCTCCGACCTGGAAGTCGGATCATTTTTGAGCGGGGGTATTGACAGCGGCCTCGTTACAGCTATTGCCAAAACCTATAACCCCACCCTGAAAACATTTACGGTTTCTTTTGAAGGAGAATATGACGAAGCGCCGCTGGCAAAACTGGTGGCCGATCGTTATCATACCCACCATTCTGAAATAAAAATATCGTTCGATAACCTTCTGAATGATGTGGAAGGCATCCTTACTAATTATGGCGAGCCTTTTTTTGACAGCTCCGCGATTCCCAGCTATTATGTAAGCCGGGAGGCAAGGAAGCATGTGACCGTTATCCTGAATGGTGATGGCGGGGATGAGATATTCGGCGGCTACCGCCGGTATGTCCCGTTTGCCAAATATGATTTTTTTAACCCCGGAATGATGATAAAAGGCATTGCCTCAGCAGCGCATGCTGTTTTGCCGGCGCCCAATTCTAAAAAAAGCAAATACAACTTCCTGTATCGCCTCTCAGATATGGCGAGGAAAAAAGGACTGGCCGTTTATTTATCTTCCACGATCGATAGCTTTGAAGAATATGAAAGGTACCTGGAGGGCAATGAAAACGTTTTACATGAAGTGGCAGTTGATTTTAATGGTATCAATAAATCCTCATTGAGTGGTTTGCAAAAGATCATGAACATGGATTTTGATAATATCCTGGCGGGAAATTTACTGGTAAAAATGGACATAGCCACGATGGCCCATTCGCTGGAAGGACGAAGCCCTTTATTGTGTAAAGAATTATTGGAGTATGTGCCGGGCCTGCCCGACCCATATAAGATCTCCGGCAAGCAAACCAAATATATTCTCCGGAAACTCGCCGGAAAATATTTGCCGGCAGAATTGATTCACCAGCCGAAAAGAGGATTTGAAATACCTTTAAAAAAATGGGTGGATGGCCAGTTGAATACAATGATCAAAGATTATATCATGCCTGCCAATGCTTATTGCCGGAATTTTATTGACCCGCAATTTTTGAATAAAGTCTGGAACCGCACCATAAAAACAGGGGATGAAAAAAGAGCAAAGATGATATGGACATTATTTGCGCTGGAGGTCTGGCATAAAAAAGTTTATAGCAGGAATTGATCAGTATGAAAACTGAAAAACACAAAGTAGCTATTATTGAGAATCATGAACTGGGTATTTATTCTATCCGTCATGACCTCGTGATGGCGCTGGCAGAAAGATATGAGGTAACCGTACTGACCGAGATTGATGACTCTTTCAAAAACGGCGACCTGGAAAAAATGGTAAGATTTGTTGATGTTGGCAAAAGTGTATTGAATCCCATAACAGCTATAAAATATAACTCCAGGTTGCGCAGGGCGTTGGAAGAAATAAAACCTGATGTTTGTCTTACCTTTACGATCCGGCCTGCTATTTATGGCAATATGGTTACCAACCGGCTGAAAATCCCTACAATCTCCACGATTACAGGAACAGGGCCCCTGTTTGAAAGCAAAAGCGTCTCCTATACGATCGCCCGGCAATTGTATAAATGGGTATTGAAAAAAACAAGATTTGTTTTCTTCCCCAATTATGACGACCTCGAGGCATTTATCCGGGCAAAATATATTAAAAGAGAACAGGCGAAACGGGTACCGGGTTCCGGGGTCAACTATGAGAAATTCGCACCGATGCCTTCTGCCAGGAACAACGACGGGAAATTCATCTTCCTGTATATCAGCAGGCTGCTAAAGGACAAAGGAGTAATGGAATATGTAGAAGCCGCCTCTATTATAAAGAAAGAATGGCCGCAGGCAGAATTTCATATTATCGGGCCTCTATGGACAGGCAACAAAAAATCATTGACCGTTACACAAAAGGAATTGAGCGAATGGATTGAAAAGAAATGGATAGTTTATCATGATAAGCAAAAAGATGTCAGGCCTTTTATCGCCAATGCGGATTGTGTGGTGATGCCATCTTACCGGGAAGGGATGAGTAATGTATTGCTGGAAGCCGCCAGCATGGCCAGGCCCCTGATAACAACGAATGTGACCGGGTGCCGCGATATTGTAGAAAATAATGTAAATGGTTTGCTTTGTAAAGTGAGAGACGGGAAAGATCTTGCCGGTAAGATGAAACAAATGATGAATATACCGGTACCGGAAAGGGAAATAATGGGACGGCGGGGAAGAGAAAAAATGATCCGCGAGTTCGATAAAAAAAGAGTAATAGAAATATATTTGCAGGCTATTGATGAAATCACCAATGGAAAACCATGATCATGCTTTTACGCTTTCGATAGACTGGGAAGAATTCGGGCAGTTGCTGGGCCGTGATCACACGGGAGTAGTCATGCCTGCGGTTCCCAAAACTATCGACCGGCAAACCGACATCCTGCTTTCACTCCTGGATGAGACGGGTAAAAAAGCGACCTTTTTTATTTTAGGGATGCTGGCTAAATACAGGCCCGATCTTGTAAAAAAGATCGCTGCCGAAGGGCATGAAATTGGAATGCATGGCCAGCATCATATCCGCATGAATACATTAAGTTACAAAGAAGCGCAGGCAGATCTCAGTGATTCCTATAAATTAGTAACAGATATTATTGGCTCACCCATCTACGGTTACCGGGCGCCTTATTTTTCCGTGAATGAAACAAACCTGTATGTATTGGAGATCCTCAGTGAATTAGGACTGGTTTATGACAGCAGCATTTTCCCGGTAAAACTAAAAAACTATGGCATTGCTGATTTTCCCCCGGAAGATACCTTATACCAATTGCCCAACGGGAAGCAAATAGTAGAACTTCCGCTAACGATTATGAACTGGCGTAAGAAAAGATTACCTGTCGCGGGCGGAGGTTATATGAGGGCATTCCCGGGATTTATTCTTAAAAAGATTTTTACGAAACTGGATGCTGAAAAAAAGAATGTGATGCTGTATATGCATCCTTATGAGTTTGATGACCGCTGGATAAGTTGTTCCACTCACTATCCGCCGGGGAAGGGCTATTCAAAGCCAAAATCATTTTTAATTAATATACGCTGGAATTTATTTCGCGGTACTATCTATAATAAAGTAAAATATCTTTTAAAGGAATATCATTTTATAACCTGTTTAAAAAAAGCAGAATATGTCAAAGACCATTCACACAGCCCAGCAATACTGGGACGTTCGCAGTGAACTGTTTGCTAATTATTATAAGAAACCTTCCTGGTTTGATAAAATGTTCCGCAAGGCCGTATTTGTCCGTACAGCGGTAGCATTGAACACCATCCGGGAATTTGATCACCCTACTATTTTGGATATTGGCTCAGGCCCCGGTGTGAATAGCGTAACCTGGTTAAAAAATTCCAATGCGTCTTTTTTACTTGGTCTTGACTTTGCGGAAAATATGAATGAATATGCCCGGAAAAATGCTGCCGCCGAAGGAGTGGGTGATCGCTGCAAGTTTGTCCAGGGCGATTTCTTTACCTATGATTTCAAGGGAGAGAAATTTACAGTGGCCGTGGCCGCCGGTGTCGTGGATTATGTGAAGGACACAGCTACGTTTATGAAGAAAATGGATGCCATTACTACCGGCGCTTTTGTCGTATCATGGCCTTCGAATGGTTTAAGGATGGCTTTACGCCGGTATCGCTATACCACTCCCGTCTATCATTATAATGAAGCGGATATACGCCGCCTCCATGAGGGCCTTAATATCAAAAGTCTTGAAATCATGCCTATGCAGGGAGGAAGGATGAGCGTGGCGAGAAAGTAAGATTTCTTCGTAAGAACAGGGGGTTTTATTCCTGCTCATCGAAAAACTACCCGCGGCGGCGCAGGAGTAGTACCTGTTTTCCATTATCTGTTTTTGATTTGCTTGGGGCTGCCGGATTTGGCTATTATTTTTATGCTATCCAAATCCGTGCAATGAAAACCACCCTAAAAAAGCCCGTGGCTATCATAGGTTATTCAGGCCATGCTTATGTCATTATCGACATCTTTCTGAATGCAGGCCGCCTGGTAACCGCCTACTGCGACTCAGAAGAAAAGAAACTCAATCCTTATCATCTTACTTATCTCGGAAAAGAATCGGAAGTAATCGGCAAGCTGAAGAGATTCGATTATTTCGCTTGTGTAGGTCATAATGGAATCCGGGAAAAGATTCATACCCAGCTAAGCCAGTTCCTGGGCAATCCTATCAACGCTATTCATCCAAGCGCTGTTATTTCCGCGTCGGTAAAAATGGGTGATGGTGTAATGATAGCTGCCAACGCCACGCTCAACCCGCTGGTGGAAATAGGAAAAGGAGTTATTTGCAATACTTCTTCCACCATTGATCATGAATGTATCATTGGCGATTTTTCATTTATAGCCCCGGGCGCGGTTTTATGCGGCAATGTAAATGTGGGCAGGAGCAGTTTTATTGGCGCCAATGCTGTGATACGCCAGGGAATTACTATTGGAAATAATGTGATCATCGGTGCAGGCACCGTGGTCGTAAAAGATATACCGGATAACACTACTGTAATTGGCAACCCTGCCAGGAAACTGGTGAAGAAACCGGCGAGAAGCCTGAAAGCAGCGTAGTGATGACGTTTTGTATCATTGGAATTTTTTAAGGTTAAGGCGGCACCTGGTAATACAGGTGCTGTTTTTTTTAGCGTTGTCAGCTTAGAGTTGGCAACCTTACTAAAGATTTTTCTTAACCGGGCAGTTCTTACTAAGGTTGCCAACTCTAAGCTGACAACGCTTACCTTTGCAGTTCTTTAGAAACAAGCCGAAATAACCGATCGTGAAAGCGAAACACCCGCAGGAATTTCATGTATTATTTTTGGGAAAGAAAGAGAATCCCTTTGCAGAAAGGGCGGCTGACTTTATCCGCAGGCATTTCCGCCACCCGCTTATCTTTACCGGCGACAGGTATGATAAATTACCCGATGAAGTATTGAACTGGGAAGGAGATCTTTTGATTTCTTTTATCGGTTCATGGATCATTCCCGGAAAATTGCTGCAACGGGCTTCCTATGCGGCCATCAATTTTCACCCCGGGAGCCCTGAATATCCCGGTACCGGCTGCACAAATTTTGCGATATACAACGGGGAAAAGGAGTACGGGGTTACCTGCCATTATATGAAAGCGACGGTTGATACCGGTAATATTATCGCCGTAACGCGATTTCCTGTAGCGAAAGAAGATACCGTATATAGCGTAACCCAGCAATGCTATCACCTGATCGAAACTATGTTTTATGAAATAATGGATTGTATCTTGCAGGGAAATCCGTTACCCGCCTCTGCGGAACAGTGGAAAAGGAAGCCTTATACACGAAAAGAGCTGAACGAACTTTGTTATATAAGCCCGGATATGACGGAAGAGGAAGTAGAAAGACGGGTTAAGGCGACCACTTACAGGTGGCCCTGGGCTTATACTAAGATCGGGAACCGAATATTCATACTTCAATCATAATAGTAGCCATTATGGTGAAAGAAAAACCACAGCAGGAATCTGTCAGCCCTTTAACCGGTAAACAATATGTTATTCCTGAAACCATAGATGATAAGACCGGTATTGACAACTTTATTGCATTGCATCCCGGTAAAAAAGTAGTAGTGGTGCAGGGACTGGGATTTGTAGGATCGGTGATGAGCCTGGTAGTGGCGAATGCATTAACGGAAGAATATGCGGTGATCGGCATTGATCTGCCCACTCCATTTTCCTACTGGAAAATCCAATCTATTAATGAAGGAGCTTTTCCCGTCATTGCGGATGATCCGAAGATCGGGCTGTTTTACAAAAAGGCAAGGGAGAAAAAGAATTTGTACGCTACCTGTGATGCGTATGCCTATAGTAAAGCTGATATCGTGATTGTTGATATCAACCTCGATGTCAAAAAGCAATCCAATGGCAGTGGTCACCTCGAAGATTACAGCGTTGACCTTGGTCCTTTTAAAAAAGCTATTACAAGTATCGGTTCCTGTTGTAAACCTGATGTACTGGTATTGGTTGAAACAACAGTTCCGCCGGGCACTTCTCAAAAGATCGTAAAGCCTGTTTTGGAAGAATGTTTACAAAAAAGAGGCTTGCCCACCGACCAGTTAAAAGTGGGTCACTCTTATGAAAGGGTTATGCCGGGACCGAAATATGTAGACTCCATACAAAATTTTTACCGCGTCTTTTCCGGTACAGATGAAGCCAGCGCCAATGCAACAGAAAAATTCCTTCGTACAGTTATCAGTACGGATGAATACCCGCTCACACGGCTTGGAAATACACAGGCTACCGAAATGGCCAAAGTGCTGGAAAATTCTTATCGCGCCATGAATATCGCTTTCATGGTTGAATGGAGCCGTTTTGCCGAAGAAGCCGGCGTCAATATATATGAAGTAGTGAACGCTATCCGGATGCGGCCTACGCATAAGAATCTTATGCTGCCGGGACTGGGAGTAGGCGGCTACTGTCTTACTAAAGATCCGTTACTGGCAAGCTGGGCGAGGATGAATCTTTTCGGAAGCGAAGAACCTCTTCAGCAAAGTGAAATGGGAGTGCATATCAATGACCAAATGCCTCTTTTTGCTTTTCAATACCTCCAGTCACAGTACGAAGGGTCACTGAAAGGGAAAAAAGTATTGTTGCTTGGTGTTAGCTACTTAAATGATGTCGGTGATACGCGGTTCACCCCGGTCCAGGGAATATATGAACAATTGCTGGCAGCGGGTTGTGATATTACCCTGCATGATCCGCATATCGTGTTCTGGGAAGAAAAGGAATTGCGGCTGAATACTGACCTTAATGAATTGTTACAGCAATCGTATGACCTGGTAATCATCACTACGGGGCATAAAGATTACCGGAACAACCCGTTATTGATTAACAAATTGCTCGACCGGTCCGCGTCATTTATTTATGATACGATCGGCATATTGACCAATGACGAGATCAAAGCATTAAAGACAAAGCATATTGTAAAAGTGATAGGAAGAGGGGATTTGTAGTTTGAAAAACCAGTTCTAATCATTTATGACTAAAAAAGTTTTATTGTTAGGCGGAGCAGGCTTTATTGGATTTAATATTGCAAAATATCTTTCGGAAAACCATAGCTACCAGCTCACCATCGCCGATAATTTCGCCCGGGGAAAAGAGGACACACTGTTCACTGAATTAGTAAAAAAATACGATATCAAAGTCGTAGCCGGGGATTATACTAACCCTCAGACATTCGACCGGCTGGAGAGTGATTATCACCAGGTCTATATGCTGGCATCGGTCGTTGGGGTTGACAATGCTAATTCTATTCCGCACGAGATCATCCGCATCAACACAGCACTGATCTACAATACGCTTGAATGGTTGCGCCGTTCCCGGATCGGGAAGGTGCTGTTTACTTCCACCAGTGAATGTTATGCCGGAACCATTGATGCTTTCGGTTATAAGGTACCCACACCGGAAGAAGTGCCCCTTTGCATACAGGATATCGGTCATCCAAGATTTACTTATGCGGTTACTAAAATGCTGGGTGAGTCAGGCTTCCTGAACTATTCGCGGATACTGGGATTTGAAGCGACCATTGTACGTTATCATAATGTATACGGACCACGGATGGGTTTCAAACATGTGATCCCGCATTTGGTGGTTCGTTTCAGAAAAGGGGAAGAGCCTTTTAAAGTGTATGGTCATGACCAGACAAGGGCCTTTTGCTATATCACCGATGCCGTAAAAGGAACGGTGCTGGCGATGGAGCAACCCGGTACAAACGGTGAAATATATCATATAGGTACGCAGGAAGAGATATCTATTGGCGACCTTATTCATTATGCCGGCGAACTGATGAAGTTCAACGGGCAATATGAGAATGCACCGACCTATCCCGGCTCTGTATCCCGCCGTTGCCCCGATATCACGAAAGCAAAAAAACAGCTTGGCTTTGAGCCGGAAGTAGGATGGAAACAGGGATTGAAGCAAACAATCGAATGGTACAATAATTATTTAGAAGCAGGAAATAAAGTGTATGAGTAACCAGCAAGTAATTCCTTTAAGTGTTCCCAACATTGCAGGCAATGAGTGGAAATATGTAAAAGAGTGTTTGGATACAGGATGGATATCCTCCGTGGGTTCTTATGTCAACCGGTTTGAACAAATGGTGGCCGATTTTGCGGGCGCTAAATATGGTGTAGCCGCTGTAAATGGAACCGCTGCACTGCATATTGCCTTATTACTGGCCGGTGTAAAGCAGGATGACTATGTACTATTGCCCAATCTCACTTTTGTAGCTTCTGCCAACTCCATAAAATATCTTGGAGCAGAGCCTTTGCTTATAGATGCTGATCCCGATCTCTGGCAAATGGACCTTGACCTGCTGGAAGAATTTTTGGAAAATGAAACAGATGAACGGAATGGTGAACTGATCTATGTGGAAGACGGCCGCCGTATCGGCGCTATCATGCCCGTACACATACTGGGCAATATGTGTGACATGGATCGTTTTCTTTCCATTGTAAAAAAATATCCTTTGCCGGTTGTAGAGGATGCCACGGAGGCACTGGGTACTTTCTATAAGGGCAAGCATGCAGGCACTTTCAGCCCGATGGGTTGTTTTAGCTTTAATGGAAATAAAATCATTTCAACCGGCGGCGGCGGTGTAATCGTGACGGATAACGAACAGTTGGCCAAAGAAGCAAAACATTTAACTACCACAGCCAAAGCAAGCGTTGATGAATATTACCATGATGAGGTAGGATACAATTACCGGCTTGTAAACCTGCTGGCGGCAGTAGGTGTGGGTCAAATGGAATTGCTTCCCTCCTTTATTAAAAGAAAGAAAGAAGCGGTTGCTTTTTATAAAGCCGCTTTTGAGGGATTGGCGGATATACGGTTTCAAAAAGAACTGCCGGAAGTGCAAACCAACGGCTGGTTATTTACTATACAAACCGACCAGCAGCAAAAGCTACTGGATCACCTCAACGCCAATAAAATACTCAGTCGTCGTTTCTGGATGCCGATGAATAAATTGCCGATGTATAAAAATTGCCCTTACGTGCAAAAAAAGGACAACGCGGATTATATTTACAATACCTGTCTCAGCATTCCCTGCTCTACCAATATCACCAACGAGCAATTAGAAATAGTAGCAAGGGAAGTAAAAGCGGCACTAACCTGATCTATGTACGTAGTCATCAAACGATTTTTCGATATCCTGTTTTCACTGCTGGCGCTGATCATTTTATTGCCGCTGTTTCTTCCTGTCATACTGCTGCTGTTGCTTACCGGTGAACATGAAGTTTTTTTCCGGCAGGACAGGGTGGGATATAGAAACAGCATATTCCGTATCTGGAAGTTTGCTACCATGCTGAAGAACAGCCCCAATATGGGCAGTGGTGATGTGACCACGCGGAATGACCCAAGAGTAACAAAAATGGGAAGGTTTCTACGGATCAGTAAACTCAATGAATTGCCGCAGATCATTAATATACTTACCGGTGATATGTCCTTTGTCGGGCCGAGGCCGCTTATGAAAGTAGGCTTTGACCGCTATACGGATGAGATGAAAGAAAAAGTATATCGCGTAAAACCCGGCCTCACCGGTATCGGGAGCATCGTATTCCGGGATGAGGAATTGATTATTACCAAAAGCAGTTTGCCCCCGCATGAATGTTACCGGCAGGTCATCCTTCCTTACAAAGGCGCCGTAGAAATATGGTATCAACAGCATATTTCTTTCTTCACCGACTTTATGATCCTCTTTCTTACAGCCTGGTATATTATCTTTCCCAACAGCAATCTTGTTCATAAGGTCTTTCCCTCTCTGCCCAGGCGTCAATTTTAACCCCGTCAGTATCTTAGATTAGTATTGGTAAATTGCCCGGGTTCAACCTTTTATTAGCTTAAACAAATTTCCACCCCAATCATTGTTCTGTTCGGATAAAAATTTAAGTTGGGGCTAAAGCCCATACCCGGGAGACTTTGATAATCCCCAGCCTTGTCTGCTGCGTGTTCGGACAGCTTATGCTGGCGCCGAAGCTTTAGCCCGGGAAGCTCAGCGAAGCCTATCAGGCAGCCTTAAAGATGGACTGGAAAATGAACTCAACTACCCCGGCTTTAGCCCTCTTAGTTCACAGCTATATTGGACTGAACAAGATAGGCGAAAAGTACTCTCTGCCATGCCGTAGCCATATAGTCGGTATATGGGAGGGATAGAGAGACTATACAGGAGTGTCTCAACAGGGTCAGGACAGGGTCAGGCCAGAGTCAGGTGAGGGTCAGGATAGGGTCAGGGAAAAATCAGGCAAGAATCTCGTGAAGATCACGTAAAAAAGGAGAAAAATATCCGGGAAACGTGGTGCCGGCATTTGTAATTTTCCTGTTGTTGGTTCCCTCTTTCAATTTACAAAAAAACGGCTATGGCAACGATTAAAACCGGAAATATTTCTGTCAGCGGAAAAATGCAGATTTTTCAACCCTGTACCCGGGCAATGCAAATAAGGACCCTATTTGCGACGCAGCAGTCAAAAGAAAGCAGAAGACCTTTACCTGGCAGCAATGATTTCTCTCCCGAAAGCTATTGGGATCACTTTTCGAAATCAATAATCATAAAAATTCAATATGGAGCATCCATCCTTTTTTACCAAACAAATAATAACTAATTTCGGAAAGTTATATCTCTGGTTATGCTAAAATTATTTTCCAGGTCAAAGCCGAAAGGGCAACCATTTGATTTTTCCTTGTTAAATGCCGATATGCATTCTCACCTGCTTCCCGGCATTGATGATGGGGCGGAGGATATGGAAAATTCGCTGGAATTGATAAAAGGTATGAGAGAGCTGGGATATAAAAAACTGATCACTACCCCCCATGTGATGTGGGATATGTATAAGAACTCACCTGAAATCATCCGGGAAAAACTGGCATTGGTACAGGGAGCAGTCAAAAATGCAGGAATTGACGTAGAAATAAAGGCAGCCGCGGAATATTTCCTCGATGAGCATGTGGAAGAATTGCTCCGAAACAAGGAGCCCCTGTTAACTATTAAAGATAACATGGTGTTAACAGAATTTTCGATGGCATTTCCTTCCATGAATATTAAAGACATCCTGTTTGAAATGCAGATGCAGGGCTACCAGACCATTATTGCCCACCCCGAACGTTATGTATACCTTGAACGGAATAAAGATTTTTATACGGAACTAAAAGATACCGGTTGTTATTTTCAACTCAATCTTCTTTCGTTGAGCGGACATTATGGCCGGTCAGTAGTCGACTTGGCGCATTATCTTCTGAAAAACGGGTTCTATAATATCGTAGGCACTGATCTTCACCATCTTGGCCACCTCGAAGGGCTGCAACGCTTTGAAATGCCCCCCCAGCTCAGGAAACTGCTCGACGAAGGGCAGCTCCTGAATCCGGAATTATAGCATTTTGGCAATCATTTATTTCCGGTAAACTTTTTGTTGTATGTCCTTACCGCCCTGATAATAACTTCAATGGTGGGACATTGAGATGAAAGGGTGGATGTATCATCACAAAATTTGTAAAAGTAAAAAGGAAGGATATGGCTACTACAGAATTCAATGATATGTTGTTGAATAATGCCGGTTTTTTAAGGCCTTTTGCCGTTAACCTTACAAAAGATACGGAAGCTGCAAATGATCTTTACCAGGAAACACTTTATAAGGCACTGGCCAATCATGAAAAATATAATGCCGGAACCAATATTAAAGCCTGGCTATTCACCATCATGCGGAATATTTTTATTAATAATTACCGCAGGAAGGCAAAGCAAAAGACAATCTTCGACAATACGCCGGAAGATTACCTGATCAACCTGAAACAATCCGCCGTGTCGAATGCCGCGGAAAGCAGTTTGAGGGTAAAAGAAATAAAGGCTGCAATAGATCACCTGCCAGAAATATTCAAAATGCCCTTTTTATTATACCTCGACGGGTATAAATACCAGGAGATATCGGAGTACCTGCAAGAACCACTGGGCACCATTAAGAGCAGGATTCACTTTGCCCGTAAATTACTGAAAGAACAGATCAGCCGGTTTTAATCCTTTTCGCAGTTTGTGTGTTATCTGTGTTATCATTGCGTCAGCAATTTAACCCGGTAAATGGCGAAATCAGTTATAGTTATTGGCAGCGGTTTTGCCGGTTTATCCGCCGCTTCTTTTATGGCGAAAGAAGGCTGGCAGGTAACGGTGCTGGAAAAAAATAATACCCCTGGCGGGAGAGCCCGGCAATTGAAAGATGCCGGGTTTGTTTTTGATTGCGGGCCCAGTTTTTATTGGATGCCTGATGTATTCGAAAGATATTTCAGCCAGTTTGGAAAAAAAGTATCCGCTTATTATACGCTTCAGCGTCTTGACCCTTCCTACCGCATTTACTGGGATGAAGGGTTCACTGATATACCGGCAGATTTATCCGAACTAAAAAAGGTATTTGAATCCTTTGAAAAAGGAAGCGGGGAAAAACTGGAGAAATACCTTGCCGGGGCGGCCTATAAATATGATACAGGCATCAACAATCTTGTTTACAAACCCGGTCTCTCCCTGGCTGAATTCCTTGACTGGTCGGTAATCAAAGGTTTTTTTCGCCTGGATGTGATCAATTCCGTGAAAAAGCATATTCAAAAATATTTTCGGCATCCCAGGCTGAGGCAAATGATGGAATTCCCGGTATTGTTTCTCGGGGCATTGCCGGAAGAAACCCCCGCTTTATACAGCCTGATGAACTATGCGGATATTAAGGGAGGTACCTGGTATCCGCAGGGAGGTATGTATGCCGTCGTCGGGGGTATGTACAAATTGGCGCAGGAACTGGGTGTGCAATTCAGGTTTGCAGAAAATGTGGAAGAAATAGTTGTCGAAAAAGGGATTGCCAAAAAAGTGACAACCTCTGGCAAAAGTTACGAAGCCGATGTGATCATCAGCGGTGCGGATTATTATTTTACAGAAAATAAATTACTGTTGCCGCAGTACCGGAGCTATCCGGAAAGCTATTGGCAGAAACGGGTAATGGCGCCATCCTGCCTCTTGTATTATATCGGCCTGAATAAAAAACTCAAAAACATAGCTCATCATTCTCTTTTCTTCGATGTCCCTTTTGACCAGCATGGAAGAGAGATTTATAAGAACCCGAAATGGCCAACAGACCCACTGTTTTATGTTAGTATTCCTTCTGTCACGGATGCGTCGGTAGCGCCGGCTGGCTGTGAAAATATTGTTTTCCTTATCCCGGTGGCAGCAGGCCTTGAAGGGGATACGGAAGAGCTGAGAGAACAATATTTCCGGATGGTTATAAAAAGGATGGAAAAGCATATAGGGGAGGGGTTGGAAAATTTTATTGTCTATAAGAAATCTTACTCGGTGAGTGATTTCGTAAGTGATTATAACTCTTTTCGTGGCAATGCCTATGGTCTTGCCAATACGTTGAAGCAAACGGCTGTTTTCAGGCCGTCTTGCCGGAGCAAAAAGGTGAGCAACCTGTTTTATACCGGGCAATTAACCGTACCCGGTCCCGGGGTGCCTCCCTGCCTTATCAGTGGTGAAGTAGTAGCTAAACAGGTGACCCGAATAATCAATTAATTATATAAATTACACTGCATGCTGGAATTGTTTAATACCGTCAGTGAAAATTGCAGCCGTATAGTTGCTGAAAAATACAGCAGCTCTTTTTATTCTGCAATACGCCTGCTGCATAAGGATATGAAAGCTCCTGTTTATAATATCTACGGCTTTGTCAGGTTTGCTGATGAAATTGTGGATACATTCCATGAATTTGACAAAGATGGGCTGCTCCGGCAATTTAAAAACGCGACCTATGAGGCTATTGAAGACAGGATAAGCCTCAACCCCATACTCAACAGCTTCCAATTGACGGTCAATGAATATAAGATTGACAGGCATCTCATTGATGCTTTCTTCCGGAGCATGGAGCTGGATCTTTCTAAAAAAAAGTATAACAGGGAAGAATACGGCGAATATATTTATGGATCGGCGGAAGCGGTAGGCCTGATGTGTCTCTATGTTTTTACAAAAGGAGATAAAAATTTGTACCGGCAATTAGAAAGACAGGCGAAAGCCCTGGGCGCGGCTTTCCAAAAAGTCAATTTCCTGCGCGACCTTAAAGAGGATAATAATGAGTTGTCGCGGATGTATTTTCCCGGATGTGATTTCAGCAATTTCCTCGAAAAAGATAAAAAACAAATCGAAGATGACATCGAGAACGATTTCAGGGTGGCATACGGGGGAATATTAAAACTTCCTTCCAGGGCAAGATTCGGGGTATATGTAGCCTATAAATATTACTATTCTTTATTCAAAAAAATAAAACGGATGCACCCTTGTCTTATATTGCAGAGGAGAGTACGGATACCGGATCATCATAAGCTGATGATATTGGCGAGAGCGGGGGTTAAACACCAATTAAAACTGATATAATGATACTGGAGCAGGTGGTGCTGGTCAATGAGCAGGATAAGGCCATTGGTGACATGGAAAAAATGGAAGCGCATAAAAGAGGAGTGCTTCACAGGGCATTCAGTGTCTTTATTTTTAACAGTAAAGGAGAATTACTCCTGCAGCAGCGGGCGTTGAACAAATATCACAGCAGCGGCTTGTGGACGAATAGCTGTTGCAGTCACCCCAGGCCTGGTGAAGATACAGCGGAAGCAGCCGAACGACGATTGCAGGAAGAAATGGGTTTTTCGGTGGTACTTGAAAAGATATTTGATTTTGTTTACCGCGCCGAATTCGACAATGGCCTGATCGAACATGAATTTGACCATGTTTTCGCGGGAGAATATGAAGGGCCAATAGAATTTAATAAACAGGAAGTAATGGATTATTGTTATAAAAACCTCGGGGATATCAGGAACTTATTGAAAGAACACCCCGGGAAATTTACACAATGGTTTCACCTTGCTTTTCCACGAATAGAAGAATGGTGGAAGCAACGTTATGGCAGCATGGCGGAAATAAGCAGTATCCAATGATTGTAGTTTTATATATAGCGGCCCTTTTGATTACATTTATTATGATGGAGGGAATTACCTGGCTTACGCATAAATATGTAATGCACGGACTTCTCTGGTATTTGCATAAGGATCATCACCAGCCGGAGCCGGGATTTTTTGAGAAGAACGATCTTTTCTTTGTCATTTTTGCGGCGCCGAGCATACTTTTAATCGGGGAAGGAACCTGGCATCATGTATGGTGGATGCAATCAATTGGTTTTGGTATTATGGCCTATGGCTTTGCTTATTTCCTTGTGCATGATGTGATCATTCACCAGCGGTTCAAATGGTTTTCGCGCAGTAATAACAGGTATGTCCGGGCTATCCGCTGGGCGCATAAAATGCATCACCGGCATCTCGATCGTCATGAAGGAGAGAGCTTTGGTATGCTGTATGTAGCAAAAAAATACTGGAATAGAATGCGTCGCGATAAAATCCCCGCCCCCAAAGGAGAATCTGTACTGGACTACTGTCCATAACTTCTTTCTATTTTGATTAAACTATTTTATCCAGATAATGCCCGGGTCTAAGTTGTCCGCCAATCGGCGGAGACAGGAGTATGATTATATCCTGTTGGGAGCTGGTTGCGCCGGGCTCAGCCTGCTCATGCGTATGATCCGGACCGGCAAGTTTTCAGGGAAGAATATCCTCCTGGTTGATAAAGCTCCTAAAACCACGAATGACCGCACCTGGTGTTTCTGGGAAACCGGTAAAGGTTTTTTTGAAGAGATTGTTCACCGGCAATGGAGCAGCCTGGATTTTTTAAGCGATACATATTCTGCTACACTGAACATTGAACCTTATCACTACAAGATGATAAGAGGAATTGAATTTTATAATTATTGCTTTCATGAGATCAGTAAGCACAGTAACATTGAATTACTGTATGGGCAGGCAGGCGGCATGGTTCATCATAAAGAAGGGGTAACGCTCATACTCGATGACAAAGAACTGGAACCAGGCCGGGCGATAATCTTTAATTCAATATATCATCCGCCGCCGGTTTCGAAGAGGTATATTGAGCTGCTGCAGCATTTTAAAGGATGGATGATAGAAACCAATTCGCCATCTTTTACTGCTGATAAAGCCACCCTCATGGATTTCAGGGTACCCCAGGGCCATGGAACCGCTTTTGTATATGTCCTTCCTCTCAGCGCCACGAAAGCGTTGGTGGAATATACTTTATTCACAAAGGAATTATTGCAGCAGGAACAGTATGACAAAGAGCTGAAATCATACATAGAAGATCTTTTAATGATCAAAAATTATACTGTCAGTGAGCAGGAATCTGGCATCATTCCTATGACCAATAGAAAATTTCCATTTTATTATGACGGGGCCTATCAGGTTGGCGCTGCGGGCGGACAAACAAAGGCTTCAAGCGGATATACGTTTCAATTTATTCAAAAACAAAGCCAGCAGATCGTGGATTGCCTGGTGGCGGACAAATCATTGGATACTATTCCTGCAACGCCGGGAAGGTTTCGCTTTTATGACAATACGCTGCTTGATATCCTGTACCATAAGAGGTTTCCGGGCAAAAAGATATTTACCGACCTGTTCAAAAAGAATAAACCCCGGCAGGTGCTGAGGTTCCTGGATAATGAAAGTTCTATAGCGGATGAGTTAAAAATCATTTCATCTTTACCCACCTGGCCTTTTTTAAAAGCTGCGATAAGACAATGGTGAGTGATCAGTGGTGAGTGGTGAGTAGACGTTGCTTCTTAAGACGCCAATCACGACTCACCACTGATCACTCACCATTCACATTAATTGTCGGGATCGAATTGCATGAATTCTCTTTTTACCGCTTTCAGCATACTGAACAGCTGGACAATTTCAATCAATAAAATAATAAAGAGGGCCAGCAACACATACCAGGGCAGTACTATCTTTTTTAAATTTACGATATGCTGAAATTCGGTAGTTTGCCATCCTGCAAGAGCGGCTCCAAAAGCCATCCCGATCAGCAGGAAAGAAAGCAGTGAATAAACCGTTTTCAGAAACATTACCCGCATAGTGGAATAACCTATTTTAAGATTTTCCAGTATGGCAGCAGGAACCATCAGTACCAGGACCAGCCAGCTCCAGTTTTTACTAAAAAAATCATTGAAGACTATATTCAGAAAAAGGATCAATACTATGGAAAGAAGGCTCCAGGGAAACAATAAAAAATTAGAGGCTTCCTTGCGGGGTTGTTTTGCCATGGTGATTGGTTTAGAACAGGAAATTAAATATTTTTTCCGATAAGGGCCGGCGTTTCAGTTTGAAATATGGCGACAGAGAACCACGGAGTTAAAGAGTGCCGCAGAGAAATCATTCCGTCTGCTCTGAAGCTATATAAATATTGAAATGGAGACACTATCCGGCAGGGGCATTTCTGTTTTAAAACAGAAGGCCATTATTCATTGCCGATAAAATTTACTTTTACAATAAATTGAAGTTATGAAATGGATAACCCGTGAGAAGCCAAAGATTGACAGGATCGCCTGTCCCTGGCTTATTAAAAGATTTATTGATCCGGGCGCAGAGTTTATCTATGTTCCTTTCAATGAAGTGAAGGAAAAGGCCCATAAACTGGATGCCATTCCTTTTGATATACCCGGCGTGGAGTTTACGCATTATGATGATGAATGTACTTTCGATTATTTCATAAAGAAATACAAGCTGGCAGATCCTGCCATTCATTCCATGGCACTTGTAGTCAGGGGCGCCGATACTGACCGTCATGATATAGCGCCGCAAGCTTCAGGCCTGTGGGCCATTTCCGCCGGGCTGGCTTATAATACCGGTAATGATCAGCAATTGCTGGAAAAGGGGATGATGCTGTATGATGCTTTGTATAGCTGGACAAAATACCTGCAAAATGAGAAACATACCCAGACGCCATCTGAAAATTTACTGGTGGATGTATTAAAAAAATATATCAGCCAGAAGAAAAAAGGTAAAAAAATTCCGGGTTGGGCCAGGGAGCTGAAAGAAATTATACAGGATCATATTGATACGAGCCTTAGTTTAAAGGAAACATCCAAAGTGCTCAACGTTCACCCGGCATACCTGTCACGTGAATTTTCAAAATATTTCGACAACCTCTCTTTTGGTGAATACATCCGCAAGCTCCGCATTGAAAAGGCGATGGAGTATCTTCAATCTTCTTCCTATTCCCTCACGGAAATTGCCTACCTCACCGGGTTCTCCGACCAAAGCCATTTTACCCGGATATTTAAAAAACATACAGGCGAAAACCCTTCAGCCTACAAGAAAAAACATTCGAAAAAGTAAAATTCCTTCAAAAGGTTAGTTCTGTTCTATTTTCATAACTATTGGCCCGGTAGTATTGTGCCCGGTTATACTTATGAGATCAGGGTGTACTTTATTGCTAACGCGGCAGGATGTTATTTCTGTATTAACACTGGAAGAATGTATTGCCGCGGTTGAAAATGCATTCAGGCTATATGCGGGGGGAAAAACATTGCCCCCGAAGATTCTTGGACTGCACTCGCACCAGGGAGGCTTTCACATCAAAGCCGGGATCATGGAGCTGGGTACAAACTATTTTGTCGCAAAAGTGAATTCCAATTTTCCTGCCAACAGGGCACAACATGATCTGCCACTTATCCAGGGCATCATCATTGTTTGTGATGCCGATAATGGTCAATTAGCAGCGCTGATAGATTCTATTGAAATTACTATTGTCCGTACAGGAGCGGCTACTGCCGTAGCGGCGAAATATCTTTCACGGGCCAACTCAAAAACAGCAACAATTTGTGGCTGCGGTAACCAGGGAAAAGTTTCACTGCGGGCATTAATGAAAGTACGGAATCTTGAAACGGTTTATGCTTTTGATATGGATGAAGAACGAGCCGGCTTGTTTGCGAACGAACTTTCAAAGGAATCAGGGATAAATGTGATCGCCGTGAATGACCTGGCAAAAGCAACAAGGCAAAGTGATATCTGCGTTACCTGTACTCCTTCCAGGGAACCATTCCTTCGGCCGGAATATATACAGGCAGGTACTTTTATTGCCGCGGTTGGAGCTGATAGTGAGGATAAGCAGGAGCTTTGCACGGAATTATTGGCCACCAGTAAAATTGTTGTTGACCTGGCTGAACAATGTGAAAAGATCGGGGAGCTTCATCATGCTTTAAAAGCAGGACAGGTTCAACTCACTGATGTTTATGCGGAACTTGGTGAGATCATTGTTGGTCAAAAAAAGGGGCGTACTGCAGACGAAGAGGTGATTATTTTCGACAGTACCGGTATGGCTTTGCAGGATGTAGCAGCCGCGGCTATCGTATATGAAAAAGCGCTGGAAAGGGGAATCGGGATAAAACTGAATTTTAATGAAGAAAAAAAAAGTGATGCCGGCATGGAGCGTCTAAAAAAAAACCAGGAAGCGATAGCAGCTTTAACCCGTTTTTTCCCATTCCGCTAAATACTTCAAACCTTTAACATGAAATGGATTACCCGTGAGCGGCCAAAAATTGACAGAATAGCCTGTCCCTGGCTCATTAAGAATTTTGTAGATAAGGATGCTGAATTCCTGTTTGTTCCTAAAGAACTCGTATTGGAGAAGGCTAATGTACTAAAAGCAATCCCGTATGATATTCCCGGCGCAGAATATTCGCATTACGGGGATGAATGCACGTTTGATTTTATCATCAAAAAACATCAACTGGCTGACCCGTCATTGCATCAACTGGCTGTGATAGTACGCGGAGCAGATACAGACCGGTTTGAATTATCGCCTCAGTCGGCCGGGCTATGGTGTATTTCCGCGGGGCTTTCTTATAATTACAGGAATGACTACGAGATGCTGGAAATAGGTATGAAGCTATACGATGCTTTGTTTAGCTGGGCTAAATTTGTGCAGGACGAAAAACATGTATGGAATCCAATTTTGTAACATGCGGTTATTTATGCAAACTATTATTTTCCTGTCAGCTTTATTTTCCTGTTTCAATTGTACTTCACCGGGCAATAACAGCTATGACCAAAGCAAGCTGCTGACACTTAGTAAAAAAATCACACTGGCCGGTGTAAGCGGCAGGATGGATCATATTGCGTATGATGCGGAAGATCATCTTGCCTTTATTGCAGCGCTGGGTAATAATACCATCGAGGTAGTCAATATTAATACCGGGAATACAATTCATACGATTAAGGGGCTGCATGAACCACAGGGGGTGGCTTATATTCCCTCGTTAAAAAGGCTGGTAGTGGCGAACGGAGGTAATGGCAAATGTATTTTTTATGATACCCGTACTTACAGTCCCCTGCGCGTCATTGATTTGAAAGACGATGCAGACAATATCCGTTATGATCCTGTTTCAAATCGTGTATATGCCGGATACGGTAACGGCGGCATTGCTGTCATCGATGCAAATACGATGGAGCAGGCAGGTACGATTTCCCTCGACGGTCATCCTGAATCATTCCAGGTTTCAAACAAACAAAACCGTATCTATATCAATGTCCCGGATGAAAATGAAACAGAGGTCGCTGATCTTTTACTTAACACCATTATTGCAAAATGGAAAAACACTGACGCGTCATCCAATTTTCCAATGGCATTGAATGAAGAAGATAACAGCCTGTTTATCGGATGCCGTAGCCCGGCAACCCTGGAAGTGGTAAATACGGAGACGGGTAAAGTCGTGTATGCCGCCAGTTGTTCCGGTGATGCCGATGATGTTTTTTATAATTCTTCTGACAGTCTTGTATTTGTTTCAGCCGGGAAAGGATTTATTGATGTATTTAAAACAAATTCACAAAAGGGCCTGGTTAGTGTTGATCATCTGAAGACAAGCTATGGCGCTCGTACATCTCTATTGTTACCTGCAGAGAAAAAATTTTTACTGGCAGTCCCTGCCCATGCGGGTGAACCGGCAGCTTTATGGATTTATACTATTATGTGATGCCTGGTAAGTTTTATACGTTACGACAACTTATATTGTATTTTTTGAAACTTGGCGCAACAGGTTTTGGCGGTCCTGTGGCCCTGGTGGGTTATATGCACAGGGACCTGGTAGAACAAAGAAAATGGATCACCGAAGATGATTATAGAGAAGGACTGGCTCTTGCGCAATTAGCCCCGGGCCCATTGGCGGCACAACTGGCTATTTATCTCGGTTATGTTCATTACAGGATTATCGGGGCAACATTGGCCGGGATAGCTTTTGTATTACCATCCTTCCTTATGGTTGTAGGATTGGGCTATGCTTATGTAAAAGAAGGGGGATTGCCCTGGATGCAGGCGGTTTTTTATGGAGTAGGCGCGGCTGTTATTGGAATCATCGCTGTCAGCAGTTACAAACTCAGCAGGAAAAGCCTGGGTAAAGACTGGTTACTATGGATCATTTTCCTTGTGCTGGCTGTTTCGGTTTCTTTAACTGAAAAGGAAAATATAGGGTTGATATTGTTAGCCGGGCTTGTAGTATGGTTTGTAAAAGCCCCGCCGGGATTTCTGAATAAGGGTGTTCCACTTTTCTTTTTTCCTTTTTTTCTGCAAGTGAGTGCACAACTATCCATCCATGAGAAATTGACACAGTTGGCCTGGTTTTTTCTGAAAGCGGGAGCCTTTGTTTTTGGAAGCGGGCTGGCAATTGTTCCTTTTTTATATGGGGGCGTTGTAAATGAGCATCATTGGTTAAATGAAAAACAATTTTTGGATGCAGTAGCCGTTGCTATGATAACACCCGGCCCGGTCGTCATTACAGTGGGATTTATCGGTTATTTAATTGGAGGTATTTCCGGAGCCTGTATAGCTGCCCTGGCTACTTTTTTGCCTTGTTATCTTTTTACCGTTATACCAGCTCCTTATTTTAAGAAGTATGGGAGGCATGCAGCGATCAAAGCATTTGTGGGTGGGGTAACGGCCGCGGCAATCGGAGCTATAACCGGATCGGTGATTATCCTCGCCAAAAGACAGTTTATTGATTTAACTTCGGTATGGATTGCTTCGGCAACTTTTTTGATAGTATTCCGGTTTAAAAAAATACAAGAGCCTTTTGTAATAATTATAGCCGCCCTGCTGGGGTTACTGCTAAAAATATTCATTAAATAAATTGATTATGAACAGGAAAAAATTTCTTTCCGCTACAGGTATTTTAGCTGCTACGAGTATTTTGCCCACATCATCTGTGCTGGCCCAGCATTATGATGAGAATGGTTTGGATAAGCTTACCGACGCTGAGGGCAATTTTGTTCACTTGCCTTTGCCCTATAACAAAAATTTCCTGGAGCCGCAGATGGATGAAGAAACAGTCTACCTGCACCATACTTTTCATCACGGAGGCGCAGTAAAAGGGGCCAATACCGATTTGCAGAAGATCAGGAAAGCGATGGAGAGCAACGATCTTGAAACGGTAGACTACTGGACAAAAAAACTATCCTATCATTTTTCATCCCATGTATTGCATACGATCTTCTGGACTAATCTTACCAATAAAAAAACGGATCCCGGCGGAGAATTATTAAAACGGATTGAGAAAGATTTTGGCAGCTATGATAAACTGAAAATGTACCTGGCAAAAACCTCTAAGGATGTAGATGGCAACGGCTGGGGTATAGTAGGCTACCAGCCCTATAGCAATAAACTTACTGTATTGCAATGCGAGAATCATGAAAAGCTTACACAGTGGGGCGTGATACCGCTGCTGGTAGTAGATGTATGGGAACATGCTTATTACCTCAAATACAAAAACAAGAGAGCCGATTTTGTTGATACGATGCTGCAGATCATCAATTGGGATAACGTGGCTGACCGCCTGAACACGGCTGTGAAGCTGCGCTAAACCTTATTCTTAACCTTAACATTGTATTAAGACCCTGCCGCAGCCGGTACGAGCGAGCTTTAATACACCCGGGAAATAGCCTGCAATTAACAGGTTTATTTATTTTTAGAAAATACGACGTTGTCATGCATCCCGGTACCCTTACGATCAATTCATACAGGTAAAGCGATTGTTTAAGCGGGTAGGATCCGGCGAAGCAGTAGCTTCGGCAAGAGTTGGAAGAGCTGTTTAGAAGATTGTACGCATGGATATTTATTTAAATTAGTTGGATAGCGAATTTCCCTTTATTGCTTTCCTGTATTCTTTGAAAAAGGAATTTATCTCTTTTTTCGTATTACTGAATGAAAAGGCAAACCGTACTTCTTCCTGTTGAAAATCCCACCTGTAAAAATGAGCGGATGATTTTAATTTATCAAATTGAGTTTGCCCCATTTTCATAAAAACCATATTTGTTTCAACCGGGTAAGCTATTTCAGCGTTGCCGGTTTTCATTAATTCTTGTTTAAAATAGGAAGCCAGGTTATTTGTATGAGTTGCAATTTTTTTCCAAAGCCCGTCTTTCAGCAATTCGCTGAACTGGACAGCTATAAACCTGTTTTTTGACGCAAGCTGCATACTTCGTTTGTGATGGTAGTGCAGGTTTTTAAATCGTTTACTATTGAAAAACACCACCGCTTCGCCAAATAGTAACCCGGATTTTGTTCCTCCTAAAGTGAGTGCATCTGCGCCGCTGATTTTAACAAAGTCAGCCAATGAGCAATTCATAGCTGCCAAAGCGTTAAAAAGCCTGGCGCCATCTACATGCAATAAAATATTATTTTGTCTGCAGTGTTTTGCAATAATCTTTAACTCTTTCCGGTCATAGATAGTCCCATACTCGGTAGGTTGGGTGATAGTAAGGACAGAAGCCGGTGGTAAGTGAACATCATTCTTTGTCTTTATCTTCAGCAGGAGATCCTCAATTAGTATTTTGCCATCCCGGGTCTTAAGGGGATAAAGCCTGCACCCGGTAAAAGTTTCCGGCGCGGTTGATTCAGCCGTATAAAGATGCGATACATCGGAACATAATACAGCGTTGTGTTTTTCAGTCAGGGAGCCGATAGCAAAATTATTCGCGCCGGTTCCGTTAAAACAAAAGAATGTTTCCAGTTCTTTGGTGCCAAAAACTTCTTTAAATTTTTCAATGGCTTTAAACGTGTATTCATCTTTACCGTACGAAGGGACAAAACCGTTATTTGATTTTAGTAAAGCCTTTAAGATCCGGGGATGCGTTTTATCATAATTCTCACTCGAAAAATTCATTGCTTATTTGCTTTTAAGATATTCCAGCGCTTTTGCCATAAATGAGTCGGCATTTGGGTTTTTGGTATCCTTTTGCCAATTAATAAATACCGGGGGAATGTATTGTTCCCTGGGCAATCCGTTGATATGGTACAATCGTTCAGCGGGAAACGTGAAATGTATTTTAGTATTGGGCATTTCATAGCTGTATACAGCCCCGTTCAAAGCCGCCATGGCAGTGCCGATAATTTCGGTCCCGGGTCTCTTTAGCGCGTCAAAGCCAATGGTAATGCCTTCTGCAATGCTGCCCGTCCAGTGATCACATAAAATGACTAATGGTTTGCCATAATATTTATCCTTTCTTGGCGATACAATTTCTTCCCAACTGCTTTTTACTCCAAAACTCTTCTCTTCCGCATAGTATTCATGTTTTTGGTAAAAATGCTCCTTATTAACAAACCAGCCTATAATGGCCCTGGCAACGGTCGTATTGCCACCGCTTGGCGTTTCACGAAGGTCAAGTATTAATGAGCGGGTGTTTTTCATTGTTTGCATCACGCTGTCAAAAACAGGTATTAATTCGTTGTCATACAGGCAGTCATTTATTTTAATGTACCCGATATTGTCAATAAGTTTTGATTCAACCTTCGCTGCATAGTTTATGTTTTCTAACAGCAAACCTGTCTGATCCGGGAAATATTCTTTGGATACTCCCCGGTAGTTTAATGTAAACTTCCTGGGCAGGATATGATTTCCTGCGAGTAATAATCTAAGGGCAAAACTTTTTGCTTCAGTAGTAATTGATGGTAATGCTTTAGGCAAAAATGCCTGGATCGCCGCTTCTACAGGGATATCATTAACTGCTATTACTTCCATCCCGGCAGTAATTCCAGAAACTCCTGCTCCCAGGTTTTTTCTTACCTCGGTAATAACCGGCTTTCCATTGACGTATTCTGCCCATATATCGGTGCGGGAAGGAACAAGCCTTCGGGAACTATCCGTATTGGTGTTTAAAATGGCATGATGATCGTAGATTTCAATAAGCATTTTTTCTAAGATGGCTACAAAGCAGTCCCGGCTCGTAATCGTATCAACCATTGGCGAATACATCTCTTTTACTTTCTGCCAATCGGTTTGTTTTTTAGCAAAATAGCAGTACTCATTATTGATACTTGTCCAGAAAAAATTGAAATCTTCCTTGTATTGTTCCGTTGAAACCCGGGGCCCTTGTCCCAATGAATATAATTGAGATAAAAGCAGGAATAAAAGAATGAGTTTATATTTCATATTTCTCTTTTGTAATAGATCACTACAAAAGTAATATGGCCGGAATAGCGGTGATAGTAAAATATTGCAGTAAGCAGCACTAGGCAAACCGGTAGGCCAGCGGGGTTATCCCGGTAATTTTCTTAAAATATTTACAAAGATGGGTGGCATCATAAAAACCGGTTTGAATGGCTATGTCCAGCAAATCATCCTGTGTTTGCAGTAGTTCCTTGCATTTCTCAATTCTTTTCAGGATAATATAATTGTTGGGTGTTAGCCCGGTTTCCTGCTTAAACAGCCTTAAGAATTTGTATTTATCCAATCCAAATTTGGATGCGGCGTTTTCCAGGGAAAATTTCTCTAATGTCGTTTCTTCTAAAAAAGCATGGAAAAGCCTTTTTTTATTATCCGGGGCAGTCGTATCGTTTGCATATCCTGTTATCAGTTGCTTTAATGCAAGCAATAGCTTTCTCTCTATCTCTTTTTCGGAATGATAATCTTCCCGGGATAACGCATATAATTGTTGAAATAAAAAATTATCACTGATTATTTTATCATAAAAAGTTACAGGCTTTTTGTTGTTCAGGTCTTTTAGCACTTCCGGGGATACATAGAAAGTAAAAAAAGAGCTGCCTAATTTATTGTCACAAATTGTTGCGTGCACTTCATCCGGGTTGGTAACAACAATGGCTCCCGCTGATGCCTGCAATAAACGATCGGGAAGCTTGGTAGCAAACACCTGGTCTAAAACTAAAGTAATATTGAAAGTGCTGTGGGTATGAAAAGGAAAATCCTGCTTATGCTGTTTTGCATTCAGCAATTCTAATCCATCTAAGATGGGCAGTTTGTGATAGGAGTTATTGCCTGGTTTATTCATAACTTCTGTCGCCTTAAGGCTTATTGACAACTCACCGGTACTGCATGCTTTAGTATAAAAGCAGGTTGTTTTTCAAGGTATGAATGTACAAAGAATACCTGAGTACCGGTCAGTTCAGGTCCCGCCTGCTGTTGTGAATTTCGCTTTTGCGCATAAAATGTTTTGTGTAACTTGAAGAGTGCCCACCCGGGTTCCTGTTTTACTAAAAGCCATCAAAATATGACAGCTTTGGACAAAAAGCAAATCATCGCTGAAGTAAAAAAAATACCCGACGCTATACTTCATTATGCGAAAATTGCCCGGGCAGATTCTTTACTTCAATGCTATGCTGATTCCGATGAGTTCCTGGCAGTCAGCAGTGATGGTAAAATGAGGAACTATGATGAGTTTAAAAAACTCAATACGGAGTATTATGGCTTATTAAAAGAGCAGGAACTTAGCACGACCCGGGAGGCTTTCCATGTTATTGACGCCAACCTTGTTATTCTGGGCTGGACCGGAAATATTACTGCTTTTTTCAGGAATGGTGATACTATGACGATGAAAGAGTATTCGGTGACGACTATATTCAGGAAAATTGACAATATATGGAAAGTCATTCACTCACACGAATCCTGCCTGCCCGTTGAAATTAAAAAAGCATAAAACAATATATAAAGCTATTCCCGGTATAGCTAGCCGGAAGCTAACAATCAGTTTTGAGAAGTCCTCAAATCTTTGATTGGTTAAATAAACTCCGCTCAGGGCAAACGCCTGCCAAAACAAAATAGAAAAGCCAGCTTTATGCAGGTTGCAAAAAAGGTGAAGTGCCTGGCAACTTCACCTTGGGTAATTAATTTTTGGCGATTTGATCTCTCAGGCAGGTACTTCTTCTGGTTGGCCTTTATAAATGACATAATGCGCAGGAATCACCTTAGGCTCGGGAACATTAAATCCCCTTTTTTGGAAAATGGGAATAAGCGTCTTGCCGAATTCCGCAAATGCTTCTGCTGATTCCCAAATGTCGACAACATTCCAATTGCCAGTGGGATTTGCAAAGCCGGCATGAGAAATGAGTCCTTTGGGAAATGTTATCCCTGCTGCCCGCAGGTCATCCCAGGTCTGGTCAAAATCTGTGGCGGTGAAACCAGGAGCGTCGAATAATACAACTATCTGTTTCATTTTATTTGGTTTTAATGAAGTGATCCGATCCTGAGTATACGAGGTTTTCAGCGACAGGGTTTTAAAAATCTCAGGCTGCTTTTCAGTATGGCAAGCAGCAGATGTCTGAAGAGGCTTATCATGGCAATCTGCCTTAGGCGGAGAATCGACCCGGTCCGTTTTAAAATTGCCTGATACAGACCTGGCCAGTCATGCTTGCATTGTCTTTGAAAAACCGCCTGATCAATGACTTGTAATGAATTTGGCAGAAATCTAATGTAAAATAAGAACCCGCCGGACAAATTAAGCCCCGGCAAGATGGGTTTGGGATGGCTTGGGAAAGATCTGATGTTAATAAATGATTCAGAATGCGTTATCACTTGCCGGTTCCAATCTTCCACTTTCGGGCTTCAACGATCGAACAATGCCTGATCCTTGTGCTATCCCGTTTAGGTACACATAGAGAGCACAAGGATGGCTATAAGTATTTTTTTGTTTTTAAAAGTCTGATCCAAACCTGGTAACCCATTTGGTTAAGGTGAATCCCATCAGGTTTTGCATATTTTACATCCAGCTTTCCATCCTTATCTCTCAGTTTCTTGTTCAAATCAATATAAGTAAACTTATTTTCTTTTGCCTTTCGCTTTAATTGCCTGTTGACTAAGTTTACCTGTTCGTTTTTGTTGAAAGCGTCCGGGTATTCATTTTTGACCTGGTCGTTTGTTGGCAGGATGCTGAGAACATAGATCTTTGTTTCGGGTGATTTTGCCGTTACCCTCCCGGCAATTGTCAAAATATTTTTTACGATGATTGCTACAGGAATGTTCTGGGAAATATCATTTATGCCGATCTCAAGAAAAAGTTTGCCGGGTTGCCGGGTGATCACATCTTCTAAACGGTCCAAAACGCCAAATGTATTGTCGGCTGCAATTCCCCTGTTAATTACGGTTGAATCATTCAAAAGTTTTCGCCAATCTCCAAATTCAGTTATACTATTTCCTAAGAAAATATCCCTGCCTTTTAGTAACGGTTGGCTTTTAAAAAGGATTACCCGTTTTGCGTAATGTTCCTTTGCATAGCGAATGGTGTCATAAACTATGTTTTGCCCCTGCGCAATTGCGGATATCCATCCAATGAAAAGTACCAACAGACCTTTTTTCATTGTACTATTTTAA